>NZ_JBQERA010000003.1:0-774360 GCF_053813445.1 Actinokineospora lacus
CCAGAATCGAAATCTGGTCAAAAATATACTCAAAGGAACCCAATTGAACGGGTTCACTTCATAAAAGCTCTACTGGCTTTTATCGGCACACTGTTGAGTTCTCAAACAACACACGCACATCCGACAGCTTAGGCGGATGAACCGCAAAGCCATCAGAGGCTGATATTGCCTCGCTTTGGTTTTGCCCACCGACCTATCCGTGGAGGACCGTAAGATCCTTACCGGAAGTTCTGGCTCGGGCAACGACGCACAACGTTACTCGGTTCGATTCGCGGTGTCAACCCGCTCGACCCGGCTAGAGTTTCCGTCTCGTTCAGGCTCTCAGGCCCTCTTCGTTCCGGCGCTCCGTGCGACATGGAGAAAGTTACGCGGCCTCGATCCACTAAGTCAAATCGGCTGGTCAGCGGCCTGCGACCGGTCGGAGCCACAGCGTGCGCACCGCCCCGGACAGCACCTCGTCGAGCACGTCGTCAGGCGCGACGGCGCGGTCATCGCCCACCCGCACCAGCTCGTAGCCCCAGGTGCGGAACTCCCGCAGGACCACTGCGGGGTCGTCCCCAAAACCACTGGTCAACGGCCCATCGATAGCGACGATCACGTGTGGGCGGTCCTTGCGGAGCCTGCGCACGAGACCGCCGAGAATCCGGTGCCCGCGGCCGGGAACATCCACTTTCACCACCGACAGGCGCTGCCCTTCGGCACCCCCGACCGACTCCATCTCGCGGTCCAGCCTGGCGCCCGGGAGCGCAACTTCAGTCGGTGTGGCGGTGGTCACTGTTTGCGGATCTTGAGGCGCGACCCGGTAGCCGCCCCCGGCGGCCGGGCTCGCCACCAGTGCCGCTGGACCGTCCCAGGCGGCGACCTCCAGGACCGCGAGCCGCTCGGCGATCGACGCGCCGACGTTGGAGGAAACGTTGTGCCGCAACAGCTTCACCGCGTCCGGGTCGGGTTCGACGGCGACCACGGTCCCGCTGGTGCCCAGTCGCGCGAGGACTCGCAGCGAGTGGTAGCCGACGTAGGCGCCGACATCCAGGAACACCGATTCGGGCTCGATCAGCGAGTCGACCAGCTCGGCGACGTCCGGTTCCCACACGCCGTTGCTCGACAGGACCGCGGACATGACGCTGTCCTGCGCGGGCAGCCGGATCAGGCCCGCGTCACAGAGGACCAACGAGCTGGGCACGTCGACCACGTCGTCGGCCTCGACCCGTTCGTGCTGCCTGACCACGACCCTGCGCAGGGCGTCTGTGGCCCGCAGGGCCTGATCGGCCGACCAGCGACTGAGCTCCAGCGAGGTGTCCCGGTCGGTCAGCTCCCGCGAGAGCCGTTCCTCGAGCGCGCCGATGCGTGCCTGGCTGGTCTCCAGTGCCTCGGTGAGCGCGCTCACCTGCTCCGCGACGCCCGAGTCCCCAGGTTTGCTCGGGTTCCTCCGCACCAGCGCGGCGAAGTCACCCACGGTCCGAACGCCGTCGGCGACCTCGGCACGCAGCCGGGACACCTCCTCGCCGGTGGCCATCACCTGCCTGCTGAGCTGGGTGTTGCGGTCCACGACAAGGTCGAGGTCGGCGCGGAGCAGGTCGGTGTCGAGGTTCGCGCCCGCGGAGGCGATCCGGTCCTGGCGGTCGACCAGTCCCGCGGCTGTGCGCTCCATGCTGTCCAGAAGCGAGGACATGACCCAGGTCAGGTGCGCGTCGTAGTGGTTGAGCACCCGCAGGACTCCGCGACGCAAGGCAGGCGCCATCGGGATGCGGTGTCCCACGTCGACGTCCGGTTTGCGCAACAGCGCGTGCCGGGCGGCGAGCAGAGGTCGCAGCGGGTCTTCCTCGGTGGCGGAGGCCAGTGCCCGGCCTGCCCGCCATCCTCGGTAGGCCAGCTCGACGCGCCTGCGGACCGCTCCCCCGGAGACCGAGAGCGAGAGGGCTTCCGACAGGTGCGTGCGCGCGGCGACGCCCACCTTGTCCGCCGTCGCGGCGTCGTCGGCGAGTTCGCGGAACGCGCGCGTCACCAGCTTGTCCGCGCTGTCGGCCGGTAGCGCGACGCAGCCGTCCCCGCCCAACAGCTCGGCGGCCAGGCCCCCGGTGATGGTGACTATCGGAACACCGCGCAGGGACGTCGCTATGAGCCAGTCGTACACCCGGGTCAGTTCCGGGTCGTCGGAGTGGTGCAGCGACACCGCCCAGGTGGCGGCGTCTATGGCGCGCGGGAACCGGTCCTCGTCGGTGACCAGTCGCACCCGTGGGTCGCTGGCGGAGGTCAGGCGGAGGCGTTCGGCGGCCTCACTTCGTGCCACCGGTTCCGGTACCAGGAGCACCAGCCGGGCGTCCTGGCGCTCGGGGAAGGCCGCGGTGAACGCCGCGATCACGTCGTCGGCCCGCTCGGCCATGGCGACGAAGACCGGACCGTCGCCCAGGCCCAGAGCGGCGCGGGCGGCGTCGGGGTCGTCGCGGGCGCCGGGGTCGGCGACCGGGAGCGGGACCGTGTGGGTGGTGATCCCGTCAGAGGCCGGGGCCAGGGACGGCCAGGGCAGCCAGCGTTCGGCGATCTCCTCCGGAAGCGGCCCGACGGTCTCGCGCACGGCGATCACGTGCCGATGCCGCGGAGCCGTCGCCATGGCATCGCAGAGCAGGACGACCGGGTAGCGGCAGTCGTCGGCGACCGGGACGCCGGAGGCCTCGGCGGCGCGGCGCACCCGGTCGGCGAGGACGCCATCGCCGAGCACGGTGACGCCGATCTGGTCGAGGAGCGCGACCTCGCCGGGGACGCCGGGGATCGCGCGCTGCGGCAGTCCGCCTTTCAGGACGCCGTCGGTCGCGCACCAGGCACGGTAGGCGGGGGCGACCGGGTCGGGGAAGCGGGAGCGCAGGTCGGGGCTGTCGGCCCAGACCGCGGCGGCCCAGCGGCTCACGCCCGGGTGCGCGGGGTCGGTTTCGCAGGCCCAGTGCAGGAACTCGGTGGGGTCGGCGGACGGCCGGTGGTCGAGCGGACCGCGGCGCGCCGTGCGGAACGCCGAGCGCAGGGGCGCGGGGATCTCGGTGCCGTCCGGCAGGCAGCCGAAGCGGACGATGGGGGTCGTCGGCGCGATGTCGAGCTCACCCGCGTACTCGGCGCAGAGCCTGCCGAGCAGGGGGAACTCCGAGAGCAGGATGCGGGGGCGGTCGGTGATGCCCGCGCTGAACAGCCAGGGGCGGTTCGGGTCGAAGTCGGCGAAGTCGACCGTGCGCAGCGGGGCGCCCGCCGCGGTGAGCGTGTTGTCGGCGGTCTTGGCCAGCGGGCGCTGGGCGGCGTTCCACAGCGACAGGCCGAGGCCGGGGTCGCGCAGGACCCGGTGGTCGACCAGGGCGGGGGCGCCGTCGAGGACCTCGGCGGCGCGGGCCGGGTCGGCGACCGCGGCGTCGGCCCAGGCATGCAGGAAGTGCTCGGCGCCGGGCGCGGCGACGATCAGGCCACTGTCGTATATGCCCGCGGCGCGCAGGTCGGCGGCGGTGGGGCGGAGCCCGTCGTCGGGCAGCGGGCGCAGGACGCGCGGGACCAGGAGCAGGGCGGCGTCGCCGAGCGCGGCCAGGAGCGGGTCGGCCATCGGGGCGTAGACGCGGACGTGCGGGTCGAGGAGCAGGACCGGGCTGTCGTGCTGGGCCAGCAGCCACTCGATCAGCCGGGGGCGCAGCGCGGCGGCGGCTTCCCGCGCGGTGTGGCCGATGGCCAGTACGGCCAGGTCAGCGGCGGTGACGCCGATGTCGGCGGGGCGCAGGACGCCGGGTTCGGCGTCGGAGTCGACCACGAGCAGGGCGAACCTGGCGCCTGGGTGGTGCTCGAGGTGGGTGCGTTCGGTGATGCGGGCGGCGGGGAGGTCCGCGGCGGCCGCCACCGTGCAGGCGATCACCAGCGGGCCGGGCGGGGACGCGTCGGGCACCGGGCCAACCTAGTGCGTCCGCGGGTCGACGTGTCGCCCCCCAGACGGGCGAAGTTGCGGTGGGCGAGTTGTCCACAGGGCTGGGAGTGACCGTCGACAGCGCTTGGGGGCGGTGGGCAACCTGGAGGAGTCAGGTCGGGATGGCCGGGAGGAACTCCGGGTCGCGGCGGGCCTGGACGTGCCGCTCGAACGCGGCGGCGAGGACAAGGAGCCGGTCGTCCTGGTGGGCGCCGGAGAGGAAGGTGATGCCCATGGGCAGTGGGCCTGCCGACCCCGCAGGGACGGTGATGGCCGGGTAGCGGGCGACGGCGGCGGGTGTGGCCGAGTCGACCGGGGAGCCGGGGGCCCCGGTCACCTCGGCGGGCCCGCTGGTCGGGGCGGCGATGGCGTCGAGCCGGTGGGCGGCGACGGTCTCGTCTATCGCGGCGCGGGCCAGCCTGGTGGCGGCTGGCCGGTGGTCGCGGTGGCGCGGGTCGGCGTCGAGGGCCAGCTCGAAGATGTCCTGGCTGAACTGGGACAGCTCAATCGGGTCGACACGGTTGAACTCGACCAGTTCGGACAGGCTCGCCGGAGCGTCCGGGCGCGTGCGCAGGTACTCCTCGAGCGCGCCTCGGAACTCGGCCACCACGGCGAGCCAGGACAGTTCGTCGATCTCGTTGACGTGCGGCACGTCGACGTCCACACAGATGGCCCCGGCCTCGGTGAGGGCGTTGACGGTGTCGGCGAGGACGCGGTCGGTGAACGGGTCTCCCGGCCGTCGCCAGATGCCCAGCCGCAGGCCGCGCAGTGCCGCGGGAGTGGCTCGTGCCACGAGCCCGGCGAGGTCGAGACCGGTCCGATCCCGGTCTGCCACCCGACCCGCCGCCTCCCCGGCGCGCGCAGCCCGCTCGCCGCCGAACGGTGTGCGTCCCGCCCGGGCGGGACGCGCACCGGGCCGGGTGCTGCCCTCGTGGTGGTCGGTGAGGACGGCGAGGGTGATGGCGGCGTCGGCGACGTGGCGGGCCAAGACGCCCGCGGTGTCCTGGTGCGGGGTGATCGGGATGATGCCCTCGGTCGGCAGCAGGCCGCCGGTGGGCTTCAGGCCCGCGACCCCGCAGTAGGCCGCGGGGCGGACGATGGAGCCGTTGGTCTCGGTGCCGATGGCCACCTGGGCCAGGCCCGCGGCGACGGCGGCGGCCGAGCCGGACGATGAGCCGCTGGGGTTGTGCGCGAGGACGTGCGGGTTCGCGGTCTGGCCGCCGAGTGCGGACCAGCCCGAGACCGAGCGGGTGGAGCGGAAGTTGCCCCACTCGGAGAGGTTCGCCTTGCCCAGCACGACCGCACCGGCGGCGCGCAGGCCGCGCACGACGGCGGCGTCGCGGGGTGCGCGGGAGCCCGCGAGGGCGCGTGATCCGGCCGTGGTGGGCAGGTCGGCGGTGTCGATGTTGTCCTTGAGCAGCACGGTGACGCCGTCGAGGGGGCCCAGCGGCGAGCCCGCGGCGGCGCGGTCGTCGCTGGCCTTGGCCTGGGCTTCGGCGTCCGGGGCCACGGTGAGGACGGCGCGCAGGAACGGGTCGACCTCGGCTATGCGGGCCAGGCAGGCGCGGGTCTGCTCGAGCGCGCTGGTCTGGCCTGCCTGGCGCAGGCGCTGGAAGGTGGCGATGTCCACCTGTCCGAGCCTGTCAGAGGACGGGCAGCATCGTGCGCAGTTCGTACGGGGTCACGCTGCGGCGGTAGGCGTCCCATTCGGTGCGCTTGTTGCGGAGGAAGAAGTCGAAGACGTGTTCGCCGAGGGTCTCGGCGACCAGCTCGGAGTTCTCCATCTCCGCCAGGGCCTCGCCGAGGTTCTGCGGGAGGTGGGAGTAGCCCGCCGCGCGGCGTTCGCCGTCGGAGAGCGACCAGACGTCGTCCTCGGCGGCCGGGGGGAGTTCGTAGCCCTCGGCGATGCCCTTGAGGCCCGCGGCCAGTATCACCGAGTAGGCCAGGTAGGGGTTGCACGCGGAGTCCAGCGAGCGGATCTCGACGCGGCGGGAGGACGCCTTGCCCGGGGAGTACATCGGGACGCGGACCAGGGCGGAGCGGTTGGCGTGGCCCCAGCAGACCGCGGAGGGGGCCTCGCCGCCGACGATGAGGCGCTTGTAGGAGTTCACCCACTGGTTGGTGATCGCCGAGATCTCGCGGGCGTGGCGGAGCAGGCCCGCGACGAACGTCTTGCCGGTGGCCGAGAGCTGGTAGGGGTCCTCGCTGTCGTAGAAGGCGTTGCGGTCGCCCTCGAACAGGCTGACGTGGGTGTGCATGCCCGAGCCGGGCTGGTCGGTGAAGGGCTTGGGCATGAAGGAGGCGTGCACGCCCTGGGTGAGGGCGACCTCCTTGACCACGTAGCGGAAGGTCATCACGTTGTCGGCCATGGTGAGGGCGTCGGCGTAGCGCAGGTCGATCTCCTGCTGGCCGGGGGCGCCCTCGTGGTGGCTGAACTCCACCGAGATCCCCATGGCCTCCAGGGTCTCGATGGCGTGGCGGCGGAAGTGGGTCGCGGTGGCGTGGCTGGCCTGGTCGAAGTAGCCGCCGTTGTCGGCGGGCACGGGGGCCGAGCCGTCCGCGGGCAGGGTGCTGAGCAGGAAGAACTCGATCTCCGGGTGCACGTAGCAGGTGAACCCGGCCTCGCTGGCGCGCGAGAGGGTGCGGCGCAGCACGTGGCGCGGGTCGGCCCAGGAGGGGGCGCCGTCGGGCATGGCGATGTCGCAGAACATGCGCGCGGAGTAGGGCTCGCCGCCGGGGGTCTCCCAGGGCAGGACCTGGAAGGTCGACGGGTCGGGCTTGGCCACCATGTCCGACTCGTACACGCGGGCGAAGCCCTCGATGGCCGAGCCGTCGAAGCCGATGCCCTCGGAGAAGGCGCCCTCCAGCTCGGCGGGGGCGACGGCGACCGACTTGAGGAAGCCCAGCACGTCGGTGAACCACAGCCGGACGAACCGGATGTCGCGCTCTTCGAGCGTGCGCAGGACGAAGTCTTGCTGGCGATCCATACCGCGCAGCGTAGACATCACCGGGTGGCGGGCGCTTCCTCAGCCGGTCGGTGTGACTTGATCCGCAGGGAGAGCGCGGCGGCGACCGCGCAGAGCCCGCCCGCGATGTACCAGGCGCTGTCGTAGGAGCCGTGGTGGTCGCGGATGACGCCCGCGCCGAGGGCGGCCACGGCGGCGCCGATCTGGTGGGCGGCGAACACCCAGCCGAAGACGATGGGGCCGTCCGCGCCGAAGACGCGCCTGCACAGCACGACCGTGGGTGGGACGGTGGCGACCCAGTCCAGGCCGTAGAAGACGATGAACGCCCACATCGGCGGTTCGGTCGTCGCGGCGAACAGGTGCGGGAGGACGAGGAGGCTGGCGCCGCGCAGGCTGTAGTAGGCGACGAGCAGCAGGCGGGGGTCGACCCGGTCGGTGAGCCAGCCCGAGGCGATGGTGCCCGCGATGTCGAACAGGCCGACGAGGGCGAGCAGGCCCGCGGCGGTGGTGGCGGGCATCCCGTGGTCGTGGGCGGCGGGGACGAAGTGGGTGCCGATCAGGCCGTTGGTGGACGCGCCGCAGATGGCGAAGCCACCGGCGAGCAGCCAGAACGTGCGGTGGCGCACCGCGGTGCGCAGGACGAGCAGGGCGCGGGCGGCGCTGCGCCCCGTGGTGGGGGCGGGCGGGGGCGGGGCGTCCGGGTGGGCGCCGAGGGCGGTGGTGCCGACGTCGGCGGGGTGCTCGCGCAGGGCGAAGACGACCAGGGGCACGACGGCCAGCGCGCCCACGCACACCGCGAGGGACGCGGTCCGCCAGCCGTGGGAGGTGGACAGGTGGGCGACCACGGGCAGGAAGACCAGCTGGCCCGCGGCGCCGCCCGCGGTGAGCACGCCCGCGACCAGGCCCTGGTGGCGGACGAACCACCGGGAGGTGACGGTGGCGACGAAGGTCAGCGCCATCGCGCCGGTGCCGACG
Source organism: Actinokineospora lacus (assembly GCF_053813445.1). Taxonomy (NCBI): domain Bacteria; kingdom Bacillati; phylum Actinomycetota; class Actinomycetes; order Pseudonocardiales; family Pseudonocardiaceae; genus Actinokineospora; species Actinokineospora lacus. The sequence goes on from NZ_JBQERA010000003.1 coordinate 7,870, forward strand.
CCGACGCAGACACCCCACAGGAGCAGCAGCTGCCAGCTGGAGGTCATGAACACCGTCAGGCCGCTGCCCGCGGCCACCAGCAGCAGGGCGCTCGCCACGACGCGGCGCATGCCGAGGCGGTCCATGAGCGCGGCGGCGAAGGGCGAGACCAGGCCGAAGAGCAGGAGGTTGAGCGACACCGCGGCGGAGATCGTCGCGGTGGACCAGCCGAACTCCTGGTGCAGGGGGTCGATGAGCACGCTCGGGGCCGCGCGGAAACCCGCGGCGCCGACGAGGGCGACGAACGCGGTCGCCGCCACGAACCAGGCCCAGTGCGGGCGGCGGGCGGGCGCGACGGGCTCCTTCAGGTGGGTCACGGCGGTGAGCTTGCCCAGCATCGCGCTGATCGACTAGTGGCCTGATTGCCAATATGTGTCAAGATCTGGCCATGGCGCATCGCGTGGTGGTCCTGGCGGTCGAGGAGGCGGTCGGGTTCGACATGTGCATCCCGCCGCAGGTCATGCGCGCCGCGGTGGATGACGAGCAGCGCCCGCTCTACGACGTGGTGGTGTGCGGGGTGGACGCCAAGCCGGTCCGGATGACGGCGGGGTTCAGCGCCGTGCTCGACCATGGTCCGGAGGTGTTGGCCGAGGCGGACACCGTCATCGTGCCGGGCACGATGGCCGTCGGGCCGCGCCACCTGGGCACCCTGTCCGCCGACCTCGCCGCGGCGCTGGCGTCGGTGCGGCCGGGCACCCGGATGATCTCGATCTGCACCGGCGCGTTCGTCCTGGGCGCGGCCGGGCTGCTGGACGGGCGGCGGGCCACGACCCACTGGCGGTTCGCTGAGAAGTTCCGGTCGCTGTACCCACGCGTGGACCTGGACCCGGAGGTGCTCTTCGTCGACGAGGGCGACGTGCTGACCTCGGCGGGTCTGGCCGCCGGGCTGGACCTGTGCCTGCACGTGGTGCGCTCGGACTTCGGCAGCGGCCCGGCCAACCGGGCGGCGCGGTACTGCGTGGTGCCGCCGTGGCGGGAGGGCGGGCAGTCGCAGTTCATCGACCAGCCGCTGCCCGGTGGCGATGGCGGCGGGGTGTCGGCGACCCGGGCGTGGGCGGTCGAGCACCTCGCCGAGCCGCTGGACCTGGCCGCGCTGGCCGCGCACGCCCGGATGAGCGTGCGCACCTTCTCCCGCCGCTTCCGGGCCGAGACCGGGGAGTCGGCCGGGACCTGGCTGATCCAGCAGCGGGTGCGCCGCGCGAAGCAGCTGCTGGAGGGCACGGACCTGCCGGTGGACGAGGTGGCTCGCCGCTGCGGGCTGGGCACGGCCGCGTCGCTGCGCCAGCACCTGCGCACGGCGATCGGGGTCTCCCCACTCGCCTACCGCAAAACTTTCCGCCCGGCGCCCTGATCCGGTGGCGCGCCGCGCTGTTCTCAGGTTCGGCGGCCTACCATTCCCGGCATGGTCACGCGCCGAGGTTTCGTCGGGATGCTTGCCGTGGGGTTGGCGGTCGGATTGGCCGCCGGGTGCACGTCGTCGGGGGACGAGGCGGTCGCGCTCCCGGACGGGGCGCAGGTGCTGCGCGAGGCGTCGGAGGCGAGCAAGCCGATCTCCACCGCGCACTTCGCCCTGACGGTGAACGGCACGGTGGCGGCCATCCCGGTGCAGGCGGCCGAGGGCGACCTCACCCGGGAGGGCGCGGCCAAGGGCACGGTCAGGCTGACGCTGATGGGCAACCTGTTCGACGGCGAGTTCGTGTTCGTCGACGGCAAGCTCTACATCAAGGGCCCCACCGGCGGCTGGCAGCAGCTGCCCGCGATGCTCGGGACCAGCCTGTACGACCCCTCGGCGATCCTGGACCCCGAGCGCGGCGTCGCGCACGTGCTGGCGACCCTGAGGAACCCGCGGACCGTGGCCCGGGAGGACGTCGACGGCGTGTCCACCGTCAAGGTGGTCGGCACCTCGACCCGCGAGGACGTCTCCGCGCTGGTGCCCGGGGCGACCGCGGACGTCGAGATGACCGTGTGGGTCCGCGAGGACACCAAGCAGCCGGTGAAGGCGTCGGTGTCGCTGCCCGGCGACGGCGGGCCCGCCACCGTGGACCTGGTGCTGTCCGATGTGGACAAGCCGGTCACGGTGACCCCGCCCGCCTGAGGTGACCACAGTGGACGCCCCGGCCCGGGGCCGCCGGGTCGCCATCGCCGCGGCCGGGCTGGCCGTGCTGCTCGGCGCGCTCGACACCTACGTCGTGGTCAGCGTGATCCGGCAGATCATCGAGGACCTGCGCATCCCGGTGAACCGGCTCGAGCAGGTCACCCCCATCGTGACCGGCTACCTGCTGGGCTACATCGCGGCGATGCCGCTGCTGGGGCAGGCATCCGACCGGTTCGGGCGCAAGCTCGTGCTGCACGTGTGCCTGGCCGGGTTCCTGGCGGGCTCGGTGATCACCGCGCTGTCGGCGGACCTGACCGTGCTGGTGGTCGGGCGGGTCGTGCAGGGTGTGGCCAGCGGGGCGCTGCTGCCGGTGACGATGGCGCTGGTGGCCGACCTGTGGAGCGAGCGCCGCCGGTCGGCGGTGCTCGGCGCGGTGGGCGGGGCGCAGGAGCTGGGCAGCGTTCTCGGTCCCCTGTACGGGGTCGCGGTGGCCGGCATTCCGCTGTGGACGAACACGCTCGAGATCTCGGGTTGGCGCGGCGTATTCTGGGTGAACGTCCCCCTCGCCGTGCTGGCCATGATCGCCGTCCAGGTCAGCCTGCCCGCCCAGGCCCGTACCCCCGTCCGCGTCGACGTGGTCGGCGGGCTGCTGCTGGCCTCGGCGCTGGGGTTGGCCGTGGTCGGGCTGTACAACCCCGACCCGCGTGCGGGCGTGCTGCCGTCCTGGGGCGTGCCCGTGCTGATCGGCGCCCTCGTGGTCGCGGTGGCGTTCCTGGTGTGGGAGCGGCGCGCGACGACGAAGCTGATCGACCCGGCGGGCGTGGCGATGCGGCCGTTCCTGGTCGCGCTGGGCGTCTCGGTGGCCGCGGGCGGCGCGCTGATGGTCACCCTGGTCAACGTCGACCTGTTCGCCCAGACCCTGCTCGGTCGCGACGACCGCGGCGGGGTGCTGCTCCTGCTGCGCTTCCTGGTGGCGCTGCCGATCGGCGCGGTGCTCGGCGGCGTGCTGGCGGGCCGCCACGGCGACCGGGTGGTCACCGTGGCGGGCATGGCCGTCGCCGGGGTGGGCTACCTGCTGATGTCGTCCTGGCCGCGGGATGTGCTCTCGGCGGGGTACGCGCTGGGCCTGCCGCGGCTGGACACCGACCTGGCGATCGCGGGCTTCGGCCTGGGGCTGGTGATCGCGCCGCTGTCGGCCGCGGTGCTCAAGGCGGTCCCGGCGCGCGAGCACGGGGTGGCGTCGGCCGGTGTCGTCGTCGCGCGCATGACCGGGATGCTGGTCGGGGTGGCGGCGCTGTCGGCGTGGGGGCTGCACCGCTTCCACAGCCTGACCGCGGACCTGGCCGTGCCGCTGCCCTTCGGCAAGGACCCGGCGGTCGCCGCGCGGGAGCTGGCCGAGTACCGGGCGGCGGTCGACGCTGCCCTGCTGACGCAGTACACCGAGATCTTCCTGATCACCGCGGTGGTGTGCGCGGCGGGCGCGGTGCTGGCGCTGTGGCTCGCGCCGCGGCGGGGCGCGGTGGCGCGGGAGCCGGTCAGCCCTGGCAGGTGACGTCCTCGGCGGGCAGGGTCAGGTCCAGGAAGTACCGGACGCCGATGTCGTCCACGCAGGGGTCGCGCTGCAGGAAAGCGGTGTGCTGGACGGCGTCGTAGGTGAGCAGCCGGGCGTCGAGGGCCTTGGCCAGGTTGACGCCCGCCTGGTACGGGGTGGCCGGGTCGCCGGTGCTGGAGACGACCAGGACCTGGGGCAGGCCGTCGACCTCGGGCTGGTGCGGCTCGGCGGTGTTGGGCGCGGGCCAGAAGGCGCAGGTGTCCAGGGCGGGGATCGGCGGGTCGGTGCCGGTGAGGAAGGAGCCCCTGGTGGCCTCGGCGACCTCGGCGGTGAGCTTCTCGACGGTGGCGCGGTCGGTGATGCGGGGCTCGTCCACGCAGCGGACGGCGACCAGGGCGTCGGTGGTGTTGGAGTACTCGCCGTTCTGGTCGCGGCCGAGGTAGAGGTCGGCCAGGAACAGCATCTGGGTGCCGTCGCCCTCGGCGAGGCCGTCGAGGGCGGCCTGCAGGATCGGCCAGGTCTGGTCGTCGTAGAGGGCCGCGGCGATGCCGGTGACGACGTCGGAGGCGGACAGGGCCCGGTCGCCGACCGGCAGCGGGTCGTCGTCCATCGCCTCGATGGCGGTGGTGAGCGCGTCGTCGTCGCCGATGGCGCAGTCCGAGCAGCTCGCGAAGAACTCGTCGAGGGCCTTGTCGAAGCCCTTGGCCTGGCCGATGGACTGCTGGGCCGGGTCTTCCAGCGGGTCAACGGCGCCGTCGAGGATCATCGCGCGGACGTTGGCGGTGAACGCCTCGGCGTAGGCGGTGCCGATGCGGGTGCCGTAGGAGTAGCCGAGGTAGGTCAGCTTCTCCTCGCCCAGGGCGGAGCGCAGGATGTCCATGTCCCGGACGACGTCGCGGGTGCCGACGTTGGCCAGCACCTCGTCGCCGCCGCTGCGCTGGGCGCACTTGGCGGCGAAGTCCTTGTTCTCGGCCTCGACCTCGGCGACGGTGTCCTCGTCCGGCTCCAGCCGGTCGGCGTCGGTCTCGGCGGCGGTCAGGCACCGGATCTGCGGCTCGCTGACGCCGATGCCGCGCGGGTCGAAGCCGACGAGGTCGTAGGACTCGCCCAGGGCCGTCCGGGTGAACCGGGGGGCCATCGACACCGCGGCGGCCATGCCGGACACGCCGGGGCCGCCGGGGTTGACCACCACGGAGCCGACCCGCTCGCCGGAGGCGGGGATGCGCAGGACGCCGACGCGGATCGTGCGGGCGTCGGGCTTGGCGTAGTCCAGCGGGACGGTCAGCATCGCGCAGCGGGCGGCGCGGTCGGAGAAGGTCGCGCGGCTCATGTCGTCGTGGATGAGCGGCCTGCAGTCCTGCCAGGTCAGCGGCTGGGCGTAGAAGGTCTCCAGGCCAGAGGGGACCGGGCCGACCGGGCCGAGGCGCTCCACCTGGCCCGCGCTCGGGGTGCCCGCCATTCGCGCTGTACAGGCCGTGAGCAGCGACAGGACGACCAGAAACAGGACAGTTCGCACCCGGGACACCGCTCCAGTGTGGCAGCGCCGAGCGGCGGAGAGGGCCGACGGGGGCGATCCTGTTCACCGGTGCGCGGAACTCACCTGTCATCCTCCGGCGTTAGGTGGCAGGGTTCGAGAATCGCGGCAGGGTGTCAGGCGGTGTCATGACGACTCCGCCTGACACAGGCGACGGGAAGGTGGCCATCGGACGTGGCTGGGTTGCTCACACGGGTCAAGGGCCGGTTCCAGCGGTTGCTGGAGCGGCCCGCCACCGTCGACCTCAAGAAGTACGCCGACGTCTTGGCCTCGATCGAGTGGCGGGAGGAGCGGGTCGCCAAGCTCGACGACGCCGCGCTGACCGCCGCCGCCGAGGAGCTGCGCGGGAAGGCCGCGGGCGGGCTCGACAGCCAGGGCATGGTCGAGCTGTGCGCGCTGGGCCGGGAGGCCGCGCGGCGCGGGATCGACGAGCGGCCCTACGACATGCAGCTCATCGGCGCGATGGAGCTTCTGCACGGGCGCGTGGTGGAGATGGGCACCGGCGAGGGCAAGACGCTCGCCGGGGCGCTGGCCGCGGCCGGGTACGCGGTGCAGGGCCGGTCGGTGCACGTCATGTCGGTCAACGACTACCTCGCCCGCCGCGACGCGGAGTGGATGCGGCCGGTGTTCACCCTGCTCGGGGTGTCGGTCGGGTGGGTCACCCAGGACTCCAGCCCGCGGGAGCGGCGCGACGCCTACGCCATGGACGTCACCTACGGCGCGGTGAGCGAGATCGGCTTCGACGTGCTGCGCGACCGGACGGCCGCCGAGGAGGCCGACCTGGTGCAGCGCGCCCCGGACGTGGCGCTGGTCGACGAAGCCGACTCGGTGCTGGTCGACGAGGCGCGGGTCCCGCTGGTCATGGCGGGGGCGACCGACGGCGTGCAGGACGACCACGAGGTCGCCGCGGTCGTGCGGACGCTGCGCCCCGGCGCGCACTACGAGCGCGACGAGGACAACCGCAACGCCTGGCTGACGACCCGCGGCGCCGGGATCGTGGAGAAGGCGCTGGGCAACATCGACCTGTACTCCGGCGAGCACAGCGACCGCCTGGCCGCGGTGAACGCCGCCCTGCACGCGCACGCCCTGCTGGAGCGGGACGTGGACTACATCGTCCGCGACGGCAAGGTGCAGCTGATCAACACCTCGCGCGGGCGGATCGCGCTGCTGCAGCGGTGGCCGGACGGGCTGCAGGCGGCGGTGGAGGCCAAGGAGAAGCTCAAGCGGACCGAGAGCGGCGAGGTGCTGGACTCGATCTCGGTGCAGGGCCTGATCGGGCGCTACCAGCGGGTGTGCGGGATGACGGGCACGGCGTCGGCGGTGGCCGAGCAGCTGCGCGAGTTCTACGACCTCAAGGTCGCGGTGATCCCGCCGAACAAGCCGTGCGTGCGCGAGGACGAGCCGGACCGGGTCTACGACACCGTCGAGGCCAAGGAGAAGGCGCTGCTGGCCGAGATCATCGAGGTGCACGGCACCGGGCGGCCGATCCTGGTCGGCACGATGGACGTCGCCGAGTCGGAGCGGCTGGCCAAGAACCTGGTCGATGCCGGGGTGGACCCGGTGGTGCTCAACGCCAAGAACGACGCCCAGGAGGCCGCGATCGTGGCCGACGCGGGCGCGCACGGCGCGGTCACGGTGTCCACCCAGATGGCCGGGCGCGGCACCGACATCCGGCTGGGCGGGGCCGAGGGTGACACCGAGACGCACGACCGGGTGGCCGAACTGGGCGGGCTGCTGGTCGTCGGCACCGGCCACTACACCAGCAGCAGGCTCGACGACCAGCTGCGCGGCCGCTCCGGGCGCCAGGGCGACCCGGGCGGCTCGGTGGTCTTCACCAGCCTGGCCGACGACCTGGTGCTCCAGTACGCGCCAGAGGCCACGCCGGGCGCGGAGCCCGACGAGGACGGCAGGCTGGCCGACGCCACCTCCGCGCGGTTCATCGCACACGCGCAGCGGGTGGCCGAGGGCGTCAACCTCGACATCCACCGCAACACCTGGCGCTACACCCGGCTCATCGAGCACCAGCGGGCCATCGTCCTGGACTACCGCGACGACGTCCTGCGCACCGACCTGGCCGCGCGCCAGCTCGAGGAGCGCAGCCCGCAGCGGTGGTCGGAGCTGGCCGAGAAGCTCGACGAGGACATGCTCACCGCGGTGGCCCGCCGGATCGTGCTGTTCCACCTGGACCGGCGCTGGTCGGACCACCTGGCGTTCCTGTCCGACGTGCGCGAGACGATCCACCTGCGCGCGCTGGCCAGGGAGACCCCGATCGACGAGTTCCACCGGGCGGCGATCGGCGAGTTCAAGGGCCTGCTCAAGGAGGTCGCCGAGCTGTCGGTGGAGACCCTGGACACCGCCGAGGTGACCGCGGACGGCATCGACCTCGAACAGGCCGGGCTGCGCCGCCCCAGCTCGACGTGGACGTACATGGTCCACGACAACCCGTTCGACTCCGACGCCGAGCAGGCCCTGCAGCGGGTCCGCGCCGCGATGCGGAAGGTGAAGGCCAAGGGCTGACACGCCCGTCACATTTTCGCCTCCCAGGCGAAAACGTGGAGGAGGATGACCACATGCCGCAGCTACGCATCGCGCTCGCCCAGGTCAACCCGACCGTCGGCGACCTGGTGGGCAACGCCGCCGCGGTCGTGCGGTGGACCCGCACGGCCGTGGAGGCGGGCGCCCACGCCGTCGTCTTCCCGGAGATGGTGCTGACCGGGTACCCGGTCGAGGACCTCGCCCTGCGCGAGTCCTTCGGCGAGGCGTCCCGCGCCGCGCTCGCGGCCCTCGCCCAGGCGCTGGCCGAGGCGGGCTGCGGGGACGTGCCGGTCTGGGTCGGCTACCTCGACCGGGACCAGGTGGGCCCGCGCAACGGCGCGGCCGTGCTGCACGGCGGGACGGTAGCCGCCCGCCAGTTCAAGCACCACCTGCCCAACTACGGCGTGTTCGACGAGCACCGGATCTTCAAGCCGGGCACGACGCTGGAGGTCGTGCGGGTGCGCGGGCTGGAGATCGGCATGGTGATCTGCGAGGACGTCTGGCAGGAGGGCGGGCCGGTGGCCGCGCTCGGCCGGGCCGGGGTCGACCTGATCGTCTCCCCCAACGCCTCGCCGTACGAGCGCGCCAAGGACGGCGCCCGGCTGCCGCTGGTGGCCCGCCGCGCCCGGGAGGCGCAGGCGCCGCTGGTGTACGTCAACCAGGTCGGCGGGCAGGACGACCTGGTCTTCGACGGCGATTCGATGGTGGTGGCCGCCGACGGCACGCTGCTGGCCCGCTCGCCGCGGTTCGTCGAGCACCTGGCGCTGCTGGACCTCGCCCTGCCCGGCGGGGCGGGCAGGGCGGACACCGACGTGGTGGACGACTTCGCCGTCCGCCGGGTCACGCTCTCGGCCGAGCCGCTGCCCGCGTACGCGCCGCGGCACCCCGGCGAGGTGGCCGAGCCGCTGCCCGAGGAGGCCGAGATCTGGGCCGCGCTGGTCACCGGCCTGCGCGACTACACGCACAAGAACGGCTTCCGCTCGGTGGTGCTGGGGCTCTCCGGCGGCATCGACTCGGCGGTGAGCGCGGCGCTGGCCGTGGACGCCCTCGGCGCGGACGCGGTGCACGGGGTGTCCATGCCCTCGGTGTACTCCTCGGAGCACTCCCGCTCCGACGCCGCCGACCTGGCCGAGCGCACCGGCCTGCACTACTCGGTGCAGCCCATCGCCGGGATGGTGGAGGTGTTCGTCGGGCAGCTGGCGCTCACCGGGCTGGCCGAGGAGAACGTGCAGGCCCGCTGCCGGGGCGTGACGCTGATGGGCCTGTCCAACCAGCACGGCCACCTCGTGCTGGCCACCGGCAACAAGACCGAGCTGGCGGTCGGGTACTCCACCATCTACGGCGACGCGGTGGGCGGGTTCGCGCCCATCAAGGACGTCCCCAAGACCGTGGTGTGGGACCTGGCGCGCTGGCGCAACGCCGAGGCCGAGAAGCGCGGGGAGGTCCCGCCGATCCCGGAGAACTCCATCGGCAAGCCGCCCTCGGCCGAGCTGCGCCCCGGCCAGGTGGACTCCGACTCGCTGCCCGACTACGCGCTGCTCGACGCCGTCCTCGACGACTACATCGAGGGCGACCGCGGCTACGCCGACCTGGTGCGCGCCGGGTTCGAGCCGGAGCTGATCGACCGGGTGCTGCGCATGGTCGACCGCGCCGAGTACAAGCGGCGCCAGTACCCGCCGGGCACGAAGATCACCTTGAAGGCGTTCGGCCGCGACCGGCGCCTGCCGATCACCAGCGGCTGGCGCGAGGGGTGATGTGAACTCCGTCCCAACGGCACGCGGCGAGCACGATCGCGGTGTCACGCTGGGCCGGTAAGCCATCCGCGAATACCCGGGGACCCGCGACGACGCGGGCCTCGAGGGAAGGACGGTCGACCAGCGATGTCCGACACCCAGGAAACCGCCGCCCCGTACGGGTCCGGCGCCGCAGGGCAAGGCGCGACGCCTGCCAAGCGGGTCCGCATCCACCACCTGCAGGACATGAAGGCGCGCGGCGAGCACTGGCCCATGCTGACCGCCTACGACATGTACACCGCCGAGCTGTTCGACGAGGCGGGCATCCCCGTCCTGCTCGTCGGCGACTCCGCGGCCAACAACGTCTACGGCTACGAGACCTCGCTGCCGGTGACGGTGGACGAGCTGCTGCCGCTGGTCGCGGCGGTCACCCGCTCGGCCAAGCGCGCCCTGGTCGTGGCCGACCTGCCCTTCGGCTCCTACCAGCTCTCCCCCGAGCAGGCGCTGGGCACGGCGGTGCGGTTCATGAAGGAGGGCCGCGCGCACGCGGTGAAGCTGGAGGGCGGGCGCGCGTTCGCCCCGCACGTCCAGGCGATCACCAACGCGGGCGTGCCGGTGATGGGCCACATCGGCTTCACCCCGCAGAGCGAGCACAACCTGGGCGGCTACCGGGTGCAGGGCCGCGGCGACGCGGGTGAGCAGGTGGTGGCCGACGCGCTGGCGCTGCAGGAGGCGGGCGCGTTCGCCGTCGTCATGGAGATGGTGCCCGCCGAGGTGGCCAAGCGGGTCACCCACGAGCTGCGGGTGCCGACCGTGGGCATCGGGGCCGGGCCGGACTGCGACGGGCAGGTGCTGGTCTGGCAGGACATGGCGGGCCTGCGCCGCGCCAAGCCGCCGCGCTTCGTCAAGCGCTACGCCGACATGGCCGGGGTGCTGCTGGGCGCGGCCCAGGAGTTCGCCGCGGACGTGCGCAACCGGGAGTTCCCCGGCCCGGAGCACGTGTTCCACTGAGCCAGAGCAGGGCCATAACCAGGGTGGGCCGCGCGGGCGTGTCAGCGTCCGTGCGGCTCCGCCCAGCCGGACAGGTCGGGGCCCGCGGGGACGATGCCCGTCGGGTTGATCTTCTCGTGCGTGGCGTAGTAGTGGCGCTTGATGTGGTCGAAGTCGACGGTCTCGCCGATCCCCGGGGTCTGGTAGAGGTCGCGGGCGTAGGCCCAGAGCACCGGCATCTCGCTGAGCTTCTGGCGGTTGCACTTGAAGTGCCCGTGGTACACCGCGTCGAACCGCACCAGCGTGGTGAACAGCCGGATGTCCACTTCGGTCAGCCGATCGCCCATCAGGTACCGGCTGGTGGCCAGCCGCTCTGACAGGCGGTCGAGTTCGGCGAACAACTCGGTGTAAGCCTTCTCGTAGGCGGCCTGTGTGGATGCGAACCCGGCTTTGTACACGCCGTTGTTGACGTGGTGGAAGATCGGCTCGATCAGCGCGTCGATCTCGGCGCGCTGATCGACGGGGTAGAGGTCCGGGGCGGTGGGGGCGTGGAAGTCGCGCCACTGGGTGCTCAGGTCGAGGGTGATCCGCGGGTAGTCGTTGCTCACCACGGTGCCGGTGGCGGTGTCGACGAGGGCGGGCACGGTGACCCGGCCCCGGTGGTCCGGGTCGGTGGCGAGGTAGACCTCGGAGAGGTGCTCCACGCCCAGCACCGGGTCGCGCCCGTCGGGGTCGAGGGTGAAGCGCCAGCCGCGCTCGTCGCGGATCGGGTCGACCACGCCCAGGGAGATGGCCTGTTCCAGGCCGAGCAGCCCGCGCACGATGACCGCGCGGTGCGCCCACGGGCACGCCAGGCTGACGACCAGGCGGTAGCGCCCGGCCTCGGGGACCCTCGGGCCCTCGGCCGTGACCCGGTCGGTGAACCGGTTGGACTGGCGGACGAACTCTCCGCGCCGCGAAGTTTCCCCGCCGAACTGCGCCGTCGCCATGGGTCCGACCCTAACCTTGGCGGCATGAACGCGCTGTACCCGCCGATCGATCCCCACCTGTCGGGCCTGCTCGACGTCGGCGACGGCCACCGGCTGCACTGGGAGGTCAGCGGGAACCCGGCGGGCAAGCCGGTCGTTGTCCTGCACGGAGGCCCGGGCGCGGGCACCAACCCGCTCCACCGCAGGCACTTCGACCCCGCCGCGTACCGGATCGTGCTGTTCGACCAGCGCGGTGCGGGGCGCAGCACGCCCTTCGCCTCGACCACGGCCAACACCACCTGGCACCTGGTGGCGGACATGGAGCGGCTGCGGGTCCACCTCGGCATCGACCGCTGGCAGCTGTTCGGCGGCTCGTGGGGCTGCGTGGTGGCGCTGGCCTACGCCCAGGCGCACCCGGCGCGGGTCAGCGAGATCGTGCTGCGCGGGGTGTTCCTGCTGCGCGAGCGCGAGCTGGACTGGCTCTACCGGGGCGGCGCGGGCCACCTGTTCCCGGAGGCGTGGGCGCGGTTCCTGGCCCCGGTCCCGCCCGGCGCCGACCCGCTGGCGGCGTACCGGTCGCTGCTCGCCGGGCCGGACCCGACCGCCGCCGCGATCGAGTGGAGCGCCTGGGAGGGCGCCACGGTGTCGCTGCTGCCGAACCCGGTGATCGCGGCCCAGTACCAGGACCCGGCGTTCGCGGTGCCGTTCGCGCGGCTGGCCGTGCACTACTTCACCAACCTGGGCTGGCTCGCCGAGGACCAGTTCGTCCGCGACGCGCACCGGCTCGCGGGCATCCCCGGGGTGATCGTGCAGGGCCGCTACGACGCGGTCTGCCCGCCGGTCAGCGCGTGGGACCTGCACCAGGCGTGGCCGGGCTCCACGCTGCGGATCATGCCGGGCGCGGGCCACGCGGTGGCCGACCCCGGGGTGCTCGCCGCGCTACGCGCCGCCACCGACGGCTTCCGGTAGCGGCCTGCGCAGCGCGGCGGCCAGCTCGGCGCGGGCTTTCACGAGGGAGGGTCCGTACCAGGTGAGGTGGCGGCCGACCACGAGCACGGACCGTTTGCCGGGGAAGAACTGCGGACCGTCCTCGGCGGTGAACTCATAGGGCTCGTCGGGCAGGACGACGAGGTTGGCCGCGGTGCCCTGGAGCTCGGCCAGTGGTGGGCGCGGGTAGCGCTCGGGGTGCTCGGCGTAGGCGTTGGCCACGCCCAGGCGCAGCAGCACGTCGCCCGCGAAGGTGTCCCGGCCGAGGACGACCCACGGCTTGCGCCACACCGGGACCACGGCCGTCGCCCACACCGGGGGGGTCTCCGCCCACAGCGCGCTCGCCTCGGACAGCCACGGCGGCTCGGGCAGGCGCAGCCCCTCGGTGATCAGCCTGCGGGTGGAGTCCAGCCCGTGCGGCACGGTCGTGGGCGCGGCGGTGACCCAGACCGGCACGCCCGCCGCGCGCAGCGCCCCGACGTCCTCGGGGCGGTTCTCCTCGGAGTTGGCGATCACCAGGTCCGGGCACAGCGCCAGGACGGCGGCGACGGTGGGGTACTTGGAGCCGCCGACCCTGGCCACGTCGAGCGAGGCGGGGTGGGCGCAGTAGTCGGTGGCGCCGACGAGCAGGCCGGGCGCGCTCGTCTCGACGGCCTCGGTCAGCGACGGGACCAGGCTGACGACCCGCGCGGGCGGGCCCGTGCCGGGCACCGCCGCGCCGAGGTCGTCGAGCCGGTCAGACATCGGTGACGCGGAGTCCGGCGTGGGCCTTGTAGCGGCGGTTGACGGCGATCAGGTTGGCGGTCAGGGCCTCCACCTGGTGGGCGTTGCGCAGCCTGCCGCCGTAGATCCCGCGCATGCCCGGGATCGCGTCGGCCAGGGCGCGCACGGTGTCGGTGGCCTCGCGGTCGTCGCCGAGGACCAGGACGTCGGTGTCGATCTCGGCGATCGACAGGTCGGCCAGCAGGACCGCGGAGACGTGGTGGAAGGCGGCGGTGACGCGGGAGTCCGGCAGCAGGGCGGCGGCCTGCTCGGCCGCGCTGCCCTCGGGCACCGCCAGCGCGTAGGGGCCCTGCTTGTCGAAGCCCAGCGGGTTGACGCAGTCGACGACGACCTTCCCGGCCAGCTCGGCCTTGAGGCCCGCCAGCAGGTCGCCGTGGCCGTCCCAGGGCACGGCGACGAGCACGACGTCCGATCCCGCCGCGCAGGCCGCGTTGTCCCGGCCTTCCACGGATTCAACGCCCGCCGCGGCGCAGAGTTCCCGCGCGGCGTCGGCGGCGCGTTCCGCCGAGCGCGAACCGATCAGCACGCGGATGCCCGCCTTCGCCCAGCGCAGCGCCAGGCCGCGGCCTTGCGGGCCGGTGCCGCCGAGCACACCGACAGTCGGGCCCGCGGTCTCGTCACTGGTCACATTGATCCCTTCCATACGCCAAGAACACAGCACCACGCGGACAGCGCGCTGACCTCACCGGCCTGCCCCACCGGGCCGGCCTCCGGCTGATCTCACCGGGCAAAGCGCACGCGCCTGGCGACCGGGTCGGCCTCGACGAGGCGCAGGCGGACCATCTCGCCCTCGGTCAGGTCCGCGCCGGATGCCTTGGCCAGCACCGGCGGGTCCGGCACGAACACCTCCGCCGACTCGCCCTCCGCGCGCAGCACGACGGCGTCGAACTCCTGCCCGACCCGCTCGGCCAGCACCCACGCCTCCACCTGGTCGAGGCAGGCCCGGTCGACCTTGCCCGCCAGGCCGTCGGATGCCTCCATCAGGGCAGGCAGCAGCGGGAGCGCCTGGCGCACCCAGTCGGGCACCTCGTCACCGGCGCACACCGCCAGGCACACCTCCGTGCCGAACCGGTCGACCAGCCGCCGCAGGGGCGCGGTCACGTGCGCGTACGGCGCGGCGATGCCCGCGTGCGCGGCGAGCTCCGGCGCGGCGCCGTCGAAGGCGGTGTAGCCCGCGCCGCGCAGCAGCCGGGTGGCGTCCATCGACAGGGCCATCGCCGCGGGCGACGAGCGGTCCAGCCCGGCCAGCACCTCGGCGGCGGTGCGGCCCTCGGGCCACTCGATGCCCAGCACGCCCGCCGAGCGGCGCAGCCACGCCTGGTCGTCGTCGGTCGGCGCGGGCAGGGTGCGCAGGACGCCGATGCCCGCCCGCAGCATGATCGTGGCCGCCGCCATCCCGGTCAGCAGCGAGATCTCCGCGTTCCAGGCGTCGACCTTGGTCCGCCCGCGCAGCAGGAGCCGCCAGCCGCCGCTGACCGGCTCCACGTCCTGCTCGGGCAGTTGCAGCTCCAGCGCGCCGCGCCGGATGGCCGCCGCCCGCCGCAGCTCGCCCAGCTCGGGCAGCAGGGCCACCGACGGGTGCGGGGTCCCCGCGTCGACGGTGGCCTGCACCGACTCGTAGTCGAACTGCTCGATCGAGCGCACCAGCGCCCGCTCCACCCGCACCGAGACGGGCTCACCCGAGGCGTCGAGGTCCAGCGTCCACAGCGCCGACGGCGCGGTCTGGCCGGGCAGCAGGCTCGCCGCGCCCTCGGAGAGCGCCGAGGGGTGCATCGGGACCGACCCGTCGGGCAGGTACAGCGTCTGCCCGCGCCGCCGGACCTCGGTGTCGAGCGCGCCGCCCGGCACGACGAACGCGCCCAGGTCGGCGATCGCGTAGTGCACGCGGAAGCCCGCGTCCCCCAGGCGCTCGATGTGCATGGCCTGGTCGAGGTCCTTGGCCCCGGGCGGGTCGATGGTCACCAGCGGGATGTCGGTGCGGTCCACCCGCTCCCCGACCGGGCCGGTGTCCACCGCGCGCTCGGCCTCGGCCAGCACGGCGGCCGGGAACCGGTCGGGCAGGCCGAACTCGGTCCGCACACTGGTGAAATCGCCTCGGCCGATCGCTTCGGTGTCCACACCGGCACCCTATGCGCTCAGCGGGGGTCAGTCATCGTCCCCACGCCACGCGCGGTCGGCCCGGTCGGCGGCCTGGGTCCGCTCCCTGGCGGTCTCCAGCGCGCGGGCGGCGCTCTCGCGGTCGGGGTAGGGACCGAGCCGGTCGATGGACCGTGCCAGCTGCCCGTGCTCGACCTCGCCGGTGCGGGTGTTGTACCACCAGCCCTCGGGCGGGTTCGCGTCCTTGGCCATGATCGAGGTTAACCCCAGTTGGGGGCCTGGCGCATGGGCAGACCGCGCGGCGGGGTGTCCTGGTTGGCGTTGAGCTGCTGGCCCGGGATCGGGTCGAGGCAGGAGACCAGCACCTCGTAGGTCTCGGGGTTGTCGATGCGCCTGCCGTTGCGCTCGCGGTAGACCAGCTCGCCGTCGGCGTCGATCTCCACGATGCAGCCGACCTCGGCCAGCTGGTCCTCGTCGAGGTCGACCAGCCGCTCCTTGCGGGAGGGCACCACGCGGTACTCCGGCCACTCCAGGTGCGCGTAGACCTGGTGGAACTCGTAGAGCAGGTACGCCATCTGCTGCTGCCACGGCAGCGGCATCGCCTCGCCGAGCGAGCGCGGGAGCACCGCGTAGCCGGGGCTGACCCCCGGGCGGCGCGCGGAGTCGAGGAAGTCGCGCAGCGGGATGCTCGACGCGGGCGGGCCCGGGTGCCGGGGCAGCGACTCCGGGTTGTACATCGTCATGGGGTCTCCTCCTGGGCCTATGCCCCGGGGCGGACGGCGTAGTCGAGGAGACCGCCCTCGGTCCACTCGATGGGGCGGATGTGCACCGGGACGCCGTTCTGCTGCGCCTCCACCATCTTCCCGTCGCCGATGTACATGGCCACGTGGTGGATCGTGCGCGGGTCACTGGTGTCGCGGGCCCAGAACAGCAGGTCGCCGGGCTGGGCCTGCTCGACGGGCAGGTACGCGCCCGCGTGCCACTGCTCGCGGGACGTGCGCGGCAGGCTGATCCCGGCGTCGCGGTAGGCCTGCAGCATGAGGCTGGAGCAGTCGAAGGAGTTCTGGTGGGTGGTCAGCGCGCCCCACTGGTAGGGCTTGCCGCGCTGGCCGAGGGCGAACTGGATGGCCTCGCCCGCGGCCTGCGTCGGCGCGGGCAGCAGCAGGCCGGTGTCCTCCCCGCAGCCGCTGGCGTCGGTGACCTGGCCGACGTCACCGATGAGGTGGGTCGCCATCGCCTCCCAGCGGTGGTAGCGGTCGGGGAAGGCCGAGCGCTCCACGTCCTGGGCGGACTCGCCGGGGCGCTGCTTGTCCCAGTCGGGCACCGTCAGCAGGACGTCGTAGAACTTGTTGACCGCGTACACCGGGTCGGTGACCTGGCTCGGCGATCCCCAGCCCATCGACGGGCGCATCTGGAAGATGCCGAGGGAGTCGCGGTCGCCGTAGTCCAGGCTGCGCAGCCCGGACTCGGTCATGCCCGCCTGGATGGCGATCTGCCACGCCCGCGGCGGCAGTTCCCGCTGCTTGCCGATGGTGATGATCACCCCGACGGTGCGGAGCTGCTCGCCGGTGAGGTTCGCGGCGTCGTCCGCGCCCGACCCTGTGCCCCCCGTGGTCGGGCCGACGCTGGCGTTGCAGGAGACGGTGGCGAAGGCCGCGGTGTCGGCGGCGTGGTCGCGCTGGATGAGCGTCAGCGCGCCGGTGCCGATCGCGGTCACCAGACCGACGACCGTGACGCCCACGACGATCACCGACCCGCGCATGTCACCCCTCCCCCATCGCGTGCTCGGACACCCGCCAGCCCGCGTCGGTCTCCACCGTGGTCAACCGGAGCAGCGGCCCGTCGGTCGGGATCTCCAGCACGACGGACTTCTGGTAGGAGACCACGACTCGGGGCTCGCCGGTTACCTCCGTTGCGGGGATGTTCCTGGGGTCGGTGCTCGTCAGCTTCACCATGTACTCCTCGGTGGTGTACGGGCGGAGCTGGTCCTGCCATGCCTCGGCGGTGATGCCCTCCGGGTGGCGCACCCACGCGCCCGCCCAGTCGGTGGCGACCTTGACCGCCCGCGGGTCGGCGGCGGCGGGCGAGGGGGTCAGCGTGGGCTCGACCCGGGTCTGGCTGGGCCTGGCGCTCTCGGAGCCGAAGTCCGGGGGCAGCTGCACCACCCGCGAGCCGACCACCCGGGAGTTCGAGCCCATGGTGGCGCTGGTCGACGGCGAGCCCGCGGCCCTCGGGGTGTCCGAGCCGGTCAGCTTCGGGATCACGATGCCCGCCCCGGTGATGACCAGGGCGGCGATGAACGCGGCGATGGCCAGGTGCCGGGGCGAGCGCAACGGCCAGCCCCACAGCTTGCGGTAGACCGCGGCCCGGCCGCGGTTGGTCCGGATCGGCACGGCCTACCTCACCAGCCGGTCGTTCTCGAGGGGTCCGTCCTGGCGGGGCAGCGGCCTGCGGACGGCCTCAGCGGCGACCTCGAGGCCGCGCGAGGGCCGGTAGACCACGTGCACCGGCCTGCCTGCCACGACCTCGATGTCGGCGGGGCGCGGCAGCGGGGCGGCGGCGGGCTCGGTCGCCGGGTCGCCGATCCGGCTGCTCGGCACGCGCGAGGGCACCACGACGGCGTCCTCCCCGCGGTCCCAGCCGCGGTCGGCCAC
Organism: Actinokineospora lacus; assembly: GCF_053813445.1. Lineage (NCBI taxonomy): Bacteria > Bacillati > Actinomycetota > Actinomycetes > Pseudonocardiales > Pseudonocardiaceae > Actinokineospora > Actinokineospora lacus. The sequence continues at coordinate 25,837 of NZ_JBQERA010000003.1, forward strand.
CGGCACCGTGTCCACGGTGCGGCTCGTGCCGCGCGTCACCAGGTGCGCGGCGCCGCTGCGTCCCGACACGCCCGCGACGTACACGCCGGTCTCCTGCCCGGGGCCCAGCTGCTGCCTGCCCGAGCCGATGGCCGCGCGCGGCCCGCCGACCTGGGCGCGGTTGGTGTCCATGCGCTCGGCGGCGACGGTGACCGGGTTCGCCGCCTCCGGCCGGTGCCGCCTGCCGCCGCGCACCAGGGCGCCCGCCTCGGAGGGCTCCTCCTCCTCGCGCAGGTTCTCCCAGAAGTTGTCCTGCGGGGTGGGCCCGTGGTGCTTGTTGCGGCGGAACCGGGAGAAGATCCCGGTCCCCGGCCCGGCCACCGACGCCCCGGCCGCGCCCATCGACATCTCCAGCATCTGCCACATCCGCCGCATGGGCCTGCCGATGAGGAAGAAGACGAAGGTCACGATGGCCGCGAGCAGCATCTGCGTCAGCAGCGAGAGCCCGGCGTCGGGGGAGAAGATCAGTTCGAGGAACTTGAAGTGGATGCCCGCCAGCATGGCCAGCACCAGCACGTTGAGGATCACCGCGCCGACCGCGCGCCCGACCCGGCGCAGGATGTCGTGGTGGACCAGCGCGACCAGGCCGATGACCGGCGCGGCCAGCGCGAGTATCCGCAGCAGCAGCTGCGCCAGCAGGACCGCCAGCTTCGCGAAGAACTGGAACAGCGAGTAGAAGATCGACTGGAGGAACGCGAGCACGCCCGCGCCGGTGCGGCTGCCGTCGGTGCCCTTGAAGTAGCCCGTCGCCGGGCCGAGCTGGCCCGCGATGGCCTTGTACTCGGCCTTCTTGGCCTGCTCGGCGGCGTTGTCGGCGTCGCGGCCGGTGACCACGTCGTCGCGGGTCCACGCCTGGGCGTCGAGCAGCCGGGGGCCGAAGTCCCTGGCCTGCGGGGAGTCCGGGGAGCCGAAGACGCCGCGGGTCCAGTTCTCGTAGACGATCTTCTTGTGCAGCTCGGTCGGCAGGATGTCGTAGCCGACCCGGCTCTGCCCCGGGTCGATGAAGCCCGCCTGGATGCCGGTCGTCGTGCGCACGATGAAGTCATCGATGCGGTCGTAGTTGGTGACCAGCACCATCGACGACGCCGCCAGCCACATGCCGCCCAGGGCGAACAGCGCGCGTTTGCTGACCGCGGCGAGGTCGCCGCGCCAGATCTGGCGGAACATCAGCACGGCGAGGATGAGGGCGAACAGGCTGAACAGCTGGGCGTAGATGTTGTTGAAGACCGACTGGGCCGCCTCGCCGATCTGGTCGTTGAGCCCGCCGAGGATGCCGCCGTCGAGCAGGGTGTAGTGCAGGGAGTTGGTCGCCCCGACGATGATCTTCGCCAGGTTGAACAGCTCGTTGCCCGCCCAGTTGTCGATCGTGGCGCCCGGGTCGGTCACGCCGCTGGGCACCAGGCCGTTGCAGGACTCGTCGTAGACGTGCCAGACCATGCCCGCGAACCCGTACACCTGGTATGGGGTGCCCGCCTCGCCGTTGCCCTTGGGCGGGTCGATCGCGCCGACCATGCCCGAGCCGGGGCGCTCGGGGTTGGGCACGCAGTCGAGTTCCTGCGCCATCGCCGGGCTGCCGATGAGCGCGTGCAGGCCGATGATCCCGACGACGACCGCCATCGCCGAACGCCTGCCCAGCTCACCGCCTCGGCGTCTGGCCCGCCGCCGCGCCGCGGTCAGCAGCGCGGCGGCCGCCACCACCAGCAGAACCGTGATCATTAGCCCCCACCAATCTCGCAGAGGTGACGAACTCCGGGTCTCATGCCGCGTCCTCGCGGCCGGGCTTCTTGCCCTCACCTGGTGGTGTCGGCTCGGGCGGGTCGCCGACGTAGTCCTCCTCGGTCAAGCCGAGTTCGAACTCCGCGGCCCGCTCGAACTCCTCGTCGCTGGGCAGCGCGGCGGCCTCGATCTGCTCGCGGCGCTGCGGTTCGGGGATGACCGGCGCGTGGGTGCCCTGCGCCTCGGGCAGCACCCGCTCGCGCTGGGCGTCCGGGGTGGTGTCCATGACCGAGCGCAGGTGGTCGAGGTGCTGGCCGGACAAGTCGATCCGGATGCGCTCCACGCCGCCCGCGCCGTCGGCGAAGATGAACTGGCGGGGGGCGGTGTCGCGCTCGGTGAGGCCGCGGTGGCTGCCGGGGCGGCGCCCGAGGCTGGCCACGACCTGCTCGTAGCCCGCGCCGACGGGCACCTTGAGCAGGCGCAGCGCGTCGGCCTGGGCCTGGTCGTCGTCGAGGCGGCCGATGAACACCGAGTCCAGCAGCGCCACGAACCCCTGGATGCGCAGGAAGTCGGCGGGGATCTGCGAGGACAGCAGCACCCGGACGTTCCACTTGCGGGAGTCGCGGGCGAAGCGGTTCATCAGGACGCGGCCGGTGGGCACCTCGGCGAGGAAGAACGCCTCATCGATCCAGACGCCCTTGCGCATGTCCTTGGGGCGGTCGTAGATGGAGCGCTGGGTCAGCCAGGCGGCGAGGTTGAGCATCTCCACGCCGAGGGCCTCGGCGTCGGTCCAGTGCTCGCGGCCCACGCCGTCCTTGGGCAGGGTCAGCCCGGCCATGGTGAGCACGGTGAGGCGGTCGTCGCGCTGCTCGTCGTAGGGGTCGGCGCCGCGCTCGGGGATGAGCAGCGACATGCGCTCCTTCATCTCGTCGAGGAAGTCGGCGACGACGACGGCGTGCTCGTGGTGCTCGCTGGCGTCGCGGCGCAGGGCCTCGAACACCAGGCTCGGGTCGGCGTCGGCGCGCCCGCCGACGGTGCGGACCGCGCGCAGCAGCACGATGCGGCTCTGCGGGAGGCGGGCGACCTCGTACGGGAGCAGGCCGGTGAGCACGTCCAGGACCAGGCGGCGGCGGGTGGCCGCGGCCAGCGCCTTCTCCCGGCGCCAGGCGCGCTCGGGGTCCTCGTCGTCGAGGAAGTGCTCCAGGCGCGGCTCGGCCACCACGCGGTACGGGTTGAGGATGCCCGCCTGGGCGTTGAGCAGGTTGATCGGACGCGCGTAGGGGCGCAGCTCGGGCAGCTCGCACAGCTTCGCCAGCGGACCGGAGGGGTCCAGGATCGTCCAGTGCGCGCCGGAGCGCAGCGTCTTGTAGACCACGCCGCCGCCGAGGAAGGACTTGCCGCCGCCGAGCCCGGCGACCATCGCGGTCAGGCCGGAGCCGTCGCGGATCTCCTGGGCCATCCACGGGTCCCAGGCGACCGGGCGGCGGGTGGCGGTGCAGGTCTCCCCGAGCAGGATGCCGCGCCGGTCGCCGACCTCCGCGGTCGCGGTCGGCACCGAGGACGCGGCCCAGATGACCGAGCCGCGGCGCATGTAGGCGGCGGAGGCCAGCGGCTCGCCGGGGATGAACTCCCTGGCCATCGCGTACTGCGCCTCGGGGTGCTCGATGGCGACCTTGGGCTTGTACAGCTCCAGGAGCTGCTGGGCCAGGCGCAGCGCGTCGCGCTCGGTCGGCCCGGAGACGGCCAGCCGCCACCACGAGCGGACCCGGGTGGCCAGCGAGGTGAAGCCGGAGGTCATCTCGTCGTCGATCTCCAGCACCCGGCTCGCCTGGCGGGCCAGCGACTGCGGCGGCTCCAGCTCGTGCTCGTCGGTGTAGTGCTTGACCTGCGAGCGGACCTTGTTCATCTGCCGCGCCAGCTCGCCGGAGACCTCCTCCGGCCTGCGGACGTAGATGCGCGCGGACCACTCCACGGAGCCGGACAGCCGGTCGCTGCGCTGCACCCACGGGTCGTCGACCTCGGGGATCTGCAGCCCGTGCATCATGCCGACGGTCAGCACGACGACGTTGCGGGCCACGCCCGCGTTGGACCCGGTGCGCCCGCGCACGACCACGCTCGGGGAGTAGGGCTCCTGGTGGAAGTCGGCGGCGTCGGTGAAGCTGGCCAGGTCCTCGGGCTCCCAGGCCGCGCCGGGCACCGCGGGCATGTTGCGCGGCGCGGGCAGGCCGAGCGAGCACGAGCGGTGCATCAGCCAGGACATCTCCTCGGCGGTGACCGGGCGGCCCTCCAGCCCGGCCGAGGACATCACCTGGTCGAGGTGCTCGACCTCGCTCTCCACGGCGAGCAGCTCGGCGTCGACGGCCTCGGGGAACACCTTGCGCAGCAGCGGGGCGGCCCGCTCGACGGCCCGGTCCACCACGTTGCGGGACTGGACCTGCACACCGAGGTAGACCTCCTTCTCGGCCATCGAGCGGCCCATGAGCTGCTGCTGCTCGCCGACGAGGTAGTCGTCGAAGCTCAGCGCGCCCGGCACGTCCGGCAGCCGGTTGACGGCGTTGTGGACGTGCGCCTCGGCCCACATGCGGATCGGGTACGGGCGGGTGGTGACCCGCAGGTGCAGCCAGCGGCCCGACAGCTCGGCGTACTGGCCCGCGATCGCGGCGATGAGGTCCTGGCGCTGGGAGTCCGAGCGGAACGACCAGCGCTGGGGGGCCAGCCGGTACCAGGCGTAGACGTCGCTGCCGGTGCGCAGGAGATGGCCGTCGATGGTGCGCGCGGCGATCTCGGGGGTGTAGTTGGGGATGCCGGACTCTCCAGGCAGGCGCTTGCCGCGCTTGGGGGTGGTGGGCGGCTCGTAGCGCGCCTGGGGGGCGTGCCTGCCGGGGCCCGGCTGGGCCCGGTCGCGCGGTGCCCCCGCCGAGTACCGCGCGAGCTCCTGCTGCTCGCGCTTACGGCGTCCGAACACCGCTGACCTCCCTTGTCTGTGCTGTCGTCCGGGCTGTCTTCCGGGCCGCGCGGGCTCGGCGGCCGCGTGGCTTCTTCCTGGGCAGTTCCGCGCGCACGCGGACCTGCGCCGCGCTGGCCGCGCCGCCCGCGGCGGCCTCGGCCTCGCGCGGCGCGGTGAGCTCGCGGGCCCACATGGTGAGCACGGCGCCCAGCGGGCGCTCGTGGCTGATCCGCGAGCAGATGACCATCGTGATGGCGATGGTCAGGACCAGTCCCCAGGCGAACGACCAGAACAGGCCGACGCCCATGTTGCGCAGGACGGTCAGGACAAGCAGGTAGACGACGATGCCGACGCCCCAGGCCACGTAGCGGGCCCGCCACGGGAAGGTGGCCTTGGGCGGGCCGAGCCACACTGCGTCGACCCGGTAGACCTCGTCGTCGGTGCGTATCCGCACGTGCGTGTCTCCCGGCCCGTCAGCTGTTGGTGAACAGGCTGGCGAGCCACTCGCCGATGCCCACTCCCGCGTTGGACACGGCCAGGCCGATGATGGCCAGCGCGACGATCACACCGCCGAGCCTGCGCATGACACCGGAGTTGTCGCCCTTGCCGCCGCCCAGCCAGAGGAGCAGGAGGGCGACGACGAGCAGCAGGAGGGGAACGATGTTGTCAAGGATGAAGGTGCGGATGCCGGCTGTGCCGGGCTCGGGGGCGGGCGCCTGGGCCAGCTCCGCGAGTGAGGCGAGGAACGCGGTGGTCATGTCTTTCTCCCAAGTGCGCGGAGACCGTGCTCTGCGCGGCAGGTCCGTGCAGTGCCTGTCGAGTAGAGCATGACGGGCACTAGATTGCCATTACGAACGGTAGCTAGCCGAAAGCGTTCCGTTGGTCCACTGACCCTCCCTGGCTGCCGTGCGGTGTCATCTGACCACACCCCATCATCGTGCGGACAGGGCCCGGCACACCCCACGACCACCCGATTTTCCTAGTCCCGCTCCTGTTTCACCCGGCTGCCCGCGACGTTGCGACCCAGCGTGGGTGATTTCACAGCTCGACAGGCACATTCCGCCGAGCGAGGTTACGCCGATCGGTGTAGAACCTGTGTTGGGCGGGCGAGCCAGCCGTAAGCCGGATCCTGTACCCGGTTGCCCGGGTGGCGACCATCCATCTCGGCCTGGCGTCGCCGCCAGGCTCATGCGGCCTACCCGCAGGCTCGGGCGGGCCGCCCTCGAACGCCTGCGCGGCCTGCCCTCTCGGGCCTGCCTCTTGGCCTTGCTCCGGGTGGGGTTTACCTAGCCGCCCCGGTCACCCGGGGCGCTGGTGGTCTCTTACACCACCGTTTCACCCTTACCTGGTCGAACCAGGCGGTCTGTTCTCTGTGGCACTGTCCCGCGGGTCACCCCGGGTTGCCGTTAACAACCACCCTGCCCTGCGGAGTCCGGACTTTCCTCGACGGCTGTGAGGCCGCCGCGGCCGCCCTGCCGACTCGCCCGCTCCACCAAGGATAAGGCAGAGCATGGAGCGCGTTGCCGCCGACCGGGCCCGCTGATCTACTGGTGATCATGGAACGGGCGGTTGTCGTGTCCGGGGCCAGTGTCCCCGGTGGCGATGTCGGCCTGCTCAGCGCGCACGCGGTCCGGGAGTTGCGCGGGTTCGGCCACCCCGTCGCGCTGGTGGAGGCGTGCGCGCTGCCCGCCGTCGCGCTGTTGGAGGGCGACCGGTCCGACCCGGTGATCGTCGCGGCGCTCGCGGCGATGGCGAACGCCAGGGGGATGGTGGTGGCCGCGCCGGTGCACCGGGCGGCGCACTGCGGGCTGGTCAAGTCGGTGCTGGACCTGCTGCCCAAGGGCGCGCTGGCCGGGGTGCCGATCCTGCCGCTGACCACCGGCGGCCCGCAGGGGCGCGGCGCGGTCGAGTTCTGCCTGCGGCCGCTGCTGCGCGAGCTGGGCGCGACCCGGGTGCTGGACGGGCCGTTCGTGCCGTCGGCCGCGGTCGCCGACGCCCACGGCGACCTCCAGGCCGAGGCGGCGGCCCGGGTGGCCGACGCGGTGGCGGAGTTCTCCCTGGCGCTGGGGCGCAGGCGGCGGCTGGCGGGCTAGCCGCCGGGTTAGCCCAAGTGCGAGATGTCGTTGACCAGGCGCACGGAGGCGTTGCCGTCGGGGTAGAACTCGGCGATCGACAGCGACGCAAGGTCCAGGTGCAGCCGGAACAGCAGGCTCGGGCCCGCGTCCAGCGCCATCCGCAGCAGCGCCTTGATCGGGGTGACGTGGCTGACCACGATCAGCGTGCGGCCGCCGTAGCGGGCGATCAGCTCGTCGCGGGCCTTGCGGACGCGGCGGTGCACCACGTCGAAGCTCTCGCCCGACGGGGCGGGGACGGTGGAGTCGGAGAGCCAGCGGGTGTGCAGGTCGGAGTCGCGCGCGGCGGCCTCGGCGAAGGTCAGGCCCTCCCAGTCGCCGAAGTCGGTCTCGATCAGGCCGGTATGGGTCAGCACCTCCCCGCCGGTCGCCGCGGCCACCGCCCGCGCGGTCTGCGCGGCGCGGGTCAGCGGGGAGGCCACGACCGGGGTGGCCGCGTCGACGCCGTCGACCTTGGCGAGCCTGCGCGCGGCGGCATCGGCCTGGGCGCGGCCGAGTTCGGTCAGCGCGACGTCGCCGCGGCCGGAGTAGCGCCGCTCGGCCGACATCGGGGTCTGGCCGTGGCGCAGTAGCAGGAGCCTGGTCGGCTCGCCGCGCGCGCCCGTCCACGCCGTCGGGGAGGTCTGAGCGGGCTGGGGCGCCTGCCCCTTGGGCGCTATGCCCTCCTGGGCGTCCATGGCCGCGTTGGCCAGGCGGTCGGCGTGCTGGTTGCGGGCGCGCGGAATCCAGGTGTAGGTGATCTCGGCGAAGCGGCCCGCCAGGGCACTGGCCTGGCGGGCCAGCGGGCGCAGGCCGGGGTGCTTGACCTGCCAGCGGCCCGCCATCTGCTCGACGACCAGCTTGGAGTCCATCCGCACCTCGGCCACCTCGGCGCCGAGGTCCAGCGCGGCCTGCAGCCCGGCGATCAGCCCGGAGTACTCGGCGACGTTGTTGGTGGCCACGCCGAGGCCCTCGGCCCGCTCGGCCAGCACCTCGCCGGTGTCGCTGAAGACGACCGCGCCGTAGCCCGCGGGGCCCGGGTTGCCGCGGGAGCCGCCGTCGGCCTCGATGCGCACCCTCACAGGCCCGACTCCGGCGTGCGCACGAGGATGACCCCGCACTCCTCGCACTCGATGACCTCGTCGGAGGGGGCGTCCTTGATCGAGGAGATCACCCTGCGGTCCAGTTCGAGCCTGCACGCCCCGCAGCGGCGGGCCCGCAGCAGCGCGGCGCCGATGGTCTTGGCGGCGCGCTTGCGCTCGTAGAGGGCGAGCAGGGGCCCGGGGACGTTCGCGGCGACCTTGGCGCGGTCGGCGGCCCTGCGGGTCTCCTGGGTGTCGAGGTCGGCGAGGTTCTCCTGGTGGCGGTGGCGCAGCTCGGCCAGGGCGGCGTCGGCCTTCTCGTGCTCGACGGCGGTGTGCTGGCTGTCGCCCTCGACGGCCTCGCGGCGCTCCATCAGCTCGAGCAGGTCGTCTTCCAGCGCGGTCTTGCGCTTGGTCAGGCTGGCCAGCTCGTGCTCGAGGTCGGCGACCTGGCGGGCGGCGGTGGTGCCGCCGTCGAGGAGCTTGCGGTCGCGGTCCTCGCGGGCGCGCACCGCGTCGATCTCCTTCTCCTGCTTGGCGACCTCGCGGTCGAGGTCGTCGAGCTGGGTCTGCACGGCGACGCGGGCGTCGCGCCGGGCCATGACGGCCTTCTCCGCCTCGGCGATCTCGGCCAGCTCCGGCGCGTTGCGGCGGCGGTGGTCGATGCGGGACAGCTCGGCGTCGATCTCGGCGAGGTCGAGCAGGCCGCGCTGAACGGCGGAATCGGCTTTCACCTGGTGGACCTCCGGGATATCTGCGACGCCTGGCAGGTCCAGGGGTCGGTGCGGCGGGTCGAGACGTCGATCAGGACCGTACCGCCGAGCGCGGCGCGCAGGACGCCCGCCGCCTGCTCGCACCAGGGCCACTCGCTGGCCCAGTGGGCGAGGTCGACCAGGGCGGGGGCGCCGGGTCCGGCGAGGTGCTCGGCGGCGGGGTGGTGGCGCAGGTCGGCGGTGACGTAGGCGTCGACCCCGGCGGCGGTCGCGGTGGCGAGGTAGGAGTCGCCCGCGCCGCCGGAGACGGCGACCTTCTTGATCGGCCGGTCGGGGTCGCCCGCGGCGCGGACGCCGCCCTCGGTGTGCGGCAGCGCCTCGGCGACCATGGCCACGAAGTCGGCGAAGCGTTGGGGCGCGGGCAGTTCGCCGACGCGGCCGATGCCGGTGCGGCCGTCGGGGTTGGGGTTGAGCGGGCCGGTGACGGTCAGGCCGATGGCCTGGGCCAGCGCGTCGGACACGCCGGGGTCGGCGGCGTCGGCGTTGGTGTGGGCGCAGAACAGCGCGATGCCGCCGCGGACCATCGTGTGGACGAGGCCGCCCTTGGGGGTGTTCGCGGGCACCCCGTGGACGCCGCGCAGCAGCAGGGGGTGGTGGGCGACGATCAGCTCGGCGCCGGTCTCGACGGCCTCGGCGACGGTGTCCTCGGTGGGGTCGACGCAGACCAGCACGCGGGTGAGCGGCTCGGCCGGGTCGCCGCAGACCAGGCCGACGGCGTCCCAGCTCTCGGCGAGCGCGGGCGGGTAGGCGGATTCCAGCGCGGCGATGGCGTCGGCCACCGTGGTCCCGGTGCTCACCGCGCGACCTCCAGTTCGGCTCGCAGGGCGTCGAGGAGGGGGCCGCACTGCTCGGGGGCGCGCACGGCGACGCGGAGGTGGTCGGGCCCGAGGCCGGGGAAGGTGTCCCCGCGCCGGACCGCGACGCCGCGGCGGCGCAGCCCGGTGCGGACGCGCTCGCCGTCGGGGACCTCGATGAGCAGGAACGGGGCGTGCGCGGGGCCGTGGACCTTCACGCCGTGCTCGGCCAGCCTGGCCGCGAGGTGTTCGCGGTGCTCGGCGTACTCGGCCGCGGCGACGGCGGCCTCGGCGACCGCCGGGTCCTCGCTGCACGCGACGACGGCGGCCAGGACCAGCGTACTGACCGGCCACTGTGGACGGTGCCGGGCGAGGGCGCGGAGGGTGTCGGGGTGGCCCAGGGCGTAGCCCGCGCGCAGGCCGGGCAGGGCCCACATCTTGGTCAGGCTGCGGAAGACCAGGACCGAGCGGTCGCGGGCCAGGCTCTCCGGCTCGCCGGGGACGGCGTCCATGAACGCCTCGTCGACCAGGACGGTGCGGCCGGGCTCGGACAGGGCGCGGATGGCCTCGGCCGGGTGCAGGGCCGAGGTCGGGTTGGTGGGGTTGCCGATGACGACGAGGTCGGCGTCGTAGGGGATCGCCTGGGGGTGCAGGGCGAAGCCGTCGGCGGGGTCGAGCAGGACGCGGTGCACGGGGACGCCCGCGTCGCGCAGGGCGGCCTCGGGCTCGGTGAAGGCGGGGTGCACGACCGCGGCCTTGCGGGGGCGCAGGTGCGGCAGGAGCGCGAACCCCTCCGCGGAGCCGTTGAGCACCAGGACCTCGTCGGCGCCGCGGCCGTGCCGGGCGCCGACGGCCGCGCGGGCGGCGAGGTCGTCGGCGGCGGAGGGGTAGCGGCCGATGTGGTCGAGGGCGTCGACCAGGCGCTGCCGCAGCCACCCCGGCGGGTGCTCGCCGCGCACGTTGACGGCGTGGTCGACCAGGCCGGGCACGGCGTCGACGTCGCCGTGGTGGCGCAGCGGATCGGGGGTCACGGCGGGAGTCTAGGGCGTGTTTCGGATGCGGAGGGCGGGCGAGTCCTGGTCAGCGCCGGTCGCCGACAGTGCCGTGGGCCGACTTGGGCCGTGGGACGGTCCTGGGGCTGTGGGGAGAGTCTTGGGCCGTGGAGCGGTCCTGGGCAGCGGGACGGTCCTGGGCAGTGCCGGTCGCTGACAGTGCCGTGGAACGGTCCTGGGCAGCGGGACGGTCTTGGGCGGTGGATGGTCCTGGGCAGTGGGCGGTCTTGGGTCGCGGGGCGGTCCCGGGCCGCAGGCGGTCTTGGCGGTGGATGGTCCTGGCAGTCCGGCCTGTTGTCCACGGCCTGGCTCGTGCGGGCGGGCGGGCACGGGCAGACTTCGGGGCTGTGCGCGACTCGATTCACATCTGCTTCGTCTGTACCGGCAACATCTGCCGCTCCCCCCTGGCCGCCATCGTCTTCACCGAGCACCTGCGCCGCGCGGGGCTGTCCGAGCGGGTCCGGGTGAGCAGCGCGGGCACCGGGGACTGGCACGTCGGCGACGCCGCCGACCCGCGGACCCAGGACGTGCTGACCCACGGCGGCTACCCGAGCGCCCACGTGGCCGCCGTCCTCGACGACGACCATCTCGGCGCGGACCTGCTCGTCGCCCTCGACCAGGGGCACGCCCGCGCCCTGCGCCGCAGGGTCGGGCCGGACCGGGTGCGGCTGCTGCGCGAGTTCGACCCCGCCGCCGACTCCCTCGACGTCCCCGACCCGTACTACGGCGGCACGGAGGGGTTCGACGAGGTGCTGGCCATGGTCGAGGCCGCGTGCCCCGGCCTGCTCGACTGGGTCCGCGCCCAGTGAGCCCGGCCGCGGCGGTGGCCGAGCTGCTCCAGCTCCCGGTGGCCGGGGTGCACGCGGTCGGGTCGGCGGTCTACGAGGTCGACCTCGAGAACGGGGACCTGGTCGTGGCCAAGCGGCACGGCGTGGTCGGGCAGGCGGCGGCCGAGGTCGCCGGGCTGCAGTGGCTGGCCGAGGCCGCCGCGGTGCCGGTGCCCGGGGTGCGGGCCGCCGACGAGACCTGGGTGGTGATGGACCAGGTCGAGCCCGGCCTCGCGACCACGGCGGCGGCCGTCGCGCTCGGGCGCGGCCTGGCCGAGCTGCACGCCTGCGGCGCGGACGCCTTCGGGTACGGCCCGACCACCGACGCCTGGATCGGCCAAGCGCCCATGCGCAACGCCACGGGACCGGACTGGCCGCGCTGGTACGCCGAACACCGCGTGCTGCCCTACCTGCGCGACGCCGTCGACCGCCACGTCATCGATCACAGCGGCGCCGCGGTGGTCGAGGCCGTGTGCGACCGCATCGATGACCTCGCCGGACCTGTGGAGCCACCGGCGCGCCTGCACGGGGACCTGTGGAACGGCAACGTGCTGTGGGCCGCCGACGGCCGGGCCTGGCTGATCGACCCCGCCGCGCACGGCGGCCACCGCGAGACCGACCTGGCGATGCTCGCGCTGTTCGGTTGCCCACACCTGGCCGACGTCCTCGCCGCCTACGACGAGCACCGCCCGCTGGCCGCCGGGTGGCGCGGACGCGTTCCCCTGCACCAGTTGTTCCCGCTCCTGGTGCACACCGTGCTCTTCGGGGCAGGCTATGCCCGCCAGACCGTGAGCGCCGCCCGGGCGGCACTGGCCGGGTGAGCCTGGCCTACCGTGGTCCCGTGCGGTTGAGGTTGCTGCTGCGGCCGGGCTGGCTGCTCACGGCGCTCGTGGTGGGTCTGTTCGCCACGGCGTGTTTCACGCTGCTCGCCCCCTGGCAGTTCCAGCGCCACGACGAGCGGCAGGAGACCAACGCCGCCCTGCAGGCCTCGTTCGAGGCGCGGCCGGTGCCCTTCGAGCAGCTCGGCGGCGCCGAGCCCAGCCGGACCACCGAGTGGCGGCTGGTGACCGTGCGGGGCACGTACCTGCCCGAGCACGAGGCGGTCGCGCGGCTGCGGACCGTGCAGGGGGCCGCCGCGTTCGAGGTGCTGACGCCCCTGCGGCTGCCGGACGGGAGCACGGTGATCGTCGACCGGGGCTTCGTGCGGCCCGCGGAGGGCGTCTCGGTCCCCGGGTTCGCGCCCGCCCCCGACGGCCCGGTCACGCTCACCGCCCGCGTGCGGGTCGGGGAGCGGGAGCAGAACGGGCGGGCCACCTTCCAAGACGGCAAGTACCGGCAGGTCTACGCCATCGACCCGCAGGCCGTGCTCCCCGGCAGCCTGCCCGGCTACCTCCAGCTCGAAGCGGGGGCCCCCGGCGTCCTCGGCGCCCTGCCGCTGCCCCAGCTCGAAGCGGGCCCGTCCTTCTCCTACGCGCTGCAGTGGATCGCCTTCGGCGCGATGACGGTGCTCGGGCTGGGCTACTTCACCTGGCGGGAGATCAAACCCGGCGGCGCGCTGGACAAGCCGCGCCGCAAGTCCGTGGCCGAGATCCTGGCCGACGACGAGGCCAACGCCGCGGCGGTCCGATAAACCGCGCCAGTCCGACAAGCCGCAGTCCGACAAGCCGCAGTCCGACACGCGCCAGTCCAATAAGCCGCAGTCCAATAAGCCGTAGTCCGATGAACAGGGGCGACCCAGCCGACGGTCCAACGCCGCGGCAGACCGATAAGCCGCGGCAAACCGAACAACAGGCGCGATCCAGCCTGCACTAGCGCCGCAGCAGTCCGATGACCGCGGCCACTCCGGCGGCCAGCCAGCCGACGACGCGGGACAGCTCCACCGCCCTGGTCACGTGCCCGGCGTCGGGCATCCGGCCGTCGCCCAGGACCGGCCGGTCCTCCACCCCGTGGGAGTAGACGGTGCGCCCGCCGAGGCGGACCTCCAGCGCTCCCGCGAACGCCGCCTCCACCCGGCCCGCGTTCGGGCTCGGGTGCGCGGCGGCGTCGCGCTGCCACGCCACCCACGCGCTGCGCCGGTTGCCGCCGACGACGGGCGCGCCGGCCACGGTCAGCCCGGCCGCCACCCGCGCGGGCAGGTAGTTGACCAGGTCGTCCAGGCGCGCCGACGCCCACCCGAAGCGCCGGTAGCGCGGCGAGCGGTAGCCCACCATCGCGTCCATCGTGTTCACCGCCCGGTACCCCAGCAGCCCGGGGACACCGGCCACCGCGCCCCACAGCAGCGGCGCGACGACCGCGTCGGAGGTGTTCTCCGCCACCGACTCCACCGCCGCGCGGGCCATCGCCGGGCCGTCCAGCCGCTCGGGGTCGCGCCCGCACAGCGCGGGCAGCCGCTGCCTGGCGCTCTCCAGCTCCCCGGCGTCGAGGTGCCTGCCGATGACCGTGCCCTCGGCGGCCAGCGACCGCCCGCCGAGCACGACCCAGGTGGCCAGCGCCGTCGTCAGCGTCCTGAGCACCGGCCGCGTCCGCCCGGCCCGCTCGACGGCCACGCCGAGCCCGACCACCGCCCCGGCCAGTCCGGCGGTGTAGACCACGCCCGCGGCGGGGTGGTCGCGGTGCACGACCTTCTCGACCAGCCCCGCCACCCGGCCGAACGCGGCGACGGGGTGGCCACGGCGCGGGTCGCCCAGCGCGGCGTCGGCCGCGGCCCCCAGCAGCAGTCCGATCGCGCGCGGCGCCGACACGGCGTCCCTCCCCTGCAACGTGCTCCCCCTGGAGGGGGAACCGTATCGCGGGCACGCGGGCAGGCTGCGCGGGTGTCGGGCGGTCGGACTATCGTGGCCCGGCGTGGAGCACGAGCAGGAGACCGACCCCGAGCGCAGGCTCCAGCTCTACGCCTACCTGCAGCCCCGCGAGCACCACCGCACCTATCTGGCGATCATGCGGCTGTTCACCTCCACCCTGCTGGCCGACCTGTCCGCTGGCGAGGTGTCCCAGGCGCTGGCCGCCGCCGAGCGCGACGGGCGCGTCGACATCGGCGAGTCGCACATCGACGTGGTGATCCCGCGGCTGCGCCAGCTGGTCGACTGGGGCAACCTCGTGCTGGGCCGCCGGGAGACGATCGCGGCCAGCATCGCCGAGTTCCAACAGGGCAGCATGCGCTACCAGGTCGGCAAGCTGGCCGTGCGCGTGCAGCGCGACGTCGACGCGCTGCTGCGGGTGCCCGAGGGCGCGCGCGAGGTGTCGCGGGAGCTGCTGCCCGCGATCGAGCGCGGCCTGGCCGAGCTGGGCGCCACGCTGGCCGCCGTGCGGGAGAACCCCGCCGCGCGCCGGGCCCGCGAGCAGCTGGCCGAGCGGGTGACCACGCTGTTCCTGCAGCACGCCGAGCTGGCCGCCACCGTCCGCGACTTCTACGCCTACCTCGGCCAGGTCCTGACCCGCAACCACCTTGCGCCCGAGGAGATCTCCGGCTTCCGCAACCTGCTGGTCGAGTACATCCAGGTCGTCGTCGAGGACGTGCTGCGCCACACCCCGGCCATCGCCACCGCGCTGAGCACCCTCGCCCCGGCGCGCGCCGAGCTGTTGCGCCTGCTCAGCCCGGACGAGCCGCTGGGCGCGGGCGTCGAGCGCACCCGCGGCCGCCGCGAGGCCGACTGGCAGGAGCTGGCCGACTGGTTCGCCGACCGCCCCGGCCACCCCAGCCAGGTCACCGCGCTGCGCGAGGCCACGACCCGCGCGATCGGCGCGCTGCTGGCCACCGTCCGGCGGGCCACCACCGGCGGCGGGCTGCTGCCCAGCCGCCGCGGCGAGCTGCTGCGCCTCGCCGCCTGGTTCGACACCGCCGACACCGAGACCGCCGACGACCTCTACGCCGCCGCGTTCGGCCTCTACTCCGCGCGCAACCTGCTGCCCGCCCCCGAGCACGACGCCGACGACGAGCACACCCCGTGGCGCGACGGGCCCGCGGTGGACGTGTCGGTGAGCGTGCGCGGGCGCGGCGACCGGGGCGCGCGCGGGCGGCCGTCGCGGATCATGGACGACCCGATCACCGAGCAGAGCCTGCTGGCCCAGGCCCGCGCCGCCGACGAGCGCCGGGAGGCCGCCTCGGCCGAGCTGGCCGCCGCCGCGGCCGACATCGAGGCCGCGGTGCTGTCCAGGCAGGCCCTCGGCGCGCTGTGCGAGCTGCTGACGCTGGCGATGGCCCAGCGGGAGAGCGCCCAGGACGAGGGCGAGGCCACCGACCAGGTGCGCGGCCTGACCCTCACGGTCACCCCGGCGCCCGGCCGGGTCACCCGCATCCGCAGCGACGGTGGCGCGCTGACCCTGCGCGACACCGCGCTGGCGATCAGCAGGGCGGGCGCCTGATGCGCGGCACCCCGATGCGCGACACCCCGGTGCGCGGCCGGGACGTCCTGGGCGAGCTGTCCGACATCGACGCCGCCAACGTGGCCCGCTGCGCGCGCGTCCTGCTGCGCCACCCGCTGCTGCGCCCCGGCGGGCCCGACGGCGACCTGCTGCCCCTGGTCTACCGCTACCGGGTCGCGCTCCAGGAGATGTTCGCGGCGCTGCTGGGCTACCGCCTGGTCGTGCAGCGCCGCTTCGCGCGGCTGCACAAGGCCGGTCCGGGAGCGGGCGCCAAGCGCGGCGAGCCGGGCCTGGCCCCGCGCGCCTACGCCTACCTGTGCCTGCTGCTGGCCGCGCTGACCGGCGTCGGCAGGCAGGTGCTGCTCTCCCGCCTGGTCGCCGACGTCCGGGCCGCCGGGAACGAGGCGGGCCTGACCGTCACCGACGACCTCGCCGACCGCCGCGCCCTCACCGCCGCCCTGCGCCACCTGATCGCGCTGGGCGTGATCACCGAGACCGACGGGACGGTCGCGGGCGCGGAGGCCCTCATCACCATCGACACCGACCTGCTGGGCCAGCTGCTCACCGGCCGCCCGGCCGAGGCCGACTCCGCCGCCGAGCTGATCGCCCGCGCCGCGAGCGCGGCCACCCCCGAGCACGCGGTGCGCAGGCGGCTGGTCGAGGACCCGGTCACGCTGCGCGCGGACCTCGCCGACGGGCACCGCGACTGGCTGCTGCGCGGGCAGCGCCGCGAGTCGGTGCTCCTGGAGCGCTGCTTCGGCCTGGTCACCGAGATCCGCGCCGAGGGCGTGGCGGTGACCGACCCGGAGGAGTACCTGACTGACGTAGTCTTCCCGGGCACGGGCACGGTGGCGCGGATCGCGCTGCTGGCCCTGCCGGAGCTGCTCGACGGCGAGCGGCGCGCCGACGGCCGCGTGCCCGTCACCCGGACCCGGCTGCGCGTGGTGTGCGACCGGCTGGTCGACGACTTCCCCTCGGCGTGGTCCCGGCAGGCGACCGAGGAGATGG
Source organism: Actinokineospora lacus (assembly GCF_053813445.1). Classification (NCBI taxonomy): domain Bacteria; kingdom Bacillati; phylum Actinomycetota; class Actinomycetes; order Pseudonocardiales; family Pseudonocardiaceae; genus Actinokineospora; species Actinokineospora lacus. The sequence goes on from NZ_JBQERA010000003.1 coordinate 42,548, forward strand.
CGACGCTGGTCGGCGATGTCGCCGACCTGCTGACCCGGCTCGGGCTGGCCGCCCCCGACGGCGCGGGCTGGCTGCTCAGCCCGGCCGCGCACCGCTGGCTCCCGCGGCCGGACGACGCCCCGGGCCGGGTGCCGGACCCGGCGCCCCCGCCCCCGGAACCAGGGTGGTCGCTGTTCGACACCGATGGCACCGACAGTCAGGGAGGAGCACCGTGACCGACTTCGGCCGGTGGCGGCTGCACCGCGGCGGGATCGTCAACATCTGGCAGTACCGGGAGCAGACCTTCGACTTCTCCGGCGGCCGGGCGGTGTTCCAGGGCACCAACGGCTCGGGCAAGTCCCGCACGCTGGAGCTGCTGCTGCCGCTGTGCCTGGACGGCGACCTGCGCTACCTGGGCTCCAAGGGCGCGGGCACGGTGTCCATCCGCCGCCTCATGCTGGAGGACTACGACGGCGGGCCCAACCGCATCGGCTACGCCTGGGTCGAGCTGCGCAGGGAGGGTCCCGCGGGCGAGGAGTTCCTGACCTGCGGGCTCGGGGTCAAGGCGTCGGCGACCTCGCAGGCGATCAGCGACTCCTGGCGCTTCGTCACCCCGTCGCGGGTCGGCACGCACTTCCGGCTCGTCTCCGCCGACCGGGTGCCGCTGGGCCCCGCCGCCCTGCGCGACGTGCTCGGCGCCGACCGGATCTACGACGAGACCGGCTTCCGCGCCCGCGTCGCCGAGGAGGTCTACGGCGTCCCGGCCGCCCGCTACGGCGACCTGCTGCACCTGCAGCGGACCCTGCGCAACCCTGACATCGGGCTGAAGGTGCAGGACGGGCAGCTGGAGCAGATCCTCTCCGACGCGCTGCCGCCGCTGGAGGCGGGCGTGGTCGAGCAGCTGGCCACCTCGTTCGAGGACCTGGAGTCCATCCGGGAGAACATCAGCCGCCTCGGCGCCGCCGACACCGCGATGAGCGCCTTCCTCACCGGCTACTCCGGCTACGCCCTCGGCGCCCTGCACGCCGCGGGCGAGCGCGCCAACGCCGCCCGCCGCGCGCTGGACTCCGCGCACGCCGAGGTCGACAAGCTCGCCGCCAAGGCCGTCACCGACGCCGACCGGCACGCCGCTGCCGAGGAGCGCGTGCGGGTGCTGGAGGAGCGCGATGCCGAGCTGGAGTCGGCGATCGACACCCTGCAGGCGCTGCCCGCCTACCAGGGCCTGCGCGACCTGCGCGACCGGGAGAAGCTGGTCGAGCGCACCCGCGAGGCGGCGGGCACCGCGCTGGACAACGCCGCGGTCCGCCGCAACCACACCGACCGCGCGGTGGAGACCGTGCTCACGGTCCTGCGCCGCCTCGGCGACGACCTGGCCGACGCCACCGCCCTCACCGAGTCCACATCGGACGGTCTGGCCGCCGCGGGCCTCGACCCGCGGCTGTGCCCGACCGTGCCACCGGCCCCCGACCTGGCCACCACCACGGTCACCGACCGGGTGCGCGCCAAGCCCGATCCGGAGGCCGAGCCGCTGGAAGTGCAGCGCCGCGAGCCCCCGCGGGTCGCCCCCGAGGCGCTGACCACCGCGCTGACCGAGGCCGCCGACCGCGCCGCCGAGGTGGGCGGCGCCGTGGCCCAGCGGGCCGCGCTGGCGATGACCCTGCACGAGCGCGCCATCAAGCTCGACCGCGACCGCCTCGCCCTCGACGCCGGGCGCGCCGCCGCCCGCGACGCCCAGATCGAGGCCACCGAGTCCGCGGGTCGGCGCAACGAGGCCCGCCAGCGCTTCGGCGTGGCCGCCGAGGTGTGGTGCGAGCGGGTGCTGGCGTGGACCTCGGCCGGGCCGTTCGCCGACGACCACGCCCCGCGCCCGCCGATGCCGCCCACCCCCATGGACGTGCTCGCCGACCCGGAGGTCTCGCGGGCCACCCGCGACGCCATGCGCCAGTGGGCCGCGCCGCACCTCGCCGGGCTGCGCCAGCGGGCCGTCGCCGCGCGCCAGGGCGTGGACGCGCTGGTCGCCGCGATCGCCGCCGCCGAGGCGCGCACGATCGAGCTGCGCAAGGGCGTCGACGCCACCCCGCCCGCCCCGCCGTACGACCGGGCCGACCGCGACCCGGCGACCGGCGCGCCCTTCTACCGGCTGGTCGACTTCACCAGCGGCGTCGACGCCGAGGAGCGCGCCGGGCTGGAGGCGGCGCTGCAGGCCAGCGGCCTGCTCTCCGCGTGGGTCGCCGCCGACGGCACCGCCCGCGACGAGGGCGGCATCGTCGCCGCGCCCGGCAGGGCCGCCGCCGAACCGCTCTCGACCGCCCTGGTGCCCGCCGTGGGACCGGACTCGCCGGTCTCCGCCGACACCGTCGGCGCCCTGCTGCTGGCGGTGTCCTACGGCGGCGAGCACGACGGGCTGACCGTGTGGCCCTCGGGCCGCTGGCGCGCGGGCGTGCTGCACGGCCTGCTGGCCAAGCCCGACGCGGAGTACGTCGGCGCGGGCGCGCGGGCCGCCGCCCGCCAGCGCGCCGCCGCCGAGCTGACCGGGGAGCTGGCCCGGCTGCGCGAGGAGCTGACCGAGGCCGAGGGGCGGCTGCGCGCGCACTCCGACGCCGTCGCCGTCTGGGACGCCCACCTCGACGCCTTCCCCGACGACCGGGAGCTGATCGGCGCCCGGGTCAGCGCCGACGAGACGCGCCGCCAGGCCGCCGAGGCCACCGCCCGCGCCGAGCAGCGCCGCGGCGACCACACCGCCGCCGACGGACGGCTCAAGGCCGCCGCGGGCGAGCTGGCCCGCGACGCGGGCGAGGCGGGCCTGGCCACCGACACCGAGACCCTGCGCGCGGCGCACCGCTCCGCCGCCGGGCTGCGGGACCTGGCCGCGAGCCTGCGCGACGCGCTGGGCAGGCGCTGCGCGGGCACCGTGCGCGACCTGGCCGACGCCATGCACGACTACCACGCCGCGGTCGCCGACCGGGAGTCCGCCGAGGCCGTGGCCGAGGAGCAGTGCGTGGAGTTCCACCGCGAGGCCGCCGCCCTCGCCGAGCTGACCGCCGCGGTCGGCGGCGAGGCCGTGCGGGTCCAGGGCCAGCTCGCCGAGCTGGACCGCGAGCGCAAGGCGACCCGCGACGAGCTGCCGTCGGCCCGGCGGGCGGCGACGGAGATGTCCAACCAGGTCGTCAAGACGCAGACCCTGCTGGAGGCGCGCGGCGGCGAGATCGACAGCAGGACCGCCGCTGCCGCCGCCGCGGCGCGCGGGTTCGCCGAGGCGCTGGACGCGCCCGGGGTGTGGCCCGCCGCGCTGCCGGTCGAGCGCCCGCCCTCGGACGCGGACGCCTTCGCCCTGCTGGCCGACGCGGTCGCGGCGAGCAAGCGCCTGCCCGGCGAGGACGCCGTGCTGACCAAGCTCCAGACGCTGCAGGCCGCGCTGGCGGGCACGCACAACGTCGCCCCCGAGCGGCACGCGGGCATCCTGACCGTGGTCGTCTCCGCCGAGGACGGCCCGGCGCCGGTCGCCGTCGCCGCCCGCCGGGTGGCGCGGCACCTGGCCGAGCGCCGGGACTTCCTGACCGAGCGCTACCAGGGGATCTTCGCCCTGCACCTGGTGCGGGAGCTGGCCGAGCGGCTCTCCGCGCAGATCGCCGTCGCCGAGGACCTGACCCGGCGGATGAACGAGGTGCTGGAGACCGCGCGGTCCAGCCAGGGCGTGCACGTGCGGCTGGAGTGGCAGCCGGCGCCGTGGCTCGACGAGTCCACCCTGGAGGGTCTGAGGCTGCTGCGGACGCCGTTCGCGCAGCGCACCCCGGAGCAGGACGCCCGGCTCCAGCAGGTGTTCACCGAGCGCATCGAGGCCGAGCGCGACGCGGCGTCGGCGGGCTTCGGCGAGATCCTGGCCCGCGCGCTGGACTACCGCTCCTGGTACTCCTTCACGGTGCGGGTGCGCGACACCGGCCCCGACGGCAAGCCGCGCTCGCGGCGGCTGCGCCAGCTGTCCTCCGGCGAGACGCGGCTGATCTCGTACGTCACCCTGTTCGCCGCGGCGGCCGCCTTCTACGGGGCGATCAGCTCGGGCTCGGCGATGTCCCCGCTGCGGCTGGTGCTGCTGGACGAGGCGTTCGAGCGCCTCGACGACCCGACCATCGCCCGGATGCTGGGCCTGCTGGTCGACCTGGACATGGACTGGGTGATCACCTGGCCGAGCGGCTGGGGCGTGTCCGACCGCATCCCCCGCATGCACATCTACGACGTCCTGCGCCCGAAGTCCGGCCACGGCGTCGCCTGCACGCACACCACCTGGGACGGCGCGGCGTTGGACCGAGATGACCCCTGACCCGCGGCGCCCCGAGTACGAGGTCCTGTGGCGGCAGGCCCGCAAGGCCGTGCAGCGGGGGCAGGTGAAGCTGGGCTACAAGGCGCCCACCCCGGCGGCCGCCGCCGCGGTGACGGCACTCATCGGGCGGACCCTGGAAGCGGGCGTCGGCACCACCATCCCGGTGGCCGACCTGGACGGCTCCGTCCGGTCGGTGTTCCACCGCGGGCTGTCCGACCTGCTGGCCGACGTGCACGGCTCCCCCGCGGAGCACCGCCCCGACCAGCCCGGCGTCGACGCCGCGCGCCGCGAGTGGACCGACGACCTCCTGCGGGACGCCCTGGCCTCGGCCGGTCTCTCGGCGGCCCCGTGGGCGGCGGTGTGGGTCGACCAGGTCCGCCGCTACGCCAAGATCGCCCCCGAGCGCCTCGCCGAGCCCGCCGCCCGGGCCGCCGCCGTGCTCGCCCGCCTGCACCTCACCTCGGCCCACGCCCCGCCGACCTGGCTCTCCCGCGTCGGCGTGGCCCGTGAGGCGGGCGACGAGCACTGCCTGGACCCGGGGCGCAAGGCGGGCGCCCTGGTCCTGCGGGCAGCCGCCCTGGCCCACGGCGTCGCCCTGCCGAAGTCCCGCCGCGACGAGACCCGCCTGTGGGAACGCTGCGGCGTCACCGACGGCGCGGGCGACGCCGTCCTGGTGCACGGCTTCCCCGGCCTCACCGGCCCGGTGCACGTCCCCCTGCGCGGCCTGGACCGGCTTCTGGGACAGACCACTGTGGACACGGTGTGGGTGTGCTCGCGCCCGCGCCTGGTCGAGGCCGCCGCCGACGCGGGCCTGCGGGCGCCGCTGGTGTGCCTGTCCGGGCGGCTCAGCCCCACCGCCCGGGTGCTGCTGTCCCGCCTGGCCGAGAGCGGCGACCTCGCCGTGCACGCCGACTTCGACCCCGCGGGCCTCCTGGTCACCGGCCAGGTCCTGGCCCTGGGCGCGACCCCGTGGCGCATGGCCGCCGACGACTACCGCGCCGCCCTGGACCACGCCCGCGCCCAGGACATCGACCTCCCCGCCCTCGACGGCGACCCCGGCCCCACCCCCTGGGACCCCACCCTCCCCGACGCGATGCGCGCGGGCTGGGCGGTGCCCGAGGAAGTGGTCACCGACCTGCTCCTCAACGACCTATAGCCACCTGAGGGCGCCGCCTGCTTCAGCACGGACCGCTCTCAGGCGCGGGCCCAGCCTGCCAGCATCTGGCCCGCGATGGAGGTGGAGCCCGGCAGCCGCAGGCCGTGGACCTCGCCACCGGCGGCCAGGGCCGCGCGGACCTCGGCGCGGGAGACCCACCGCGCGTCCTCGATCTCGCCCGCGGCCAGCCGCAGGGGGGTTGTCGGGTCGGTGTGGGCGGTGAAGGCGATCATCACCGACCGGGGGAACGGCCACGGCTGGCTGCCGAGGTAGCGGATGCCGCGCACGGCCACCCCCACCTCCTCGGCGATCTCCCGCTCGACGCACCCCTCCAGCGACTCGCCCGCCTCCACGAACCCGGCCAGCACGGAGTACCGCTCCGGCGGCCACACCGGCTGGCGGGCGAGCAGCACCTGCTCGCCGTTGTCCCCGACGCCGTCGTGCACCAGGCAGATGACCGCGGGATCGGTCCTCGGGTATTCCTCGCGCGCACATCCCGAACACCGCGTCGCCCAGCCCGCCGCGATCCGCAGGACCCGCTCCCCGCAGCGCGAGCAGAACCCGGCGCGGGCGTGCCAGCCGTGCACGGCGACCGCGGTGGTGAACAGACCGGCCGCGGTGTCGTCCAGCAGCCCGCCCACCGCCCGCAGGTCGTGCCACTCCTCCCCCGCAACCGACCGCGCCCCCGGCCACAAGCCCCAGGAGTTGGGCGGCGGCACCGCCTCCCCGGTCATGGGCTCCTCGGCGGGGACGGACCAGTACCCCAGCCCGTCCAGCGTCCCCAGCAACACCGCGTCCCCGGGCCGCTCCGGCCGCACCTCCACCGCGTTCCGCAAGGCCAGGGCGGGTGGGGTGGTGGCCGGGTCGACGCGGTCTGAGATCCGGACTGGGGTTCGGCCTTGGCGGTCGACGAGGAGGACCTGGCCCTTGGCCCACAGCTCGTCCAGGCGGGACCCGTCCCTGCGGACCTCGTCGTCGCGGTCCACTGTGGAGCGGGACAGGGCGGGCACCTCCGCGAGGCCGAACAGCCGTCCTGTTCCCGCGTCCACGACACTCACTTTCCGTTTCCACCCGCGCCGCAGCCCCTCGGCTCACGCGGTCGCCGAACACCAGCCGAACACCAGCCGAACGCTCAGAGCGCGCGCACGCCGCCGAGCAGCTCCAGCTCGGGGAAGCCCGCCGGGTCGCCGACGATGACGCCGGTGAACCGGTTGGGGGCGAAGAACTCCCGGGCGGCCTCGGCCACCTGCTCCACCGTCACCGCCTTGATCCGCTCGGAGTGGCCCACCAGCCAGTCCACGCCCAGCCCCAGGGGAGCCAGGCCGGACAGCTGCGAGGCCAGGCCCGCCTGCGACGCCGTCGAGGTCAGCAGCAGCCCCACCGCGTACTGGCGGACCGTCTCCACTTCGGACTCCGTCGGCGGCCTCAGGGCGAGCCTGCCCAGCTCGTAGCGGATCTCCAGGAGCGCGCCCGCGGTCACGGCGTTCGCGGTGTCGGTCTCCACCAGCAGGGTCGCGCCGCTCGGGCTGAACTCCGAGTAGGAGCGGGCGTGGTAGGTGTAGCCCTTGTCCTCGCGGATGTTCTCCACCAGCCGCGAGGAGAAGAAGCCGCCGAAGGCCAGGTTGGCCAGCTGCAGGGCCGCGTAGCGCGGGTCGGTGCGGGGGATGGCCTGGGCGGAGAGGCGCAGCTGGGACTGCACCGCGCCCGGCCTGCCGACCAGCACCAGCTCGCCGGGGACCAGCTCGGGCAGCGGGGGCAGCACGCTCGCGGACCGCTCGGACACCCAGCCGCCGAGGGCGGCGTCCACCCGGGACACCACGTCCTGCGGGGTGAGGTCGCCGACGACGACCAGCACGCTGCCGCGCGGCACGACCGCCTCGGCGTGCAGGGCGCGCACCTCGGCCGCCTCGACCCGGGCGACGTCCTCGGCCTCGGGCATCTCCCTGGTGAACGGGTGGTCGCCGTAGCGGTGCTTCTGCAGCGCCTTGCGGGCGATGACCCTGGGCTGCGAGCCCGCGACGGTGATCCGCTCCACCAGGCGCCCGCGCTCGCCGTCGACCTCGTCGTCGCTGTGGACCGCGCCGGTGAGGGTGTCGGCGAGGACGTCGAGCAGGGTGTCGAAGCCCTCGGCGAGGGCGTTCGCGCTGACGGTGAGCTGCTCGGGGTCCACGACCGCGGACATCTCGCCGCCGACCAGGGCCAGTTCGGTGTCCACGGCCACCCGGTCGCGGCGCTGCGTGCCGGTGAGCAGCGTCGAGGCCAGCACCTCCGCGCGCGCGGCGTGCGTCGGGTCGGCGCCCGCGAACGGCACGCACAGCCGCACCTCGACCATCGGGACGGTCGGGTGGTGCACGGCGATCACCCGCAACCCGTTGGCCAGCACGGTGTCGAGCGCGGCGGGCGGGGTCGCCGGGCGCTGGTCACCGAGCGGGGGCAGCGGGCGCGGACCGAGTTCGGTGCGCCCGATCTGCTCGGCGGTACGGCTCACTGGGCTCCTCCTACACACTGGGACGGACTGGGGGTGATCACTTGTCCCCCGCCGGGGTCACGGTCAGCACCGCGCGCGAATCGGGCCGCAGGGACTTGGCCGCGGCCGAGACCGCCTCCCCCGTCACCGCCGAGATCCGCCCGGGCAGCGCGTCGATCATGCTCGGGTCGCCGAACATCAGCTCGAACGAGCCCAGCGCCAGGGTGCGGCTGACCAGCCGGTCGTGCTCCTTGTGCAGGCTCGCCGCCCAGCGCGCGGTGACCTTGGCCAGCTCCTGGGCGTCCGGCGGGGTCTGGGCCAGCCGGTCCAGCTCCTCATCGATCGCGCCGAGCACCCGGTCGACCTCGACCTCGGGCGAGTGGATCGCGCTGATGGTGAAGGTGTCCGGGTCGCGCGCCTCGAACGGCCCGAACAGCCCGCAGCCCGCGTTGACGTCGGTGACCATCCGGTTGGCGTACACCAGCCGCTGCTGGAGCCGGGAGCCGTCGCCGTCGGTCAGGACACCGGCGAGCACCAGGTGCGCCAGGTAGCCGTCCAGCTCGGTCTCCGGGTCGGGCACGCGGTAGCCCAGCGCGACGGCGGGCAGCGGGGCCAGCGCGTCGGGGTGGTCGGCGCGCAGCTCGCCCGCGGGCGGCGGCTCGGCGAAGGAGGGCCGCCGCGGCTTCGGCCGCGACGGCACGTCGCCGAAGTGCTTGTCGATCAGCGCGAGCGCCCGGTCGACGGTGAAGTCGCCCGCCACGGTCAGCACGGCGTTGGACGGCGCGTAGTAGGTGTCGAAGAAGGCCGCGCAGTCGGCCAGGCTCGCCTGCTCCAGGTCCTCGAACCCGCCGTAGCCGTTGTGGGCGTTGGGGAAGGTCTGGTACAGCACCGGCGGCAGCAGGATCCACGGGAACCCGCCGTAGGGCTTGCTGAGCACGTTGAGCCGGATCTCCTCCTTCACCACGTCGATCTGGTTGCGGAGGTTCTCCTCGGTCAGCTTGGGCGCGCGCATCCGATCGGCTTCGAGAAAGAGCGCGCGCTCCAGGGCCGCCGAGGGCAGCAGCTCGAAGTAGTCGGTGTAGTCCGGGTGCGTCGACCCGTTGAAGGTGCCGCCGGAGGACTGCACGTGCCGGAAGTGCGCCAGCTTCTCCAGGCTCTCGCTGCCCTGGAACATCAGGTGCTCGAACAGGTGGGCGAACCCGGTGCGCCCCTCCGGCTCGGAGCGGAAGCCCACGTCGTAGTGCACGCTCACCCCGACGACCGGCGAGGTCGGGTCCGGGGCGAGGACCACCCGCAGGCCGTTGGGAAGGGTGGACCTGTGCAGCTTCTCGGAAACGGTCACGGCAGCGAGCCTACGGGAGCGGCGCCACCCGCCGTCACCAAAACTCCCCGCCTGTGGACAACCCCGGGAACGCCCAGCTCAGGCGGGCGTTCCCGGGGTGGCCATCAGGAGGTCGGGCGCCTGCGCCGGGCGGCGAGGACGAGCCCGCCGCCGAGGCCGAGCGCGGCCAGGCCGAGGGCGACCATGCCGCCGACGGCCGCGCCGGTGACCGGCAGCTCGTCCACGGGCGGGCGGGCGCCCTGGGGCAGCGGGGTGGTCGTGGTCGCCGGGACCGAGGTGCCCGTGGTCGTGGGCGCGGTGGTGGTGGTCGGGGTGCCCTCGACGCAGTCGACGGTGAAGGTCTCGACGGTCTTGAGCCCGGCGCCGGTCAGCGTCGCGGTGTAGGCGCCGTCCTCGAAGGCGTTGTCGTACCGCGTCCACTGGTACGGGCCGTCCTTGGTGAACTCCACGACCTCGTCGAACTCCGGCAGGTCCTTGATCTTGAAGGTGCGCTTGGCCGGGTACGGGCCCACGGCGTAGTAGCGCACGGTCACGACCGACTCGCCGTCCACGCACCGCACCGCGACCTGCAGCCCGTCGTCATCGATGGCGACGTCCTCGCAGTGGTCCACCACGACGTGGGTGGGCGTCTCGGTGCCGTCGGAGCCGACCACGGTCACCGGGTAGTCCCCGCCGGGGAACGGCCCGAGGTCGACGGTCTCCTGCCAGCTGCTCGCGACGGCGACCCGCCGCGTCACGTCGCCCGCGATCACCGTGTACTCGACCTCGTGGCGGTTCGGGTTGGAGATGACCGCGTAGACGACCGCGGGGGTGGTCACATCGCCCTTCCCGTCGCAGCGCGCGTAGCTGTAGACGCCGGGCGCGTTGACGGGCGCGCACTTGACCTCGAAGGTCTCGGTGATCGGCTCGGCGAGCGCCTCACCGGACAGCGACGCGGTGTAGGTGCCGTCGTCGAACAGGTTCTCGGTGATGCGCAGGAACAGCCCCGGGGCGAGTTCGGTGATCTCGTAGTCCGTGGGGTTCTCGATGCTCAGCGAGTAGTTGCGCACTTCCCCGGTGTCGGGGTTGGCGACCTGGAAGGTGGCCAGGCCCCAGCCGCCGCGGCACTCGACCTCGACGGTCAGCTCCAGGTCGGTGGGCTTGCTGTCCGCGCACGCCTTCACCGTGACCGGCGCGCCGTCGGAGGGGTTGTCCGCGCCCTCGACCTCGACCACGTACTGGCCGACCTCGACGTCCTCGAACACGGTCCGGTGGACCTGGTTCTCCTCGTCGAACACGGTCTCCTGGGGAGCGTGCCCCGACCCGGACAGGGCCACGGTGTAGGGGTCCATCGCGTCGTCGAGGATGACCTCGACGTCGGAGGTCCCGTCCTCCGCGCACACGCTGACCGCGCGGATCACCACACTGGGCTGGGGGAGGTCGGTCGGGTCTTCTTGGGCGAACGCGGCGGGCGCGACTGCGGCGGCCAACGTGAGGCCAGCCGCGGCCGCGAGGACCGCCCGGGTCACGGTGGTGAACAACGAGCCTCCCCAGGCACCTGATCGGGTGATGAGAAAATCTCGCGCACGGTACCCCGGGCGCGGATAACGACTCCACCCCCACCCGAAAAGATGGTCAGCGCTTGCCGAACACCGCGTCCAATTCGTCAATGAGCTCCACGAATCGGGCCGCGAGCCCGCGCGGGTCGGGCTGCTGGATTCCGTACCAATACAGGCCACCCATAACGCCGTTGCGCTCCAGCCACGACGCGGTCTCATCCAACGCCACCGCGTAGGGGAGGGAACGAGAGAACACCATCTCCCGGTCGGCCGCGGGCACCCGGTCCGGCCGTGCCGCGCGCAGGTGGCCGTGCAGACCGCGGACCTGGCGCACGAGCAGCCCGCCGCGCTTGGTCCTGGCGGGCAGCAGCCGTCCGCCCAGCGCCAAGCCGATGCCTGCCAGGAGCAGCGCGACCCCCAACAGAGCCGGACCGCCGCTCAGCGCCAGGGCCACCGCCAGCGCCACGCCCGCCACCGCGGCGGCCACCCCGACGAGACCGACCGTGCCCAGGCCGCCGGGGGTGCGGGAGAACCAGCCGCGGGAGACGGCGTCGGCGTAGACCGCGGACCGGACACCGGCGACCTCCGGCGGCGAGCCGCGCAGCGCCGAGACCGTCACCGAGTCCGTGCCGGGCGGCAGCAGCGCCGCGTAGACCGCGCGCTCGTACTTGGTGAGGGAATCATCGGGCGCGTTGCGCGCCACGATCTGCCAGTCCGGCCCCGCCTCGGTGATCCACAGGTAGTTGCGGACGGCGAGGTCGATCACGGTCGCGGTCAGGTCGCGCGGGTCGACCCGCTCGTCGATCACCGTGCCCGCCTGGCCGGGGAGGACGCCGTCGGGGGAGGCGAAGGCCACCCGGTCGCCCTCGCCGACGAGCACGTCGACCGGCGCGGCGTCGGCGGCCAGCGCCTGCGCGTCGCGGCCGCGGGCGGTCAGCAGCACGGCGAACCCGCCGATCAGCAGCAGCAGGACCACGCCGAGGCCGCCGCCGCTGAGCGGGGTCAGCGCGAACGGGCCGCCGCCCACCGCGGCGGAGTCGAACTCGGCCGTGGCCGGGACCAGGCCCGGCGGCAGGTCGGCGGCGACATCGACGCGCGCACCGGTGTCCAAGTTGGAGTGCACGACCCGCAGGATGCCGCCGGAGTCGGTCATGGCGGAGTCGCAGCGGTCCTCGGTGTTGGCCGCCCCGGCGAGGCAGGCGAAGTTCCGGCCGGGCTTCGGGGTGAGCAGCGAGGCCCGCACGAACACCAGCTTCGTGTCCCAGCCGCTGGCGACCTGCCAGCGGAACTGCTGGTGGTCCCCGGTGTCGGCGACGGCGCCGTCCACTGTGTAGGTCACGGTGGAGGCGCCCTCGCCGAGCGTGAGCACGAGCGCGTCGGCGGTCACCTCGGCGGTGCCGTTGCCGTCGACAGCGGTGTCGCGCACGGTGAACACGCGGTCGCCGATGCGCAGCGGGGCCGTGCGGGTCATGGTGCCCTTGGCCTGCACGATGACCTGTTCGACCACCGTCAGGCTGCCGTCGCGCTGCACCTTGAGCTGGACGTTGACGCTGCGCGGCAGCACGATCGGCCTGCCGGGCTCGCGGGTCGGCCGCGGGCCGCCGGTCGGCGGCGCCGGGACGATGATCGGCGGCCGGTCCCCTCCCACCGTCGGCCCCAGTGAGGGCATCGGGAAGTCGATGCTCGGCGCGCCCGGGGGCGGCGACGGGAACGACGGCTGGCCTGCGAGTGCGATCCCGACCGCCACCAGTCCGGCGGCGGCCCCCCATTTCGTCAACACGGCAGCGAACGATAGCCGAGCCCGCTTATGCTCACCGGCGATCTCGGACATCTTGGGGGAACTGACGATGACGCAGCCGCCGCCCGGCCCGTGGCAGCAGCCCGGCAGGCCGCCGCACCAGGGCGGGTACCGGCCGCCGATGCAGCCGCCGATGCCGATGCCGCCGCCACGCCCGGTGGCCCCGCCGCCCTACGCGCGTCCGCTGCCCCCGATGCCCCACTATCCACAGCAGACCTATCAGCAGCCCCACCAACAGCCCTACGGCTACGCCCCGCCGCCGTGGCCGCACTACCGGCCGGTGCCGCGCAAGTCGAACGCGGGCCCGGTCATCGCGGTGTCGGTGGTCGCGGTGCTGATCCTCGCCGCGGGCCTGGTGGGCACGCTCAGCGTGGTCGCCGACTCCGACCCGGTCGACGATGTCGGCTACGCGTCCCCGTCCTCCACCGCGTACGAGTACTCCTCCTACGCCCCGTACTCCACCACGGCCTACACGACGGCGACCACGACCTCCGAGTACACGACCACCGAGACCACGACCGCGGAACCCACCACCACGGCACCGACGACCCCCGCGGGTCCGAAGCCGGTGTACGCCTTGGCGGACAACCCGATCCACAGCGCGAGCAACGGCGCCAACGTCGTCACCTGTCAGCTCCCCGCCTGGCGCAGCGACCCCAAGAGCGCCGCCGCGTTCTTCACCGCGGCGCTGCCCTGCATGGAGCAGGCGTGGGCGCCGGTGATGGACCGGGCCGGGCTGCCGTACTCCACCCCGGGGCTGGAGTTCCCGAGCGGGACGCGGTGGAGCAGCCCCTGCGGCGGGGGCAGCGCCGCGACGTGGTCGGCGTTCTACTGCGGCCAGAACAACACGATCTACATGCCCTTCGACGGCCTGCAGACCGACCGCAACGGCAACCGCGCGGGCAAGTACCTCTCGGTGTTCTCCCACGAGTTCGCCCATCACATCCAGGCGATCTCCGGCATCAACGCGGCCTACTGGGACGCCCGCTACGAGGCGGGCGACCAGACCGCGGCGGGCCTGGAGCTGTCGCGCCGCTCGGAGTTGCAGGCGCAGTGCTTCGGCGGGATGTGGTTCGCGGGCGCGCAGCACGGCGGCGGCTCGATGAGCGACGCGGTCATCCGCGACATGCTCGCCGACGGCTACGAGCGCGGCGACTGGCAGCAGGGCGTGCCCCGCGACCACGGCTCCCCGCAGAACTACGGCGCCTGGCAGGAGCACGGCTTCACCAACAACCGCACGGCCCCGTGCAACACGTGGGCAGCGGGTTCGGAGCACGTCTCCTAAAGACCGCGCCTCTTAAAGACCGCGCCGGTAGAGCACGACGTAGCCCGCGCCCGCGAGTCCGGCGAAGACCGCGAGGACTCCCCCGAGGACGCGCGCGTCGGTGGTCGCCCCCGACCGGGCGCCGCCCAGGTGCACGCCGTCGTCGGTGACCGTCAGGGGGACTTCCTCGCCGTCGCGGTGCCCGCACGCGTCCAACTCGGCGCGCACCGGCGGGCCGTCGCGCCGGTACTCGACCTCCTCGGGGCGCGTTCCGTCGGCGCAGGAGACCGCGACCGTGACCCGCCCGGTCGTCTCCCAGCCGCGCGCGGTCGCCGACCAGAGCCGGTACGCGCCCGCCACCGAGAACAGCACGGCCACCAGGACGCTCAGCAGCGCGACCCCCGCCACCGCGGCGGGCGTCCGCAGTTCCGGCGGCACGCGCACCCCCGGATCGTCGCACTCCGCGCAAGCCCTCAGTCGGAGGCGGGCGTGACCTTGCGGATGTAGAGCAGGCGGTCGCCGCGCTCGATGGCGTCGGCGTCGGCGGAGTCCACCCGGAAGAGCTTGCCGTTGCGGACGATGCCCAGCACGATGTCGGCCAGGTGCCGCGGCGACCCGCCGACCTCGCTCTCCTCGACCTCGCGCTCGGAGATGGCCAGGCCCTCGCTCGGGGTGATCAGGTCCTCGACCATGTCCACCACGGTCGGGGTGTGCGTGGCCATGCCCAGCAGCCTGCCCGCGGTCTCGCTGGAGACCACGACCTGGTTGGCGCCGGACTGGCGCAGCAGGTGGACGTTCTCCGTCTCGCGCACCGCGGCCACGATCTGCGCGTTGGGGGCCAGCTCGCGGGCGGTGAGCGTGATCAGCACCGCCGAGTCGTCCCGGCTGGACGCCACCACGACCGAGCGGGCCCGCGGCACGCCCGCGACCCGCAGCACGTCGGAGCGGGTGCCCGAGCCGTGCACGGTGACCAGCCCGAGCAGCGAGGCCGCGTCGAGCATCCCCTGGTCGGTGTCCACCACGACGATGCGGCTCGGGTCGAGCCCCTCGGAGAGCACGGCGCTCACCGCCGAGCGCCCCTTGGTGCCGTAGCCGACGACCACCACGTGATCCCGCACCTTCGTCCTCCACCGTTGGATCTTGAACGCCTGCCGGGACCGCTCGGTGAGCACCTCGAGCGTGGTGCCGACCAGCACGATCAGGAACAGCACCCGCAGTGGGGTGATGACCAGGATGTTGATGAGCCGGGCCCCGTCGGTGAACGGCGTGATGTCGCCGTACCCGGTGGTCGAGAGGGAAACCGTCGCGTAGTAGAAGGCGTCAAGGAACGTCACCCCGTCCCCGTTGGAGTCCTTGTACCCGTCCCGGTCCAGGTAGACGATCAGCACCGTGGCGAACAGCGCCAGCAGCGCGCCGACGACCCTGCGCATGATCGAGGTGATCGGGCTGATCAGCGCGGTGGGCATCCGGATGACGCCGACCAGACCGTGCTCGCTCCGCTCGTTCAGCGCGCCAGTGATTTTGAACCGAGTCATCGGCCAGGCCCCCGAGCGATCCGCGTCACGGCCGAAGGTTAACCCCCGCCCGGCCCCGACGGTGGCCAGGGTGGCGGTATCGACCAGGCGATTGCCTGGTCACGACCTCATGCGAGCGGCACCGACCGCAGCAGGTCGCGCAGGCCGTCGCTGTCCAGGAGGTCGGCGGGGCGCAGCGTGCGGTCCCCGCGGACGTAGTGGAAGGCGGCGCGGACGTTGTCCGGGTGGACCCCGACCAGGTCCGCCCAGGCCAGGCGGTACGCGGCCAGCTGCACGGTGAGGGCGGGCAGGCGATCCGCGTCCGGAAGGGCGCCGGTCTTCCAGTCGACCACCGTCCACCCGCCGTCGGGGTCGCGGAAGACGGCGTCCATGCGGCCGCGGATGGCGAAGCCGTCGATCTCGGTGGCGAAGGGGACCTCCACCTCGTGCGGCACGCGCTCGGCCCACGGCGAGCGCAGGAACGCCTCCCGCAGGGCGTCGAGGTCCTCGTCCGGGGCCGCGTCGTCGTCTGCGGCGCCGGGGAGCTCGTCGAGGTCGATCAGGGCCCGGGAGCCGAAGCGGCGTTCCAGCCAGCTGTGGAAGGCGGTGCCGCGGCGGGCCACCGGGTTGGGCGGGAAGGGCAGGGGCCTGCGCAGCCGCCTGGCCAGCGCGTCGGGGTCGGCGGCCAGCTCGACCAGCTGGCTGACCGAGAGCTGCTCCGGCAGGGTGACCTGCTCGCGGCGGGCCGCCGCGGCGGCGCGTTCGGCGAGCAGGACGTCGGTGTCGCGCACCCAGCCGTCGGGGTCGTCGGGGGGGTCGTCCGGGGCGCTGCCGAGGACGGCCAGTTCGGCGCGCACCAGCTCGGCCCCGGCCACGACGTCGGTGCGGCGGTCGCCGAGGGGGTCGGCAGGCCACTGGGCGGACCTCACCGTGGCCACCAGGGGGTTGTCGGCGTCCTCCGCCGGCGCGGGCTCCCACAGCTCGACCACGTCGTGGTCCGCGGCCCCGACGAACGCGGCCAGCTCGGTCAGGAACTCCGAGGGCCCGCGGGGCTTGCCGCCGGTGCGCCCCCACCAGTGCCCGGACACGATCAGGGCGCGCTCGGACCGGGTGAGCGCGACGTAGCAGAGCCTGCGCTCCTCCAGCAGCGCGCGCTCCGCGAAGGCCGCCTTGTGCTCCTCCAGCAGGTTCTCGACTTCCTTGCGGTTGGCCGCGCCCGCCAACCGCAGCACCGGCAGGTCCTGGGCGTCGCCACGCAGCTCGGCGGGCAGCTCGCTGACCGAGGTCAGCCAGGACCCGCCGCGGCGCCCGGTCGGGAAGACCGAGTTGACCAGGTGCGGGACGGCGACGATCTCCCACTCCAGGCCCTTGGCCGAGTGCACGGTCAGGATCTGCACCCGGTCATCGGCCACCTCGACCTCGCCGGGCTCCAGCCCGTCCTCGGCGTCCTCGGCGGTCGCCAGGTAGTCCAGCAGCGCGGACAGGCTCGCCGACGGGCTGGCGCGCGCGTAGTCGGCCACGACGTCGGCGAAGGCGTCCAGGTGCGCCCGGCCCGCGCCGCCGCGCCGGGCGGTGGCCTCGATGTCGAGCTGCATGGTCCGCTCGACGTCGGCCACCAGCTCCGGCAGCGGCTGGTCCAGCCGACGCCGCAGGTTGCGCAGCTCGTTGCCCAGCGCGCGCACCCGCCGGTACCCGAGGTCGGAGTACGCCACGCGCTCGCCGGGGTCGTCGATGGCGTCGACCAGCCCGGCCTGCTCGGCGCCCTCGCCGGGCATCGCGTCGAAGGGGCCGGAAGCCTGCCGCGGGGCGTACGCCTCCGACAGCGACTTGGCCCGCGCCCACAGCGCGGCGAGGTCCGCGGCGCCCAGGCGCCAGCGCGACCCGGTCAGCAGCCGCGCCGCCGCCGTGCCCGCCAGCGGGTCGATGAGCACCCGCAGCGCGCTGACCAGGTCGCGGATCTCCGGCTCGTCCAGCAGGCCGCCCAGCCCGACGACCTCCACCGGCAGCCCGCGCTCGCGCAGCGCCGTGGCCAGCTCGGCCATGTCCGCGCGCCTGCGGACCAGCACCGCGGCGGTCGGGGCCGTGCCGTGCTCCTGGACGGCGGCGTGCCAGCGGTCGGCCACCTGGTTGGCCACCCACTGCACCTCGGTGTCCACGTCGGCCAGCAGGGCCAGCCGCACGTCGCCCACCGGCGCGCCGTCGCGGGAGCGCAGCTCGTCGACCTCAAGGCCCTGCGCCCGCAGCGGCTCGGAGATGGCGTTGGCCAGGTCCAGGACCTCGGCGGGGTTGCGGAAGCTGGTCAGCAGGCCGTACTTCGCCGCGGGCACCAGCGTGGCGCCCACCCGGCGCGGGAAGTCCGTGGCGAACCGGGGCAGGTTGGCCGCGCTCGCCCCGCGCCAGCCGTAGATGGCCTGTGCCGGGTCGCCGACCGCGGTGACGGTCATCGGTTCGGCGTCCGGATAGGACAGTGACGAGCCGAACAGCGCGCGCAGCAACACCCGCTGGGCGTGCCCGGTGTCCTGGTACTCGTCCAAGAGGACCGCGCCGTAGCGGGCCCGTTCGCCCGCCACGACTTCCGGGGCCGTCTCGGCGAGGCGCGCGGCGAGCGACATCTGGTCGCCGAAGTCGACGGCGCCCTCCCGGCGCTTGCGCTCGGTGTATCCGGCCACCAGGGACAGCAGCGCCACGCGGAACCGTTGCGTCACCAGGATTTCCTGGAGCTTCTGGGTCAGCTCCTGGCGCTGGCGGGGCGCGCGGGGCGCGGACTCGATGGCCGCGCACAGCTCCTCCGCCGAGCGCCGCAGCGCGTCCTCGTCCACCAGGTGCTCGGCCAGCTCGCCCGCGAGCGCGAGCACCCGCTGGGTGATCGTGGCGGGCACCAGGTCGGTCTCCAGGTCCTGGCCCCAGGTCCCGACGACCCGGTGCGCGGCCTGCCAGGACGCGGTCTCGGTGAGCAGCCGCGCGCCCGGCTCCACCGGCAGCCGCAGGCCGTGCTCGGCGACGAGCCTGCCCGCGTACGCGTGGTAGGTCAGGATCGTCGGCTCACCGGCGTAGACCGCGGCGCGCCGCTCGCCGGACGGGTCCAGTTTGTCCAGCACGGCCGCGCCCGCCAGCCTGCGCAGCCGGGCCCGCACGCGGTCGGCGAGCTGGCGCGCGGCCTTGCGGGTGAAGGTGAGGCCCAGCACCCGGTCAGGGGTGACCAGCCCGTTGGCGACCAGCCACACCACCCGCCCGGCCATCGTCTCGGTCTTGCCCGCGCCCGCGCCCGCCACCACCAGGGCTGGCTCGGTGGGCGCGGCGATGACCGCCGCCTGCTCCCGGGTCGGGGCGGTGATGCCGAGTTCGTGGGCCAGCTCGGCGGGGCTGACCAGCGCGAGACCGGGAAGGGGGAGGCTCATGTCCGGTCGCTCACGCGTTCGAGACTACCGCCGGGACTTCTCATCGCCCTGCCGGTCATTCGGTGACTTGGCGGCCACTGGAATTGAGCGGGCACGCGGTCCGCACCGGGCACCGCGGACAGTCGGGGTTCTCCATCGCGGCGTATTCCGGGCCCACCGTGGACTGCGCGGCCTCGCGCACGACCTTCAGCCAGTGATCGAGCGCCTCGCCCTCCAAGGGCGCCTGGCCGCGCTCGGTCGCCTTGCCGCGGCTGCGCTTGGCCACGTAGAGCAGTGTCGCGCCGCCGGGCTCGGTGGCGAGCCCGTCCTGCTTGAACGCCCCGTACGCCACGGCCAGCTGGTACACCGCGAGCTGCGGGTTCTCCCGGGCGTCGTCCACGCTCACCGGCGACTTGCCGGTCTTGATGTCGACGATCACCGGGCGCCCGTCCGCGTCGGCCTCCACCCGGTCGACCCGCCCGCGCACGGTGACCCCGTCGGGCAGCTCGACGGTCACGTCCCGCTCGACGGCGACCTGGGTCAGCTCGCCGCGGGTGGCCTGCATCCACTCCAGGAAGGTGTCCACCATGGCCCGCACGCGCCGCTGCTCGCGGCGCGAGAACCACGGCGCGCCCGCGTCCACCGACGACCACGCCTTGTCCAGCTCGCTCATCAGCTGCTCGCGCGAGGCGCCGGAGGCGGCGGCCTGGGCCAGGGCGTGCACGAGCGTGCCCGTCACCGCCGCGAGCTCGGCCGGATCGGACCCGCCGTGCCGTTCCACGAGCCACCGCAGCGGGCACTTGACCAGCACCTCGACCACCGACGGCGACACCCGCACCGGCTTGTCCGCCTCGCGCAGCGGCACCAGCGTCGACATCTCCGGCAGCCCGTACCACTCGTCCGGGTGCGCGCCGGGCACCCCGGCGTCGGCCAGCCGGGCCAGCTGCCGCGCCGCCAGCCCCCGGCGCCCGGGGTCGGCCGCGCCGTCGCAGACGACCTGCCGCAGCTCGCCGACGAGGTCGGCCAGCACGAGCGCGCGCTCGGCCTTGGCGACCGGCACCAGCTCCTCGGCGTCCTCGGCTGCCACCCCGGCGACCTCGGCGAGGAACCGCGAGGGCTGCTCCTCCTCCCCGCGCACCGCGCTGACCAGCAGCTTGCGCCGGGCCCGGCTGGCGGCCACCAGCAGCAGGCGGCGCTCCTCGGCCAGCAGCGGCGCGGTGGCCGAGACCTCCTCGGTCAGGTCGACGCCGGAGAGCACGTCCACCATCCGCTCGACGCCGAGCAGCGACCCCCGCAGCCGCAGGTCGGGCCAGGCCCCCTCCTGCACGCCGGGCACCGCGACGACCGTCCACTCGCGACCCGCGGCGGCGTGCGCCGTCAGCACCGCGACGGCCTCGCCCCGCGGCGCGCTGGCGGCCAGCGTGTCGCCCGCGATCCGGTGTCCCACAAGGTGTTCGACGAAGGCGCCCACGCCGGAGCCGGGCAGCCGGTCGGCGTGGCGCTCGGCGGCGTGGAACAGGGCCACGACGGCGTCGAGGTCGCGGTCGGCCTGCGCGCCGACCGGGCCGCCGCGCGCCGCGGTCGCCACCCACCGGGCTTCGAGGCCGCTGCCCTGCCAGACCTCCCAGAGGACGCGCTCCAGCCCGATGTCCTCGGCGATCCCCTGGCGGGCGGCCTTCAGCAGGCCCGCCACCCGGCGCACCGGGCCGGACTCGGCGCTGTCCAGGGCGGTGAGCAGGTCATCGGAGTCCAGGACCTCGACCAGCAGCTCGTCGCTGGGCCGGTCCCCGCCCGCGGCGACCTCCAGCCTGCGCAGCCCGCGCCGCAACCGGCGCAGCGCCAGCGGGTCCGCGCCGCCGAGCTGCGAGGACAGCAGCAGCTCGGCCGTGGCCGGGTCCAGCTGCGCGGGGGCGGACGCACAGCGCAGCAGCGCCAGGAACGGCCTCACCGCGGGCTGCTGGGCCAACGGCAGCTCGTCCCCTGGCGCGGCCACCGGCACGCCCGCCGCCGCGAGCGCGCGGTGCAGCACCGGCACCGACCGGGTGGCCGAGCGGACCAGGACCGCCATGTCCGACCAGGGCACGCCGTCGATGAGGTGGGCCCGGCGCAGCTGGTCGGCCACCCAGGACGCCTCCGCGGCCGAGGACGCGTGCAGGCGCACCAGCACCGACCCGCCCTCGGCCTTGCTCCGGTCGGGCCGGACCCGGCCCGCGCCGGGCAGGCGGGCGGCCAGGTGGGAGACGGCCCTGCGCACCGCGGGCGCCATGCGGTGGCCGCGCTTGAGCACCACCGTGCCGTCGTCGGGCTCGATGTCGCGCAGCAGGCGCGCGTCGGCGCCGCGGAAGGACTGCACGCCCTGGTCGGGATCGCCCGCGAGGACGAACTCCCGGGCGGTGGAGCCCAGGATTCGCAGCAGCCGGAACTGCAGCGGGTCGAGGTGCTGGGCGTCATCGACGAGCAGGTGGCGCACGCGGGCGCGTTCGGCGCCCAGCAGGTCGTCGTCGGTCTCGAAGGCCAGCACGGCGCTGGCGACCAGCTCGGCGGCGTCCAGCGCGGGCGCGGTCGTGTGGGCGACACCGCTGTCCGCGGCGCCCTGCAGGAGCGTGACCTCCTCGTACTGCTGCCCGAACACGCCCGCGGCGACCCACTCGTCCCGGCCGTGCTTCTTGCCTAGTTCGACCAGGTCTTCCGGTCCCAGCCCGCGTTCGGCGGCGCGCAGCAGCAGGTCCCGCAGCTCCTCGGCGAACCCGGCGACGCCGAGCGCGGGCCGCAGCCGCTCCGGCCAGTCCCGCGCCCCGGTCTCGATGTCGCCGTCGAGCAGGTCGCGGATCACCGCGTCCTGGTCGGGGCCGGTGAGCAGCCGGGGGCCGGGTCCGCCGTGGATCATCGCCTGGATGCGCAGGACCGCGAAGGCGTAGGAGTGGACGGTGCGCACCAGCGGCTCGCGGACCGTGCGCGAGAGGCCCCGCTCGCCGCGCTCGGTGAGCAAGGCGGTGATCCGGGCGCGCAGGTCGGTGGCCGCGCGCCTGCTCGTGGTGACGACGAGCACGTGGTCGGGGCGGACGCCGCCCGCGATGCGGTCGGCGGCGGCCTCGGCGAGCAAAGTGGTCTTGCCGGTGCCCGGTCCACCGAGGACCCGGACGAAACCGTCGATTCCCCCGAGGACGCGCTGGGCGTCCTCGTCCCACCGCGTGGCGCGCCCCACTGCCGCAGGCCGTCGAACGAGCTGCGGGGCGAAGGGGGAGCTTCCGCCTGCCACGCGCCGATTGCACCACGCGGCCTCTGCGGACCCGCGCGCGGCACGCCCATGGAAGGATTGCCGACCATGGCCGACGCCCTGCACGTACACGAGTTCGGACCAGCCGACGGGCCCGTCCTGGTGGCGCTGCACGGCGTGACCGGCCACGGCGGACGGTTCCGCGGGCTCGCCGAGAAGCAGCTCGCCGGGTACCGGGTTCTGGCCCCCGACCTGCGTGGACACGGGCGCTCGACGGTGCTGCCGCCGTGGACGCTCGAGCAGCACGCCGCCGACGTGCTCGCCGTGATCGAGGCGCGCGGCCTGGACTCGGCGATGGTCGTCGGGCACTCCTACGGCGGCGTGGTCGCCCTGCACCTGGCCCGGCTCGCGCCGCGGCGGGTGCGGTCACTGCTCCTGCTCGACCCGGCGGTGTGCGTGCGCCCCGAGGACGCCCTGGCCAACGCCGAGAGCGCGGGCGACACGGTCGCCGACCGCGGGCAAGCGCTTGCCGCCCAGCGGGGCGACTGGCCATCGGCCACCGATGAGGCGGTCGAGGAGGAGGTCGCGGCGCACTGGACGCAGTCCGCGCGCGGGTGGCACCCGCGCTACTGCCCGCCCGCGATCGCGACGGCGTGGAGCGAGATGTGCCGCGAGGCCCCCGTGCCGCCGCCGGGCGTGCGCACGGTGCTCGTGCGGGCGGGGCAGGCGGACTACGTGGGCGCGGAGTACCTCGCCGGGTGCGGCGCCGACGTCGAGCTGGTCGACATCGACTGCGGCCACGTCGTGTACCTGGAGGAGCCCGACCGGGTCGGCGAGCTGGTGGCCGGGCTCGCGTGAACGAGGAACTCCACGAGCGCGTCCGCGACCTGGTGCGGTCGATCCCGCCGGGCGCCGTGTCGACCTACGGCGACATCGCGGCGCTGGCGGGCGCGTCGACGCCGCGGCTGGTCGGGCGCGTCCTCAGCGAGGACGGGCACGACCTGCCGTGGCATCGGGTGTTGAGGGCGAGCGGCACACCGGCGCCGCACATCCTCCGGCGGCAGCTGGAGCTGCTGCGCGCGGAGGGCGTGCTGGCCGACGGGGAGAGGGTCGACCTGCGCCGGTACCGCTGGGAGCCCTAGGGCCTGTCCTCAAACCCCGGTCGATGAGAGTCGCGATCGGGGTTTGAGGACAGGTCCTAGCCCGCGGTCCGGTAGCCGGCGTCCAGGCCGAGCATCTCCAGCAGGGTGGCGCAGTCCGTGGCGTCGTTGGCGTGGTCGGCTACCGTGCGCATGGCCTGCGCGCACTGCTTCGCGTGGTGCCGAGTCTCCAGCTCACGAGCCGCGGCACGGCCGATCACGGGGACCACTTCTTGGGCAAGCGTCATCGAATCCTCCTTGGGCAGGCCGCCGGGGAGAGCGTCGAGGTCGCTACGTGGAGCAGCCCACGGCGTAGCCTGCCGCGAATAGAATTCACTCTTTCAGGCAGAAGTGATCGACTCAACCCCCAAATAGCCCCACCTCGTACTGTTAGCGACGCGTTACTCGACGCAATCGGCTTTGCCTGTTCGCAATACGCAGCGACGTCGTTACTGAAATGACACAAAGAATGGGCCGTCCACTGAGGACGACCCATTCCCTGGTCCGATACCCCCGCGATGGCCGCCCACTTCCGTGAGGACCGCTCGCGAATCGCGGTTATCCGGGCACCCGGTTACCGCGACTCGTCGGCCGTGGTCCGGTGGGCGACGGGGATCTGGCCCAGCCTGCCCGCCTGGTAGTCCTCGAACGCCTGGACGATCTCCTGGCGGGTGTTCATCACGAACGGGCCGTAGCGCGCGACCGGCTCGTTGATGGGCCTGCCGCCGAGCACCAGGACCTCCCAGCCGGTGGGTGACCCGGGCTGGGTGTCGGCGGCGCGCATGGTCAGCGCGTCCCCGGCGCCCAGGACGGCGAGGGCGCCCTCCGCGAGCGGACGGGCCTCCGCGCCGACGGTGCCACGGCCGGAGAGGACGTACACCAGCGCGTTGTACTCGGTCGGCCACGGCATGGCCAGGCGCGCCCCCGGCGAGAGGGTCGCGTGCAGGTACGTGATCGGGGTGTGGGTCGCCCCCGGTCCCGCGTGGCCCGCGAGGTCGCCCGCGATCAGCCGGACCAGCGCGCCGCCGTCGTCGCTGGAGAGCAGCCGGGCGTCGGCCGCGGCGATGTCCTGGTAGCGCGGCTGGGCCATCTTCAGCGACCTCGGCAGGTTCACCCACAGCTGCACACCGTGGAACAGCCCGCCCTTGGCGACCATGTCCTGCGGCGGCATCTCGTTGTGCAGAATCCCTGCTCCCGCGGTCATCCACTGCGTCGAGCCGTCGGTGATGAGGCCGCCGCCACCGATGGAGTCGGTGTGCTGCATGGCGCCATCGATCATGTAGGTGACGGTCTCGAACCCGCGGTGCGGGTGCCACGGGGCGCCCTTGGCCTCACCGGGGCCGTACTCGACGGCGCCCATGTGGTCGAGCAGCAGGAACGGGTCGGCGAGGGAGAGGTCGACGCCGGGGAAGGGCCGCCGGACCTGGAAGCCCTCGCCCTCCAGGAACTTCTGGGCCCGCACGGTCCGGGTGACGCGCCGCCACGCGGTGGCGCGCTCGGGCAGGTCGGGCAGGCGGGGCAGGGTCAGCGTGTCCGCGGTGACGGCGGGCATGTCGCCTCCTCACGGTCGTGGCCCCCAGGGTTCGGTGGCGCTCAGCCCCGTCAACCTAGTTGCTGGCGCAATTATTCCGTGGGTCAGGCGGCGGTCGCGTACACGCGGGCCTCGACGTACCGGCGGACGACCAGGTCAGCGACCCTCGGGTGCGCGCCCAGCGGCGCGGCGACGACATCGGCGCCGCTGTCCAGCGCGGCCTGGTGGAACAGGCCGGGGGCCAGCAGCCAGGAGGCGACCGCGACCCGGCCGCGGGCCTCGGCCACCACCTCGGCGATACCGGGCGCGGCGGTGGCGGCGTGGCCCACGCGGACGGGGCCGCCGGTGCGGGCGCCGAGCAGGATCGCCGCCCGGCGGGTGTCGGCCAGGGCGCGCGGGTCCGATGAGCCCGCCGCGGCCAGGACGACGGTGTCCCCGGGCCGCCAGCCCGCCGCGGCGAGGCGCTCGTGCAGGGCGGCGACCAGGGTCGGGGCCGGGCCGAGGTGCGCGGTCACCACCGCGGCGCGCCCGGAGAGGGCGACCTGGGCGGGGACGTCGACGCGCACGTGGTAGCCGGCGGCGAGGAACAGCGGGACGACGACGGCCGGGCCGCGCACGGCGCGCAGCGCGGTCGTCACGTCCGGGGCGCGGACGTCGGCGAAGGCGACCCGGACGGGCACCTCGGGCAGCCGGTCGCGGACCCGCTCGGCGAGGTCGGCCACGGTGGCGGCGCCCGCTGGCGACCTGGTCCCGTGCGCGACGAGGACGAGGGTCACGCCGCGGTCACCGCCAGCCGGTAGCCGCGCTTGACCACGGTCTGCACCACACCGGTGACCCCGAGCGCGGCCCGCAGCCTGCCCACCGCCGTCTCCACCGCATGTTCATCCACAGTGGACTCACGGCCGGAGTGGCGGCGCAGCACCCCGGCCAGCGCGGGCCGGGACATGACCTTGCCCGGGTTGGCGGCCAGGGCGCGCAGCAGGGCCATCGGGGCGGGCGCGACCGGGCGCAGCTCGCCGTCGACGAGCACCGCCTGCCCGCGCAGCTCCAGCTCCCGCTCCGCGACCCGCACGCGGGTGGCGCGGCCGGGCATGGTGTCGCACAGCTCGCGGACGAGCGCGCCGATGCGGGCGCGGTCGGGCCACACGACGGGGACGCCGCCGCGGACAAGGGGTCCGGCGGTGATGGCGCCGACGCCGACGACCAGCACCCGCGCGCGCAGGGCGTCGAGCAGCGGCTCCAGTCGGCCGAGCCGGTCGGCGGTCTCCAGCACGCTGGCCGCCGCCGGGGCGCTGGTGAAGGTGACCGCGTCCACCTGGCCGGCCAGCACGGCCTCGATGAGCCGCTCGAGCGGCGCGGTGTCGAGCGGCCCGGTCCAGCGGTAGACCGGGATCTCCACCACCTCCGCGCCCGCGCCGCGCAGGGTGTCGACGAACTCCGGCAGCGGCTCGCCGTGCAGCTGGACGGCGACCCGCCTGCCCGCCACTCCCGTGCCCAGCAGGTGCTCCAGCAGCTCGGCGTTGGCCTCGGACTCCGGGGAGTACGCCTCGACCAGCCCGGCCGCGCGGACGGCGCCCTTGGCCTTCGGGCCGCGGGCGAGCACGTCCGCCCCGGCCAGCACCTCGCGCAGCCGCGGGCCGAGGCCCCAGCCCTCCGCGGCCTCCATCCAGCCGCGGAAGCCGATGCCGGTGGTGGCCACGACCACGTCCACCGGGCCGCTGAGCAGGCTCGTGGTGGCGGCCAGCAGGTCGCTGTCGTCGGCCAGCGGGATGATGCGGATGGCGGGGCCGTAGAGCACCTCGGCGCCGCGGCGCTCCAGCAGCGCGCCCAGCTCGTCGGCCCGCCGGGCGGCCGTGACCCCCACGGTGTAGCCGGCCAGCGGGCCGACTCGGGTCGTGGTCACGGCGCTCTCCTTCAGGAGCGCGGTCACCGGCGCCCCAGCTGAATGGTTCCATCCAGGACGCGGACCGGGTAGGTGGGGACCGACACGTCGGTGTCGTCGACGCAGTGCCCGGAGCGCAGGTCGAAGTGCTGCTTGTGCATGGGGGAGGCCACCACCGGCGTGCCGCGCAGGTCGCCGACGATGCCGCGGGCGAGCACGGCGGCCCCGCTGAACGGATCGATGTTGCCCAGGGCGAAGACGGCGTCGTCGTGGGTGCGGAAGACGGCGACCTGGCTGCCGTCGGGCAGCAGGACCGCGACACCGGTCTCCCTCGGGACCGCGGCCAGCGCGCAGACCGGGGTCCACACGGGAGCGGGGACGACCTGGGTCATCGGGAGACCACCTCCGGGGTGCCCAGCAGCACCGGGACCGACTGCCCGCGCTCGGCGCGGAAGGAGATCGTCGGGTCCGGCGTGCCGGGGGCGTTGACGAACGAGCTGAAGCGGGCCAGCTTCTCCGGGTCGGCCAGCACGCCCGCCCACTCGTCGGCGTACCCGGCGACGTGGTCGGCCAGCTGGGCCTCCAGCTCGGCGGCGATGCCGAGGCTGTCGCGCACGACGACGTCGCGCACGTGGTCGAGGCCGCCCTCGATGGAGTCCAGCCACACCGAGGTGCGCTGGAGGCGGTCGGCGGTGCGGATGTAGAACATCAGGAACCGGTCGATGGTGCGGATCAGGGTCTCCTTGTCCACATCGGACACGAGCAGGTCGGCGTGGCGGGGCAGGGTGCCGCCGTTGCCGCCCACGTAGAGGTTCCAACCGGTCTCGGTGGCGATGACGCCGAAGTCCTTGCCGCGGGCCTCGGCGCATTCGCGGGCGCAGCCGGAGACCGCGGACTTGAGCTTGTGCGGCGAGCGCAGGCCGCGGTAGCGCAGCTCCAGCTCGATGGCCAGGCCCACGGAGTCCTGCACGCCGTAGCGGCACCAGGTCGACCCGACGCAGGACTTCACCGTGCGCAGGGCCTTCCCGTAGGCGTGGCCGGACTCGAAGCCCGCGTCCACCAGCCGCCGCCAGATCTCCGGGAGCTGGTCGACGGTCGCGCCGAACAGGTCGATGCGCTGCCCGCCGGTGATCTTGGTGTAGAGCCCGTAGTCGGCGGCGACCTGGGCGATGGCCATGAGCTTGGCCGGGGTGATCTCGCCGCCGGGGATGCGCGGGACCACCGAGTAGGTGCCGTTGCGCTGCATGTTGGCCAGGAAGCGGTCGTTGGTGTCCTGCAGCGCCGCCTGCTCCCCGCCGAGGATGTGGCCGTTGCCCAGGGAGGCCAGGATCGAGGCGACGACGGGCTTGCAGATGTCGCAGCCCCGGCCGGTGCCGTGCCGGGACACCAGCTCGGTGAAGGTGGTGACGCCGGTGACCCGCGCGATCTCGAACAGCTCGGCGCGGGAGTGCGCGAAGTGCTCGCAGAGCGCCTTGGACTGCTCGACGCCGCAGGAGGTCAGCAGCTGCTTGAGCATCGGCACGCAGGAGCCGCACGCGGTGCCCGCGCGGGTGCAGCCCTTGATCTTGGGCACGTCGTCGGCGCCCGCGGTGAGGATCGCGTCGCGGATGGCGCCCTTGGTCACGGCGTTGCACGAGCAGACCTGGGCGTCGTCGGGCAGCGCGCCCACCCCGACCCCGCCACCGCCGCCCGCCGGGGCGAGCAGCACGCCCGGCTCGGCGGGCAGCGGACGGCCGACCAGCGGGCGCAGGGTGGCGTAGTCGGTGGCGTCGCCCACGAGGACGCCGCCGAGCAGGGTCCTGGCGTCGTCGGAGACGACGAGCTTGCGGTAGGTGCCCGCGACGGCGTCGTTGACCACCACCTCCAAGGCGCCCTCGGTGGCCGCGTGCGCGTCGCCGAAGCTGGCCACGTCCACGCCCATCAGCTTGAGCTTGGTGGACATGTCCGCGCCGGTGAACTCCGCGCCCCCGCCGAGCAGGCGGTCGGCGACCACCTCGGCCATGGCGTAGCCGGGGGCGACCAGGCCGTAGACGCGGCCGCCCGCCAGGGCGCACTCGCCGATGGCGTAGACGGCCGGGTCGGTCGTGCGGCAGGCGGTGTCGACCACGACGCCGCCGCGCTCGCCGACGCCGAGTCCGCAGTCGCGGGCGAGCTGGTCGCGCGGCCGGATGCCCGCGGAGAACACGATCAGGTCCAGGTCCAGCTCGGTGCCGTTGGCCAGCCTGGCCAGCAGCCTGCCCCGGTCGCCCTCGATCGCGGTGGCGGACG
Source organism: Actinokineospora lacus (assembly GCF_053813445.1). Lineage (NCBI taxonomy): Bacteria > Bacillati > Actinomycetota > Actinomycetes > Pseudonocardiales > Pseudonocardiaceae > Actinokineospora > Actinokineospora lacus. The sequence continues at coordinate 71,338 of NZ_JBQERA010000003.1, forward strand.
TGCCCGGGTGCACGGTGACGTCCAGGCGCTCGATGAGGCGCCTGAGCAGCGCGCCGCCGCCCTCGTCGACCTGCAGCGGCATCAGCCGGGGGGCCAGCTCGACCACGTGCGGGGACACGCCCATGTCGCGCAGGGCCTTGGCCGCCTCAAGGCCGAGCAGGCCGCCGCCGACGACCATCGCCGCGCCCCGGCCCATGGCGCCCCGCGCGCCCTCGACGGAGGCGCGGATGGCGTCGAGGTCGTCGATGGTGCGGTAGACGTGGCAGCCGGGCAGGTCGCGGCCGGGGACCGGGGGCACGAACGGGGCCGACCCGGTGGCCAGGACCAGCGCGTCGTAGGGCTGCGTGCGGCCCGATGCCGTGGTGACGGTCTTGGCCGCGCGGTCGATCGCGGTGACCGGGTCACCCAGGTGCAGGGCGACGGCGGTGTCGCCGGTGTACTCCGCGCCTTCCAGTTGCAGCGCCATGGGGTCCCAGGTGTCCACATAGGACGTGAGGGCGACCCGGTCGTAGGCGGGGCGGCCCTCCTCGGCGAACACGACGACCCGCCACGAGCCGTCCGCGTCGCGGTCGCGCAATGCCTGGACGAGCCGGTGCCCGACCATGCCGCCGCCGACGACGACCACTGTCCGCGTCATGCCTTGCCCTCCTCGCGTGGAGCCTGCCCGCCATGCTCCGATTCGCTGGTGTCGCGCGGGATTCCCGGTTGTTTCCCGCCGGTTACGGATGCCTCTCCGTGCGGGTCGGCGGCCCGTGCGGGTGACCTGGCGCACGATCGGTTGATTTCCCCGGAGTAACTTGGGTTTCCGGCGCCGCGCGCCCTACCGTCGTCGCCGTGCGTCCCCGATCCGCCGCGGCACTCGTCTCGACCGTGCTGTCGGCCCTGTTGCTCTCGGCCTGCGCGCCCGCCGACCCGGCCGCGCAGGCGCCCCGCTCGGCCGTGGCCGACCCGGGGCCCGCCGCCGTCGGCGACGAGCCCGTGCTCACCGCGGGCACGGTCCTGGTCACCACGCCCAAGCGGGCGCCCGCCGTGCTGGACTGCGGGCGCTACCTGCCCGTCCTGCGCCGGGTCACCGGCATCGACGTCGAGGTCAGGGCGGCGGAGTCCACCGGGCAGCTGTGCCGCTACGCCCTGCCCTACAACCGGGGCACGACCACGGCGTCGGTCTTCTTCCGCGCCGAGCCGCCCGGCACCCCCAGCTACCGGCCCACCGCGGCGCTGTTCGGCAACAGCACCTACCAGGTGGGCGGCAACGCCGGGAAGGACTGCGGGTTCTCGGTGGCCATCGACGCGGCCAAGCGGCCGCACCAGCACGGCTCGCACCTGACCGTGCTGGGCACCTACGAGGCCGTCGAGAAGCCGTGCACGGTGGCCAAGGCCATCACCGAGGTGCTCTTCGACCAGCTCGACGATATCTAGGCCGTCCTCTCGACCGTGGAACCTTTTCGTCGCAACGATTTCGTCCCCACGTTGGCTAAGATCCGCCCATGTCGCTGCCGGTGCGCACACTGTGGGTCCCCTTCAGCCTCCCGGGCGCGCGCTCGGGGCCGGTGACGCTGGGCCAGCACAACGTGCTGCGGTGGCTCGGGGCCGACGGCGGCGACGCGCTGCCCGCGTTCGTGCCGGTCCCGCCAGGGCGCACCGCCGAGGACGTCGCCGACGCGCTCGGGGTGCTCGTCGCGCGGCACGAGTCGCTGCGGACGGTGTTCGACGGCCGGACCCAGCGGGTGCTGGAGTCCGGGCGGGTGGCGGTCACCGTGCACGAGCTGGTCGGCGAGGAGGTCGAGTTCGTCGGGCCGCTGGTGCTGCGGCTGCTCGGCGAGCCGTTCGACGTCACCGCCGACCCGCCCGTGCGCGCACTGGTGGTGACCCGCGACGGCGCCGCGTTCATCGCGGTGCTGCTGCTCTCGCACGCCGCCGTCGACGCGGCCAGCGCGGCGATGCTGGGGCAGCAGTGCGCCGACCTGCTCAGCGGCGACAACCCGGGCAGCGGCAACAACTCGGACAGCGGCAACAACTCGGACAGGGGCGACGACTCGGGCGGGGGCGAGGACTCAGGTAGGGGCGACAGCTCAGGCGGGGGCGGGGACTCGGGCGGGCCGAGCGGGCACCAGCCGCTCGACCAGGCCGAGTGGGAGCACTCCCCCGCGGGCCTGCGGCGCACGGCGGCGTCGCTGCGGCACTGGGAGGCCAGGCTGCGGGAGGCGCCGCAGGCGGTGTTCACCGTGCCGCACCCCGACGGCATGCCGGGGCACCGGGAGGTGCGGATGCTGTCGGCGGCGCTGGCCCGCGCGCTGGGGCCGGTGGCGGCGCGCACCGGGGTCGGCCCGTCGGCGGTGGTGCTGGCCGCGGCCGTCGGCCTGCTCGCGGCGCACACCGGCACCGACCCCGGGGTGCTGGTGTCGATCTCGGGCAACCGGTTCCGGTCGGCCTGGCGCGACTACATCGGGCCGCTCGCCCAGGACGCGCTGGTGTCCTACGACGTCTCCGGCAGCGGCGGTTTCGACGGGCTGGCGCGGCAGATGGCCTCGGCGACGCTGGCCGCCTACCGGTGCGCCCACTTCGACTCCGTGCGGCTGTGGGAGGTCATCGACGCCGTCAGCCGCGAGCGCGGCACCCGGTTCCACCGCGACTGCGTCTTCAGCGACCTCGGCATCGCCGACCCCGGCCCCGCCACTCCCGACCCCACCATGCCTGACCCCGCCATGCCCGACCCCGGTGAGCCCGATCTCGCCATGCCTGACCCCGCCACGCCCAACCCCGGTGAGCCCGACCCCGGTGAGCCCGCGGCGACCCGGTTCGAGCCGATGTTCGACCGCCCCCTGCCGACGGCGTTCTACCTCACCCTGGGCGCGGTGTCCGCCGCCGAGGTCGACCTGCGCCTGCACACCGACACCGCGTACGTGCCCGACCCGGCCCGGTTCCTGCGCGCGGTGGAGCGGCTGGTGCTCGCCGCCGCCGAGCGCGACGTGCCGGTCGCGGAGTTCGCCGAGGTGTCCGGGATCGACCGGGTGGTCCCCGGTCCCGGGTGGTGCCAAGTGGACTCCTGCTGGGTCGACCTCGCGCAGGTGCGCGCGCTGCTGGGGGCCGCGGTGTTCGTCGAGGACGGCGCGCTGGTCGCCTACGTCACCGGGGAGGCGTCGGTGGCCGAGCTGCACGAGCGGTGCCGGGACGGGCTGGCGGGCAGGCCCGCGGCGATGGCGCCGCACCGCTACGTGGTCTGCGCGCAGGCGCCGCGGGACCTCTCGGACGCGGCGGCCTGGCGGCGGATGCCGGTGCTGGCCTCCGGGTCCGGCCGGTGAGCCGTGCCTAGACCCCCGCGTACGCCAGGCTGGGCGCGCGCTCCACGGCGAAGGACTTGCGCAGGTAGAACCACCAGGTGACGGCGACGCAGACCGCGTAGAAGCCGAGGAAGGCGACCAGCGCGGGGGTGAGGGTCCCGGCGGCTTCCAGGGAGAACTTGAAGACCAGGTTCACCAACACGCCGCCCAGCGCGCCGACCGCGCCCGCGATGCCGACCACGGCGCCCGCCTGTCGCTTGGCCCGCTTGAGCGCGGACTCGACGTGCTCGCCGGTCTCGGCGGCCGTGCGCCTGACCTCGGCGGAGAAGATCACCGGGATCATCCGGTAGGTCGTGCCGTTGCCCATGCCGGTGAGCACGAACAGCAGCACGAACGAGCCGAAGAACAGCGCGAAGCTGTTGGCGGACACGCTGGCCATCACCCCGATCGCGCCCACGCCGAGGCCGACGAAGATGACCATGGTCATCCGCGCCCCGCCGAAGCGGTCGGCCAGCCAGCCGCCGAAGGGCCGGGTCACCGAGCCGATGAGCGCGCCGATGAAGGCCAGCGCGACGAAGCCCGTGTGGTCGACGAACGCGATCTTGATCAGCGACGGGAACGCGAAGGAGAAGCCGATGAACGAGCCGAACGTCCCGATGTAGAGGAACGACATCACCCAGGTGTGCTTGTTGGACAGCGCTTGCCGGTAGGAGGTGCCGTCGGGCTTGGCCGAGGTGAGGCTGTCCATGAAGAACCAGGCGCAGGCCGCGGCCAGGACGATCAGCGGCATCCACATCAGCGCGGCGTAGACCAGGTTCACCCCGGTGCCGACGCTGATGGCGATGGGCACCAGCAGCTGGGTCTGCGCGACGCCGATGTTGCCGCCCGCGGCGTTGAGGCCGAGCGCGAGGCCCTTCTTGCCCTCGGGGTAGAAGAAGGAGATGTTGGCCATCGACGAGGAGAAGTTGCCGCCGCCCAAGCCCATCGCCGCCGCGGTGAGCAGGAAGAACCAGTACGGGGTGCCCTCGCCGAGCACCGCGGCGGCGAGCATGGCGCACGGGATGAGCAGCAGGCCCGCGCTGATGGTCGTCCACAGGCGACCGCCGAAGCGCGGCACCGCGAAGGTGTAGGGCACCCGCAGGGCGGCGCCGACCAGGTTGGGCACGATGAGCAGCCAGAACGTCTGGCCGACGGAGAAGTCGTGGCCGACCGAGCCGAGGCTGACCACCACGATGCTCATGAGGACCCAGACGCTGAAGCCCAGGTTCTCGGCGAAGATGGAGAAGACGAGGTTCTTGTTCGCGGTCCTGCGCCCCGTTCCCGCCCAGAACGCCGGGTCCTCCGGCTCCCAGTGCTCGATCCAGCGGCCCCTGCGGGCCACGCCCTTCGGCTCTGGCGGCGACTCGACGGTGGTGCTCATGGACGTTCCTCCTCGTGGCGCTGTGTCGTGGGAAACGCTAGGCAGCGGGGATTGCGGGCGGGTGGCCTGTCGTGACAGGCCCGGCACGTTGTCCGCACAGCGGCGCGGGCACGGCGGTGAGGGTCACGCCTTGGCGAGCCAGTCGGCGATGCCGCGCACCGCCTCGGCGCACCCGCCGCAGCCGGTGGTGGCCCTGGTGGTGGCGGCGAGGTCGGCCACCGAGCACGCGCCGCCCCGCCACGCCTTGACCAGCTGTCCTTTGGAGACGGTGTTGCACCGGCACACCACCGCCGACGCGGGCAGCTCGGCCGGGCTGTGCGCGGGCACGCCCGCCGCGGGCAGCGCCCGGCCCAGCAGCAGGGCCAGCCGGTCGGACGGGGCCGGGGTCTTCGCGTCGTAGAGCTGGGTGACCAGCGCCGCGGCGTCGGGCACGCCGAGCAGGATCGCCCCGGCCACCCGGTCCTCGCGCAGGACGAGCTTGGCGTAGCGGCCGCGGGTCGGGTCCTGCAGGCACAGCACCTCGGCGTCGCCGTCGGAGACCGACGCGTGCACGTCGCCGAGGGCGGCGAGGTCGACGCCGCGGGCCTTGAGCCGGGTGACGACCGGGGTGCCGCGGTAGCGGGCGGCGGGGGCGGCGCCGGTGAGCAGGTCGGCGAGCACCTCGGCCTGCTCCCACGCGGGCTGCACCAGGCCGGAGACCGTGCCGGGGTGCTGGGCGCAGTCGCCGATGGCGTGCACGCGCGGGTCGCTGGTGCGCAGCGCGTCGTCGACGAGCACGCCTCGGTCGCACGTCAGGCCCATCGCCTCGGCGATCCCGGTCTCGGCGCGCACCCCGGCGGAGACCACGACGAGGTCGGCCGGGACGTGGCTGCCGTCGTCGAGCTTGAGGCCGTCGCCGGGCACGTAACGGGCGGCGACCCGGTTGAGGCGGAACTCGATGCCCAGCCTGCCCAGGGTGGCGGCCAGGACGGCGCCCGCGCCCGCGTCGAGCTGGCGCTCCATCAGGTGCCCGACCGGGTGCACGACGGTCACCAGGCTGCCCCGGCCCGCCAGGCCGCGGGCGGCCTCCAGGCCGAGCAGGCCGCCGCCGAGCACCGCGACCGGCGCGCCGGGGCGGGCGCGGTCGAGGATGGCGGCGCAGTCGTCGAGGTCGCGGAAGGTGACCACGCCCTCGGCCAGGGTGCCGTCGTCGGTGCGCAGCCCCTCGGTGGGCGGCACCCAGGCGCGGCTGCCGGTGGCCAGGACGAGCGCGTCGTAGTCCACACTGGACCCGTCCGAGAGGCCGACGGTGCGCGCGGCGCGGTCCACGGCGGTCACCGCGACCCCCAGGCGCAGGTCGACGTGGTGGCGCTCGGCCCAGTCGCCGTCCTGCAGGCGCACCGAGTCCGGGCTCATGGTCCCCGCGACGACCGCCGAGAGCAGCACCCGGTTGTAGGCGGCGTGCGGCTCGGCCCCGATCACGGTCAGCGCCACCCGCTCCCCGGAGCGGTCCCGGCGGCGGACCTCCTCGGCCAGCCGGGCCCCCGCCATGCCATAGCCCACGACCACCACGCGGCGCGCGCTCATGAGACCTCCAGTCGGACTGCGCAGACCTTGAACTCGGGCATCCGGCTCGTCGGGTCGAGCGCGGGGTTGGTGAGCAGGTTGGCGCGCTGCGCGCCGGGGAAGTGGAAGGGCAGGAACACCGTGTCCTGGCGGGCGGTCAGGGTGTGGCGCACCCGCGCGCGGGTCTCGCCCCGGCGGGAGACGACCCTGGCCCAGTCGCCGTCGGCGAGCCCGGCGCGCTCGGCGGTGTCCGGGTGCACCTCGACGAACGCCTCGGGCACGGCGTCGGCCAGCTCGGCGACCAGGCGGGTCTGCGCCCCGGACTGGTAGTGCTGCAGGACGCGGCCGGTGGTGGCCAGCAGCGGGTAGTCGTCGTCGACCGGCTCCGCGGGCCCGCCGTGGTCGACGGGGGTGAAGCGGGCGCGGCCGTCCGGGTGGGCGAAGCGGTCGAGGAACACCCGGGGCGTGCCGGGGTGGTCCTCCGCCGGGACCGGCCAGAACAGCTCCTCACCGGCGGCCAGGCGCTCGTAGGTGACGCCGGAGTAGTCGGCCGGGCCGCCCTCGGAGGCGCGGCGCAGTTCGGCGAAGACCGCGCGCGGGTCGTCGGGGAAGCGCTCGGCGGGCTGGCCGAGGCGCATGGCCAGGCCGCGCAGCACGGCGAGGTCGCTGCGGACGCCCTCGGGCGCGTCGAGCGACTTGGCGCGCAGGAGGACCCGGCCCTCCAGGTTGGTCAGCGTGCCGTCCTCCTCGGCCCACTGGGTGACCGGCAGCACCACGTCGGCGCGGGCGGCGGTCTCCGAGAGCACGAAGTCGGCGACGACCAGCAGGTCCAGAGAGGACAGTCGGTCGGTGATGTGCCCGGCGTGGGGGGCGGAGACGACGATGTTGCTGCCGAACACCAGCAGCGCCTTGGGTCCGCCGCCGCTGCCGAGGGAGTCGAGCAGCTCGTAGGCCGAGCGGCCCGCGCCGGGCAGGGAGTCCGGGTCGACGCCCCACACGCCCGCGACGTGGGCGCGCGCGGCCGGGTCGTCGATCCTGCGGTAGCCGGGGAGCTGGTCGGCCTTCTGGCCGTGCTCGCGGCCGCCCTGGCCGTTGCCCTGGCCGGTCAGGCAGCCGTAGCCCGCGCCGGGGGTGCCGGGCAGGCCGAGGGCGAGGGCCAGGTTGATCCAGGCCGAGACGGTGTCGGTGCCGCGGGCGTGCTGCTCGCTGCCGCGGCCGGTGAGGACGACCGCGCGGTCGGCGCCCGCGAGCAGCGCGGCGGCGCGGCGCTGGTCGGCCGCGGCGACGCCGGTCACCCGCTCGACGCGCTCGGGCCACCAGGCCGCGGCCACCCGCCAGGCGGCGTCGAAGCCGGTGGTGCGCTCGGCGACGAAGTCCCCGCGCAGGTGGCCGTCGGCGACGACGGCGTGCAGGATGCCCAGCGCCAGGGCCAGGTCGGTGCCGGGGCGGGGCTGCAGGTGCAGGGTGGCCTGCTCGGCGGTCGCGGTGCGCCGCGGGTCGACGACGACGAGCCCGCCGGAGCCCGCGGCGTTCCTGAGGTGCTGGAGGAACGGCGGCATGGTCTCGGCCGGGTTGGCCCCGACCAGCAGCACCGCGTCGGCGGCGGCGACATCGGTGATGGGGAAGGGCATCCCGCGGTCGAGGCCGAACGCGCGCGTCCCCGCGGCGGCGGCCGAGGACATGCAGAACCGGCCGTTGTAGTCGATCTGCGCGGTGCCCAGCGCGACCCGGGCGAACTTGCCGAGCAGGTACGCCTTCTCGGTGGTGAGGCCGCCGCCGCCGAACACCGCGACGGAGTCGGCGCCGTGCTCGCCCCGCAGCGCGGTGACGCGGGCGGCGACCAGGTCGAGGGCGTCGTCCCAGGAGTCGGGCACCAGCTCGCCGCCGACGCGGATGAGCGGGGTGGTGAGGCGGTGGGCGCTGGTGAGCAGCGCGCCGGAGGTCCAGCCCTTCTGGCACAGCCCGCCGCGGTTGGTGGGGAACTCGCGCGGCTCGACGCGGGCGCCGGACAGCCGCATCCCGCACTGCAGGGCGCAGTAGGGGCAGTGGGTGTCGACGGCGGGGGCGGCCACGTTCGTCATGCCCGTCTCCTGGTCCGGCGGCGTGGGAACGCTTGTGAACGTAAGCACGCCGTGTTACCCGCTGATGCGGCCATGTTTCCGGCGTGCGAACTTGCCTGCGCAGGAGAACAGCGCCTGCCGTGAGGATGCGGCGCACAAAGGTCGTTGTCTACCGGAACAATGCTGGTGGGGGACGTCTTGTCGGTGGGGGGTTGACGAACTTACGGTGAGTCGGATCACAAATTACCGGCGGGTAACCGCCGTTCGGGCAAGGAGGCCCCCTGTGATGCGCCGACTTATCGGAGCAATCGCCGCCGCCCTGTTGGTCCTCACCGCCACCGCCGTCCCCGCGTCGGCCGCGCCGCGGCCGGTGATCGTGGTGGCAGGCACCTTTGGACCGGCATTCTTCTACGAGCCACTCGCCGCCCGGCTCCGCGCCGACGGCAAGCAGGTGGCCATCTTCCAGCTGACCGGCCTGGGCACCGCCGACATCCGCACCTCGGCCCGCGACCTGGCCCGCTTCGCGGCGGACTTCCGGGCGCGCACCGGAGCGGGCGCGGTCGACCTGGTCGCGCACTCCCAGGGCGGGCTGGTGGCCCGGCAGTACCTGAAGTACGAGGGCGGCGCGGACAAGGTGGGCAGCCTGGTCAACCTGGCCGTGCCCAACCAGGGGACGGTGGTGGCCAACATCGCCGACTTCTTCGGCGGCGGCAACTGCCTGACGATCGTCTCCTGCCAGCAGATGCGCGTCGGCTCGTCGTTCCTCGGCACGCTCAACGCAGGCGACGACACCGTCGGGTCCGTCCGCTACACCAACCTGTTCACCCTGCTCGACGAGCTGGTCCAGCCGGTGTGGAACGCCGCGATGGCCGACGGCGCGACGAACGTGCTGGTGCAGTCCCAGTGCCCGGTGCGGGCGGTGGCCCACGTCGGGATGGCGCTGGACGGCACCGTCTACGACGGGGTCCGCGACGCGCTGAACGGAGAACCGGTGCGCCTCAACTGCTTCGCGCTCTAGAGCAGTTCGGTCACGCGGTTGGCCGCGCGCTCCAGGCCGCGCATCGAGCGCTGTGTCGACTTGGGGTGCAGGGCGTGCACCGCCAGCCGGAACAGCAGGGCGTGCAGCAGCGCCTGGGGCCAGTCCGCCAGGTGCGACCAGCGGCGGGCGATCCCGTCGTCGGCGCCGCCCCAGGCCAGCGCGTCGACCACCACCACGGCGGCCGCCCACTCCGCGGGGCGGTAGTAGGCGGTGAAGTCGGCCAGGCCGGGGGCGGCGTCGCCGTCGAACAGCACGGTGCCGAACAGGTCGCCGTGCACGACCTGGGGCTTGGCGGTGATCTCGCCCCGGGACTCCGAGAGCAGGGCGAACAGCCTGCCGCCGAGGCCGGGGTCGAGCTCGGCGCGCTCCTCGGCCCAGGCCACGCGGTCGGCCATGGCGAAGACGTCGGCGCGCATCCCGAGGAAGCGGGGGCGGGCCAGGTCCCTGGTGACCTCGTGTAAACGCAGCGACGCGGAGACCACGTCGTCGTAGCGGGGCTCCGGCCTGCCGTCCACGAACCGGAACGCGACCCAGCCGCCGACGACGTAGCGGCCGTCGCTGGAGCGCACCGGGCGGGCGATGCGCAGGTCCGGGACGGTCAGCTCACCGAGGGTCTGGGCCACCCAGGACGCCTCGGCCGGGTTGCCCGCCGGGCGCAGCGCGATGTCGTCACAGCGCCACACCGGCCCGTTCTCGATCAGGGCGGGCTCGGCGTCCCTGACGCCGAACGCGGCCCGGACGTGTTGCGGGGGCGGTGTGCTCACGGCCGGGGACGCTACCCGGTGCGCACGACGTTTCCCCGGTGTGACGCGCGGGCCGGGCGCCCGCGCGTCACCGAAGGGGTCAGTACGTCGGCAGGCTGGGGTCGACCTGCTTGGCCCAGCCCAGCACGCCGCCGCCGACGTGCACCGCGTCGGAGAAACCCGCCTTGTGCAGCGCGGCCAACGCCTCCGCTGAGCGGACGCCGGACTTGCAGTGCAGCACGATCGGCTTGTCCTGCGGCAGTTCGGCCAGCGCGTCGCCGGAGAGGATGCGGTCCTTGGGGATGAGCACCGAGTTCGGGATCTTCACGATCTCGTACTCGTGCGGCTCGCGGACGTCGATGAGCACGAAGTCCTCGCCGCGGTCGAACTTCTCCTTCAGCTCCAGCGGGGTGATGGTGCTGCCCGCCGCCGCGCTCTGCGCCGCGTCGGAGACCACGCCGCAGAACGCGTCGTAGTCGATCAGGCCCTCGATCGGCTTGGTCTCGGGGTCCTTGCGGATCTTGATGGTGCGGTAGGACATCTCCAGCGCGTCGTAGACCATCAGCCGACCCAGCAGCGGCTCGCCGATGCCGGTCAGCAGCTTGATCGCCTCGGTCACCATGATCGAGCCGATGGACGCGCACAGCACGCCGAGCACGCCGCCCTCGGCGCAGCTGGGCACCATGCCCGGCGGCGGGGGCTCGGGGTAGAGGTCGCGGTAGTTCAGGCCCTGCCCGTTGGGCGCGTCCTCCCAGAAGACGCTGACCTGGCCCTCGAACCGGAAGATCGAGCCCCAGACGTAGGGCTTGCCCAGCAGCACCGCGGCGTCGTTGACCAGGTAGCGGGTCGCGAAGTTGTCGGTGCCGTCGAGGATGAGGTCGTAGTCGGCGAAGATCTCCAGCGCGTTGGCGGTGGTCAGCTGCGCCTCGTGCGTGACCACGTCCACCAGCGGGTTGATCTCGGCGATGGACTCCTTGGCCGAGAGCGCCTTGGGCTTGCCGACGTCGGAGACGCCGTGGATGACCTGGCGCTGCAGGTTGGACTCGTCGACGACGTCGAAGTCGACGACGCCGAGGGTGCCGACACCCGCGGCGGCCAGGTACAGCAGGGCCGGGCTGCCCAGGCCGCCCGCGCCGACGACGAGCACCTTGGCGTTCTTGAGCCGCTTCTGCCCGTCCACCCCGACATCGGGGATGATCAGGTGACGGCTGTAGCGGGCCACCTCATCCTTGGTCAGTTCCGCTGCGGGCTCCACAAGCGGCGGCAGACTGCCGGCCATCGGTCCTCCTATAACAGGGGCGTATCGCGTCTAAGGCGTGCAACGCCACGATCCCACCACCGCTTCCCGCTTCCCAGATGGCGGGACGCCCGCGCTCAGTTGGCGGGTTGGGCTTGCGGGTTGGGCCAGGCGTTGGGCTTGCACACCAGGCCGTCGGACTTCACCTGGTCGTTGAGGCCCACGGCCCGGTTGAGCTGCGCGACGTAGTTGTTGGCCACCCCGAAGCTCTGCTGCATCATCACCGGGGCCAGCTCACCGGCCTTGGCGCAGCCGACGTGCTGCAGCCCGATCCGGAAGGCGTGTCCCACTTCGTGGTTGATCGCGTACTGGCGGTAGGTGAGCATGTCGCCGTCGAAGGCCACCGCGCCGCGCACCCAGCGGGCCAGGTTGACCAGCACCCGGCGCTCGCTGTGGCGGTAGCAGGAGGCTTCGTACTTGATCGAGTACAGGCACATCTCCGGCCGGTGCACGGTGTCGGGCGTGGTCAGGCTGACCCGGAACGTGGGGTCGGGGTGCTCGGGGCCGACCCGCTGCAGGGCGACCTCGCCCAGGCTGGTCCAGCCGCGCGGGTCGGCCAGGGTGCGGTCGACCAGCTTGGCGAAGGTCTCGTCCCCGCCGTACTCGGCGGCGTCGATGCCCTCCTCGACGTCCACGGTGTAGGTGAACAGCTGGCCCGCGCCGACCTTCTTGCCCGCGCCGGGGACCGTGCGGAAGGTGGCCTTGCCCGCCTTGGTGAACGCGGGCCCGGCGGGCAGTTCCGCGCTCGGGATGTCGAGGTCGACCGGGCCGGGCTTCTCGGTGATGCCGGGCACGGCGGGCTCGGTCTGCTCCGGGTCGACAGGCTCCGCGGGGGCGGACATGGCCGGGTTCAGCCCGTCGCCCGCGCCCGCTGGACCGCGTTCGCCCGCGGTCTGGAAGAGCACGAGGACGGTCACCGCTAGCAGAAGCGGGACGGCGTAGATCCGCCAGCCGTAGGTGGTCAGGAAGCCGCGCACGCCGCGCCGGGGGGGCTTGCGCCCGCCGGCGCGGTCGGCCGGGGGTTCCGGGTGCCATGACGCGGCCAGCGGCTCGCCCGAGGTGCGGCGGGTGCCGGGGCGGTAGCGGTCGTCGGTGGCCAGGGCTGGCTCCTCACCGGTGGTGGCTGCGGAGGGTGACGAGATCGCCGACGTGTCCCGTTCCCCCTGCGTCATCCGGCTCACGGCGTCTAGGGTGCCATACCCGCTCGTGCGCGGCGCGTAACCGGGCTACCACCGGTTGGCCGCAGCGGCGGACCACAGGCTGAGCACCGCGCGGGCCACGGTGTCGGGTCGCTCCATCTGCGCGACGTGGCCGACGTCGGAGAGCACGAGCAGCCGGGCGTTGGGGATGGCCCGCGCCGTGCGCGGGGCCTTGCGCACGGACATGAGCCGGTCGCGGGTGCCCCAGACCACCAGGGTGGGCGCGGTGATCCGGGGCGCGGCCCGCCAGATCGAGCGCGGCCCGACCACCAGCCAGGAGCGGATCAGGTCGATCGTGGCGCGGGTCAGCGCGGGGTGGAACCAGGCCATCTCGGCGCGCTCGGCGGCCTCCGCCTCGGCCTCGGCGACGCGCTGCGGGCTGACCCGGGTCGGGTCGGCGAAGCAGAGCTCCAGCATCTGCCGGGTGCGCTCGCGCGGGCTCATGGAGACCAGGCTCCGGCGGAAGCGCCTGCCCAGCAGGGGCAGCAGGGCGAGGGCCATGCGCGGGTCGGAGAGCCTGCGCGGGTCGGGGCGCAGGTCCGGCACGGCGGGCGAGATCAGCGTGAGGGTCTTGACCAGCTCCGGGGCCTGGGCGGCGGCCAGCAGGCAGATCGCCCCGCCCATCGAGTTGCCGAGCAGGTGCACCGGGCCCGCGTCGAGCCCGCTCAGCACCTGGACGAGGGTGTCGACGTTGGCGCGCAGCGTGTAGTCGTAGTCTTCCGGCGGCGCGCTGCGGCCGAAGCCGGGCAGGTCGAGCGCGATGCCGGGGGCGTGGCCCGCGAGCTGGTCGGCCAGGTCCGTCCAGTTGGTCGCGGACCCGCCGAGGCCGTGCACGTAGACGGCGGGGACCTCGCCCTGGCCCGGCGTGCGGCGCACGTAGAGCCGCACGCCGCCAATCGTCTCCACCTCACCCGGCCACGCCGGGCGGGCCGGATCGACAGGGGGCAGCTGTGCGTCGGAGAGCTCGACCGTCATCCATCGAGTGTGCAACGGTTCACCACGACGCGCCGCACAGTGTTCTGGGTCACATCGGATAATGAGCCAGACGGGGTCATCGCACAAAGATTCCGGCGGAGGGCTACCGCCAAGTAGTCTCGATGACTGGGCCGGATGACCTCGGCCCGAACCACGCAGCGAGCGAGGGGACGCATGTCGGAGACGATGCAGCACAACGGCGGCCGCGGGGCGAGACTCCCGCGCACGGCGCGCCGCGCCCAGCTGCTGGCCGCGGCCCAGGACGTGTTCGCCGCCAACGGCTACCACGCCGCGGGCATGGACGAGATCGCCGAGCGCGCGGGCGTCAGCAAGCCCGTGCTCTACCAGCACTTCCCCGGCAAGCTCGAGCTGTACATGGCGCTGCTGGAGAAGCACGTCGACGAGCTGATCAGCCGGGTGTCCACGGCGATGGAGACCACCTCGGACAACAAGACCCGGGTCCGCAACGCGGTGCGCGCGTACTTCGACTTCGTCGACGGCGAGAGCCAGGCCTTCCGCCTGGTCTTCGAGTCCGACCTGCGCAACGAGCCGCTGGTGCAGGACGCGGTCTCCCGGGCGACCAGCGCCAGCGTCGACGCGATCACCGCCACGATCACATCGGACGCCGGCCTGGACGAACACCGCGCGCGGCTGCTGGCGGTGGGCCTGGTCGGGGTCAGCCAGGTGGCCGCCCGCGCCTGGCTGGACGACTCGCGCTCGGTGCCGAAGGAGGAGGCCATCTCGCTGATCTCCACCCTGGCCTGGCGCGGCATCGGCGGCGGCTTCCCGCTGCACTCGCACGAATGAGGGAGACCTCCCCCTGCCGTCCTCAGCACCGGGCCGGCACCGTGGTGACATGCGGCTCTCAGTAGCGGGAATCAGCGCCTTGGGCGGGCGCGAGACGAACCAGGACTCTTGGTACGCCAGTGACCGGCTGATCACGGTGGCCGACGGGGTGGGCGGCGCGCCCGCGGGCGACGTGGCCTCCCGGCTGACCGTGGAGTCGGTGGCCGCCGCGGGCCCGGACATGGCGCCGGAGGAGGCCGCCGCGCGGGCCAACGCCGCCGTGCGCGCCTACGCCGCGACCGACCCGGCCACCGAGGGCATGGCCACCACGCTCGCCGTGGCGGTGCTGAGCGCGGACGGCTGGGTGCGGGGGGCGCACGTCGGCGACAGCGTCACCCTGGTGCAGACCGACCGGGTGGAGATCCTCAGCTCCCCGCACACGCTGGGCGCCGAGCTGGTCGCCGCCGGGCACCTGACCGCCGAGGAGGGCGCCCGCCACCCCAACCGGCGCGCGCTGGTCCGGGCGGTCGGCATGGACTCGACGGTGCGCCCGGACGTCTGGGCCCGCCCGGCCGTGGCGGGCGAGCGCTACCTGCTGTGCAGCGACGGGCTGACCGACGCCCTGGACGAGGCCGACCTGCTGTCCGCCCTGTCCACCCTGCGCTCCGCGGACCCCCACCAGTGCGTGGAGACCCTGGTCCGCCTGGCCTGCGAGGCCGGGGCCCGCGACAACGTGACCGCCGTCGTGGGCGACGTCGTGGAGGACGGCGCCTGGCGGCCCTGACCGTCGACCACCACCACCCGCCCGGCCCGGTCACCGCCGACCAGGCCGACAGCCCTGGACCGCGCCCTCCTCAGCGCAGGCCCCGACGACCGCGAGACACAAGGAGGTGGAGCGCTTGCGGTATCCGGAGTCGCTGGAAGACGGCCTGAAACTGATCACGGTCGCGTGGGCCCGCACGCTCACCGACTCGGGCGAGCGGCACGGCCTTGAGGACGTGGCAGCCGGGTTCGGCGTCGACCTCGACAAGGATTGAGCAGACTGGTCAGTCGCGGATGGCGGTGGTGATGCGGGTGGCGAGGTCGGTGGTGCGCTCGTAGGGGAGCATGTGGCCCGCGTTGTCGTAGACCACCAGTTCGGCGTTGGGGAGTTCGGTGGCGATCACCCGGGAGTGCTCGGCGGGGATGAGGCGGTCGCGGGAGCCGGTCAGGACCTGGGTGGGGATGTCGCGGTAGGTGCGGAGGGCTTCGGCGGCGGCGTGGCGGGTGATCGAGGTGCGCAGGGCGGCGGCGGAGCGGCGGTGGACGGCGGCCAGCTGGGCGGCGACGGAGTCCAGGTCGGCGCGGTCGTAGCGGGTGCCGAACAGGAGCCAGCGGAGGAAGGCGCGCTGGGCTCGGGCCTGGAGCGGGCCGAGCTTGCGCTGGGGCCTGGTCGAGGTGACCACCGCGGTCTCGGCGGGCGCGGCCTCGGCGGGCGCGGTCACATCGAGAGCGGGCGGCTTGGGCGCGGTCTCGGCCGGGTCGCTCGCCGAAGTGGGCGCGGTTCCGGCTGGGTCGGTTGCCAGGGTGGGCGCGGTCTCGGCTGGGTTGGTGTGGGTGGGGCGTTTGGGGCGGAGGGTGCGCAGGGAGAGGGCGGCTTTGACCAGGGGGCGGGGGAGGCCGAAGGTGATCTCGCTCATGCGGCCCGAGGACGTCGAGACGAAAAACGCCGCGTGGACGCGGGAGCGGACCAGGTCGGGGTGGCGGGCGGCGAGGGCCATCATCGCCATGCCGCCCATGGAGTGGCCGACGAGGACCAGCCTGCCGGTGGGCACGGACGTGGTGATCAGCTCGGCCAGGTCGTCGCCGAGGCTCGCCAGGGTGGCGGCCGGGTAGGGGGCGGACTGGCCGTGGCCGCGGTGGTCGAAGCGGATCACGCGGGCGTGCGGGGTCAGCAGGGGGTGCAGGGCGTCCCACACGCGGCGGTCGCTGGTCCAGCCGTGCGACAGGAGGACGGTGGCCGGGGCGTCGGGGGCCGCGCTGTCCTCGACGTGCAGGGCGGTCCCGTCGGACATGGGGAACATGGACCCCAACCTACTACTCAGTAGCCTGCTGTCCCAGGGCCGCGCAGGTGACCTGGGTCCACGACCTCGTGGTCAAGCGCGTGGGCGTGTGGCCACGCGCGGGGCGCCGCCGTCGGAGGTGATCACTTCGGCAGCAGCATCGAGCGGCGCCACAGCACCATCGACGGCCCGCCCACCAGGTCGGCCTCGGTCAGGAAGCCCATGATCCGCTCGCCCCAGTAGCGCATGGTCTCCTGGAAGTGCGGGTTGTTCTTGGCCGCCTTCCACGCCTCGCGCCTGTCCAGCCCGACGGCCTCGTACACCCGGGGGTTCACCAGGCTCAGCGCGACGAAGTAGGACACGAGCGCGGTCATGACCCGGTGGTACTGCTTGGCCGCCCAGCCCGCCTCGGCCATGCCGCGCGCGACCTCCTGCCGGGCGAAGGTCACGTGGCGCGCCTCCTCCAGCACGTGGATGCGGTTGACCATGCGGACCAGCGGCTGCAGGTCCTCGTCAGCGGTGCTCTCCCGCTGCATCCGGTCCAGGACCTCCTCGGCGACCAGGATCGCGGCGTAGGCCGACGGGCCGCGGCCGAGCACGGGCAGGACCTTCGCCAGGCTCCTGATCCACTTGCGCGGGCCGTAGGCGGGCACGCCGATGCGCTTGCACGCCTTGCCGAACATCGTCGAGTGGCGGCACTCGTCGGCGATCTCGGTGAGCAGGTAGTGCACGTGGTCGGTCGTCGGGTCGTGCTTGTAGACCTGCTTGAGCAGCATCTGCATGAGCAGCACCTCGAAGAAGATCCCGCTGCTGGCGATGCTGGCGATCTCGTGCTTGCCCAGCTCCAGCCGCTGCTCGGGGGTCATCCGCTCCCACAGCTCGGTCCCGTACAGGGAGACCCGGTGCTCGGGGTGGAAGTGCTTGCCCTCGACCATCGGGGCGTCCCAGTCGATGTCGACGTCGGGGTCGTAGAACTTGTCGGCCGAGGACTTGAGCAGCCGCCCCGCGGTCCGCTCCCGATCGGCTACCTTGGCCACCTGCAGCGCGCGGCTCATCGTCGAGTCACCTTCTCAAGTCGCTGTCTACGCGTCATGCGCGTTACTTCGAGTAACAGTTACCTCTGGTAGCATGAGTGTCATGGCGGATCGTGTCAAGGGACACACGGCGAAACTGTCCGGCGACGCCCGGCGGGACCGGTGGAAGTCGCACCGGGCCGCGCGGCGTGAGGAGTTCGTGGAGGCCGCGCTGCGCGCGCTGGCCGAGCACGGCCCCGACGTGGGCATGGAGCACGTCGCGGCCGAGGCCGGGGTCACCAAGCCGGTGCTCTACCGCCACTTCACCGACAAGGCCGACCTGTTCGTCGCCCTGGGCCAGCGCGGCACCGAGATCCTGTTCGAGCGGCTGATCCCGGCGATGAACCGGGAAGAGGCGCCGCTGCCGCGCATCCGCAAGAGCCTCGACGCGTTCTTCTCGATCATCGAGGAGTACCCCAACCTCTACCGGCTGCTGGTCCGGCGCACCTTCGGCGACCGGCGCATCGACTCCGACATCGTCGCCGAGGACAAGGGCGTCATCGCGGGCGCGCTGGCCACCCTCCTCGGGGACTACATGCGCGCGTTCAAGCTCGACTCCGGCGGCGCCGAGGTCTGGGGCCACGGCATCGTCGGCATGGTGCAGAACGTCGGCGAGTGGTGGCTGGAGCGGCGCACCATGAGCCGCGACGCCGTCGTGGAGTACCTGACCGAGACCATCTGGGCGGCCATCGACGGGACGATGCGCAAGCAGGGCGTCACCATCGACCCGAACAAGCCCCTGGAGATCAACAAAGTGATCAAGCTGGGCGACGGCGCCGCGGCAGGCTAGGAGGCACTGATGACCCACCAGGAGAACCCCGAGGACGACGGCTACACCGGCCAGGCGACCCTCGTCGTCGGCGAGCGGGAGCTGCCCGTCCGGGTCGAGCTGCGCGGCCACTTCCAGCCGATCGACGGCTACTACCGCTGGTACGGCCGCATCCAGGCCGACCCGGCGGTCTCCGAGCTCGCGGGCGGGCGCAAGACCAAGGCCGTCCTGCGCACCCCCGGCGGCGAGGCCGAGGGCGAGCTGTCCGACCCCGACCCGTGGGGCCGCTACCGGATCATGGGCACCAGCAGGCCGCCGTTCGTCGTGCAGACCACCCTGGACCGCGCCGACGTCTGAGTCCCACCACCGCGAACGCGGAGAAGGGACGCACCTTGCGGGTGCGCCCCTTCTCCGTGTCGAGCTGCTGTCAGGGCGCGAAGCCCACCTTGCGGGAGTCCACGCCGCCGATCTCCACGTACGCCACGCGGGCGGACGGGATGAGGAACCGACGGCCCTTGTCGTCGACCAGGGCCAGCTGGCCCGAGCTGTTCTTGAGGGCGTCGGCGACCAGGGCCTCGACCTCGTCAGGAGTCAGGGTGCTGTTCAGCACGAGCTCCCGCGCGGTGTCCGCGACACCGATCTTGACCTCCACGCCGACCTCCATGGGAAAACAGGTAGTTGCCTGGGACGAAGGCTAGTGGAGCGCGGACCCGCGCGGCGGCCAGGGGCGAGCGTGTTCACCCGGCGCGTAATTCAGCCGAGGCCGAGGGTGGTCATCCGCTTGCCGTGGGACTGCTGCAACTTGCGGAACAGCGCGGCGATCCCGGCCAGGTCACCGGTGCCCGCGACGATCAGCTCGGCGAGGCCGTCGCGCTCGGCGACGACGTACTGGGCCTGGGTCAGCGCCTCGCCCAGCAGCCGCCTGCCCCACAGGGCCAGCCGGTCGCGGACGGTGCGGTCGCGCTCGATGGCCCCGAGCACCTCGCGCTCGGCGAAGGCCGAGTGGCCGGTGTCGGCGAGCACCTCGGTCACCAGCGCGGAGGTGTCCCCGTCGAGCCAGGAGCCGATCTCGCGGTAGAAGTCGGCGGCCAGGCCGT
The DNA here is from genome assembly GCF_053813445.1 of Actinokineospora lacus. Lineage (NCBI taxonomy): Bacteria > Bacillati > Actinomycetota > Actinomycetes > Pseudonocardiales > Pseudonocardiaceae > Actinokineospora > Actinokineospora lacus. The sequence continues at coordinate 90,664 of NZ_JBQERA010000003.1, forward strand.
CGCCGACGTAGGCCTTGACCAGGGACTCCAGCCAGGAGCGCGGGGCGGTGGACGCGTGCCAGGTGTCGATGTGGCCGATGAACGGGCGGATGGCGTCCTCGACGTCCACACCGTGCCCGGCCAGGTATTTCGCGATGGTCATGTAGTGGCCCATCTCGGCCGCGGCCATCTCCGACAGCGCCGCCCGCCCGGACAACGTCGGCGCGGTCCGCGCGTCCTCGGCCATGCGGTCGAAGGCCGACAGTTCGCCGTAGGCCAGCACACCCAGCAGGTCGACAACACCCGGGGAGAGCGCGGCGCGCCCCCCGACCTCCGCGTTCTCCATGCTGGAAGCGTATCCGGCAGGCCCCACGGGTAGACTCGGCAGGACACCCGACGACGGGGCGCCACGCGACACCACGGCGCCGTCGGGTGGCGAAGACCCCGGAGCACTCCCGCGGCGCAACCGCCGCGGCCCGGGGCGGAGGGTGCGCGCATGCCTCGCAGAGCCCTCCCGCGCAGGCCAGAGTCCGTGGGGGAATTCCGGCAGCGCGGTCGAGCGGCCAGACCAGGGCCGTGCGCGCTGGTACATAGAGAGGTTGATCACCCTGACTAACGACGACACCGGACTCGACCCGGTCACCCTGGAACACAGCGAGGCAGGCGTCCCCGACTCCGACCCCTCGCACCCGCTGCAGGCGGGGGCGCCGGTGCGCTCGGACTCGCCGACGTTCGCCGAACTGGGCGTGCACCCCGAGATCGTGCGCGCGCTTGTCGAGGCGGGCATCGAGCGCACCTTCGCCATCCAGGAGCTGACCCTGCCCCTGGCCCTGGCGGGCGACGACCTGATCGGGCAGGCCCGCACCGGCACCGGCAAGACGCTGGGCTTCGGCGTGCCGCTGCTGCAGCGGGTCGTCTCCCCCGGCGACGGCACCCCGCAGGCGCTGGTCGTGGTGCCGACCCGGGAGCTGTGCCTGCAGGTCACCCACGACATCAAGGACGCGGGCAAGCACCTCGGCGTGCGCGTGCTGGCCATCTACGGCGGCCGCCCCTACGAGCCGCAGATCGCCGCGCTGCGCAAGGGCGTGGACATCGTCATCGGCACCCCGGGCCGCCTGCTCGACCTCGCCGAGCAGCGCCACCTGGTGCTGGGCAAGGTCCGCGGGCTGGTGCTCGACGAGGCCGACGAGATGCTCGACCTGGGCTTCCTGCCCGACATCGAGCGCATCCTGACGATGGTCCCCGACGAGCGCCAGACGATGCTCTTCTCGGCGACCATGCCCGGCCCGATCATCACCCTCGCCCGGACGTTCCTGCACCAGCCCACGCACATCAGGGCCGAGGAGAACGACCAGGGCGCCATCCACGAGCGCACCCGCCAGTTCGTCTACCGGGCGCACTCGATGGACAAGGTCGAGGTGCTGGCCCGCATCCTGCAGGCCGAGGGCCGCGGCCTGACGATGATCTTCACCAGGACCAAGCGCACCGCGCAGAAGGTCGCCGACGACCTCGTCGAGCGCGGTTTCGCCGCGGGCGCGGTGCACGGCGACCTGGGCCAGGGCGCCCGTGAGCAGGCGCTGCGCGCGTTCCGCTCCGGCAAGGTCGACGTGCTGGTCTGCACCGACGTGGCCGCCCGCGGCATCGACGTCGACGACGTCACCCACGTCGTGAACTACCAGTGCCCCGAGGACGAGAAGACCTACGTCCACCGCATCGGCCGCACCGGCCGCGCGGGCAAGACCGGCGTGGCGATCACGATGGTCGACTGGGACGAGGAGGCGCGCTGGAAGATGATCAGCGACGCCCTCGGCCTGAACATGCCCGAGGCGGCGGAGACCTACTCCACCTCCGAGCACCTGTTCGCCGACCTGGACATCCCGGACAAGTCCACCGGCAGGCTCCCGATGGCCCAGCGCACCCGCGCCGGGCTGGACGCCGAGCCGGAGGAGGACCTGGGCGGGCGCAACAAGCGCGGCGGCAGCGACCGCTCCCGGCGCACCACCAGCAGCAGCCGCACCCCCCGCCGCGGCGGACCGGGCGGCGCGGGCGGTCCCGGCGAGCGGGAGACGGCCACCCCCGGCGAGGACTCCGGCGACAGCGCGAGCAGGCCGCGCAGGCGCCGCAGGCGGGCCGGGGCCGACGTCTCGGGCGAGGCCGAGGCGCCGCAGACCACCGACGAGCAGGCCCCCGACAGCGCGGGCGAGCAGGCCAAGCCCGCCCGCAGCCGGACCCGCAGGCGCCGCCGCGCGGGCGACACGGCCGAGGTCGGCGCCGACACGCCGGGGTCGAACACCGGCGAAACACCGGGGTCGGCAGACTGACGGGGTGACCGCACCGGAGCCTCCCGGCTCTGGGGACGCTCCGGCGTCGCCAGGGCCCGCGACCAGTGCCGATGGCGCCGCGGCGCCGTCGGAGCCCACGCAGCGCGACCAGGCGACGCCAGTCGCCCCCCCGGCGACTGGCGAACACCCCCGCGCTGCCGACGGCACCCCAGCTCCCCCGGAAACCGCCCAGCCGGTCCAGCCGGCCCCGTCCGCACAGGGCGACCGGCGCGACCAGGGCAGCCAGGGTGACCAGGGCAACCGGGGCGACCGGGGCGACCAGGGCGACCAGGGCGACCAGGGCGAACCGTCCGCACAGGGCAACCGGCGCGACCAGGGTGACCGGGGCGACCAGGGCGGTCAGACGAGCGGCGGCCGTGACCGGGCGCCCGCGGTGGACGGCTCCGACGCGACGACCCCCACGGGCTTCCCGGCGCCGTACGACGACGGGCTCTCGCCCGCCGTCGGCGGCAACGGCCGGGCCCAGGACTTCCAGACCTGGCCCATCGGCGAGGACGTGCTGGCCGGGCCGCCACCGCCGCCGGTCGAGCCGGTCGAGCGGACCCGCTTCACCCGGCCCCGCGACCTCCTCATCGGCCTCGGCCTCGTCGTGGCCGTGGTCGCCGCGAGCGTGGTCGCGTGGCAGGCCAGCGACATCAGGGCGACCGCGGCGACCCCGCTCGTGGGTCCCGAGCTGACCTCGCCCGCGCCCCCCGACTTCTTCCCCCCGTCCCTGGGCGAGGCGTGGCGCGCCGAGAGCCCGGCCACCCCGGAGCCGGTCGCCACCGGCCCGGTCGTGGTCACCGGGGACGGCGGCGAGGTCAGCGGGCGCGACCCGCAGACCGGCGACGTCCTCTGGAGCTACCGGCGCGACCTGCCGCTGTGCACGGTCACCGGGGCCTGGGAGCGCGCCGTCGCGGTGTACCGCACCGACGGTGAGCTGCTGCCCGGGCACGACCCGCGCGGCGCGGGCGGGTGCAGCGAGGTCACCGCGCTGGCCTCGACCGACGGCACCCGCGCGGCGCAGCGCAACTGGGACGCCGAGGCGGGCGCGGAGCTGATCGACGACGGCACCTACCTCACCGCCTCCGGCACCGAGCTGATCACCACCCTGCGCTCGGACCTCGTGGAGACGATGGAGTACGGCCAAGTCCCCGCGCCGGTCGTGCCCGAGCGCCAGCCGCGCACCGGCTGCGCGTACGACTCGGTGTTCATGAACGCGGGCCGCATCGCGGTCGTCGAGCGGTGCCCCGAGGACGTGGCCGACCGGCTGACGGTCTACAAGGCCACCGGCAAGGACGCCGACCGCCCCGAGGTGCTGACCAGCATCGTGCTGGGCAGCGAAGACGGGCGGGTCGTGGCGATGACCGACCGGTACACCGCGGTCGCGCTGCCCGGCCCCGCGCGGCTGGTCGTCTACGGCGACGACGGCTCGCAGGTGTCGAGCACCCCGCTGGCGGTGCCCGATGCGGACCTGCGCGTGTCCGACGCGGTGGCCGACACCGTGACCGCCACCGGCGCCTACTACTGGTTCAGCGGCTCGCAGACGATCGCGCTGTCGATGGAAGACCTGACGCCCCTGTGGACGGTCAAGGACACCCTCGGGCCGGGCGTGGTCTTCGCCGGGCGGATGCTGGTGCCGGTCGCCGACGGGCTCGCGGTGCTCGACCAGGTCGACGGCTCCCTAGTCGGCACGCTGGCGGTGGACCGCGGCGCCCACACCGGCGTGGTCGTCCTGGCCGCCATCGGACCCATGGTTTTGGAGCAGCGCGGCAACACCTTGGTCGCTCTGCGATAAGACTCACGGGGTCACCCAGGCGCACACTGTTGCTATGTCCGAGGTACCGGTGTATTCGCAACTGACCCCGCACCGCGCCGTCCGCGTCGAGCTGCCGGGCCGCTACGCGGCACTGCGCTCGACCGGGGACGGCCCGGTGGTCCTGCTGGTCCCCGGGTACACCGGGTCCAAGGAGGATTTCGCGCCACTGCTTGACCCGATCGCCGACGCGGGTTATCAGGCACTGGCCATCGACCTGCCCGGGCAGATGGAGACGCCCGGGCCCGACGACGAGACGGCCTACCTGCCCGCGGCGCTGGGCGCGGGCCTGGCCGAGCTGGTGGAGAAGCTGGCCGCCGACGGCAGGCCGGTCCTGCTGCTCGGCCACTCCTTCGGCGGCCTGGTGGCCCGCCGCGCGGTCCTGGCGGGCGCGCCCGTCGCGGGGCTGACGCTGCTGAGCTCCGGGCCCGGCGAGCTGCCGCAGGGCGCCCGCAGGCAGGTGCTGGAGCTGGGCGACCCGCTGCTGCGCCAGCACGGCGTCGAGGCCGCGCAGAAGGCGCAGGAGGTGCTCAACCGCACCAACCCGCGCTGGCAGAGCCTGCCCGAGCCGCTGCGGGAGTTCTACCGCGCCCGGTTCATGCGCAACACCCCGGCGAGCCTGCTGGGCATGGGCCGCGGCCTGCGCACCGAGCCGGACCTGGTCGCCGACCTGTCCCGGCGGCTGCGCAGCACGAGCACCGGCTGCCTGGTGGCCTGCGGCGTCGCCGACGACACCTGGCCGCCCGCGGTGCAGCGGGACATGGCCGACCGGCTGGAGGCCGACTTCGCCGCGATCATGGGCGCGGCGCACTCCCCCGCGGTGGAGACCCCGGAGGCGCTGCTGGACGTCCTGCTGCCGACCTGGTCGACCTGGCTGAACTGACCCGGATTCGGGTCAGGCCCACCAGAAGTACCAGATGGCCAGGCCGCAGGCGATGGCCACGAGCAGCATCGCCAGCGCGGCCTGCGCGCCCCGGGTGCGGTCCGCCTGGCGCTGGGCGATCACCGCGGCGACCGCGGCGGCGAAGTGGCCGAGCAGGACGACGACGCCGGGGCCCGGCACGTCGGGCTGGGTCCAGGCGAAGATCTGCAGGCCGAGCACGGCCAGGGCCAGGCCGCACAGGCCGATGGCGATGGCGCCGGTCAGGTCGCGCCAGATCCCGCCGGGCCGGGTGGCCTGGCGGGGCAGCTCGACGGTGGTCTCCTCGGCGGTGGGCAGGCGTTCGGTGGGGCCGGTCACGTCGACAGCATCGCCCATGGCTCCAGCGGGGGGACAGCGGCCTGCCCGACGGAGCAGCTGCGCCGGAAGTCGCACCAGCCGCACTGGCGGCCCGGCTGGGCGGGGAACAGCACGTCGGGGTCGCCGCCCGCGCGCATGGTGTCGGTGGCCAGCTGGAACTCGTCGGCGCTCTCCTCGGCGCGGCGCAGGTGCCGGGCCAGGGACTCCTCGGTGTGCTCCCAGGCCGAGACCGTGCCGCTGGGCAGGTGGTGCAGCTCGATCTTGGTGCACGGCCTGCGCAGCGTGCGGCGGGCGGCCAGCACGTACAGCGCCAGCGCCTGGGAGCCCCGGGCGTCGTCGGTGGTCAGGGCGTGCCTGCCGGTCTTGTAGTCGACGATGACGACCTCGTCGCCGCGCTGGTCGATGCGGTCGACGCGGCCCTCGGCGACGATCGTGCCCACCGGCGCGGACACCCAGCGCTCCAGCCCGACCGGCTCGTGGGTGACGTCGAGCTCGGTGACGTAATCGCGCACCCAGCCCGCGGCGCGGTCGCGGAAGTCGGCGGCCTGCTCGGCGTTGGCGAAGCCGTCGTCCTTCCAGTGCGTGCGCACCAGTCCCGCGGCCGCCTCCGGCCCCCTGGCCCGCACCGGCAGGTCGAACAGCGCCTTGAGGGCGTTGTGCACCACCGCCCCCAGCGTGCTGTGCGCCCAGGGACCACCACGCGGCGGCGTCGGCCGGTCGAGGTAGGCCATGCGGAAGCGGCGCGGGCAGTCCGCCCACACCCCCAGCCGCGACGGCGTCACCTTGATCAACTTACGCGGCATGCTGTCGAAACCCAGCTGACCATGCACGGCCCACACCGTACGCAGCCCCACCGACACTATCCGCGCCCGCCCTGCACAATCTCGGCCATGGAGATCTGGCACAACCCGCGCTGCTCGAAGTCCCGCTCGGCCAAGGCCGCTCTCGGGGAGGTCGCGCCCGGCCACACCGAGCGCCGCTACCTCGACGACCCGCCCACCGGGGCCGAGCTGGACGACGTGCTGACCAGGCTGGACGCGCAGCCGTGGGACATCACCAGGATGAAGGAGCCCCGCGCCACGGAGCTGGGCCTGGCGGGGCTGCCCCGCGAGCGCGGCGCGTGGATCGCCGTGCTGGCGGCGAACCCGGTGCTGATCGAGCGCCCGATCATCCTCACCGACGACGGGCGCGCCGTCCTCGCGCGCACTCCGGAGGCGATCGAGGAGGCGATCGGCGCTAACCGGAGATGAACCCGCGGACCGAGTCGGCGATCAGCTGCACCGCGATGGCCGCCAGCAGCAGACCGGCGATCTTGGCCAGCAGCGTGATGCCGCTGTCCTTGATGAACCGGATGACCGCACCGGAATAACGCAGGCACAACCACAGGAACACGTGCACGGTGACAATCGCGGCACCGAGCGCCAAATAGGACGATGCCTGCCCGTCGGCCTGGCGCACGAACACGATTGTCGCCGCGATGGCGCCCGGCCCGGCCAGCAACGGCGTGCCCAGCGGCACCAACGCGACGTTGACGTCCTCGGCGATCTCCTGCTCCGTGGAACCGCGGCCGGTCAGCAGGTCCAGCGCGATCAGCAGCAGGAGCAGTCCGCCCGCGCCCTGCAGCGCCGGGATGCCGATTCCGAGATAGCTGAGGATCGCTTCCCCGCCGACGGCGAACAGGCTGATCACCAGGAACGAGACCAGCACGGCCTGGCGGGCCGCGCGCAGCCGCGTCTCCTTGGTCTTGCGCCCGGTCAGGGTGAGGAACACCGGGATCGTGCCGGGCGGGTCCATGATCACCAGCAGGGTGATCGTGGCATTGGCGAACAGCGTGGCGTCGAAGACGCTCATCACGCGCCCACCAGCACGGCCGCGCCGGTGGCCCGCTCGCTGATGGCCTCCAGCATCGCCGGGTCGGTGGTCTCCGCGCCGAGGCCGGTGGTCTTGTTGGTGCCGTGGTAGTCGCTGGACCCGGTGACCAGCAGGCCGTGCTCGTCGGCCAGCGCGCGCAGCCGGGCGCGGGACTCGGCGTCGTGGTCGGGGTGGTCGACCTCCACCCCGTCGAGCCCGGCGGCGGCCATCTCCGAGACCACCTCGGCGGAGACGATCGGCCCGCGCCGGTGGGCGAAGCCGTGGGCCAGCACCGAGACCCCGCCCGCGGCCCTGACCATGGCGATGGCGTCCAGCACGGGGGTCTTGTGGCTGGGCACGTAGTAGTTGTTGCGGCCGTTGAGCAGCTCGGCGAACGCCTCGCTCACCGAGCCCACGACACCCGCCCTCACCAGTGCCTGGGCCAGGTGGGGGCGGCCCGCGGTGGCGTCGGCGGGCAGGCCCGCGAGCAGGGTGTCGGCGTCGACCGGGTAGCCGTCGGCGGCCATCCGCCCGGCCATGACGTGCAGGCGGGCGCGCCGCTCGGCCCGGGTGCGGGCGTGCTCGGCCACCATCGCCTCGGCGGCGGGGTCGAACAGGTAGGCCAGCAGGTGCACGGTGCAGTGCCCGCCGCGGCCGTCGTGGGACACGCAGGTCAGCTCGGCCCCGCGGACCAGGGCCAGGCCCGGCGGCAGGGCGGCGGCGGCCTCGGCCCACCCCGCGGTGGTGTCGTGGTCGGTGATCGCCACGGCGTCCAGCCCGGCCCGCGCGGCGGCGGCCACCAGCCCGGCCGGGCTGTCGGTGCCGTCAGAGGCCGTGGAGTGGCAGTGGAGGTCGATCCGCACGTAGGCCAGTGTGGCCGATGACGCGGGTCACGCCCCACCCGGTCAGGCTTTGCCCGGTCAGGCTTTGCCCGCCGCCTTGCGCTTGCCGCGGGCGATGCGCTGCGCCTTGATCATCGAGAACCGCTCGGCCTGGGCCTTCTTGTCGCCGAAGGTCAGCTCCGAGATGGCGTCGTAGACCTGTTCGGGCCTGGGCAGGTACTCGATGCTGTTCAGCGCCTGGATCTGCCCCGCCGACTCCACGACCAGCGTGCCGTAGCCGAACAGGCGGCCGACCCACGTCCGCTTGAACGTCAGGTCGGTGACCTTGCTGATCGGCATCATCAGCACCCGGATGGTGAACACCCCGGTGGTCATCATGAACCGCTTGTCCGTGACCACGATGCGCTCGACCCACCACTCGATGACCTGGTAGGTGAACCGCAGCAGCACGGCGAGCGCGACGTACCACAGGATGTTCTGCAGCAGCCACATCGACGGCGGCAGCAGGTAGGAGATCATCACGCAGACAGCGAGGAGCGCGACGGCCTCGAACACCTGCCAGGCCAGGAACGCCCAATGCCTGCGCACCCTGATGACCCGGCGCTCGGATTCGAGCAGGTACTCGTCTGGGTCCCGAGGCGCGAACATGGTTCGACGCTACCGCCTGTCAGCTGAAAACAGTACGGACGAAGGTGATGATCGCTTCCGCGCCCTCGCGGAGGGTCGTGATGATGGAGTTGACGATTCCGGCAGACGCGACTGGCTGCGTGACCAAGAAGAAAACCAGCAGCGCGGCCCCGGTCAAGATGAGAACCTTCTTGACGTCCACGGCGATCTACCCCGCTCCCTTACGCACCTCGTTGTGGCGCTGTTGAAAACCGTTGTACCGCACTCTGCTGACGGGCGGGAGTCCAGTCCCCGGGATAGGTCAACGCGGACCGTCACCACCGGGTCCTCACTACGCTGCGTGGTTGTGACTAGTGGCGGGACTGGGCGGATCAGGTGCGTCGGAGCGGTCGTCCACGACGATTCCGGGCGCATTCTGCTCATCCGCCGAGCCCGCCCGCCGGGGGCGGGACAGTGGTCGCTACCTGGGGGAAAGGTGGAACCCGGGGAGTCCGACGCGGCGGCGCTGCGGCGGGAGTTGCGCGAGGAGACCGGCCTCGTCGCGACCGTCGGCGCGTTCGTCGGCCGCGTGGAGCGCCTTGCGCCCTCCGGGGTGTTCGAGATCCACGATTACGCCTGCGCGGTGACGGGCGGTGATCTTCGGGCCGGGGACGATGCCTCGGACGTCCGCTGGGCAGACCTTGCGACGTTCACCACAATGGAAACATCCGGTGAACTCGTGGACGAACTCGCGCAGACCCTGCGCGGGTGGTCCGCGCTGCCCCGTTGAGGCTGATCAGGCCAGCCAGGCCAGCCGCTCGCCGTGCATCGCGGTGCGGGCCAGGGCGGCGGTTTTCGGACGCCCCCGTTCCCATGTCGTGAGACCCAGGACCCCGAAAGTGGCACTCCCGGAATCGCCTGCCAAATCACTCCGATCGGGCAACACCAGAGAGAGCGCGGCCCGGTAGCCCTCGTGGCTTATCCACCACGTGGGACGGCTTCCCGCCAACTCGGCGAGCGCGGCGACGAAATCGGCGCGGCGGTCCTCGGACAGGTACGCCAGCGTGTTGGAGGTCAGGACCACCAGCGCGGTGTCGGCGGGCACGCGCGCGGCCGCGGCGGCCAGGTCGTCGACGGCGTCGCCCCGCACGACCTCGGGCGGGTCCCTGCGGATCAGGCCCACCGCGGTGGTCAGCAGGCGCTGGCGCTCGGGCTGGTCGGCCCACACGCACGCCTCCAGCCACGCGACGGCGTCCTCGTCGTCGAGGTCGACCGGCGCGCGGTCCAGGCCGACCCGGGCGGCCAGGGAGAGCTTCTTGGGCACGGCGGGCAGCACCGCGCCCGGCGCCAGCTGCAGGGCGCAGTGCAGGCCGACCGGGGTCTTGGTCGGGCCCGCGGCGATCTGGCCCGCCTGCTCGGTCTGGTAGCGGTAGGCGTAGCGGTCCAGGCCCAGCAGCAGGCCCGCGCTGCACCCGACCTCCAGCAGCCCGAGCGGCGCCGCGGCGGCCTTGGCGGCCAGCGCCACCGCCGGGTACAGCAGGGCGGCGCGGCGGACCTCGTTGGTCTGCGTGGTGCGGGTGGCCACCAGCGCGCGCACGGCGTCGGCGTGGTCGAGGACGAAGGAGCGGAACAGCGGCCAGGTGCCGCTGTCGAGCCCGTAGGTGCCGCCCATCGAGGGGTAGTAGTTGACCAGCTCGTGGAACGGGTTGGCCTGCAGCACCCGGTGCGCGGCGGCCAGCAGCAGCGTCGGTTGGGCGAACTCGGCGGGCGCCGCGGTCAGCAGGGCGGCGACGTCGGGGTCCTCGGCGCTCTGGCGCGCCAGGTGCTCGTACAGCGGCGACTCACCCGCCGCCTCGCTGTCGGCGAAGACGCGTAGCCGGGACCGGATCTCGTCGAGGGGGTGCGAGGGAGCCACGCCCGGCAACGCTAGTCCACTCGGGCGGGGCCTGGGAGCGCTAGCGGGCCTTGGGTTCCGGCCGCCCCGGCTGCTCGCCGCCGCGGGCCTCGCCATAGGACACCTTGGGGACCATGACCTTGCGGCGGAAGACGCAGACGACGGTGCCGTCCTGCTTGTAGCCGCGGGTCTCCACGTACACGACGCCGCGGTCGTCTTTGGACTTCGACGGGGTCTTGTCCAGCACCTCGGTCTCGCCGTAGACGGTGTCGCCGTGGAAGGTCGGCGCGATGTGGCGCAGTGACTCGACCTCCAGGTTGGCGATGGCCTTGCCGGAGACGTCGGGCACCGACATGCCCAGCAGCAGCGAGTAGACGTAGTTGCCCACCACGACGTTCTTGCCGAAGTCGGTGGTGTTCTCGGCGTAGTTGGCGTCCAGGTGCAGCGGGTGGTGGTTCATGGTGATCAGGCAGAACAGGTGGTCGTCGTACTCCGTCACCGTCTTGCCCGGCCAGTGCTTGTAGACCGCGCCGACCTCGAACTCCTCGTAGTACCGCCCGAACTGCACTGGTCCTCCACTAAGTGACTGGCGAGTAGGTCACTTGTACGGCCCCGCCCGGCCTGCCGCAACACCTGTGTGAGGCAGTCCACCGGCGTGATCGCCACTCCGCCGCACATCCCCTGGCCGGACGCGGGTACCCTTAATCCGTGGCGAGAGCCGGGCTGACGCCCCGCCGCCACCGGCCAGAGGAGGTGAGGACGCATGGGTGAAGGACCTGGTCATGAAAACGCGACCGGATGCAGTAGTCCCCGCGTCCTTACCGGGGGAGCCGTTCGCTAGGGCTCCGCACCGCCGGCCAGGACGCTCCGCCACCGGAGCGGCCCGCGCGCCCTCCGGACCCGTCGCGCCGTGGTCGTGACGTGAGCCCTGGAGCCCGCGATGCCTCACATCCCCTCGCTGGGCGGCCGCAAGAGCCGCATCCACCGCACGTCCGACCGGGCGCTGCCGCCGCTGCCCGTGCCGCTGTCCGCCTATGTCGTGGACTGCGGGGTGTACGTCGACGGCGCGCGCCTGCCCGGCCGCTGGAGCCACACCGACGCCGTCGCCGAGGTGCGCGGGCGCGGTGAGGGGTTCGTCTGGATCGGCCTGCACGAGCCCGACGAGCGCCAGATCCAGGGCGTGGCCGACACTTTCGGGCTGCACGAGCTGGCCGTCGAGGACGCCGTGCACGCCCACCAGCGGCCCAAGCTGGAGCGCTACGACGACAACCTGTTCATGGTCCTCAAGACCGTGCGGTACGTCGAGCACGAGTCGCCGACCACGGCCAACGAGATCGTCGAGTCCGGGGAGCTCATGGTCTTCCTCGGCGCCGACTACGTGGTGACGGTCCGCCACGGCAAGCACTCGGGCCTGCACGGGCTGCGCGCGGAGCTGGAGCGCTCGCCGGAGCGGCTGCGCGCCGGTGGCCCCGCCGCGGTGCTGCACGCCATCGCCGACCAGGTCGTGGACAGCTACCTCGCGGTGACCGCGTCGTTCGAGACCGACATCGACCTGATCGAGAAGGCGGTCTTCGCCCCGCGCAGCACCGTGAGCGCCGAGAACATCTACCTGATGAAGCGGGAGATGCTGGAGCTGCGCCGCGCGGTGATGCCGCTGGCGAGCCCGCTCAAGCGCCTGGCCGAGGGCTGCTCCGCGCTGATCGCCGAGGACGTGCGCTCCTACTTCCGCGACGTCGACGACCACCTCACCACCGTCACCGAGCGCGTCAGCAGCTACGACGAGCTGCTGACCACCCTGGTCGACGCGACGCTGGCCAAGATCACCCTCCAGCAGAGCACCGACATGCGCAAGATCACCTCGTGGGCGGCGATCATCGCCGTGCCGACGATGGTGGTCGGGGTGTACGGCATGAACTTCGACCACATGCCCGAACTCAAGTGGCGCTACGGGTATCCGCTGGTGATGCTCGCGATCTTCCTGGCGTGCCTGGTGTTGTACCGGATCTTCCGCAAGAACCGCTGGCTCTAGTTCCCCGCCCCACCGATGGGAGGTCTCCCATGGCCCGGTTGCTGTCCAACCTGAAGTTCTGGCTGCTGGCCAGCGTCGTCACCTGGATCACGATGGTGACCGTGCTGATCTCGCAAGCCCCCGGCTAGGCCGTGTTTCCCCCACGGGCCGCTAACGGATCTTGGCCGCGAGCGCGCGCAGCTCCGCGCGCAGGTCGTCGGCGGAGAGCGGGTTGACGCTCATCCAGCCCTCGTCCTCCGCGGCCAGGCGGTAGCGCCCGCGCGGGGTGTCCAGCCAGGTCAGCTCGGGGCCGCTGCGGTGCCACTGGTCCTCGGTGTCGTCGCGCAGCGCGATCCCGGCCTGGCCGTGGCCCACGACCGGGTTCAGCGCGGAGACCATCCGGTTGGCGACGCGGTCGGAGATGCCGTGCGAGCGCAGGAGCTCGTCGATCTCGGCGGCGGTCATCGGCACCGGATCGCCGCCGTCCTCGGGCATCCGCGTCACCATCGCCTCGAACGCGCCCTGGATCGCCCGGCGCGGCAGGGTAAACGGCGTGGTCAGCGGGGCGTCGGCCTGCGGAACCTGCCGGGCCACACGCGCCACCGCGTCGTCCACTGTGGTCGGCAGCAGCCGGATCATGCCGAACTGGTCGGCGGAGTCCTGGCTGACCACCAGCGCGTCGTCCCGCGCGGTCAGCACCGCCACGGCGCGGGTGCCCTTGTCGGTGGTGACGACGAGGTCGAGCACGCCGGTGCAGGCGCGCAGGAGGTAGACGAACTCCTCGGCCACGTCCAGCGGCCCCCGCTCGTCGGCCAGCCCGCGCTCCCGCATCCGCTCGGCGGCGTCGCGGAAGAGCACGGCCCGCTCGACCTCGGACTCGCCACTGGCGGGCACGTCGATGGGGAAGGGCGCGGCGACCTCGGCGAAGGTGCACAGCAGGTCGACCTCCACCGGGTGCAGGGCCGTCCCGGCCCGGGTCACCAGGTCCATCAGGTGAAGCGGAAGCGCTCGGCGGCGTTCTCGTCACTGCCTTGGTAGCCCTGCGCGGTTTTCTCCGCGCTGGCCACGAACTCCTCCATCCGGCGCAACGCCGTTTCCAGCTGCCCGCGCAGCCCCAGCTCCCCGCTGAGCCGATCGTTGAACTTCTCGGCCAGCTCCTCCCCGACCGGGCTGGTCCCCAGCATCGGCTGCATCTCCGCCGCACCCAACCCGGCCACGTCGGCCACGATCGCGTCCAGATCCCGCCGCACGTCCTCGAGGGCGGCGGCGAACTCCCGCACCCGCTCAGGCTCGACCTGCCACCCCGAACCCGCGTTGTCGACATACATCGAAGTTCCTCCTACAGCCCGTTGCCCGACGACACCACCCGCAACTCGCGGCCTTGACAAGTCATCCCAGCACCCCCACCACCGCGGTCCTGCGCACAGACCCTCCCCACGCACCAACAACCGGCCGCGCCACACCCACGCCACGCGACGCGCACCGATTCCTTGACGCGAACTCCCGCGCAAATCCCGCCCACACCTCGGCGACCGGCGGCATCGCACAAAGTCCACGCGGCATGAACCGGCGCTCCAGCGCGGGCTCGCGCACCGACCTTCCCCACACACCAGCGACCGGGCGCACCACACGCGACGCGCACCGCACGGATTTCCGCACAGGTTCTGCCCACGCCTCGACAACCGGCCGCGCAGCGCGAAGACCACGCGACGCGCATGGAGCCCTCGATGCGGACTTCCGCGCAAATCCCGCCCACGCCTGGACAACCGGCGGTGCCGCGCGAAGACCGCGCGGCGTGGACCGGCCCTTCAGCGTGGGCTCGCGCACGACCCTCCCTACAGACCGATGACCGGTGGCGCCGCGCGGAGGTCGTGTGCGGTGAAGGGGTCTTCCTCCAGTGGCACGCGCCTGCGGTGTTCGCTGTCCTCTTCCTTGCGGGCGCCGCCCGCGCCAGCGCCGTAGCCGCCTGTGCCGCGGCCGTGGGGGTCGCCGAAGCCGGTTCCCCGGCCGAAGCGGCCCGCCGCGCCTCGCGTGCGCTCGCCCAGGGCGCCGCCGCGGCCGTAGGCGCCGCCGCCGCGGTTGCCGCCCGCGCCCGCCCCCGCGCCCACACCGACGCCGCGTCCTGCTCCCGCACCCATGCCCGCGCGCCCGGCGCCCGCGCCGCCGCGGCCCGCGCCGAGGCCGCCTGCGCCCGGCATCCCGCCGAAGCCGAGGCCGTTGCCCATGCCGAGACCGTGCGCCCCGCCCGCGCCAGCGCCACCGCCCGCGCCGGGGCCGAACCCGGTCAGGCCCTGCCAGCGACGATCCCAGCCGGCGTCGAAGCCGGGGACGAAGCTGGGCGTGGTGCCCATGCCCGGGGTGGGCATCGGCGGCGGCACGCGGGGGCCGCCGACCAGGTCCGGCGCGGTGCCGCCGGGCAGCGTGACGCCGGGGCCGGGCACGCCGGTGCTCGGCGGGCGGGTCTGGACCGGGTTCGCGCCGGGATCGACGCCGTCGGCCGGGGCGCTGAATTGCGGGGTCTGGCCGTCGATGCCGAGCAGCGCGTTCTCGTAGCGCTGCATGGTCTGCACGGCCTTGCGCTTCATCTTCTTCTTGTTGCTGCCGAACCCGAACGCGCTGGCGATGCCGCCGATCGCGGCGCCGAAGACCGCGCCGACCGGGCCGCCGATGGCCATGCCCGCCGCGGCCCCGCCGCCCATCGTGCCCAGCCACGGGCTGCTGGGCGACCCGCCGGGCATCGTGCTCTGCGCCGAGCGCAGCGCCCCGCCCGCCTGCTCGACCGGACCGGCCATGGTCGACGCCGTCTCGGCGGTCTCCGACAGCCAGGCGGCGTTGCGCACCACGGCTCGCTGCGCGCCTTCCGAGGCCGCACCGGTCCAGAACTGCAGCAGCCGCTGCATCGACCGGCTCAGCTCCTGCGCGCCGTCGCTGATCCGCCTGCCCTGCTGGGCCCACTGGTCGGCCAGCATGTCGAGCTGGTTGGCGTTGGCGTTGTTGCCGACCATCCGCTGCAGCGTCTTGAGGCTGTAGCCGTCCCAGTGCACGCCGCCGGTCACCCAGCGGTCGTTCTCCCTGCGGCGGCTGCGCCGGTCGCGCTCGGCCTCGGCGCGCGCGGCGGCGGCCGCCTCCGCCGACGCCCGATAGCGCTGGACCAGCTGCTCGACCTCGCCGATCATCCCCGACCCCCTCAACCCTCGGTTCCGACTGTCACGGTAGCGAAGACCCCCGACGTCCGGGAGCCTTCCGGGCAGGCACGTTGAGGGGATCTCACCACAGCTCCCCGGCCAGCGCCCGCACCCCGGCGCGCAGGTCGTCCGGGCCGAAGGGGTTGACGCTCATCCACTCCGCGGCGCCGCCCGCCAGCGTGAACCGGCCGCGGGCGGTGTCGAGCCAGCGCAGCTCCTCACCCGTGCGCGTCCACTCCTCGGCCAGGCCACGGCGTACGGCGATGCCCGCCTGGCCGTTGCCGAGGACCGGCTGCAGATGGGTGACCATCCGGCGGGCGGTCTGGTCGTCCAGGCCGTGCGCGGCCCGCAGCCGGTCGAGGTCGTCCGGGTTCAGCGGCCCGGGGGCGGTGAGGATGGCCTGGTGGACGCGCTCCAGGGCTGTGCGCGAAACGCTGAACGGCGCCGCCATCGCCGCCGGGTGGTCGGGGACCAGCCGCAGCAGCCCGTCGACGGCGTCGCGCACCGGCAGGGCGAGCAGCCGCACGGGCCCGCAGGCGCGGTCCATGTCCTGCTCGACCAGGACGGCGTCCTCCCGATGCGCGAGCACCACCGCCCCAGCCACCCGCCCCCGCCGCGCCACCACCAGATCCAGCGCGCCCCCGCCCTGACGCAGCAGGTGCACGAAGTCGCCAGCCACCCCACGCGGCCCGCCGTGGTCGGCCAGCCCCCGCCCGGCCAGCCGCGCCCGCGCCCGCGAGAACCCGGCCCGCCGCTCCGCCTCGGTCTCCCCACGCGAACGGATGCGCACCGGGAACGGCGCGGCCACCCCCGCGAACGCGCACAGCAGGTCGACTTCCTCCGGGTGCAGCACGGCGACCCGCGCCCCGCCGCGATCCCGCTCGGTGGCCAGCCCGGTCATCTCAGCTCCGCCCAGCCCGCCGGATGAGCGCCTCCGCCTCCGCCTCGGACTCGGCATAGGCGTCCCGCACGGTCTCGGCACTGCGGATGAACTCATCCATCCGCCGCACCGCCTCGGCCAGCAACGGCCGCAACCCGGCGGCGCTGTTGAGCCGGTCGTCAAACTTGCGCGCCAACTGCTCCCCCACCGGACTGGTCCCCAACTTGGGCGTATACGCCTCCCCCTGCATCTGACTCACCAACGTCTGCACCGCCCCCAACCCAGTCCGAGCCGCCGACACCGCGATCGCAAACCCCTGCAACCGCTCCAAATCAACATCCCAGTGCCCGCGCGACTCCCCAGCCCCGCCCTGCCCAGCCCCACCCTGCCCACCACTGCCCTGCCCGCTGCCCTGTCCCCCACCACCCTGCCGATCCAAGTCCTGCCGACCGCCGCCCTGCCCACCACTGCCCGCCTGGCCACTGCCCTCCCCACCACTGCCCTGCTGGCCGCGGCCCTGCCCACCAGTGCCTTGCTGGGCGCTGCCCTGTCCACCGGTGCCTGGGTGGCCGCTGCCTTCCTGGCTGCTGTCCTGCTCGCTGCCGCCTTGTCCGCTGCCGCCCGGCTGGCCGGTGTTCTGTCCTCCATTGCCTGACTGGCCTGTGGTGTCCGGCCCGCCGTCGGGCTTGCCGGTCGGTCCGGTGTGGTGCTTGGCGGGATCGGTGCTGTGGTCGGGCGGAGTGTCCAGCCCGGTCCTGGCATCGGCAGGTCCGCCGTTGCCCGAGGGCGGTCCACCGGGCCCACCAGTAGCGGGAACACCCGGCTCCGGACCTGCCTGCGCAGGCGCGCCCGGCCCCGGGCCTGCGGTGGCCGGTCCCGGGGCTCCAGGCGGCCATGAAACCGGCGAGCCCGCGCCTGGGCCCGCCAGAGCGGGGGCGCCGGAAGCTGCTCCGCCTCCGAAGTCGTCGGGACCCGACGGTGGGTTCAGCGTGGCGCCGATGCCGGCGGACGGCGGCGCCCCTTGGGCGGACACGGCACTCTCCGGGCCACCCGGGCCACCCTGGCCAGAACCCGCTCCAGCGTTTCCGGGCTCGGCCCAAGGCGGGGCGGGGGGTGCGCCCTGGGGCTGGCCAGGCACGCCCTGGGCGGGGCCTGACGGCCACCCGACCGGCTGGGTTTGGGCCGTGAGAGGGTCGTTGCTGGGGGGCGCGTCCTGGGCGGAATCCGGCCGCCAGGTGCCGGCTTGGGTGGGGAGCGGGAAGGCGTGGGTGCTGAAGGGGGCGGCCTGTTCGGCTGTCGGCCAGCCCGGGTGGGGCGTGGCGGAAGGGTCGAGGGCCGGGTGGTTCGGCGTGGTGTCGAACTGGTCTCGCATCGTCGGTTTCCCTGCCCCCTAGAGTCCGATCACTGGCGGTGACGCCTTCTGGTCGTTCGCGAACGGGTTCTCCGCGTCGAACGGGTACCGCCTGCGGTGTTCGCCCGCCTCACCCGCGCCCGCACCCATGCCCGCGCCCATCGGCATCCCCGCGCCCATGCCGGAGCCCGCGCCACCCGCGCTCGCCGCGAGCGGGGCGCCTGTGGGAGAGCCTGCCGGGCGGTTGCCTGGGTTGAACGTCTCGGTGAGGCCGGTGGCAGGGCCTCCGCGCATCGGCTGGCGGACGGCGGCACCGGCGCCACCTCCGCCACTCGCGCCCCCCTCGGTGACCGAGCCGCCGCCGAACATGCCGGATGAGCCCGCCGGGGCTGAGCGGGCCGCGGGGTCCGCGGATGCTGACGTCGAGGTGCCGCCGGTGAGTGCGTCCCAGCGCTCCTCGTCGGTTCCCGTAGGCGGCACCGACGTGGGCGGCGGGAGCAGTTGGACGGGGTCGGGGAGGTTTGGCCCGCCCGGCCTGCCCGGGACCACCGGGGTGGACTCGATGCGCTCGGCGAAGGCGGGGGTGGCCTCGTCGATGCCGATGGCCGCGCCCTCGAAGCGGCGCATGGCCTCCACCGCCATGGCCTTGAGGCGGACCTGCTCCTGCTCGGCGGCGAACGCGCTCTCCGCGCCGGTCGCGGTGCCGCTGATGGCCGCGGCCAGCGGGCCGCCCCTGGTCAGGGCGGCGTCGGCGCCGTCGACGGAGTGGGCGGGCGGGACCACCGGCGGGGGCGGGATCGCGGGCATGGCGTCCTGGGCGGCCTTGAGCGCACCAGCCGCCTCCTGGATCGGGTCGCCGATGTGGTGGGCGGTCTCGCCGAGGTCGCCCAGCCACTGGGCGTTCGCGGCGACGTCGCGGCGGGCCTGCTCGGCGGCGTAGCCGGACCAGAACTCCATCAGCTGCGACAGCGCGGTCTCCAGCACCACCGCGGCGTCGGTGACCTCGTTGCCCGCCTGGCGCCAGTCGTCGGCCAGCTCCTCGAGCTGGACCGGGCTGGCGTTGTCGGCGACCATGGCGACCAGCGCCTCCAGCGAGTACGACTCCCAGTTGACCCCGCCGACGACGTACCGGTCCCCCACCGGCCTGCCGTCGGTGTCCCCTGTCCCCTGCCCTGAGCCTGCCTGCCCTGGACCCGACTGCCCTGAGCCTGTCTGCCCGGCGGCCATCGCCCGATCTCCCCTCGATGGTCTGCAGACGATCGCTTTCGACGATCACGCTAGTCGCTCGGACGCGCCGATAGCACCACTCGTTCCCCCTTCCGCCTTTGTCGTCGTTTCACAGTTCCGCGTTTCACTGCCGTGTGCCCCGGCCATTTCGCCGACCCGCGGCGTCACCGGCCCGGACGTACGCTCGACGCGTGCCGAAAGTGCCCGCCGTCGCCGACGAGGTGGTCGACCAGCTCTGGACGGACCAGGTGCGCCGCCACCGGGTCGATCTCGTGCTGGCCGCGGGCGACCTGCCGTTCGACTACCTCGAATTCCTCATCGACGCCCACGACCGGCCGTGCGTGTTCGTCCCCAGGAAGCACGACGTCGACCTCTCCGGCCACGGCCGCTCCGGCGGCGGGCTCTGGACCCGCGACGGGCTGCCCGCCGAGTGGCCGGGACCCGCGGGCGCGGTGAACACCGACCTGCGGGTCGCCGACGTCGCGGGCCTGCGCATCGCCGGGCTCGGCGGCTCGATCCCGGACAGCCCGGAGCCAGACCATGCCCCGTGACACGGGTTTCCCCGCCGCCGACGCCGAGAACGACTTCCTGCGCATGCGCAGGCGCCAGGTGCTCTCCCGGCTCGGTGCCTGGCTGCGCCGCGAGCCCGACGACGTCAACATCATGCTGCCCTTCGACGAGGTCGTCGGCGCCCTGGGCAGGCTCGGCGAGCGCAAGCTCGGCCTGCGGGTGATCACCCTGGACTCGATCGTGGGCAGCGTCGACCGCACCCGCGACTTCGACCGCCGGTTCCGGCCCACCTCCGGCCGCGCCCGCACCCGCTGGGAACGGCTGGCCTTGGCGCAGCGCCGGGGTGAGCCCGTCCCGCCGATCGCGGTCTACCGGGTGGGCGACCTGCACTTCGTCATCGACGGGCACCACCGGGTCTCGGTGGCGCACGCCATGAACCTGCGCACGATCGACGCCTACGTCACCGACATCGTCACCCGCCTCTCCGCCGAGGGAATCCGCTACCGCGGCGATCTGATCGTCAAGGACTACCGCCGGATCTTCCTGGACCGCGTCCCGCTCCCCGCCCCCGCGCGCGACGCGATCCGGCTCTCCGACGCGTGGGAGTACAGCGAGCTGAGCGAGGCCGTCGAGGCGTGGGGATTCCGCCTCATGCAGGACGAGCAGACCTTCCACGACCGCAGGACCGTGGCCCGCCGCTGGTACGAGGAGGAGTTCGTCCCCGTCGTGACCATGGTGCGCCAGGCCGGGTTGATCACCACCCAGA
Source organism: Actinokineospora lacus (assembly GCF_053813445.1). Lineage (NCBI taxonomy): Bacteria > Bacillati > Actinomycetota > Actinomycetes > Pseudonocardiales > Pseudonocardiaceae > Actinokineospora > Actinokineospora lacus. The sequence goes on from NZ_JBQERA010000003.1 coordinate 111,140, forward strand.
CCGAGGCCGAGGCATACCTGTGGGTGATCGCCGAGCGGTACCGGCTGATCCGCTCACACCGCTGGGACGACGAGGTGATCTCCGCCATCCGCGACGGCCCCCGGCTCGCCCGCCGCATGGGCCTCTAGGGCGACCAGACCTGCACCGCGCGCACCACGAAGGGCGCGCACGGCACATATGTCCCCTGCCCCGGATAGGTGTCGAACTCACCCTCGGTCGCGCAGTCGACGCTCTGGTACATCGTCACCGCCCTGCTCAGCAGGTTCGCGAACGAGCGCGTGTCGAGCCAGAGCGGCACGCACTCCCCGGGATTGGTGTTCGACAGGCTCAGCCGGATCGCCTCGCCCCGGTAGGACGAAGCCGACCAGAGGCAGAGTTCCCCGCGGTCGCACGCGGGCGCGGGGTCCGCGCTCGCGGGCGTGGTCAGGAATGCGAGGCCGGCGACGGCGAGCAGGGCGGCGAGGAAAGCGCGGATGGACATGGAAACCTCCTGGGCTTCGGGCGCCCGCCGGTCGCGGGCGCCTCGAAGTCCAGGTTGCCCTGATCCGGCGGACAGGCGCGGAAGTTGTCCACAGGCCGCCGAGTTGTCCACATCCTCAATCGGAGTAGGTGAGATTCCGGCCGTTCTGTGGGTCAAACAAGTGGATCTTGTCGGTGTCGAACCAGATCCGGGCGTCGCTGCCCTCCTTGGCCTGTGAGGACGCGGACAGCCGGGTGACGATCTGGGTGCCGTCGGCGGTCAGCTCGGCCGAGCCCGCGTCCGCCGCCAGCTCCTCCAGCTCCGCCGAGGTCGCGATCTCCCCCTCGACGGTGAAGTAGGCGAACTTGTCCGAGCCCATCGACTCCAGCACGTCCACGGTCGAGTCGAAGACCGCGCCGCCCGCCGCCGCCGACTCATCGAGCAGCGCGGCGTCCTCGAAGTGCTCAGGGCGCAGGCCCATGATCACCTCGCGCGGCGCGTCGGCGGATTCCAGCAGGTGGCGGATGCGGTCGGTCAGCGGGAACGTGCCCAACGCGCTGGCCACGCTGCCGTTCTCCAGCCGCGCGGGCACGAAGTTCATCGACGGCGACCCGATGAACCCGGCCACGAACAGGTTCAGCGGCTGTTCGTAGAGGAACTGCGGCGACCCGATCTGCTGGACGTACCCGCCGCGCATCACCACGACCCGGTCGCCGAGGGTCATCGCCTCGGTCTGGTCGTGGGTGACGTACACGGTGGTGGTGCCCAGCCGCTTCTGGATCTTCGAGACCGACGTGCGCATCTGCACGCGCAGCTTGGCGTCGAGGTTGGACAGCGGCTCGTCCATCAGGAACGCCTTGGGGTTGCGCACGATCGCCCGCCCCATCGCCACGCGCTGGCGCTGGCCGCCGGAGAGGTTCGCCGGGCGCCGGTCCAGGTGCTGGACCAAGTCGAGGATGCCCGCGGCCTCGTCGACCTTGCGCTGGACGATCTTGTCGTCGACCTTCGCCAGCCGCAGCGGGAACGCCATGTTCTCGCGCACCGTCATGTGCGGGTACAGCGCGTAGGACTGGAACACCATCGCGATGTCGCGGTCCTTGGGCGCGCGCTCGTTGACCCGCTGCCCATCGATGCGCAGCTCACCGGAGGTGATGTCCTCCAGGCCCGCGATCATGTTCAGCGTGGTCGACTTCCCGCAGCCGGACGGGCCGACGAGGATGATGAACTCGCCGTCGGCGATTTCCAGGTCCACGTCAGACACCGCGAGCGCGCCGTCTGGGTAACGCTTGCTCACCTTGTCCAGAATGATCTCGGCCATGGTCACTCAGCCCTTCACGGCGCCGGACGTCAGCCCCGCGACAATGCGGCGCTGGAAGAACAACACGAACACGATGATCGGGACCGTGATCACCACCGCGGCGGCGGCAATGGTCCCGGTGGGGTCCTCGAACTGCGAGGACCCGGTGAAGAACGACAACGCCGCGGGCACCGTCCGCGATGCCTCGGTCGAGGTCAGCGAGATGGCGAACAGGAAGTCGTTCCAGCAGAAGATGAACACCAGGATCGCCGTGGTGAACACCCCCGGCGCGGCCAGCGGCGCGATCACCCGGCGGAACGCCTGGGCGGGCGTGGCGCCGTCCATCTTCGCCGCCTTCTCCAGCTCCCACGGGATCTCGCGGAAGAAGGCCGAGAGCGTGTAGATCGCCAGCGGCAGCGCGAAGGTGATGTAGGGCAGGATCAGGCCCGGCCACGTGTCGAACAGGCCCAGCGAGCGCTCCATCTCGAAGAGCGGGGACACCAGCGAGACCTGCGGGAACATCGCGATGAGCAGCGAGACCCCGACCAGGGCCCGCTTGCCGGGGAATTCGAGCCGGGCGATGGCGTAGGCGGCCATCGTGCCCAGCACCACCGCGATCAGGGTGGAGATCAGCGCGATGCCGATGGAGTTGAACAGCGCGCGCAGGAAGGTGTTGGTGCTGAAGATGTCGACGTAGTTCTGCGTCGTCCAGGCGCGCGGGATGAAGTTGCCGTCGGTCAGGGTCTCCTTGGTCTTGAACGACAGCGACACGATCCACAGCACGGGCACCAGCGCGTACACGACGACGACGATGTCCAGCAGGGTCCACTTGGCCTTGGTACCGGTCGTGACAGCCATCAGCGCCGCCCCCCGTCACTGCCCGGCGCCGCCGTGCCGAACACCTTGACGAACAGGAAGGCGATGGCGGCGACGGAGATGAAGATCAGCACCGACATGGTGGACCCGATGCCGAGGTTGAGGCCCTTGATGAGGTTGTTGTAGGTCTGCATGGACACCGACCCGGTCTCCTGCGCGCCGTTCGTCAGCACGAAGATGTTGTCGAAGATGCGGAACGCGTCCAGGGTGCGGAACAGCAGCGCGACCAGGATCGCGGGCTTCATCACCGGGAGCATGACCTTGGTGAAGCGCTGCCACGCCGACGCCCCGTCCATCGACGCCGCCTTGAGCAGGTCCTCGGGCACCAGCGCCAGGCCCGCCATGAGGAGCAGCGCCATGAACGGCACCGTCTTCCACACCTCGGCGAGGATGATGATGGATATCGCGGGCACCCGCTCGGTCAGCAGCGCCGAGTCCGGGGCGAAGAGCTGGGCGAGGTAGCCGGTGTCCTGGGTCCACGCGTAGCGCCAGGAGAACGCGGCGACCACGGTCACGATGCCGTACGGGATCAGCGCGACGGTGCGCACCAGCCCGCGGGCCACCAGTGTCCGGTGCATGACCAGCGCCAGTGCCATGCCGAGCACCAGCTCGATGGCCACCGAGATGACCGTGATCAGCGTCGTGACTCCGAAGGCGTTCCACCAGTACGAGTTCGACAGCACGGTCACGTAGTTCTCCAGCCCCACGAACTCCGTCTGCTCGGGGAAGCGGAGGTCGTAGCGCTGAAGGGACAGCCAGATCGAGTACACGATGGGGTACCCGGTCACCGCGAGCATCACCAGGGCCGCGGGGGCGCACAGCATCCACCCCAGCTTGCGCTCCTCGCGCTTGCCCGCGCTCAGCTTGGGTGCGGCCTTGGCCGGGGTGTCGGTCTTGGGCGGTGGCACGACTGCTTGGCTCACGGCAGCACTCCCTTCGAGTCCAGGGCGTCCTGCAGCTCGCTGCGCAGCCGTTCGGCGGTGGCCGGTGGGTCGATGCTCCCCGGCGGCGACAGGATCGTGGAGATGAGCGTGGAAACGTTCTGGTACGCCGGGGTCAGCGGCCGCACGGCCGCCTTCTTCAGCTCGTCCAGGATCGCCTCCCGCATCGGGTAGGGCTCGGCCATCTCCGGGTCCTGGTAGACCGACTCGATGGTCGGCGGCACGCCGGAGTTGATCGCGGAGAACTTCTGGCTCTCGGCGCTGCGCAGGCACTTGGCCGCCTCGAACGCCTCGGGCTTGTGCTCGGAGTACGCGCTGATGGCCAGGTTGAACCCGCCGATGGTGGCGGTGCCGGACTTGGCCGGGTCGATCGCCGGGTACGGCGCCCAGCCCAGTTTGTCGATCAGGTCCGGGTTGCCCGAGGTCATCGCGGCGTACACAAAGGGCCAGTTGAGCTGGAAGGCCGCCTCGCCGTTCTGGAACGCCAGCCGGATGTCGTCCTCCTGCGCGTTGGACAGCGAGGCGCTGGACACCGGGGAGACCGCCAGGGTCCGCAGTGCCTCCAGCGCGCGCACCGCGCCTTCGTCGACGACCGCGCGGGTGCTGTCCTCGGACAGGATCCGCCCGCCCGCGCCCGCGACGAGCGTGTTGAACTGCACGACCAGTCCCTCGTACTGCGCGCCGGTCATGAGCACTGTCCCCGGCTGGCCCTGAGCACGCAGCCGCTCGGCCATGTCGAGCATCTCGCCCCAGGAGCGCGGCGGCTCGGGGACGAGGTCCTTGCGGTACCAGAGCAGCTGCACGTTGGTGTTCTTGGGAGCGGCGTAGAGCTTGTCCTCCCATCGGGCGGTCCGCAGTGGACCCTCCAGGGTGCCGCGCTCGACCTCGGCCTTGTCCGCGCCGGTCCACTCCTCGACCCAGCCCGCCTCGGCGAACTCGGCCACCCAGGTGACGTCGAGGCCGAGGACGTCCATGTCGGTGTCGCCCGCGGCGAGCCTGCGCACCATCTGCTCGCGCTGGCCGTCGGCGTCACGCGGGAGGATGTTGAGCGCGATCCGGTAGCGCCCGCCGGCCTCGTCGGTGCACTTGGCGACGACTTTGTCGAAGTTCTCTTCGGTGGAGTAGTACACGTTGATGGTCAGCGGGCCCTCTTCGGACCCGCACGCGGCCGTGGCCGCCAGCACCACGGCGCTGAGCACCGCGGGGAGGCGACGGCGGCCGGGGTGTCGACGATTGCTCATCGCCCTGCCTCCTTCCGACGGACACGTCGCCGAAAGGCACTGCGACGTGCCGCCGGTGCACCACTCGCGCGCACCGGTCACCCGAACCTATGGCCGGTGATCACACCCCGCAATTCGGCGGGGGAGGCGCTAGCTGGGGCGCATCGCCAACTTGGCCAGCAGGTCGCGCCCCTTCTCGGCGTTGCGCGGCTGGACCAGCACGTCGTAGCGGCCCGCGACGAGCTGCGTGGCGGAGGCGAAGTCGCGGGTGCGCGTGCTGGCGTAGCCGACGGCGGCGAACACCAGCCCGAAGACCACCCCGGCGGCGAGGCCGACCAGGATCGGCGCGAAGGAGGCCTCCTGGGTGCTGAACAGGCCCAGCAGCAGGCCGACGAACAGGCCGAACCAGGCCCCGGACAGCGCCCCGGTGCCCAGCACCTTCGCCCAGCTCAACCGCCCGATCACCCGCTCGACGAGCATCACGTCGACACCGACGATCGTGACCTCCTCGACCGGGAACTCATTGCCCGCCAGGTGCTCAACCGCGCGGTGGGCTTCCTGGTAGGTGGAATAGGACCCGATCGGCCAGCCGGTGGGCGGCGTCGGGACCTTGGGAAGGCCCTGGTTGCGTCCAGAGCCGGAGAACGCACCGGTCATACCCCCCATAGTGCCAACCCGGGGTGACCGGTGCGAACCCGATACCGCTTACTCGCCGATGGCACCCAGCAATAGGCCGTTCGCGTCATAGGCGCGGATGGCGACACCGGCCTCCGGAGGGATCTGCCAGTCGGTCCCGTGGACGAAGCGGGCCAGGCAGGTGCCCGCCATCAGCCGTGGCGGACCGGGCCCGGTGCCGCCTATCCGCGGGACTTGTACTCGCGCAGCAGTCCCCGGGAGATGATGGTCTTCTGGATCTCGCTGGTGCCCTCGCCGATGAGCAGGAAGGGCGCCTCGCGCATCAGGCGCTCGATCTCGTACTCCTTGGAGTAGCCGTAGCCGCCGTGGATGCGGAAGGAGTCCTGGGTGACCTCGGCGCAGTACTCCGAGGCGATCAGCTTGGCCATGCCCGCCTCGACGTCGTTGCGCTGGCCGGAGTCCTTCAGCCGGGCGGCGTTGACCATCATCAGGTGCGCGGCCTCGACCTTGGTGGCCATCTCGGCGAGCTTGAAGGCCACCGCCTGGTGCTCGGCGATCGCCTTGCCGAAGGTGCGCCGCTGCTGGGCGTACTCCACGGCCAGCTCGAAGGCCCGGATGGCGATGCCGCAGGCGCGGGCGGCCACGTTGACCCGGCCGACCTCGACGCCGTCCATCATGTGCGAGAAGCCCTTGCCGGGCGTCTCGCCGAGGACCTTGTCCGCGCCGACCCGGAAGCCGTCGAAGACCGCCTCGGTGGTGTCGACGCCCTTGTAGCCCATCTTGTCGATCTTGCCGGGGATGGTCAGGCCGGGGGCGACCTCGCCGAAGCCCTCGGGCTTGTCGACCAGGAACGCGGTCAGGTTCTGGTGGGCCTTCTCGGCGCCCTCGTCGGTCTTGACCAGCAGCGCGATCAGGTTGGACGAGCCACCGTTGGTCAGCCACATCTTGGCGCCGTCGATGACGTAGTCCCCGCCGTCGCGCCGGGCCCTGGTCTTGATGGCGGCCACGTCGGAGCCCAGGTCCGGTTCGGACATGGAGAAGGAGCCGCGAATCTCACCGGTGGCCATCTTCGGCAGGTAGTGCGCCTTCTGCGCCTCCGTGCCGTGCTGCTTGAGCATGTGCGCGACGATGAAGTGCGTGTTGATGACCCCGGACACGCTCATCCAGCCGCGGGCGATCTGCTCGACGACCAGGGCGTAGGTCAGCAGGGACTCGCCGAGTCCGCCGTGCTCCTCCGGGATGGTCAGGCCGAACAGGCCCATCTCCCGCATGCCCGCGACGATGTCGGTCGGGTACTCGTCGGCGTGCTCCAGCGCCTGCGCGTGCGGGATGATCTCCTTGTCCACGAAGTCCTTCACCGTGGCGAGGATTTCCTGCTGGACGTCGGTGAGTCCGGCGGTCTGGGCGAGGCGGGCCATGCGTGCTCCCTGCTGAGACGGCAGCCATGAGGTTACTGGCCAGTATCTCCCGGTTAACGCCCGTTCGCGCTACCGAAGTGCGCAGGGCCACTCCTCTTGACCGATGACGTGAAAGAAGGCCGTCCCCGGAGTTGCCTCATCCGGGGACGGCCTCCAAGTTCTGTCAGCCCGCGCGCAATTCCACTTGGTGTCCACAGTCCCTGCAGTCCTCGGCCAGGACGTACACGTCGGCTCCGCAACCGCGGCAGTCGCGGAAGCTGCGGGACATCAGGTCGTCACTACGACGACGGCCGGCGAACAGGGACCGGAGTGTTCGGCCCTCCGAGTCGGCGAGGCGGTGTCTACCCATGGCCGGTATTCAGGCCGATCCGGAGGACCCAAGCAAGCCACTTCCGTGATCTGTGCGTTATCTCACGGCAACCTCTGACTCTTTGTCACGTCCCTGACCTGCTGCGTCATCGTCCGGCGACAAAACGGTCATAGTCACGGGACGGTGACGGGCGAGCCGATTGGCACGTTCCTGGGCGCCGACGAGGTCGTCGGGCAGCGAGTCGGGAACCTCGGTGTCGAAGTCGCGCAGGGTCCGGATGGCCCAGCCGCCCGCGGTGACGACGGCCAGGAGGACGCCGAAGACGACGTAGGCGAATCCGATGCCCCGACCCTCCCCCGTGCCGATCACGGCGCCCACCGTGCCCGCCAGGGGTCCGTTCGGGGCCAGCAGGGGCTCGAACGCCGCGGTGGCCAGCGGGGCCAGCAGCGCGAAGCCGATCGGCAGCGTCGACCACGCCAGGGTCTGGTTGATGGCGAACACCCGGCCATGGAACCGCTGCGGCACCTTGACCTGCACGATCGTGGCGTAGACGCCCTGGGCGAGGGCCATGGACATCGCCATCAGGAACACCCCGACGCCCACCGCGACGACCGACGGGTGCACGCCGATGGCCAGGCAGCCCAGACCGGTGCCCAGGTTGAAGCACAGGACGCCGATCATCCGGCGCTTTCGCGGGCCACCCCACACCGCCATCACCAGCCCTCCGACGAGCGCGCCGACGGCCTCGGCCAGTGCCACGGCGGCGACGTCGCCGATGTCGCCGAAAGCGAGCACCAGCGGGGTCAGCAGCACTAAGGCGGGCGCCAGGAAGACGTTGCCCAGGGCGAAGTAGCCCAGCATCAGGCGGAAGCCGCGGTGGCGCCAGGAGTAGCGCAGTCCGTTGAGGATCGCCGTGGTCAGCGGCTCGCGGGGGCGCCAGCCGAGCAGGTCGGGGAAGCGGATGAACAGCAGCGTCACGATCGCCAGCACGTAGCCGCAGACGTCGATGAGCACGATGCCGCGCAGGCCGATCTGGGCGAGCAGGCCCGCGGCCAGGATCGGCATGAGCAGCAGGGCGAAACCGCTGGAGAGCTGGGCGATGCCCATGGCGTGCCCGAGATAGCGCTTGGGCACCAGCTGCGGCACCGACGACTGGAACGCCAGCCGTTGGAACGACGCCGCCACCTGGCTGAGCGAGACGAGCACGTAGATGTGCCACAGCTCGATCCGTTCGCTCCACAACAGAGCGGCCAGGACGAGCTGCACGGCGCCGGAGACGCAGCTGGAGGCCATCATGACCCGCCGCCGGTCGAGGCGGTCGATCACGCCACCGGCGATGGGCAGCACGATCACCCCGCACAGCAGCGCCAGCGCCCACAGCAGGCCGAGGTCGGTCACCGAGCCGGTGCGGGTGTACAGCCAGATCGGCAGGGCGAACGCGGTCAGGGCCGCGCCGGTGGTGGCCACGAGCTGGCCGAATGCGACCGCGACGAAACGGGACATGCTCGGGGAGACCGCTGACGGCGCGCGGGTGCCCACCCGCTGCCAGTCACGCAGCACCCACGACGCGTCCTCACCGCGGTTGGACAGCTCCGCCGTGTCCTCGGCGGCCAAGGCGGGGTGGGTGCGGGAGACGATCTCGGCCAGTTCCCCGGCGCGGTACTTGAGGAAGAAGTGCCCGGCCTCGTCCAGCACGACCAGCGCGAGGGTGTCGCTGAGGAACTGCCATTCCGCGTAGCGCTCGGCGTGGTAGTCGGTGACCGGGTCCTGGGAGCCGACCACGGAGATCACCGGGGCGCGCAGCTTGTCCGCGCCCCGGTCGAGCAGGTCGGTGAAGTAGTCCTCAGCGGCGCGCGAGTCGGCGCGCATGTTGCTGATGATCCGGTCGGCCTGCTCGGGCTCGATCTCGTCGGTGTCCACGCCCATGGACTTCAGCCAGCTCGCGTAGTGCCGGTTGGAGCGCAGCTTCTCGACCTTCGTGCGCGCCGACGCGAACGGCCCCTTGGGCCGGGCGAACGGGAACATCGCGCCGATGTAGATGGCGTCGATCTCGCGGTCGGCGGCTTCGAGCTTGCGGGCCACCTCCGCGGTGATCGCGCTGCCCACGCCGCAGTGCCCGTAGAGGGCCAGCGGGCCGGACACGCGCTCGCGGATCTCCTCGGCGATGCGGGTGGTCAGCTCGTCGAAGGGCAGGGCGGACTCGTCCAGGCCGACGTCGTGGCCAGGGATGGCCACGCTGTAGAGGGCGTGTCCGTCCGGCAGGGCGTCGGCGAGGGGCTGGTAGACGATCGCGCTGCCGCCTCCGTAGGGCACGCACACGTACGTCAGCGTCTTGGGCTTGCCGGGCTTGGTGAGTTCGTAGAGCAGGCGGCGGGGCCCGCTCTCGGTGCCCGCCATGAACTCGGCCAGCTCGCGGATCGTGCGGTGGGTGAACAGGTCCATCACGCCGACGGGTTGGCCCTCGTTGACCTTGCGGACGCGGGCCACGACCTGGGTGGCCAGCAGCGAGTGGCCGCCGAGGTCGAAGAAGTCGTCATCGATGCCGACCGCGGGCAGGTTCAGCACCTCGGTCCAGATGGCGGCCAGGGCGCGCTCGGTGTCGGTGCGCGGCTCGACCAGCTCGCCGCTGCGGGTGACCTGCGGCGCGGGCAGGGCCTTGCGGTCGAGCTTGCCGTTGGGGGTCAGCGGCAGGGCGTCGAGGTCGACGAGCGCGGCGGGCACCATGTACTCGGGCAGGCGCTTCTTCAGTGCCGCCTTCACTTCTGTGTGCTCCACGGTGCCGACCAGGTATCCGGTGAGGCGCTGGTCGCCCGGGGTGTCCTGGCGGACGATCACCGCGGCGTCGGTGACGCCGGGCAGTTCCCGCAGGGCGGTCTCGATCTCGCCGAGCTCGATGCGCAGGCCGCGCAGCTTCACCTGGTGGTCGAGGCGGCCGAGGAACTCGATGGTGCCGTCGCGGCGCCAGCGGGCCAGGTCGCCGGTGGCGTAGCGGCGGGCGCCGGGGTCGTGCGGGTCGGGGACGAACTTCTCCGCGGTGAGCGCGGGCCTGCGGTGGTAGCCGCGGGCCACGCCGACGCCGCCGATGTGCAGCTCGCCCGCGACGCCGATGGGCGTGTCGACGCCGTGCTCGTCGAGGATGTGCACGCGCAGGTTCGCGATGGGGGCGCCGATGGGGACGCTTGTGAGGCCGTCGAGGGACCGGCAGTGCCAGGCGGTGACGTCGATGGCCGCCTCGGTGGGGCCGTAGAGGTTGTGCAGCTCCGTGCCGGGGAAGCGGGTGGTGAACTCGCGCGCGGTGGCCAGGGGCAGCTCCTCGCCGCTGCAGATGACGCGGCGCAGGCTCGGGCACTGGCTCTGCTCGGCGAGGAAGACGCCGAGCATGGACGGCACGAAGTGCGCGGTGGTGACGCGCTCGGTGTTGATCAGGTCGCGCAGGTACGCGGCGTCCTTGTGGCCGCCGGGCTTGGCCAGCACCAGTCGGGCGCCGGTCTGCAGCGGCCAGAAGAACTCCCACACCGAGACGTCGAAACCGAACGGGGTCTTCTGCAGGACCGAGTCGGTGTCGTCGAGGCGGTACGCGCGCTGCATCCAGTCGAGTCGGTTGACGATGCCGCGGTGGGTGTTCGGCACGCCCTTGGGCTTGCCGGTGGAGCCCGAGGTGTAGATGACGTAGGCGACGTTGTCAGGAGTGCTCAACGGCTCCGGGTCGGTGATGGGGCCGTCGGTGAAGTCCTCCTCCAGCACGAGGGCGTGCGCCGCGGTGTCGCGCAGGTCCGCGCCGACGAGCACGGCGTGGGCGTTCGCGTCCTCGATCATGAAGCGGAGGCGGTCTGCCGGGTACTCGGGGTCGAGCGGCACGTAGGCCGCCCCCGCCTTGAGGACGCCGAGCAGGGCGGCGACCAGCTCCGGGGAGCGGTTGGCGCAGACGGCGACCAGGGATTCCGGGCCGATGCCGCGCTCGCGCAGCCGGTGGGCGACGCGGTTGGCGTTGGCGTTGAGTTCGGAATACGTAAGGGTTTTGCCGTCGAGGGTGACGGCGGGGGCGTCGGGCGTACGGTGGACTTGGGCTTCCACGAGCGCGTGCAGCGTGGTGTCCGGGAAGGGCCTGGCGGTGGCGTTGGCCGCCTCCGGGAGTGCCCTGTCGGCCTCGGCGCGGATGTCCACGTGGGACATCCTGGTGTCGGGGGCGGCGGCGAGGGCGTCGAGCAGCGCGGTCCAGCGGTCGGCGATCAGCTCGACGGTGGCGCGGTCGAACAGGTCGGTGTTGTAGACCAGCTTGCCCCAGAGGCCGCTCTCGACCTCCACGACGTGCAGCTCGAAGTCGAAACGGGTGGCGCGCAGCTCCATCGGCGTCCACTCGAAGGTGACCTCGGCGGTGTTCGCGGCCTCGTACCGGCCCATCTCGTAGTTCTGGAGCACGAACATGCTCTGGAACACCGGGGAGCGGCTGACGTCGCGGGGCACCCCGAGCTCCTGCACGACCCTGGCGAAGGGCACGTCGGCGTGTTCGAAGGCGTCGAGGACGCCACTCCTGGTGCGCCCCAGCAGGTCGGTGAAGGTGGGGTCGCCTGCCAGGTCGGCGCGCATCGGCAGCATGTTGATGAACATGCCGACGACGTCCTCCAGCTCCGGCGCGGACCGCCCCGCCACCGAGGCGCCGACGGCGAAGTCGCGCTGTCCACTGTGGCGGGCGAGCAGGACCTGGTACGCGGCGAGGAGGGTCATGAACAGCGTGCCGCCGTCGTGGGCGGCCAGTGTTCGCAGTTCGTTCGCGGTTTGTTCGGGAACGGTGAATTCGACGAAATCGCCTTGGTATGTCTGGGTTGCCGGGCGAGAATGGTCGGTGGGCAGATCGAGCGGCTCGACCCCGGCGAGCCGCTCACGCCAGTAGGCCAGGTGCGCTTCGGCGGCGGGCGAGGTCAGCTGGTCGCTCTGCCAGTGCGCGAAGTCCCCGTACTGGATGGGGAGTTCGGGCAGCGCGCCCCCGTGGTACGAGGTGACGAGGTCGCGGAGGAGGACGTCGACGGACCAGCCATCACCGACGATGTGGTGCTGGGTGAGCAGAAGGATGTGGTCTTGTTTGGACAGTTGAATGAGCAGGGCGCGCAGGAGCGGCCCCTCGGCGAGGTCGAAGGGCTCCAGCACGGCCTGGTCGACCATGGCCTGGGCGGCGGTCTCGTCCTCGGCGTGGGTCAGGCGCAGCGGCACGTCGACGTGATCGGCGACGACGGCCGTGGGCCTGCCCTCGGCGTCGGCGGGAAACCGGGTGCGCAGTGATTCGTGCCGTGCGGTGAGGGCGTTGAGTGCCGTGCGCAGGGTGTGCTCGTCCAGGGGTCCGCGGACCCTGAGCGGCACAGCGATGTGGTACGCCGCCTCGCCTGGGGCGAGCTGGTCCATGAACCAGACGCGCTCCTGGGCGAAGGACAGCGGCAGTGCCGCATCGTCGGGCCTGCGCGGGATCACCGCTCGCGGTGCCGCGGTGCGCTTGCGCAGCCGCTTGGCCAGCAGGGCGGCGGCCGCCGCGGTGCGGTCGGCTGCTGCCTCCGGGGCTGCGGTCATGCCTGGGACTCCTTGTCCGCTAGCAACGCGGCGACCTCGGCGTCGCTGAGGTTGGCCACTTCGGCGGCGATGGCCTTGTCGATCTCGGCGGCCAGGTCGGCGACGACGGGGTGGGCGAACAGGGCTCGCATGGGGACGTCTACCTCGATCTCGGCGCGGATGCGGGCCATGGCGCGCATACCGCGGAGGGAGTTGCCGCCCAGTTCGAGGAAGTGGTCGAAGGCGCCTACCTTGGCCACGCCCAGGATCTCGGCGTAGACCTCGGCGACCAGTTCCTCGGCGGGGGTGCGCGGGGCGACATAGCCCCGCTCGCGGCGGGTGGGGGCGGGGAGGGCGGCACGGTCCAGCTTGCCGTTGGTGGTGAGCGGGATGGCGTCCACGGTGATCACGTCCGCCGGGACCAGGTGGGCGGGCAGCACCGTGGGCAGCGTCTCGACGGCGGCGCCGGGGTCGCCGACGACGTAGGCCACCAGGCGGGCGTCCTCCGGGGTGTCGTCCTGGTGGGCGACGACCACCGCCGCGCGGACGCCGGGCAGGTCCAGCAGGGCGGCCTCCACCTCGGCGGGCTCGATGCGGATGCCGCGGAGCTTGAGCTGCTGGTCGGCGCGGCCCAGGTACTCCAGGGCGCCGTCGGCGCGCCTGCGGACGAGGTCGCCGGTGCGGTACATGCGCCTGCCGGGTGCGCCGAAGGGGCACGGCAGGAAGCGGTCGGCGGTCAGGGCCGGGCGGTTGAGGTAGCCGCGGGCCAGCTGCGCGCCCGCGAGGTACAGCTCGCCGACGACGCCGTGCGGCACTGGGGTGAGGTCCGCGTCGAGGACGTACGCCTCGGTGTTCCACACCGGCGTGCCGATCGCCACCGGGCCCGGGGACAGCTGCGCGCCGGGCTGGATGACGGCGGCGACGCTGCCGACGGTGACCTCGGTCGGGCCGTACTCGTTGACGACGGTCGCGGTCGGGTTGGCGGTCCGCCACGGGGCCAGTTGCTCGGCGGACAGCGCCTCGCCGCCCAGCACCAGGTCGGTGGCGGGCGAGCGGGCGGGGTCCAGCAGCGGGAGCTGGCCGGGGGTGGCCTTGACGAACGCGGGCGGCGGGCCGTCGGCGGGCTCGTCCAGGCCGGCGAGGTGGATCGTGCCGCCTGCCGTCAGGGTGCCGAGCAGTCCGGTGACGGTGAAGTCGAAGGTCACCGGAGAGTGCAGCAGGACGGTGCCCGTCAGCCCGGGATAGGTCGCGCGCGCCCACGCCAGGTACGCCGCGAGCGCTTGGTGCTCGACGACGACGCCCTTGGGCTGCCCGGTGGAACCCGACGTGTAGAGCACATACGCCGGGTCCCTCGGCGACCCCGCGGAACGGGAAGGTTCCGCCGGGGAGACCGGCGCGCCCGCAGCGGGGGCGGTGGCATCGAGGGTTCGGGTGGTTCGGGTGGTTGGGGGGAGCAGGGGGGCTGTGGCTGGGGTGGTCAGGGTGAGGAGGGGGCGGGCGTCGGCCAGGAGGGTGGCCAGGCGGGCCTGTGGGTGGTCGGTGTCCAGGGGGAGGTAGGCGGCGCCGGATTTGAGGACGGCCAGGATGGCGGTCACCAGGGCCGGGGAGCGCGGCAGGGCGAGGGCGACGATGGTGTCCGGGCCCGCGCCTTCCGCCGTCAGGCGGGCGCACAGGGCGTCGGCCTGGGCGTGCAGGGCCGCGTAGGTGGTGGTTCGTCCCTGGAAGACCAGGGCGGTCGCGTCCGGGGTGCGCTGGGCCTGGGCGGTGAGCTGGGCGGGGACCGACTCGGTGGGGACGGGGTGGGTGGAGCCCTGGCTGGTCGAGAGGACCGCCGCCTGCTCCTCTGTGGACATCAGAGGTAGCGACGCGACCGGGGTTTCGGGGGCTGTCACGGCCGCGGTCAGGAGGAGCAGGTAGCGGGTGACGATGGTCTCGGCGGTGGTCCGGTCGAACAGCGCGGTGCGGTAGAGCAGGCGGCTGGTGCCGGTGGTGATGTCGAAGGCCAGGTCGTCCTTGGTGGTGCCGAGGCGGACCTGGTCGAAGCCGGAGTCGGGGACGAAGTTGAAGGCGACCTGGAACAGCGGCTGCACCGCCGGGTCGTGCCGGGTCACCAGGTCGGACACGATGGCCTGGAACGGGGTGTCGCCGTGGTCCATCGCCTCGGCGAGGGCGGCGCGGACGCGGGTCAGGAGGTCGGCGAAGGTCGGGGCGCCCGCGAGGTCGGCGCGCAGGACCACCGGGTTGACGAACATGCCGACCAGGTCCGCCAGCTCCGGGCGGTCGCGGCCCGCGGTGGAGACGCCGACGACGACGTCGTCGGTGGCGGCCAGGCGCGACAGCAGCGCGGTGTAGGCAGCCAGCAGGACCATGTACGGGGTCGCGCCGTGGGTGCGGGCCACCGAGGTCACCTGGTCGAGCAGGCCCGCGGGCAGGTCGAACCAGACCTCGTCGCCGTCGAAGGTCAGGCGGTCGGGGCGGGGGCGGTCGGTGGGCAGGGCGATGACCGGCGGGGCGCCCGCGAGGGTCTGGCGCCACCAGTCGAGGCGGCGCCGCAGCTCCGGGCCCGCGAGGTGCTCGCGCTGCCAGACGGCGAAGTCCGCGTACTGGATCTCCGGCTCGGGCAGGGCCGCGTCGGCACCGCGCAGGGCGGCGTCGGCGAGGGCGTGGACCTCGGTGTCGAAGACGACGTGCGAGCGGCTGTCGAACACCGCGTGGTGCACCACGACCAGCAGCGTCCACTGCCGCTCGCCCCGGCGGACCAGTTCAGCGCGCCACAGCGGCGGCGCGTCCAGCGGGATCGGCGTGCGGGCCAGGCGCGAGGCCATGCCGTCGATGTGCGGGGCCTGCTCGCCGTAGGGGATGTGGCGCAGGTCGTTCACGGGCGGGTCGACCGGGACGTGCTCGTGCACGACCTGGGTCAGGGTGTCGCTGTCGAGCGCGAAGTGGGTGCGCAGCGACTCGTGCCTGGCCACCAGCGCGGCCAGGACCGCGCGGACCTGGGCCTCGGTGAGGCCGTCGGGCAGCTCGGTCGGGGTGGAGACGTTGTAGACCGGGGAGTCCGGGTCGAGCTGGTTGGCGAACCAGACCCGCTCCTGGGCGTAGGACGCCGGGAAGGCCCACTGCCTGCTCATCGCGCCTCCCCGCGCGCCGAGACGGGGCGCATGTCCGTCCACACGAGATCAATGTGGTCGAGGCATTCCGCGCGGGTGCCCACGAAGCCGGTCGAGCGCCACCCCTCGGGCAGGGGGCGGGTGGTGGGCCACACCGAGTGCTGGCCCTCGCCGTTGACGACGACGTTGAAGACGGCGCTGCTGGTCATCACTGCTCCTGCCCGTGCGGTTCGGCCATCGCCACGGCGATCTTGCGCGGGCCGGTGAAGGGCTCGCGGCCGTGCGCTGCGGTCATGTTGTCCACCACGAGGACGTCGTCGCGGTGGTAGTCGAATCGGGTCGTCGCGGCGCGGTAGGCGCCGCGGACGTGGTCGAGGACGTCGGCCGGGATCTCCGCGCCGTCGCCGTAGAAGGTGTTCGTGGGCAGGTCGTCGGGGGCGAACATGGCCAGCAGGCCCTCGCGCAGGTCCGCGGGCAGCGTGCTGACGTGGAAGAACGCCACGTGGTTGAACCAGCGCGGCACGTCGCTGCCGGGGCGCAGGTGCACCGCGCGCCGGGGCGAGCGCACCCGCAGGCCGTCGGCGCCGCGCCACTCGTGGGTGATCCCGGCGCTGGCGCAGTACGCCTCGACCTCGGCGCGCGAGTCGGTGTTGAAGGTGTGCTGCCAGGCCGCGCCGAAGTCGGGGTGGAAGTTGCGCACGAGCAGCCAGCCTCGGCGCTCGAACTCCGCGCGCACGTCGGGGTCGATGAGCCGGTACACCTCGCGCACGTCGGCCAGCGGGGTCGCGCCCTGGCTGGTCGGCGGCTCGACGCAGTAGAAGAACAGCGTCATCGGCCACGTGGCCTGGTAGGAGTTCTCGTTGTGCAGGAAGATCTCCTCGTCCTGCGGATAGTCCGTCGAGGTGTAGACGCGGCCCTTGATGGTGCTGCGCGGCGACGAGCGCTCGGTGTAGAGCAGCGGCTCGCCGGACAGGGCCCGCACGACGGCGTCGAAGCCGTCGACGCCGCCCACGTCGAAGCCGCGGAAGAGCAGCGCCCCCCGCTCGGCCAGCGACGCGCGCAGCTCGGCGCGCCGGTCGGTGATCAGGTCGGTGATGGCGCGGCCGTCGGGCTCGACCACGAGCGGCAGGGCCGCGGTGTCCAGGTTGGTCATCGTCATGGTCCTTTCAGGCGCGCGGAAGCCTGCGGATGGTCTGGGCGGGAGCCGGGTCCGGCTCGGGTTCGGCCTCGGCGCGCAGCTCCTCGATGCGCTCGGCGAGACCGGCGACGGTGGGGATCTCGAACAGGCTGCGCATCGGCAGCCGCACCCCGGTCGCGGTGCGCAGGGCGGCGATGAGCTGCACGGCGACGAGGGAGTTGCCGCCGAGGGCGAAGAAATCGTCGTGCACGCCGACCTCGGCCACGCCGAGGCTGTCCTTCCAGGCGCGCACGATGACCGCCTCCAGCTCACTGCGCGGCCCGGCGGCGGCGTCACCCGAGCCGGAGGCCACGGCGAGCGGCTCGGCGTCGGTGACGGGCCGGTGTGCCCGCGCCGCGATCTCGGCGACGGACAGCGGCGTGATCACCAGCTGCGGGCCGACCCCGGCGGCCAGGGCGCGCCGGAAGGCGTCCACGCCGTCGAGGGGGGCGATGTCGCCCGCGGCCGTGTCACGCTTGCGGGCGGGGCCGGTCTGCCCACCGCTGTCGGGACCGGCGGCCAGACCGCCGGTCACCGCGGTCTGGTCGACCCGGCGCAGCAGGAACTCCGTGACCGCGACGAGTTCACGGCCATCGTCGTCCACAAGGGACAAGTCCGCCACGACGACCTCGTCACTCGCCGACGGGCGGTACCGCAGGTGGCTGTGGAAGCGCCCCGGCAGCCGGTCGCGCACGACGACCCGGCCGTAGGACATCGGCAGGTACGTGCCCTCGCCGCGGCCCGCGCCGAAGGCGGTGGCGACGTCGAGCAGCGCCGGGTGCAGCACCCAGTCGTCGCCTTCCGCCGCCGACGGGGCGACGATGGTGGCCAGTTCCTCGTCCGCGGCGGCGCGGTGCCCGCTCAGGGCCGCCCACCGGGGGCCGAAGGCCAGCATGCTCGTGCGGCCGGTGCCGAAGCCCGTGGTGGCGTCCAGCGGGGACGTGCGGGCCTCGACCGCGCCGACATCGACGACATTGGCGTCTTCGGAGGTCCACCCCGCGGTCCCGGCGACGTGCGTGGTGACGACGCCGCCGCGCCTGCCCTGCACGCGGAACTCCGCCGCCGGGCCGGTGACGGTCAGCGTGACCTCGTAGCGCGCCGCCTCGCCGTCCGGGACCGCGAACGGCTCCAGGAACGCCACGTCACGCAGCTCGACGTGACCGCTGCCGGGCACGGCGGCGGCGAACGCGGCGCGGACGCACTCCAGGTGGGCGGTCCCGGGGACGACGGCCACGCCGCCGATGCGGTGCTCGTCGAGCAGCCAGTGCGACGACGGCGTCACGATGCCGTGGCACAGCGCCTGGTCCCCGCGCACCGACAGCGACGTCAGCACCGGGTGGTCCACACTGGACTCGACGGCGGCGCCGGACTGGGCGAACGCGGCGGTCTCCACCGCCATGCCCAGCTCCGCCCAGCCGCCCCAGTTCTGCGACAGCACCGGCGCGCGCCAGCCCCGGCCCGCGCGGGCGTGCGCGTCGAGGAAGGCGTTGGCCGCGCAGTAGTCGACCTGGCCGAACCCGCCGACGACCGAGGTCACCGACGAGCACAGCACGACGAAGTCCAGCTCGTCGCCGCCGAACGCCGACGCCAGCGCCAGCGTGCCGGTGAGCTTGGGGGCCAGCACCGCCTCGGCGGCGGCGCGGTCCTTCACCTCGGCCACGCCACCGCCCGCCAGACCGGCGGCGTGCACGATCCCGTCGACACCGCCGAAGGCGTCCACCGCGAGGGCGCGGACCCGGCGCATGTCGTCCACATCGGTCACGTCGGCGGCGACGACGAGCACCTCGGCGCCCGCGGCCTCCATCCGGCGGATCGCGGCGATGGCCCGGCCGACGCGGGCGGTGGAGCCCTCGCCGTGCACGGCGAGGTGGGTGTCCCACTCGCCGCGCGGCGGCAGGCCGGAGCGGGCCACCAGCACCAGCTTCGCTTTGGCGCGCACCGCGAAGTCCTCGGCCAGGGTGATGCCGATACCGCCGAGCCCGCCGGTGATGACGTAGCGCCCGCCGTCGCGGACCCCGTCCTCAGCGGCCTCGGGCAGGCGCAGGTCGTCATAGCCCAGCACCCAGCGGCGCCCGCCGCGCAGGGTCACCTCGCGGTCGGTCACCGGCCTGCGCAGCTCGTCGACGATGCCCGCGTCGGCATCGGCATCGATGAGGCGCGCGTCCAGCTCGGGCAGCTCGGCGGGCAGCACCCTGGCCAGGCCGAGCAGCGTGGCGTGCTCGGGCCGGGTGAGGTCGTCGCCGCGGACGTCGCCGATGCCGGCGCACACGATGTCGAGGCGGCACTCGGTGCCCGCGAGGGCCTGCACCAGGTTCAGCGCGCTGTGGAAGCCGCGCTCCTGCGCCTGCCACACCGCCGCCGGGTCCTCGCCCGCGGGGTCCCCGTCGAGGGCGAAGGCGTGCACGACGTGTCCGGGCAGGTCGGCGCCCAGGGCTCCGACCAGCGCGGTGTAGTCGGCGCGCTCGCCCGGGCGCAGGGTCCAGCCGTCGTCGGTACGGGCGAACTCCGCGCCCTCCCGCACCCGCACGGCGTCCACCGACGCGGCGAGGGCGTCCGCGCGCGGCCCGGAGCCCAGCAGCAGGACCCGCCCCAGCGACCCGGTCGCGGGGGGTGCCACGGACTGGCGCCACGCGGGGACGGCGAACCAGTCGGCCGGCCCGCGCGGGCCGGTCGGCGCGGCGGCGACGGCCTGCCCGGCGTCGGGCTCCACCCAGTGGCGCTCGCGCTCGTAGGGGTACACCGGCAGCGGCACCCGCCCGGCGCCCACCGCCGAGGGCAGCGACACGGGCACGCCGAGGGTCCACAGGGTGGCGGCGGCGGTGGCGAAGACGTCCGGCTCGCCCGGTCCGGGCAGGCTGGTCAGCGGCGCGAGGGCGCGCTGGGCGTCTCCCGCCCGCGCCACCTGCATCCGGGCCAGCCCGGCCAGCTGCCTGCCGGGGCCGCACTCCAGCAGCGCCCACGGGCCGTCGGCCCCCAGCAGCGTCGCCACGCCCGCGCCGAAGCGCACCGGTTGGCGCAGGTGCGCCGCCCAGTAGGCCGGGTCGGTGGCCTGCGCCTCGGTCAGCCAGTCACCGGTCACATTGGACAGCACGGGAAGCTGGGGCGCGGCAAGGGGAACCGACGCCATGAGGGCGGTGAACTCGGCCAGGATCGGGTCCATCATCGCCGAGTGGAACGCGTGCGAGGTCCGCAGCGCCTTGGCCTTGACGCCCCGCTCGGCCAGCGCCGCCGCGTACTCCGCGACCGCGGCGCCCTCCCCCGCCACCACACAGGTCCCCGGACCGTTGACGGTCGCCACGGACACGCCGTCGGGCAGCTCGACGTCGGACTCGTCCAGCTGCACCGCCAGCATCGACCCGGCGGGCAGCGACTGCATGAGCCTGCCGCGCGCCGCGACCACGCGCAGCGCGTCGGGCAGGGTGAACACGCCCGCGACGGTGGCCGCGGCGTACTCGCCGATGGAGTGCCCCAGCATCGCCGCGGGCCGCACCCCGGCACTGGCCCAGAGCTCGGCGAGCGCGTACTCCACGGTGAACAGCGCGGGCTGGGTGTACCGGGTCTGCCCGATCAGCTCGCCCGCCTCGGGAACGCGGTCGAGCAGCAGGTCGCGCAGGTCGAGCCCGAGGTCGGCGGCCAGCAGCTCGGCGCAGCGGTCCACCGCCTCGGCGAAGACCGGCTCGCGGTCGTGGAGCGCCAGCGCCATGCCCGCGTACTGCGATCCCTGGCCGGAGAACAGGAACGCGACCCGCGCGTCCCCCGCGACCCCGGAGATCTTGCGGCGCTTGGCCTTCAGCGCGGCAGCGGCGTCGGCGGCGTCATCGGCGACCACGGCCACGCGGTGCGCGTAGGCCACCCGACCCTCCCGCAGCGTCATCGCCACGTCCGCCAGCGGCGTCGAGGTGGCCGACAGGTGGTCGGCGAGCCGGGTGACGGCGGTGTCCAGCGCCGAGGCGGAGCGGGCCGAGAGCTGGATCACCTGCGGCCCAGCCGGGGCGACAGCGGGGCGCGGCGCGGGCGGCTGCTCCAGCAGCACGTGCGCGTTGGTGCCGCCGATGCCGAAGGAGCTCACGCCCGCCCGCCGCGGCACGCCGCCGGTCTCCCAGCGGGTCAGGGCGTCGGCCACCCAGAACGGGGTGGCGGCGAAGTCGATGGCCGGGTTGGGCCGCTCGTAGTTGACCGTCGGCGGGATCAGGCCGTGCTCCATCGCCAGCACGACCTTGATCAGGCTGATGATGCCCGCGGCCTGGGACAGGTGCCCGATGTTGGACTTGACCGACCCGATGCCGCACCAGCCGCGCTCGGCGATCCCCTGGCCGTACACCGAGGCCAGCGCGGCGACCTCGATCGGGTCGCCGACCGCGGTGCCGGTGCCGTGCGCCTCGACGTAGGTGACCGAGCGCGGGTCGACCCCGGCCATGCCGACCGCCTGCGCGATCGCCTCGGCCTGCCCGTCCTGGCTGGGCGCGGTGAACCCGACCTTGCCCGCGCCGTCGTTGTTGATGGCGTTGCCGAGCACGACCGCGCGGATGGTGTCGCCGTCGGCGACGGCGTCGGAGAGCCGCTTGATCAGGGCGACGCCGACGCCGCTGCCCCACACGGTGCCGTTGGCGCCCGCGTCGAAGGGGCGGCAGTGCGCGTCCGGGGAGGTGAAGCCGTCCATGCCCAGGTAGCCGACGCCGTGCGGCAGCTCGATGTTCACCCCGCCCGCCAGCGCCATGTCGCACTCGTGGTTGCGCAGCGCCTCGCACGCCAGGTGGAAGGCGACCAGCGAGGTCGAGCACGCGGTGTGCACGGTCAGGCTGGGCCCGCGCAGGTCGAGCTTGTACGCGGGCAGCGTGGCGACGTAGTTCGGCGAGTTGCCGGTGGCCAGCGACACCTGGTTGTACGGGTTCGCGCCGATCGACGCGTTGCGCAGGACGTTCTCCCACAGGTACTCGTTGCCGCCGGTGCCCGCGTAGACGCCGATCGGGCCGTCGTAGCGGGCCGGGTCGTAGCCCGCGTCCTGCAGCGCGGTGTGGCAGGACTCCAGGAACAGCCGGTGCTGCGGGCTGGCGACCTGCGCCTCCCTGGCGGACATGCCGAACAGGCCCGCGTCGAACTCGTCGAACCCGGTCACCACCGGCGCGGCCGGGACCCAGCTCACGTCGTCCACATCGGAGGCTTTCGCGCCGCGGGCCAGCTGCTCCTCGCGGGTGAACCGGGTGACCGACTCGACGCCGTCGACGAGGTTGCGCCAGAACTGCGCGGCGTCCGACGCGCCGGGAACGCGGGCGGCGATGCCGACGATGGCGATCGGTTCGGCGCCGGGTGAGTCTTCGGGGAACGTCATGGTCAGTCTCCTTGGGCGCCGCGGCGCGAAACGGGTCGGGACGGCCGGGGCCGGGCGCGCCGGGCGGCGGCGCGCTGGGCCGCCTTGGCCAACTCGGGTTGGCCACCGGCGCCGTCGAGGTGGCGGGCCAGGGCCCGCACGTTGGGGTGGCGGAACAGGTCGAGCAGCGGCACCGGCGTCCCGGTGGCCTGGGTGAGGCGGGCGTGCACCGAGGCCATGGCCATCGAGTTGCCGCCGATGTCGAAGAAGTTGTCCTCGGGTCGCACCGCGGGCACGCCGAGCACCGCGCACCAGATGCCCGCGATCAGCCGCTCGGTCGCGGTCTCCGGACCGCCGGGGGTGGCCCGCGCGGGCATGGGCGCGGCCTCCCGCACCGACGCGCGGACCGACGCCCGCGGCAGGTGCGGGGCGACCTCGGCGGCGGGGGTGTCCGGCGCGCTGGCGAGCGCGCCCGCCAACGCGGTCAGGTCGGCGAGCAGGGCGTCGATCCGGGCGGCGTCGAACAGGTCGGGGTTGTGGACGGTCTCGACGGCCAGCCGCGCGGGGTCGAGGTAGAGGGTCAGGTCGAACGGCGAGCCGGGCTTGGCCACCCGCACCGGCTCGGCGGCCAGGCCGGGCAGCCGCGCGGCCGGGTCGGCGAAGTCCAGGACGTTGACCATGACCTGCACCAGCGGGGTGCGGGAGGGGTCGCGGGGCACGCCGAGGGCGGCCACGATCTCCTCGATCGGGGCGGCGGGGTGCGCGGCGGCGCAGCGCAGCTCGTCGGCGCAGCGGGCGACCCGCTCGGCGAAGGTGCCGCCGCCGCGCAGCCGCACGGGCGTGGTGTCGACGAAGAACCCGACGACGTCGTCGAACTCCGGCAGCCCACGGTCGGCGACGACCAGGCCGACGACGTGGTCGTCGCCGCCGGTGAGCCGGTCGAGGAGTTCGCCGAACGCGGCGAGCAGGACCGTGGCGGGCGTGGTGCCCATCCGGCGGGCCAGCTCCCGGACGGTGTCGGCGGCCTCGACCCGGGCGGCGGCCTCGGCGCCGGAGTACGTCGGCACGGGCGGGCGGGGCCGGTCGCGGGGCAGGTCGAGCACGGTCGGGGCGCCCGCGAGGTGCGCGGTCCACCAGCGCAGGTCCTCGGGGCCGCCGGTCCGGTCGCGCTCGGCGCGCCAGAGTGCGTAGTCGGCGTAGCCCGCGCGCAGGGGCGGCAGGTCCTCCCCGGCGTAGGCGGCGGCGAGGTCGCGGTACAGCGCCTCCTGGGACCAGCCGTCGAACACCGCGTGGTGCAGGGTGATGCCCAGGACGTGCTCGTCGGGCGCGGTCCGGTACAGCCGCACGCGCCAGGTCTCGGCGGCCAGGTCCAGCGGGGTGGCGGCGTCGGCGGCGAGCCGGGCTTGCGGATCGGTCGTGGTGATCACCTCGACCGGCACGTCGGCGGGCTCGTCGCACACCGCGTACGGCACGCCCGCGGTCTGCCGGACGCGCCAGCGCAGCACGTCGTGGCGGGTGGCCACGGCGCGCAGCGCCCGGCGCAGCGCGGGCAGGTCGAGCTCGCCGCGCAGCCGGGTGGCCAGCGCGATGTTGTACGGGGCGCTGCTGGGGGCGAGCTGGTCGAGGAACCACAGCCGCTGTTGCGGCGGGGACAGCGTCGGCGCGCTGCCACTGGGCACGGGCGGGCCTGCCTGCGGCTCGGCCTTGGCCGCCCGCTCGGCGATGCCACCGACGGTGCGCCCGTCGAAGACCGCCTCCACCGCCAGGCGCACGCCGAGGTCGGCGCGCAGGGCGGCGACCAGGCGCATGGCCGCCAGCGAGTGCCCGCCCTCGGCGAGGAAGTCCGAGCCGCGCGACGGCACGCGCCCCAGCACCCTGGCCCACGCGTGCGCCACGGTGACCTCGACCGGGTCGGTGAAGTCCACAGTGGACGGCGTGTCGTGGACGAGCGCGGCCAAGGCGGCGCGGTCGACCTTGCCCGCCGGGGTGAGCGGCAGCGCGGGCAGGCGCAGCACCCGGGCGGGCACCATCGCCGCGGGCAGCCGCTCGGCGGCCAGCGCGGCGAGGTCGGCGGGCGCGGACTCCGGGGCCACGACCGCCACGAGCGCGTCGCCGTGGACCAGGACCGCGCACTCGGCGACGCCCGCGACGGCGGCCAGCACGGCTTCGGCCTCGGCGGGTTCGACCCGCTGGCCGCGGATCTTGACCTGGCGGTCGAGCCTGCCCAGGTACTCCAGCTGCCCGTCGGGGCGCAGCCGCACCCGGTCACCGGTTCGGTAGAGCCGCGCGCCTGCCGCGCCGGAGAACGGGTCGGGCACGAACCGCTCGGCGGTCAGCGCGGGCCGGCCGAGGTAGCCGCGGGCCAGGCCGGGACCGCCGATGAGGAGTTCGCCTTCCTCCGCCAAGCCCATGTCGGCGTCGACGACGTACGCCCGGTGCCCGCCGGTCGCCACGCCGATCGGCAGCACGTCCTCGGCGCCGCTGGCCTCGGCGGCGGTGACGTAGACGGTGGTCTCGGTGGGGCCGTAGACGTTGAGGAAGCGCCGTGGCCCGGCCAGCAGCCAGCGCCGGGCCAGCGCGGCGGGGACGACGTCGCCGCCGCTGAGCACGACGGTCCACTCGGGGACCGCGTGCGGGTCGACGAGGGCGAGCACCGCGGGGGTGAGCAGGCCCCAGTTGACGTGGTGCGCGGCGATGAAGCCGGTCAGCCGGGCCGGGTCGGCGCGGTCGGCGTCGGTGGCCAGCAGGACGCAGCCGCCCGCGGCCAGCGGCACGAGCAGGTCGATCACCGCGGCGTCGAAGCCCACCGACGCCGCCGCCAGCGCGCGCGTGCCCAGTCCCGCGCCGGTGCGGCGGGCGCACTCGGCGGCGAAGGCCAGCAGGTTGGCGTGGGTGACCAGCACGCCCTTGGGGGTTCCGGTGGAGCCGGAGGTGTAGAGGACGTAGGCCAGCCCGTCCGCCGCCGTCACCGGGTCCACCGACCCGAGAGAACCTGGCCGCACCACCGGGAGCGACGTCATCGAGTCCACATCGGACACCAGCGCGACGGCCCCGGAGTCGGCGAGCATGGCCTGCCTGCGGGCGGGCGGCAGCGCGGGGTCGAGCGGCACGAACGCCGCGCCGCTGAGCAGCACGCCCAGCAGGGCGGTGACCAGGTCGGGGGTGCGCGCCATCAGCACGCCCACCCGGTCCTCCGGCCCGGCGCCCAGCGCGCGCAGCTCGCCCGCCACCCCGCTCGCGCGGGCCCACAGCTGCTCGTAGGTCAGCGTCGCGTCCCACTGGCGGACGGCGGGTTCCTGCCCCCGCTCGCGCACCTGGGCGGCGATCAGCTCCAGCACGGTGCTCATCCGGCGCTCCTGGTCTCGTGGCGGACGGGGTCGGTGATCTGCAGGCGCAGCTCGCTGACGTACCCGCGCCCCTCGGCGTCGGTCAGCCAGGCCTGGTCCAGCGCGGGCAGCAGTTCGGTGAACACCACCGACACCCCGGGGCCGCCCTCGGTCCGCGCGGTGCGCAGCATCGAGGCGAAGACCTGCGCGTGCGCCGGGCCGGAGAAGTCGACGTAGCACGGCTTGGTCTCGGTGCCGATCTTGGCGAACACCCGCTCGGGCAGCCCCAGCCGCGCCCGGAGGCGGCGGGCGGCCAGGTAGCGCTCGCGCTCGCCGGTCACCTCGGCCAGCCCGGTCTCGGCGACGGTCGCGCGCCACGTCTCGCGGGCCACCACCAGCTCGCCGATGGTGGTGCGCGGGGTGTGCGCGGCCGGGGCCAGCAGCTTGAAGCTGTCCATGAGCTGCGCGCTGAGCAGGTCGTGGAACGCCTCCAGCAGCGGCCAGGCCGAGCCGTCGGGCAGGCGCAGGATCAACTCGCCGTCCACATCGGACACGAGGCACGCGGTGGCGGGCACCGAGCGCTCCAGGTCGGCGCCGTCGGTGTCGCCGATGCCCAGTTCGCGGTCGTGCGGGCCGTCGAGGCCGTGCCGGGTGCGGCCGGTCTGGCGCGGGTAGTCGGCCGGGTAGAGCACGCGCAGCCGGGCCGGGCCGAGGTCGTCGTCCAGCCCCGCGCGCAGGGCGGCCTGGTCGGGGTGCCAGACGGTGAACAGGGCGCTGTCGACCGGGGTGCTGGCCGGGTGCAGCTCGCCGAGCACGAACTGGCACTCGCCGCGGTTGACGGCCTCGACGTCGGGGGCGCAGACCTGGATGTCGGGGCTGTGCACCCGCGCCGACGGCCAGCCGGGCCCGTCGGCGGCGAACAGCTCGGCCGCCCGCGCTCGGGCGTCCTCGGCGCTCACGGTGACCGGGCCGGAGCTGTCGAGTCCGAACAGGACGGACCAGCGCCGGGTGAACTCGGCGGCGATGCGGTCGGCGGGCTGGTCGGCGCCGGTGAACAGCAGGCCCTGGCTCATCGTCCACAGGTCCGAGAGCCGCACCGGCCCGGTCTGCTCGGCGTACAGCTCGCGCAGCCCCGCGGTGATGGCCGCGCCGAGTTCGGCGGTCAGCCACCGGGCGGCGCGCAGCACCACGTCCAGCGGCGCGGCGATGCGGTCCAGCAGCTCGGTGCCGACGGTGACGTCGACGTCGCGCGCGGTGTCCTCGTAGACCAGGGTGCGCCCGGCGTACGCGCGCCCGCTGCGCCTGCGCGGCTCGACCCCGGTGACGGCGACGAACTCCGCGTCCAGCAACGCCAGGGCCTCGGCCAGGCCGGGGCCGGCGACCACCCGGTCGCGCGCCGCCCGCAGCCGGGCGAACCCCGCCTCGGCGCGCGCGCGGGCGGTGTCGTCGCCGATGGCGGCGATCCGCCCGGCGAGCACGTCCTCGGCGCGCGGGCTCAGCGGCAGCGCCGCGTCCCAGTGCAGCACCCCGCGCTGTACGAACCGGTCCAGCAGCAGGTAGGTGTCCTCCGGCGTCCGCAGCAGCCCGGCCTCGGCCACCTCGACGGCGGGCCTGCCGTCGCACAGCGCCAGCACCGCCGCCTCCACAGTGGACAGCGGGGTCGGCTGGTGCAGCGGGACGACGACCGTGCCGTCCTCGATGCTCACGTGCGGGCGCGGGCGCACCGGCCACCAGCGGCGCACCAGGGGGTCGGCGGCGAGCCGGTCGGCGTAGGCGGCCATCGCCCACGCCTCGAAGAACACCCGCCTGGCGCGCACCGCCGAGGGCCCCGGCCGCACGCTCAGCGCCGGGCCGCCCTCCTCGACGCGCACCCAGCAGACCGGCCCGAAGAAGCCGATCGTCTCGCTCTTGCCGCAGTAGCGCTGCCAGTAGCGCAGCAGCGCCTTCTCCCGGTCGCGGCGCCGCACGTTGCGCCGCGCGTGCGCCCCGCCCGCCACCAGCCCGTCCACGGCGACGAGGACCGCGGGGTTCTGCCAGGTCACGGCCTCGCGCAGCAGCGGGTCCGCCGCGGTCTCCGATGCCGCCGCCGCTGCCCGGCCCAGCGCGTCGTCGAACGCCTTGGCGAAGACGTCATCGGCCACGGTCCCCGCGAGGAAGTCATCGGCGAGCGGCGCCAGCTCGGGGTCGGCGAAGCGGTCCAGGCCCGCGGCCGGGAAGCCCGCCGAGCGCAGCAGCGCGTCGCGCCAGACCAGCCAGCCGGTGTCGCCGAGTCCCACCAGGTGCGCGCTCATCGGCCCGCCCCGTCCACCAGGTGCAGGCGCAGCTCGGAGGTGTAGCGCCTGCCGTGGGCGTCGGGCACCCAGCACTCCTCCGGAGCGGGCAGGGCCTCGCTGATCGTCACCGACACGCCCCCGCCCGCCTGCGCGACGGCGGCGCGGACCATCGCGCACAGGGACAGGGCGAAGACGGGGGCGGTGAAGTCGACGTAGCAGGGCTTGGTCTCGGTGCCGATCTTGACGAACACCCGCTCCGGCAGGCCGAGGCCTGCCCGGAAGCGGCGCACGGCCAGGTAGCGCTCGGCGTCGCCCGCCGCGTCGGTCATCCCGGTCTCGGCGGCGGTCGTGCGCCAGGTCTCGCGGGCCACGACCAGCCGGTCGACGGTGATGCGCGGGGTGTGCGCCGCGGCTGCGACCAGCTTGAAGCTGTCGACCGCGTGGGTGGCCAGCAGCGCGGAGAACACCTCGACCAGCGGCAGGCGGCGGCCGTCGGGCAGGACCGCGACCAGGCCGCCGTCGCGCTCGACGCGGACGGCGGTGGCGGGCACGAGCCGCGCGCGGTCGGCGCCGGGGGCGGCGGTGAAGCCCAGCTGCAGGTCGGTGCGGTGGACCAGGCCGTCGCCGAGGCGGCCGGTGCGGCGGGGCCAGTCGGCGGGGAACAGCGGGCGCACGCGGGTGCCGCCCAGGTCCTCGGCCAGCCGGGCGCGCAGGCGCTCCGGGTCCGGGTGCCACGAGGCGTAGACCGGGCAGTCCAGCCCGGCCCACGCGGTGTGCAGCTCGCCGAGGACGACGGTGTGCTCGCCGCGGTTGATCTGATCCACCGTGGACGCGCAGACCTGCAGGTCCGGGCTGTGGATCAGCCCGGCGGACCAGCCCGCGCGGGTCGCGGGGAACGCCTGGGCGGCCCCGTCGGCGAGGTCGGCGGAGCGCAGGTCCAGGCGGGGGCCGTCGGCGGTGTCGAGGCCGAACAGCCGCGACCAGCGGGCGGCGAACTCCGCCGAGACCGCGTCGACCGGGCGCGGGCCGTCGCCGTAGAACAGGCCCTGGGCGAGGAACCACAGGTCGGCCAGGGACACCGGCCCGCCGTCGGCGAGGTCGTCGTACAGCTCGGCCAGCGCGGTGGAGTACGCCTCGGCGAGGGCGACGGTGAGCCAGCGGGCGGCGCGCAGCAGCAGGGCCAGCGGTTCGGCGACGGCGTCGAGCAGGGCCGCGCCGATGACGACGTCGAGGTCGCGGGCGGTGTCCTCGTAGACGAGGGTGCGCGCGGCGTAGGTCTGGCCGCCGTCGCGGCTGGCCGCCCGGCCGGTGATGTCGGTGAACACCGCGTCCAGCTCGGCCATCGCGGCGCTCAGCGCGCCGGGGTTGCCCGCCGCGGCGGCGACGGCGTCCCGCGCGTCGACCAGCCTCGCCACCGTGGCCTGCGCGGCGGAGCGCACGTCGGGCTCGCCGATGGCGGCGACGCGGGCCAGCAGCACGTCCTCGGCGGCCGGGCCGACGGGCAGGTCGGCGTCCCAGGTCAGCACCTCGCGCTCGACCAGGCGCTCCAGCAGCAGCTCGACGTCGCGGACCTGCTCGCCCAGCGCCTCGACGACCGCGCAGGCGGGCCTGCCGTCGCACAGCGCCACGACAGCGGCCTCCACCGGGGACAGCGACAGCGGCGGGCGGGCGGGGCGCAGCACCTCGCGGTCGTGCACGCTCAGGTGCGGCGCGGGCCGCGGCGGCATCCAGGCGCGCACGGCGGGGTCGGCGCACAGGGCCTCGGCGACGGCGGCCAGCGCCCACGCCTCGAACCGGACCCGCCTGCCGCGCACCAGGGCCGGGCCGGGGACGGCCGAGACCGGCGGGGCGTCGGCGGTCACGGTGACCGGCAGCTCCGGGCCGAAGAACCCGATGGTCTCGTTCTTGGCGCAGTAGCGCTGCCAGTAGCGGCCCACGACCAGCCGCTGCCTGCGCCGGGTGCTCGCGCGGGCCGAGAGGCCGCTGGTGAACCGGCGGGCCAGCTCGGCGTTCTGCCACACCAGGGCCTCGGCGAACAGCGGGTCGGCCAGCACGCCGTCGAGCCGCTCGTCGGTGCGGGCCAGGGCGTCTTCGAGGTGTTTGGCGTAGACGCCGGTGTCGGTGTCGGCGCCCGAGAGCACCGCGTCGGCGGCCTCGGCGGCCTCCGGCTCGGCGAACCAGGTCAGGCCCTCGACGGGGAACCCGGCGGTGCGCAGCTCGGCGTCGGGCCACACCGACCACTCGGTGCCGCCGAGGCGGACGCGGTCGTCCACCCGCGCGGGCAGCAGCTCGCGAAGCCCGGCCAGCAGCTCGGACTCGTTGTCATGCAGGAAGAAGTGGCCGCCGGGGAACTCGCGCAGGGCGAAGCCCGCGTCGGTGTGCACGGCCCAGGCCGCGGTGTGGGCCGCGCTGACGGCCCGGTCGCCGACGCCGTGGCACGCGGTGACCGGCACCGGCAGCGGGGGCTCGTCGGTGTGGACGTAGTCGTCGATCCAGGCGAAGTCGGCGCGCAGCGCGGGCAGCAGCAGCTCGACCAGCTCGGCGGAGTCGGCCACCTCCCGTGGCAGCCCGCCGCCCTCGGTCAGCCGCCGCACCAGCTCGTCGTCGTCCACCCGGGACAGCCCGTCGAACACGGTGGTGTCGCGCAGGTGCGGCGCCCGGCAGCCGCCGACGACCAGCCGGGCGGGCAGCGGCGCGCCCGTGCGGCGCAGCTCGCGGACCACCTCGAACCCCAGCCGCGCGCCCATCGAGTGCCCGTACAGCGCGTACGGGCGGTCGACGCGGGCGGCCAGCGCGGCAGCGATCTCGGCCACGGTGAACCGCGGGTCCTCGCCGATGCGGCGCTCCCGGCCCGGCAGCGCCAAGGCGTGCACCTCCGCGTCGAGCGCGTCGGGCCACGCGGCGAACGCCGACGGGCCCGCGCCCGCGTAGGGCAGGCAGAACAGCTGCGCGGCCGCGCCGGGGCGCGGGACGCGGTTGAGGAACCACTCCACTACAGGACTTCCTTGGCAGGCGGGTCGATCCAGTACCGGGAGCGCTGGAACGGGTAGGTGGGCAGAGGCACGCGGCGCACGGGCAGCCCGGCGAAGTCGGCGGCCCAGTCGACGAAATCGCCCGCCTCCCAGCGGGCGGCGGACTCATCACCGACCACAGTGGAACCGTCGAGGCGGGCGTCCAGCTCGGCCAGGGCCGTGGCCTCGGTGCACACAACCGCGACGCGGCAAGGGAACGCGCGCCTGCCGACGGCGAGGGTGTAGGCGACGTCGGCGAGGCGCGGCGCGTTCTCCGCGAGGTGCTCGCGCAGCCGGACAAGCGCCTCGCGCAGGGCGATCGGGTCGCGCGCGGAGACCGGCAGCACCCAGACCCGGTCCGGGCACGCCGCCGGGGGGTCGGCGTCGGCCTGCTCGACCAGCACGTGGGCGTTGGTGCCGCCGACGCCGAAGGAGCTGACCCCCGCGACCCGCCGCTGCCGGACGGGCCAGCCGACCAGCTTCGTCGGCACGGTGAACGCGCCGAGGTCGACGTCGGGGTGCGCGGCGGTGAAGTGCAGGCTCGGCGGGATCAGCCCGTGGCGCACCGCCAGCACGGCCTTGACCAGGCTCGCGATGCCCGCGGCGGCGTCGAGGTGGCCGATGTTGGTCTTCACCGACCCCAGCGGGCACCCGTGCTCGCCGAAGACGTCGGTCAGCGCGGCGGCCTCGATGGCGTCGCCCAGCGGCGTGCCGCTGCCGTGCGCCTCGACGTAGCCCACCTCGGCCGGGGCGACCCCGGCCGAGGCCAGCGCCTCGGCGATCGCCTCGGCCTGCCCGGCGGGGCTGGGCACCGCGTACCCGGCCCGCCCGGCGCCGTCGTTGCCGACCCCCCAGCCGGGCAGCACGGCGTAGACGTGGTCGCCGTCGGCCACCGCGTCGGCGAGCCTGCGCAGCACCACCACGCCCACCCCGGAGCCGAACCCGGTGCCCGCGGCGTTCTCGTCGAAGGCCCGGCAGCGCCCGTCCGGCGAGGCCATGCCGCCCGCCCGGTGCCGCGGCCAGGTGACCGCCACGCCGCCCGCGATGGCGAGGTCGCAGCGGTAGTCGGCCAGGCTCTGCGCCGCCTCGCACACCGCGACCAGGGCGCTGGAGCACGCGCTCTGCACCGCCATCGCCGGACCGGTCAGGCCCAGCCGGTAGGCGACCTGGCCGGGCAGGTGGTCGGGCTGCTGGCGGGACAGCAGCCCGCCCTCCCAGTCGTCGGGGTCCACATCGGACACCGCGGGGTTGCCGAACAGGTGGTACAGGAAGTAGCGGTTGACCGAGGCGGCGGCGAACACCCCGACGCGGCCGGGCTCGGTGGCCGGGTCGTGCCCGGCGTCCTCCAGCGCCGCCCACGCCGACTCCAGGAACAGCCGGTGCTGCGGGTCGGTGGTGGCGGCCTCGGCGGCGGTGAAGCCGAAGAAGTCCGCGTCGAACTCCTCGACGCCGGGCAGCACGCCGTGCCCGCGCACGTGCGCCGGGTCGGCCAGCAGGCCGGGGCCGATGCCCAGGGCGGCCAGCTCGGCGGTGGTGTGGTCGTGGACGGAGTCCACGCCCGCGCACAGGTTCCACCAGAACGCGGCCGGGTCGTCGGCGCCGGGAAACCGGCAGGCCAGCCCGACCACGGCGATCTCGTCGCCGGTCTCGGCCCGCTCGACGGGCGCGGCGCTCTCGGCGCTCTCGGTCGCCCCGTTCCCGGTCGCCCCGTTCCCGGTCGCCCCGTTCTCGGTCGCGCCGTCGAGGAAGCGGGCCTGCGCGGCGACGGTCGGGTGCTGGAACAGCCGGGCCGGG
This sequence comes from Actinokineospora lacus, assembly GCF_053813445.1. NCBI lineage: Bacteria > Bacillati > Actinomycetota > Actinomycetes > Pseudonocardiales > Pseudonocardiaceae > Actinokineospora > Actinokineospora lacus. Next base: position 143,835 of record NZ_JBQERA010000003.1, read on the forward strand.
TTCAGCTCGACGCCGAAGGCCGCCGCCAGCCGCGCGCGCAGCACGCCCAGGCTCAGCGAGTGCCCGCCCGCGTCGAAGAACGCCACGTCCAGCCCCACCGACGGCACATCGAGCACCGCGCACCAGGCGTCGTGCACGGCCCGCTCGGTGTCGGTCATCGCCCGCCCCGGCGTCCCGGCGGCGGGCTCGGGCAGCGCCCGCTCGTCGACCTTGCCGGTGACCGTCAGCGGGAAGGCCGCCAGCGCGACCACGGCCTGCGGTACGCAGTACGGCGGCAGCGCCTCGGCGACCGCGGCCCGCAGCGCGGCCGGGTCGGCGGCGGCGTCCTCGACGTAGCCCAGCAGCCGCCCGTCCCTGGCGATCACCCTGGCCCGCGCGCCGGACGCGGCGGCCAGCGCGGCCTCCACCTCGGCGGGCTCGACGCGGTGCCCGCGCACCTTGACCTGCCGGTCCGCCCGGCCCAGGCAGCGCAGCACGCCGTCGGGCAGCACCTCGCCGAGGTCGCCGGTGCGGTAGGTCGGGGTGCCGTCGGCGTCCACGCCGAAGCGGTCGCCGGGGCCGGAGAGGTAGCCGCGGGCCAGGCGCTCGCCGACGACGGTGATCTCGCGGTCGTCGGCCAGCCGCAGGGCGTAGCCGGGCAGCGCGGCGCCGATGGGCAGCGGGCCGTCGCCGGTGGCGGGGACCTCGGCGGCGGCCACCTGGAACTGGGCGGCGAAGGTGACCTCGGTGGCGCCGTAGCCGTTGACGAACACGCAGCCGGGGGCGAAGGCGTTCCGGCCGCGGCGCAGGTCGGCCCAGGTGGCCTGCTCGCCGCCGAGCAGGACCGCCCGCACCGAGGGCAGGGAGCGCCCGTAGTCGAGCAGGTACCGGTACAGCGTGGGCGTGGAGTGGTACACCGTGACGGCGTGCTCGGCCAGCAGCCGGGCGGTCTCGGCGACCCCGGCGGCGCGCACGTCGACGGGGACGACCGCGGCGCCGGTCAGCAGGGCGGGGAACAGGTCGGGGATGGCCGCGTCGAAGGACAGCGAGGCCAGCAGGCTCAGCCGGTCGGTGGCGTCGACGCCGAGGGTGGCGATCTGGTTGTCCACCACGTGGCGCAGGTTCGGGTGGGTCTGGGCGACGGCCTTGGGCTCGCCGGTGGACCCGGAGGTGAACAGGACGTAGGCGGTCTCCCCCGGCTCGGCGACCTCCAGCGGCGCGTCCGGGAGCCGATCGATCCGGACGGCGGGCAGGTCGCCGGGTTCGCCCCCCGCGTCGGTGACCACGGCATCGGTGACCACGGCGCTGATGCCCGCGACGGCGGCCATCATGGCCCGCCTGCGCGCCGGGAACGCCGGGTCCAGGGGGACGTAGGCGCCGCCCGCGGCGAGCACGCCGAGCACGGCGGCGATGGCCGAGGGCCCGTGCGGCAGCGCCACACCCACTCGCGTGCCCGGCGCGAGCCCGGACAGCGCCCGCGCCACAGCCCCCGCGCGGGCGGCCAGCGCCGCGTAGGTCAGCGGTTCAGCGCCACCCACCGCGAGCGCGGTCGGCCACCGGCGCGCGGCGTCGGCGAAACCCTGGACGACCGTCCGTCTCATCCGACGGCACGGCTTGGGCGGTCGGACTTGCCCGAGCACGTCATCGACGTCCCCTTCCCCCTGTTACGCGATAACAGGGGGAGGCTAAGCACAGTCGGTGACTCGGAATCGCGGTAGGAAGAAAGTTGCGCAAGACGTATCAGTGCGACTGGACCAATTGGCCGCAAATCTTCACCGTTGGTTGCCAGTTAGCGGGGAGACCTGGGCCACACGAGGGAGACGTCCGTCACAGTACAGGGATCTTGTGACTGACCGTCACTAAAAATTGGTCACGTACTGTCATCCGCCGTGCGGATGACAGCGTCCACCGCGAGCACCCGGCGCGCGTTGTCCACGTGCAGGTTCTCGATCATGCGGCCGTCGACGGTGACCACACCCCGCCCCTCGGCCGCGGCCGCCTCGAACGCGGCGATCACCGCGCGGGCGTCCTCAACCTCGGTATCGGACGGGGCGAAGATTTCGTTGCACGGCCCGATCTGGCCGGGGTGGATCAGGGTCTTGCCATCGAAGCCGAACTCCCGGCCCTGGCGGCACTCCGCCGCGAACCCGTTCAGGTCCCTCACCTGGTTGTAGACGCCGTCGAGGATGACCTTGCCCGCGGCGCGCGCGCCGAGCAGCGCCAGCGACAGCCCGCCCAGCAGCGGCGCGCGCCCCGGCACGTGCTCGGCGTGCAGCTCCTTGGCCAGGTCGTTGGTGCCCATGACCAGCACGGTCAGCCGGGGGCTGGCCGCGGCGATCTCGTGGGCGCGCAGCATGGCGATCGGGGTCTCCAGCATCGCCCAGATCGCGGTGTGGCCGGGGGCGCCCGCGGCGTCCAGGGCGGCCTCCACGGCGCGCACCTCGGCGGCGGAGTCCACCTTCGGGACCACGACCGCGGCCGGGCCCACCCGGGCGACGGCGCGCAGGTCCTCGGCGTGCCACTCGGTGTCGAGGGCGTTGACCCTGACGGTCAGCTCACGGCGGCCGTAGCCGCCCGCGGCCACCGCCGCGCAGACGCGCTCGCGGCCCTCGGCCTTGGCGTCGGGGGCGACGGAGTCCTCCAGGTCGAGGATCAGCGCGTCGGCGGGCAGGGTCTTGGCCTTCTCCAGTGCCCGCTCGTTGGCGCCGGGCATGTAGAGCACGGAGCGCCGGGGGGTGAGGCTCATGCCAGCGCCTCCTTCGTGGCGGTCTCGTAGGCCGAGGCCAGCTCGGGGTCGCGCGCGGCCAGCGCGTCGGCGAGGTCGGCGACCACCCTGCACTGCTTGACCGTGGCGTCGTCCTGCATCTTCCCGTCGATCATCACCGCGCCGGTGCCGTCGCCCATCGCCGCGATCACCCTGCGGGCCCAGGCGACCTCCTCCGCCGCCGGGGAGAAGACCTTCCTGGCGATGTCGATCTGCTTGGGGTGCAGGCTCCACGCGCCGACGCAGCCGAGCAGGAAGGCGTTGCGGAACTGGTCCTCGCAGGCCACGGTGTCGGCGATGTCGCCGAAGGGGCCGTAGTAGGGCAGGATTCCCGCGCCCGCGCAGGCGTCGACCATTCGCGCGACGGTGTAGTGCCAGAGGTCCTGCTGGTAGGTGGTGCGGCCGGTGGTGAGGTCATCGCCGGTGGCGTCGGTGCGCACCAGGTAGCCGGGGTGCCCGCCGCCGACCCTGGTGGTCTTCATCCGGCGGCTGGCGGCGAGGTCGGCCGGGCCCAGGGAGATGCCCTGCATCCGCGGGCTGGCGGTGGCGATCTCCTCGACGTTGGCCACGCCGCTCGCGGTCTCCAGGATGGCGTGCACCAGCAGCGGGCGCTGAAGCCCCGCCCGCGCTTCGAGCTGGGCGAGCAGGCGGTCGACGTAGTGGATGTCGGCGGGCCCCTCGACCTTGGGGACCATGATCACGTCGAGCTTGTCGCCGATCTCGGTGACCAGCGTGAGCAGGTCGTCGAGCACCCACGGCGAGTCGAGGCTGTTGACCCTGGTCCAGAGCTGCGTGTCGCCGAAGTCGGTCTCGCGGGCCACCCGCACCAGGCCCGCGCGCGCGGCCTCCTTGCGGTCGGCGCGGACGGCGTCCTCCAGGTTGCCCAACAGCACGTCGGCCCGCGCCGCCATATCGGGAACCTTCGCGGCCATCTTCTCGTTGCTCGGGTCGAAGAAGTGAATCATCCGCGACGGCCGGAACGGGATCTCCCGCAGCGGTTCCGGCGCGCCGACCGCGAGCGGGCGGAAGAAGTCCTTGGGGGAACGCATCGGGCCTCCGAAGCTGTCTACCGGCCGGTAACGACTAGAAGTTGTAGTCGACCACGGCGGTCGGTGGAGCGCCATCGTGACCAACGACATGGGGGCACCGTGCTCGACATCCCGCGACCGTTCGCCACGGCCTTCGCCGGACGGCAGGGCCAGGCGGGCCGGGACTGGCTGGCCGGGCTGCCCGCCCAGGGCGCCGCGGCGATGGCCCGCTGGTCGCTGACCCCGGACGGCCCGTCCTGGTCCGGCTTCTGCTCGGTCGTGCAGCCGGTGCTGCGCGCGGACGGCACCCGGGCGGTGCTCAAGCTGGGCTGGCCCCACCCGGAGGCCGAGCACGAGGCGCTGGCCCTGTCGCTCTGGGACGGCGACGGCGCGGTGCGGCTGCTGGCCCACGACGACTGGACGCTGCTGCTGGAGCGCCTGGACGCCTCGGCCACCCTGATGGACGTCCCGATGGACGAGGCCCTGACGATCACCACCGGACTGATCCGCCGCCTCGATCGTCCCGCTCCCCCGGTGGTGCGCCGCCTGCGCGACGTGGCCGAACGCCGGGCCGTCGACCTGCCCGCCGAGAACGCCGCCTTGGACGACCCGATCGACGCCGAGGTGATCGCCCGCGCCGTCGCCTACTGCCGCGAGCTGGGGCCGAAGGCGGGAGACCGCCTGGTCAACGAGGACCTGCACTACGCGAACGTGCTCGGCGGCACCCGCGAACCGTGGCTGGTCATCGACCCCAAGCCGGTCGCCGGAGACCCCGAGTACGGCCTCATCCCCCTGCTGTGGAACCGCCACACGGAAGGCGACCTCGCCGACCGCCTCGACACCCTGGCCGAGGCCACCGGCATGGACCGCGCCCGCGCCCGCCGCTGGACCTTCGTCCGCGCCGTCGACTCCTGGCTCCGGTCCGACGACGACCCGGCGGGCCAGGGCGCCAAGGTGATCATCGAGGCGGTGAGCTAGGCGGTGAGCTGGGCCGGGCGGCCGGAGGCGGGCCTCCGGCCGCACCCCCAGTGCTCCCGGCGGTGACAGCACACCTCATCCGGGCGCTGTGTGGCCACTGATTCGACCCTCGTCGAATCAGGGCGAAAGCGCTGCGCGATTCCGGGCTGGTCGCCGTGCGCCGCGACGGCCGATCCGGGCGCTGTCAGCGCGCGGAGAAGAGCGAGGTGTGGCGGGTGGGCGCCAGGGCAGGCGGCTAGCCTGACGGGCGTGGCAGGCACCAAGGTCTTCGCGGCGCAGCTGGTCGGGCTCCCGGTGTTCGGGCCGGACGGGGAGTCCATCGGCAAGGCCGGGGACCTCGTGGCCGGGCTGCGCAACGACGGCGCCCCGCCGAGGGTGCTGGGCATGGTGGTGGAGCTGGCCACCCGGCGGCGGATCTTCGTGCCGATGCTGCGGGTCGCCTCCATCGAGCCCAACGCGGTGACGCTGGCGACCGGGTCGGTCAACATGCGGCACTTCACGCAGCGGCCGCACGAGGTGCTGGTGATCGGGCAGTTGCTGGACGCGCGGGTGACCGTCACCGAGACCGGGCGGGTGGCCACCGTGGTCGACACCGGGATGGAGTGCACCCGCACCCGGGACTGGGTGCTGAGCCGCATCGCCGTGCGGGAGCGGACCGGGCGGCTGGGCAGGCACGGGCCCATCCAGGTGCTGGACTGGACCGCCGTGGCCGCGCCGGGGGTCACCGAGCTGGCGGGCCAGCCCCAGGACGCGCACCGCCTGCTCGCGGTGTTCGAGACGATGCGCGCCGCCGACGTGGCCAAGGCGCTGCAGGACCTGCCCGCCAAGCGCCGCCACGAGGTCGCCGACGCCCTGGACGACGAGCGGCTGGCCGACGTCATCGAGGAGCTCTCCGAGGAGGCCCAGACCGACCTGCTGCGCCACCTCGACGAGGAGCGCGCCGCCGACGTGCTGGAGGCGATGGACCCCGACGACGCCGCCGACCTGCTCGCCGAACTGTCCGAACCGGACAAGCAGCGGTTCCTCGAACTCATGGAGCCCGAGGAGTCCGAGCCCGTCAGGCGCCTCCTGGAGTACAGCTACGACAGCGCGGGCGGCCTGATGACGCCCGAGCCGATCGTGGTTAGCCCGGAGTCCCCCGTGGCCGAGGCGCTGGCCAGGGTCCGCAACCCCGACCTCACCCCGGCGCTGGCCAGCCTGGTGTTCGTCTGCCGCCCGCCGTCGGCCACGCCGACCGGGCGCTACCTGGGCTGCGTGCACATCCAGCGGCTGCTGCGCGAGCCGCCGTCGACGATGGTGGCGGGCATCATCGACGGGGACCTGACCTCACTGCGCCCGACGAACTCCCTGCTCGACGTCACCCGGTTCTTCGCCACCTACAACCTGGTGTGCGCGCCGGTGGTCGATGACGCCGACCACCTGGTGGGCGCGATCACCGTCGACGACGTCCTCGACCACCTGCTGCCCGAGGGCTGGCGGCACTCGCAGACCGAGGGGGTCGGCGGTGCCTGAGCCGACGATGCGCCGCAGGCTCGACCAGCCCCGCACCCCGCGCGGGCTGCGGGTCAGCTTCGACCCGGACGCCTTCGGCCGCTTCTCCGAGCGGCTGGCCCGGTTCCTGGGGACCGGCAAGTTCCTGTTCTGGCAGACCCTGCTCGTGCTGATCTGGATCACCCTGAACCTGACGGCGCTGTCGCTGCGCTGGGACCCGTACCCGTTCATCCTGCTGAACCTGGCCTTCTCCACCCAGGCCGCCTACGCCGCGCCGCTCATCCTGCTCGCCCAGAACCGCCAGGACGACCGCGACCGGGTCTCGCTGGAGGAGGACCGGGCGCGCGCCGCCCAGACCAAGGCCGACACCGAGTTCCTGGCCCGCGAGCTGGCCGCGCTGCGGCTGGCCGTCGGCGAGGTCGCCACCCGCGACTACCTGCGCGGGGAGCTGGAGAAGCTGCGCGGGAACCTGCAGGGCGAGCTGAAGAAGGCGGGCAAGAAGCGCCACGCCGACCCCGTGCGCGATGCCCCTGTGCGCGATGACCCCGTGCGCGAGGACCCCCGCTGGGACGAGGCTCACTCCGGCTGATCGGCCAGCTCCCCGCAGACGCGGCCGATCTCGGCCAGCTCGTCGGGCTTGAGGTGCTCCACGAAGTGCCGCACGACCCCCGCCAGGTGCGTGCGCGACGCGGTCCGCAGCGTCTCCAGGCCGCGCTCGGTCATCGCCGCCACCACTCCGCGCCCGTCCCCCTCGACGCGCTCGCGCACCACCAGCCCGGCCTGCTCCAGCCGGTCGACGAGACGGGTGACCCCGGAGCGCGAGAGCAGCACGGCGTCGGCCAGCTCGGCCATCCGCAGCCTGCGCTTGGGCGCCTCGGCGAGCTGGAGCAGCACGTCGTAGGACCCGAGGGACAGCCGCTGCTCGGCGATCAGCTCTGCTTCCAGGCTGCGGGTGACGCGGGCGTGGGCGCGCAGGAAGTTGCGCCAAGCGGCGAGTTGGTCGCGGGTGGGTCTGGCGGACTGCTCCGGCAGAGTCAACGGCGGCCTCCTTCACGGGGAGAGTCGATCGTACGTAGGCGCGGCGTCCCGTGGGTGACCAACCCGTGGCGCGGGCCCTGCGGGGGCGGGGCTACCAGTCCGTAGCATGGAGAGGTGACTTCCCCCGACCAGGTTCCGAGCGACGAGGCCGTGCGCACCGCGCTGGCGAGCGTGCAGGACCCCGAGATCCACCGCCCGATCACCGATCTGGGCATGGTCAAGGACGTGACCGTGCACCCGGACGGGCGGGTGGACGTCGCCATCTTCCTCACGGTGGCGGGCTGCCCGCTGCGCGACAAGATCACCCGTGACGTCACCGCGGCGGTGTCCGCGCTGCCCGGGGTCAGCTCGGTCGCCGTCGAGCTCGACGTGATGTCCGACGCCCAGCGCACCGCCCTGCGCAAGTCCCTGCGCGGCGACGCCGAGGAGCCCCGCATCCCCTTCGCCGAGGCGGGCTCGCTGACCAGGGTGTACTGCGTGGCCTCCGGCAAGGGCGGCGTCGGCAAGTCCAGCGTGACGGTCAACCTCGCCGTGGCGATGGCCGGGCGCGGGCTCAAGGTCGGCATCGTCGACGCCGACATCTACGGCCACTCCATCCCGCGCATGGTGGGCGCGACGGACAAGCCGACCAAGGTCGAGAAGATGATCCTGCCGCCGCAGGCCAACGGCGTGAAGGTCATCTCCATCGGCATGTTCACCCCCGGCAACACCCCGGTCGTCTGGCGCGGCCCCATGCTGCACCGCGCCCTGCAGCAGTTCCTGGCCGACGTCTTCTGGGGCGACCTCGACGTGCTGCTGCTCGACCTGCCGCCGGGCACCGGCGACATCGCCATCTCGGTGGCCCAGCTCATCCCGAACGCCGAGATCCTGGTGGTGACCACGCCGCAGCAGGCCGCCGCCGAGGTCGCCGAGCGCGCGGGCGCCATCGCCCTGCAGACCCGCCAGCGGATCGCGGGCGTCATCGAGAACATGTCCTGGCTCGAGCTGCCCGACGGCTCCCGCATGGACATCTTCGGCACGGGCGGCGGCCAGGCGGTGGCCGACTCGCTGTCCAAGGCCATCGGCTCCCCCGTCCCGCTGCTGGGCCAGGTCCCGCTCGACCCGCGCCTGCGCGAGGGCGGCGACGCGGGCGAGCCGCTGGTGAAGTCCCAGCCGGAGGCGGCCGCGGCGAAGGTGCTGCACGAGATCGCGGGCAAGCTGTCGGTGCGGGCGCGCGGCCTGTCCGGCCGGATGCTCTCGGTCAGCCCCGCGGGCCGCTGACCACACATCAGGTCACGCAGGTCCGGCCATACACGTCCGGCCACACCGGTCAGGTCACGCGGGTCCGGCCACACGGGTGAGGTCGCGCGGGGTCAGGTCGCGTCGGGGTCGAACTTCCGGCCCTGCTGGGGCGGGTCCGTGGGCTTGACCTCGGGGAACGACGGCTGGGCGGTGTAGCCGTTGGGCTTGATGCCGTTGGCGTGGTCGTCGTCGCCGAAGAGGTGGTTGGCGACCATCTGCTTGGGGTCGAAGTTGCGCAGCTGGCGGAGGTCTTCGAGGGGCTTGCGCAGGTCCTCGTACTCCGGGCCGAGCTCGGTCTTGAGCTGGTCGCGCGCGCCGGTGGCGAAGTCGCGCACCTTGCGGACGCTCTTGCCCACCCAGGACGCCGCCGCGGGCAGTCGCTCGGGCCCCAGGATGAAGAGCCCGGCGATGCCGAGGACGAGGATCTCGGCCCAGCCGATGCTCTCGAACACCCCTGTACCTCCGAACTACGCCAGTGCCACCAGACTAGCCGGTCAGTCTGACGCCAGGGTTACCTGAATGGTCAGCTCCTGGCCCTGCCGCGCCAACACCACGGGAACGGTGTCCCCTGGCCGGTGCGAGCGCACGGCCACGGTCAGCTCGGCGGCGGTGCGCACCTGCCGGTCGCCCACCTTGCGGATCACGTCCCCCTCGACGATGCCCGCGTTCGCCGCCGCGCCCCCCGCGGTGACGTTCACCACCTGGGCGCCCTCGGCGGTCTCGGCCGAGACCGACCGCACGTTCGCCCCGAGGTCGGCGTGCTTGACCGCGCCGTCGCGGATCAGCGCCTCGGCGATCCACTTGGCGTCGTTGGACGGGATCGCGAAGCCGAGCCCCACGCTCCCGGTGTTGCCCGCGCTGCTGCGGATCGCGGAGTTGATCCCGACCAGCGCGCCGGTGGAGTCGATCAGCGGTCCCCCGGAGTTGCCCTGGTTGACCGCGGCGTCGGTCTGGATGGCGTCGTAGGTGATCGGCGCCTGCCCGTTGTCGCCACCCGCGACGACCGGGCGGTTCATGGCGCTGACGATCCCCTCGGTGACGGTGTCGGTCAGCCCCAGCGGCGACCCGATCGCGATGACGGCGTCGCCGACCTCCAGGTCGTCGGAGTCGCCGAAGGACAGCACGGTCGGGTTCTCCACCTCGACCTTGATCACGGCGAGGTCGGTCTTCGGGTCGGTCCCGACGACCCGGGCGTTGGCCCGCGTCCCGTCGGTGAACAGCGCCGAGACCTGGGCGGACTCGTCCGCCCGCCCTTCCAGGGTGACCACGTGCCAGTTGGTCACGATGTAGCCTGCCCCGTCGATCACCACGCCTGAGCCGAACCCGCCGCCGCCCTGCCGGAGCCGGACCTCGATGGACACCACGGCGGGCCGCACCCGCGCGGCCAGGTCGGCCACCGAGCCCGGCGGCCGCTCCTTGCCCGCGCTGGTCTCGGCCAGGGTGACGTCCCGGGTCAGCCCCTCGCCGCTGCGCGCGAGCAGCCACCCGCCCACCCCGCCAGCACCGCCGATGAGCAGCGCGACGAGCGCCAACACCACCAGCGCCATCGGCTTGACCCGCCGCCCGAACAGCACCTCGGGAAGGCTCAGCTGCCGCCCCCGGCCACTGGCCTCGCCACCGGACTCCTTCGGGGCGTCCACGTCGAGCGCGGGCGGCCCGATGACGGCCCCGGCTCCCGGGTCGCGCCACGGATTTCCCTGGTCGGCCCATAACGGGTCGTCGTCGCCACCGCGCCCGAACCCGACCCCCGGGGGCCGCTGCAGCGTCTCGGCCTGCCCGTCCGGACGCCCGAACGCCGACTCCAGCGCGGCGGGCGTGGGCGGGCCCTGCCGCGCCCCGTCGACCGGCGGCACCCCGCCGCCACCGGCCGCGAACGCCCCCTCGACCCCGGCAGGGCGCCCGAAGACAGCGGTCTCCGCCGGATCGACCGCGGGCCTGCTCAACGGCCGGGGCCCGACCCGCTGGTCATCCGGAACGTCCGGCACGAAAGGCAGCTGCTCGCTCATCGCCCTCAGAATGCCCTGCCCCCAGTGAAATGCCTGTTCAACTCGGCCAACGGCGCCGGCGAGCCCGCAACGAGGCCAGCGGTGACGCCGGCGGTGACGAACGCGGGGATCGGCGGGAATCGGGCACGCGAACGGAGGCTTCCCTGGGCACCAGGGAAGCCTCCGGGCACTGACAAACCTTCACACAACCGGCGGCGGGGCAGTCCCCACCGCCTGCTCCGACCCACACCGTTCCAACCCCGACGTCAGTGACCCGACGTCAGCGGGCGGACATCAGCCGGAAGCCCACCGAGCTGACCAGCTCCACGTCGCTCGCGGCAGGCGTCTGCATCCAGGCGGGCGCCGCGCCCGTGTTCACCAGGGCCAACGCCCCCAACACCAGACCGGACACCACGACCCCGGCCCCGGTCCGGCGGCCCAGCACGGCCCGGCCATCGCCCAGCCGGGTGGAGGACCCGAGCGGCTCCCCACCGGCGAACGCCTCCGGCCGCTGCACCGAGACCAGCTGCCCGTCCCGGGTCACCGCCAGCCCATCGGGCGCGGCGGGCAGCTCCACTTCCTGCGGGATCGCCCGCAGCGCGGCCAGCAGCCCGGCCGACGCGCCGGGGGTGCCCGCGCCGCGCACGGCGGCGCGCGCCTGCCGCTGCGCGCTGATCTCCGCCGAACAGCACGCGCAGCGCGCCGCGTGGCTGGCCACGCGCTCGTGCGCGGTGAGGCCGAGTTCGCCGTCGACGAAGGCGACCACCGCGTCCGGCAGCAGGTGCTGCTCAGGCAGCGCCCAACCGCGGTCGAGGGTCATGAGGCGGCCTCCTGTGCGGCGCCCAGCGCCCTGCGGCGCTCGAGCGACGCCTTCAGCGCCTGTCGTCCCCGGTGGATTCGGCTGCGCACGGTCCCCAGCTTAACCCCGAGGGTCGCGCCGATCTCCTCGTACGACAGGCCCTCGACGTCGCAGAGCACGACGGCGGCCCGGAAGTCCGGGGGCAGCTCGTCGAGGCTGGCCTGCAGGTCCGGGTCGAGGTGGGTGTCGGTGTAGATCTCCTCGGGGCTGGGGTCCTCGCCCTTGATGCGCTCGTCGTTGTCGGGCAGGGCGTGCATCTTGACCCGGCCGCGCCTGCGGACCATGTCGAGGAAGATGTTGGTGGTGATGCGGTGCAGCCAGCCCTCGAAGGTCTGCGGCTTGTACGAGTTCAGCGACCGGAACACCTTGATGAAGACGTCCTGGGTGATGTCGTCGGCGTCGTACTTGTTGCCCGAGAGCCGGTAGGCCAGCCGGTACACCCGGTCGGCGTGCTCGCGGACGACCTCGTCCCAGGACGGGGTCACCCACTCCACGTCCTCGACCGGGACCGTCTGCGTCTGCGTCATCGTGGGAACCCGCACCTCCTGGAGGCTGTTCGCCTGATCAACGATTCCCTGCCGCACTTTGTTCCCCCGCTTTCGACATCCCCGCCGTCTGCGACCAGCATGCCGGGCGTCGATGTGGTGACCGTGAGAGTGACCTGAGACCTCCCTGAGAAATCGTCGGCGAGGTGACCTTCCGATCAGATTCACCCGCATCCGGGACCCGCGGCGCTAATCTGCCTTCCCGTGGCACCCGATTCGTCCGCCGTGCAGGCGGGGGTCGTCGAGGACGACACGCTCACGGCCGCGCGGGCGCGCGCGGCGGCGCTGGGCTGCCCGCCCATCGGCCCGAAAGCGGGCGCCGCGCTGCGGTTCCTCGCCACCGTACTGCGGGCGAAGGCGGTCGTCGAGATCGGCACGGGGGCCGGGGTCAGCGCGCTCTACCTGCTGCGCGGCATGGTCCCCGACGGGGTGCTGACGTCCATCGACATCGAGCCCGAGCACCTGGCCGAGGCCAAGCGGGTGCTGCGCGGAGCAGGCATCCCGCCGGGTCGCACCCGGCTCATCATGGGCCGGGCCACCGACGTGCTGCCCCGGCTCACCGACGGCGGCTACGACCTGCTGTTCGTCGACGCCGCCAAGGCGGACTACCTGGACTACCACCAGCAGGCCATGCGCCTGCTGCGCCCGGGCGGGGTGCTGGCCTTCGCCGACGTCTCGGGGTTACCCGAGCTGGTCCGGGCCGTGCGGACCGACGACTACCTGGTCCCACTGGTGATGGACGAGGGCCTGCTCGTCGCGGCCAAGAACGACTGACCTCACCCGGCCCGCCTCACTCGGCCCGGAAGCCCTTCCCCAAGACCACGATGTTGCCCGCGCTGACGGTGTACTGCGCGCGGTCCAGCTCCGGGTCCACGCCGATGCGCACACCGTCGGCGACCACCACGTTCTTGTCCAGGATCGCCCGGCGCACGGTCGCGCCCTTGCCCACGCGGGTGCCCGGCAGCAGCACGCTGCCCTCCACCACCGCGCCGTCCTCGATGACGACGTCGGAGAAGATGACCGACCGGGTCACCGTGGCCCCGGAGATGATCGACCCCGGCCCGACGATCGAGTCGGTGGCGATGCCCGCGTGCACGAACTTGGCGGGCGGCAGCGGCGGGGTGGCCGTGCGGATGGGCCACTCGCGGTTGTAGAGGTTGAACACCGGGTGCGGGGAGACCAGGTCCATGTGCGCGTCGTAGTAGGCGTCGATGGTCCCCACGTCGCGCCAGTACCCGCGGTCGCGCTCGGTGGCGCCGGGGACCTCGTTGTGGTCGAAGTCGTAGACGTGCGCCACACCGGCGTTGACCAGCATCGGGATGATGTCGCCGCCCATGTCGTGCACGGAGTCGGGGTCGGCGGCGTCGGCGCGCAGGGCCTCCAGCAGCGTCCGCGTGGAGAAGATGTAGTTGCCCATCGACGCGAAGGTGACGTCCGGGTCGTCGGGCACCGACGGCGGGTCGGCGGGCTTCTCCAGGAAGCCGGTGATGCGGCCGGTGGCGTCGGAGTCGATGCAGCCGAACGCGCGCGCCTCCGCCCTCGGCACCCGGATGCCCGCGACGGTCACCCCCGCCTGCGCCTCGATGTGGTGGTCGAGCATCTGCTCGGGGTCCATCCGGTACACGTGGTCGGCGCCGAAGACGACGATGTAGTCGGGCTGCTCGTCGTAGACGAGGTTCAACGACTGATAAATGGCATCGGCGCTGCCGGTGTACCAGCGCTTGCCCAGGCGCTGCTGGGCGGGCACCGGGGTCACGTACTGGCCCAGCACGTTGGACAGCCGCCACGTGGTCGAGATGTGCCGGTCGAGGGAGTGCGACTTGTACTGGGTCAGCACGCACAGCTGGTGGAACCCGGCGTTGACCAGGTTGGACAGCACGAAGTCCACGAGGCGGTAGTTGCCGCCAAAGGGCACGGCTGGTTTGGCCCGGTCGGCGGTCAGCGGCCAGAGCCGCTTGCCCTCGCCGCCCGCGAGCACGATTCCGAGTACACGCGGCTGCCCTTTCACGAGGTGACCCTAACCGCAGCGAGCGGATCACTGCCAGATGGAACACCGCTGTCGGTGGCCGGTTGATCCCGCGTTAACCCACCCGCCGCAATGCGTTCGCCCATGTCCCCAGCGGTTACGGTGGCCGCGTGCGCATCGGATTGCTGAGCAGGGAGTACCCGCCGGAGATCTACGGCGGCGCGGGCGTGCACGTGGGGTTCCTCGTGCCGCGGCTGCGTGAGCTGGTCGAGGTGGACGTGCACTGCTTCGGCGGGCCCCGCGCCGACGCGGTCGCCCACAACGACACCCTGCCCGGGGCCAACGCCGCCCTGCGGACCCTGTCGACGGACCTGTCGATGGCGGCGGCCACCGCCGGGGTCGACCTGGTGCACTCCCACACCTGGTACGCCAACTTCGCGGGCCACGTGTCCGCGCTGCTGCACGGCATCCCCCACGTGATCACCGCGCACTCCCTGGAGCCGCGCAGGCCGTGGAAGGCCGAGCAGCTCGGCGGCGGCTACCGCCTGTCGTCGTGGGTCGAGCAGTCCGCCTACGAAGCCGCGGACGCGATCATCGCCGTCAGCGAGGGCATGCGCACCGACGTGCTCGACTGCTACCCGGACCTCGACCCCGCCCGCGTGCACGTGGTCCGCAACGGCATCGACACCACCGAGTACCACCCGGTCGCCGAGACCGACGCGCTGCGCCGCCACGGCGTGGACCCCGACCGGCCGATCGTGCTGTTCGTCGGGCGGATCACCCGGCAGAAGGGCCTGCGCCACTTGGTCGCCGCCGCGCACGCCTTCGCCCCGGACGCCCAGGTCGTGCTGTGCGCGGGCGCGCCGGACACCCCGGAGATCGCCGAGGAGACCCGGGCCGCCGTGGCCCGGCTGGCCGAGTCCCGGCCGGGCGTGCACTGGGTCCAGGAGATGCTGCCCGCCGCCGAGCTGCGCCAGTTCCTCAGCGCGGCGACGGTGTTCGTGTGCCCGTCGGTCTACGAGCCGCTGGGGATCGTCAACCTGGAGGCGATGGCCTGCTCGACCGCGGTGGTGGCCTCGGACGTGGGCGGCATCCCGGAGGTCGTGGCCGACGGCGAGACCGGGCTGCTGGTCCACTACGGACCCGATCCCGGCGCCTACGAGGCCGATCTGGCCGCCGCGGTCAACCGGGTCCTGGCCGACCCGTCCTGGGCCGCTGAGCTGGGCGCGGCCGGTCGGAGGCTGGCCGAGCGGGAGTTCTCCTGGACCACGGTGGCCGAGCAGACGGTGGCGGTGTACCGGGCGGCTGAGAGATCGGTCAGGCGGTGACGCTTACGGTGGTCTCTGTGGACACCCGACGTCCCCGGTTCACCCGCTACGCCGTGGCCTCGCTGGTGGCGACCGGCATCACCCAGCTGGTCCTGTGGGCGCTGTACGCGCACGCCACGGTGGACGCGCTGGCCGCCAGCACCATCGGCTTCGTCGTGGGCGCCGTGCCGCACTTCGTGATGATCCGGTGGTGGGCGTGGGGTCAGCGGGGCCGCCCGCGGCTGACGCGCCAGGTGGTGGGCTACCTGGTGGTCACGGGGCTGGGCGGGCTGGTGTCGGTCGGGTTCACCACCGCGGCCGACGCGCTGCTCGGGCCGCTCGTCAGCGACCGCGGCACCCGGTCGCTGGTGCTCAACCTGGCCTACGTGCTCGGCGGGCTGCCGGTGTTCGTGGCCAAGTTCGCGATCCTGGACCGGCTCTTCGCCCAGCCGGAGAACGACTCGGCCAGCTCCACCAGCGTGCGCGCGCCGAACCCGGTCGCCCCGGGCACGACGTCGCCGTAGGTCTTGTCCGCGCGCGCCGGGCCCGCGATGTCCAGGTGCGCCCACGGCAGGCCGCCGGTGAACTCGCGCAGGAACAGCGCCGCGGTGATGCCGCCCGGCCCTGGCGGGCATTGGCGCAGGTCGGCGATGGTGGAGACGACGTCGTCGGCGCACTCGGCCAGCAGTGGCATCCGCCACCACGCCTCGCCCATGCGCTCGCCCGCAGCGCTCACCCGCGCGGCCAGGTCGTCGTCGGTGGCGAACAGGCCGCCGGTGCGCACGCCCAGGGTGACCTTCATCGCCCCGGTGAGGGTGGCGACGTCGACCAGCACGTCGGCGCCGAGGTCGGCGTGGGCGTAGGTCAGCGCGTCGGCGAGGACCATGCGGCCCTCGGCGTCGGTGTTGGTGACCTCGGTGGTCTTGCCGCCGTACTGGGTGACGATGTCGCCGGGGCGGTAGGCCGAGCCGGAGATGTGGTTTTCCGCACACGGCACCAGGCCGGTGACGCGCACGGGCAGCTCCAGCCGGGCGATGGCGATGACCGCGGCGATCACCGCGGCGCCGCCCGCCATGTCGGTGCGCATGAGGTGCATGCCGTCGGCGGGCTTGACCGAGATGCCGCCGGTGTCGAAGGTGATGCCCTTGCCGACCAGCACCAGGTGCGGGCCGGTGCCGGTGCCGTAGGAGAGCTCGAGCAGGCGCGGCGGACGTGCCGAGCCGCCGCCCACGGCCAGCAGCCCGCCGAAGCCGCGCTCGGCCAGCCAGCGCTCGTCGCGGACCACGGCGTCCACACCGGACACCTTGCCCGCCGCCCTGGCCGCGGTCCTGGCCAGCCAGTCCGGCGCCTTGACGTTGGACGGGGTGTTGGCCAGGTCGCGGGCGAAGGCGGTGGCCGCGGCCAGCACCGCCGCCCGCTCCGCGGCCCGGCCGATCAGCGCCCGGCGGTCCGGATCGGACACCACCAGCCGCAGCCCGCGCAGCCGCGGCGGCGGCTCGTCGCCGGTCACGGCGAAGCGGTACCCGCCGAGCAGCACGCCGCGCACGAACGCCGAGACCGCGTCCGTGTCGGCGTCGGCGGGCAGTTCGAGCTGGACGGAGCGCGCGGACGCGTCGTCGGCCTCGGTCAGCCGGTCGCGGGCCGCCCGCGCCAGCGCGGCGCCCGCGGCCCGCCAGTCGGCCGCGGTGCCCGCGCCGATCCCGACCGCCCAGCGCGTGCCCGCGCCGGACGGGCCCTGCTGGACCTCGCCCGCCTTGCCGGTCAGGCCGACCGCCGCCACCCACTCCCGGCTCAGCGCCGGGTCGCCGAAGGTGGGCGGGTCGCCGTCGTCGGCTCGACGGGCGAGCGCGATGACGGGCACGCCTGCGCGCGGCGCGGCCGCCACCTCGACTGACGGCAGCGGCGATGGCACCGTGGGCACCGGCGTGGGCAAGCGGTCCTCCGGGGTGGGGATGGGTCGGGGAGAGGCGCGGGTCTAGCCGACAGCGTTCTTCAGGGCCTCGCCGAGGTTGCCCGCTTCTTCCGGAGTCATCTCGACGACGAGGCGTCCGCCGCCCTCCAGCGGGACGCGCATCACGATGCCCCGGCCCTCCTTAGTCACCTCAAGGGGACCGTCTCCGGTCCGGGGCTTCATGGCCGCCATAGCGTGCTCCCTCCGTCATAGCCTGCCTACCAGGCCGGGAGTCAACCGGCCGGGCCGTGGCCATTCTCCCCTATCCGCTCGCGGCGGTGAAATCGGAACCGATCATCGCGTGTCGGTGACCGGCCATGATGTGGCGCGCGGCCGGTTCGGGCTGACAGACTCCCGTCACGTGCGTGCCCGATCGGCCCTGTTCGACGTCTACGGCGCCTACCTGCGCGGCCGTGGCGGGGCGGTGACCATCGCCGCCCTGGTGCGGCTGCTGGCGCCGCTGGACTTCGGCGCGCCCGCGATCCGGACCGCGGTGTCCAGAATGGTGCGCCAGGGCTGGTTGGCGCCCCGGCGGCTGCCCGAGGGGCCCGGCTACGCGCTGACCCCGAGGGCGGAGCGCCGCCTCGACGAGGTCGGCGGGCGGATCTACCGGCTGGGCGCCTCCACATGGGACGGCCGCTGGCACGTGGTGGCCCTGCCCGAGCTGCCCGCGCGCACCGCCCGCGACCGGCTGACCTCCTCGCTCCGCCTGCTCGGCTACGGCCCCCTCGGCCCAGCCACCTGGGTGGCCCCGCGGCCGTCGGCCGGGCTGGCCGAGGTGCTGGCGGCCGAGTCGGTGACCGCCCGGGTGTTCCACGGCGCCCTGGAGGGCGACGACGCCGACCTGGCCGCGACCGCCTGGGACCTGTCCTCCCTCGGCGCGGAGTACGCCGCGTTCGTGGCGGCCTGGCGGCCGCGGATGTCCGCTGTGGACGCCGCGGACCCGGCGGCCTCCTTCGCCGCCTGCCAGCGCCTGCTGCACGAGTGGCGCAAGTTCCTGTTCCGCGACCCGGGGCTGCCCTCGGAGCTGCTGCCCGCCGCGTGGCCGGGCACCTCGGCCGCGGAGTTCTTCGACACAAACACCGCCCGCCTGGGCCCATCCGCGGCAGAGTTCGTCGACTGCTGCCTGACCAACTCCGGAGGGTGCTTTGACCGAGCTGCTCATTGACGACCGCGACGGCGTCCGGACGCTGACCATGAACCGCCCGGAGGCGTTCAACTCGCTGACCGTGCGGCTTAAGGAGTCCCTGCTGGCGGCCCTGACCGACGCCGCGGCGGACCCCTCGGTCCGCGCCGTCGTCCTGACCGGCGCGGGCAAGGCCTTTTGCGCCGGGCAGGACCTCAAGGAGCACATGACCCTCCTGGCCGCGGGCGACCCGGCCCCGCTGTCGACGGTCGAGGCCCACTACAACCCGATTGTGACGGCCATCACGACGCTGCCGAAGCCAGTCATCGCCGCGGTCAACGGCATGGCGGCCGGGGCGGGAGCCTCCTTCGCCTACGCGTGCGACCTGCGGATCGCCTCCGACGGCGCGAAGTTCCTGATGGCCTTCGCCAACGTCGGCCTGACCGCCGACTCGGGCGCGTCCTGGACCCTGCCTCGGCTGATCGGGTACGGCCGGGCCATGGAGATGATGCTGCTCGCCAAGCCGGTCGACGCCGAGGAGGCGCTCCGGGTGGGCATGGTGACCCAGGTGGTCCCCGCCGCCGAGGTGCTGCCCACCGCCCAGGCCCTGGCATCGCGCATGGCGGCAGGCCCGACCACCGCGTACGCCAAGATCAAGGAGGCGCTGCTGGCGTCGGCCGGGGGCACGCTGGCGGACGGCTTGGCGGTCGAGGGACGGACCCAGGCCGAGGCAGGCCGGACCGCCGACCACCGCGAGGCCGTCGACGCCTTCGTGGCCAAGCGCACCCCGGACTTCACCGGCCGCTAGCCCACGCCCGCAACTCCGTGACCGACTGCGCGGTGCCGGTGTAGGGGTTGATCAGCGCCCGCTTGTCCTGCGCGACCCGATCACGCACAGCGCGCAACTCAGCCGAGGCGGCGTAGCTGCGCCCCTTGGTCTCGCCGCGAGGGGCCAGCAGCCCGGCTGTGACAAGCGCGCGCAGGTCCCGGCCTGCGGCTCCCGTCTCCAGTTCCGCCTGCCGCGCGTAGCTCGCCCGGCGAACCCGCAAGCCGACCATGGCGTCGTAGAGCGCGTATCCGACCCGCTCGTGAAAGCCGTGGCGAAGCGTGATCCTGTCGATCTCACCCCACAGCCGGGACGCGTCCCCGACCCTGCGCAGGACGGTCTGGGCCTGCATGTGGTGGGCAGCGAGATTGAACCTGACCCACGCGCCGGTCTCAGCCGACGGATTCCACGCACCCTTGCCCACCTCTGCAAGCACCGCGTAATACGCGGCGGTGTTGCGACCCAGCCACTCCTCAATGCTGCTGAACTCCGGGGTGATCACCTGCTCACGCGCGAGGACCAGGGTCTGAAGCGCCCGCGCCATCCGACCGTTGCCGTCCCGGAACGGATGGATCATGACGAGGTTCAGGTGTGCCATCGCCGCTCGGACGTAAGGCGGACAGCCATCCGCCCCGCGCAGATCGTCGATGAGTCCGGCCATCAGGTCCTCGAGGAGGGAATGGTCGGGGCCCTCGTAGACGATCTCGCCTGTCTCCTCGTCAAGCACATAGGTGACGTTCTGGCGGTAGCGGCCAGGGCTCTTCGCCAGGTCATGGCCCAGCATCATGAAGTGGAGACTGCGCAGTAGCGTCTCATCGAGCCTGAAATGCGGATCGTTCGCCAATTCCTGGACATAGGTCAAGGCGTTGCGATAGCCGATGATCTCCAGTGACGTGCGATGGTCAGCGTCTTGGGGCTCCTCGTCCTCCATGAGGGCGATCGCGTCATCCAGCGACACTTCGTAGCCTTCGATGCTGTTCGACCCCTGGATAGCCCTGGCCTTGAGGTTGCGGCGCAGCTGGCCTTTCCACCGTCGAGGAGCCCGTAGCTGGTGTCGCAGTTGTTCACGGGCATCGTCGATCTCCGCGATGACCTTGTGGTCGTCGTCATCCAGGCGCGGTTCAAAAAGCACAGGAAAAGTGTGCCAATGACCAGATCATCTGTCAACGCGAACAGATGATCTGGTCATTTAATCGGCGCGCCAGCAGGTGGTGATGTGGTCGTCGACGATGCCGGTGGCCTGCATGAGGGCGTAGCAGGTGGTGGGGCCGACGAAGGCGAAGCCCCGGCGTTTGAGCTCCTTGGCCATGGCCTTGGACTCCGGGGTGATCGCGGGGACGTCGGCCAGGGTGGCGGGGCGGGGGCGGGGGGTGGTGGGGGCGAAGGACCACAGGAGCTCGTCCAGGGGGACGTCGAGGTCCAGGACGGCTTGGGCGTTGCGGATGGTGGCGTCGATCTTGGCGCGGTTGCGGACGATGGCGGCGTCGGCCAGCAGGCGGGTGACGTCGGCGTCGGCGTACTTCGCCACCACGGCCGGGTCGAAGCCCGCGAAGGCGGCGCGGAAGGCGGGGCGCTTGCGCAGAATCGTGATCCACGACAGGCCCGACTGGAACGCCTCCAGGCTCACGCGTTCGTACATCTCGTGGACGCCGCGCAGGGGTGTCCCCCACTCGTCGTCGTGGTAGGTGACGTACTCCGCGGTGTTCGCCCAGCCGCACCGGTCGCTCACGCGCGGGCCTCGGCGAAGTCGGCGAAGCGGCGCAGGGAGTGGCGGACGCCGAGGCGGAAGGCGGGGCCGGTCACGCGCCAGCCGAGGGCGCCCACCCGGCCCAGCGGCGGCTCAAGGCGCTCCCACCACACCAGCGTGCTGCGGCTGACCCCGCGCGGCTCGACGGTGAAGCCGCCCACCCCGCGGACCAGTTTGCCGACGTGGGTGACCTCGCACGCCACCGGCGGCTCCCAGTGGGTGATCTCCATGCGGTCAGTGAACCCCAGGGGGCCGACACCGGTTCGCGCCCACAGGCGGGAGCCGACGGACCGGCCGTCACCGGAGGTCACGCGCACGCGGGTGCCGAGCATCCACGAGCCCTGGTGGTGCCAGTCGGTCACCGCGGCCCAGACGACGGCGGCGGGGGCGACGATGTCGACGCGCTCGACGACCTCGATCACCGGTCCACAGCCTCCGGGGCCCGCGCGGCCTCCAGTTCGGCGACCCGGGCGCGCAGGGCGTCCAGTTCCTCCCCCGTGCGCCGCAGCACCCAGTCCACCTCGCTCATCTTGTATCCGCGCAGGACGAGCTGGAAGCGCACGCCGCGCAGGTCCTCGCCGGTCAGGGCCTCGCCGGGCAGCCTGGTCGGTGAGGCGCCGGGGGGCAGGGCGGGCAGTTCCTCGCCGCGGCCGAAGATCACCGAGGCGAGGAGGAACACCACGGCCGCCACCAGGACCATGACGACGAGGTACACGAGAGCGGAGGTCACGGGGCCGATGGTGACACGCCGGCACCCCACCGCGCATCGCTAACCCGCCGTGGACCGCAGCGAGCGGTGCGAGAGCACCAGCAGCCGCCAGTGCACCGCGAAGATCACCGCGCCCGCCAACAGGCATGGCCAGGGCACCATCAGCACGTCGATGTCGACCCCGATGGAGACCCCCAGCAGCGCGAGCAGCGTGGCGAGCAGCACGACCGACCCGGCCACGGCCAGCAGCGCCGCGGCCCGCCCCAGGCGCCGGGTGTCGACCGCGCGCCTGCTGAGCACCCGCACGGCGACCAGCGCCACCACGAGCAGCCCGGCCACCACCCAGCCCGCCAGGCTCTGGACCTGGGCGACGATCCCGTACCAGTCCGGCGGGCGCGGGCCGTAGTCGCGCCACGAGCCGATCCAGACCAGCTCGTTGACCTGCCACAGCGCGTGGATCACCGGGATGGCCAGCAGCACCGAGCGCAGGGTCCGCGCGCCCTCGGCGACCCCCAGCTCGGCCTGGTACGCCCGCGCGATGCGCGCCGGGTCGCCGAACTCGGCGACGGCCTGCCCGCGCGGGTCGGGGTGGCCCGCGGCGGCGTGTGCCTCCGCGGCGTCGTCGAGGCCGTCGCGGGCCTCGGCGAGCAGGTCGGCCTTGGCCTTCGCGGGTCCGGACAGCCGGGCGTCGAGCGCGGCGAGGTAGTCGGCGATCGGGTCGCTCAGGCGGGTCTCGGCCACGGGCCGCCTCCCAGGATCGTGTCGATGGCCGCGGTGAACTCCCGCCACTGCGCGCGTTCGGCGGCCAGGGCGCGGGTGCCCGCGGGGGTGAGCCGGTAGGTGCGCCGCTGCCGTCCGCCGACGGTGCTCCACTCGCTGAGCAGCAGCCCGCCGCGCTCCAGCCTGCGCAGGGCGGGGTAGACGGTGCCGGTGGGCAGGTCCAGCGCCCCGCCGCTGCGCTCCTGCAGCGCCTCGATGATGGCGTAGCCGTGCAGCCGGTGGCCGTCGAGCGTGGCGAGCAGGAGCGCGTCGAGGTGGCCGCGGAGGGCATCGGCCTTCATGTCGAGGACCTTACGGACGGGTCCGATCCCGGCTCTCGGGGGCAACCCTGATCCCACCCTGATCTTTGCGCGGATCGCTCCATATGTAGACACGCTACATGTAGCGTCACGACTTATGGATGCCGTCGTGCTCGCCCGGCTGCAGTTCGCCGTGACGACCTCGTTCCACTTCTTGTTCGTGCTGCTCACGCTGGGCCTGGTCACCCTCGTGGCGATCACGCAGACCCGCGCGGTCGTCCGCGGCGACCCGACGCTGATGCGGATGACCCGGTTCTGGGGCCACCTCTACGTGATCAACTACGCGGTCGGGATCGCCACCGGGATCGTCATGGAGTTCCAGTTCGGGCTGAACTGGAGCGGGCTGTCGTCGTTCGCGGGCGACATCTTCGGCGCGCCGCTGGCGGTGGAGACGCTGGTCGCGTTCTTCCTGGAGTCGACCTTCCTCGGCCTGTGGATCTTCGGCTTCGACCGGCTCAACCCGCGCCTGCACCTGGCGCTGATCTGGCTGGTCGCGCTCACCGCGTACGCCTCGGCGCTGTGGATCATGACCGCGAACGCGTTCCTCCAGCACCCGGTCGGCTACGAGCTGCGCGGCGGCGTCCTGCGGCTGACCGACTTCGGGGCGCTGCTGACCAACCCGACCTTCGGCGACGCCCTCGGCCACGTCCTGTCCGGCGCGCTGCTGGCGGGCGGGGCGGTGATGGCGGGCATCAGCGCGTGGCACCTGCTGCGCGGCACCGCCGAGACCGAGTTCTTCCGCCGCTCGCTGCGCACGGGACTGGTCGCCGCGGCGATCGGCGCGCCGATGACCATCGGCTTCGGCTTCGCCCAGCTGCCGATCATCGACGAGCTGCAGCCCGCCAAGCTCGACTCGCCCCCCGGGCTCGGGATGGCGCTCGCGCTGATGATGCTCATCGGCCAGACGCTGGCGCTCACCTCCTGGGCACTGCTGCTGGTCCTGTTCCGCGGACAGCCGCGCTGGGCGCTGTGGCTGGCGGTGCTGGCCATCCCCTGGCCGTTCGTCGCCGCCATCAGCGGCTGGCTGCTGCGGGAGATCGGCAGGCAGCCGTGGCTGGTCTACGGCCTCCTGCGCACCGAGGACGCGGCCAGCCAGACCGACCCCACCACGATGCTCGTCTCGCTGATCGTGTTCAGCGCGCTGTTCGCGGGCCTGGCCATCGCCGACTGGCGCCTGCTCAGCAAGGTCGCCAAACGCGGTCCCGTGTCCACGGAGGAATTCATCCCGAAGGAGGTGCGGGCATGGTGACCGCGCAGCTCCTCGCGGGCCTGACCAACGCCGACGCGCACCTGCCCGACAAAGTCGCCAAACACGGTCTCGTGTCCACAAAGGAGTCTGATTTGCGGGAGGTGCGGGGATGGTGACCCTCTGGTTCGCCCTGCTCGGCGTGTTGTTCGCCGGGTACTTCGCCCTGGCGGGTGCCGACTACGGCACCGCGGTGCTGATGCGGGTGGTCGGGCGCACCCACGAGCAGCGCCGCGCGGTGCTCGCCGCGACGGGGCCGTTCTTCCTGGGCAACGAGGTGTGGCTGGTCGCCGCCGTCGGGGTGCTGTTCGGGGCGTTCCCCCGGCTGGAGGGCGAACTGCTCTCGGCGCTGTACCCGGTGCTGGTGCCGCTGCTGGCCTGCCTGATCGCGTACACCGCCGCGGTGCAGTTGCGCGGGCGGTGGGACGCGGGCGGCAAGGCGGGGTGGGACGTGCTGATCGTCGGTGGGGCGGGGTTCGTCGCGTTCGGCTGGGGCGTGTTCCAGGGGGCGTTGCTGGCCGGGCTGCCGCTGGACGCCTCCGGGCACCGGGTGGGCTCGGTGCTGACCCCGGTGACGGTGGTGTGCGGGCTGGCGTTCGCGGCCCTGGTGGCCGCGCACGGCGCGGTGTTCCTGGTGTGGCGGTCGCCGGGGTTGGGGGCCGGGCGGCTGGTCGTGCGGCTGACGCGGCTCGCGGCCGGGCTCGTGGGGGTGGTCGTCGTGCTCGCGGTGGTCGCCGTCGACGGGGTGCGGCCGTGGGTCGCGCTGCCGGGGGCCGCCGCGGTGATCGCCTTGGTGCTGGCGGGCGGGCGGCTGAGCGGCGGGGTGGCGGCACTGTGCACCGGGCTGGCGTGCGCGCTCCCGGTCCTGGTGATCGGCGCGGCGCGGGCACCGGTGGCCCTGCTGTCCACAGCGGACCCGGCGGGCACGCTGACGCTGGCCGACGCGGCGGCCGGGCCCGCGACACTGGCGGTGCTGTCGTGGTTCGCCGTGCTGGTGCTGCCACTGGTCGCGGCCTTCCAGGGCATGTGCTGGTGGGCCTACCGCAACCGAACCCCGGTGTTCTGGTGACGGCCGCGCTTCGCCGCGATGCGCCTTCGCGGTCCGGTTCTCCGATGAAGGCCGTCCCCGGTATCAGTTGCTATCTGGCGATTCTGGGTGTCTTCGGGGTGCTGACGGCGGCTGTGGTGTTGGCGCAGGCCGAGTTGGTGGCGGCTTTCCTTGTCGGGCCGTCGGTCTCCGCCGCGCTTGTCGCGGGTGGGGCGCTGGTGGTGCGGGCCGGGGTCGGGTGGGGGCGGGAGGTCGTCGCGGCGCGGGTGGCCGCGCGGGTGGGCCACTCGCTGCGGCTGCGGGTGCTCGACGGGGTGCCGGGTGAGGCCGGTGCGACGGCGACGCTGCTGACGAAGGGGCTCGACGCGCTGCGGCCGTACCTGGCCGGGTACCTGCCCGCGCTGGCGGTCGCGGCGGCGGTGCCGGTGGCGGTGTTGGCACGGCTGGCTTTCGTCGACGTGACCTCGGCGGCCGTGGTCGCCCTGACGCTGCCGCTGGTGCCGGTGTTCGCGGCGCTGGTCGGGGCGCACACCGCGGCGCGCACGCGGTGGGCGGCGCTGGCTCGTCTTGGCGGGCACTTCCTGGACGTGCTGCGCGGACTGCCGACGCTGCGGCTGTTCCAGCGGGCCCAGGCGCAGTCGGAGACGGTGCGGGCCATGGCCCGCGCGCACACCGACCTGACCATGCGCACGCTGCGGGTGGCGTTCCTGTCGGCGCTGGTGCTGGAGCTGGTGGCGACGCTGTCGGTGGCGCTGGTGGCGGTGCCGGTGGGGTTGCGGCTGCTCTCCGGCGGGGTCGACGCGCACACCGCGGTGCTGATCCTGGTGCTGGCCCCGGAGGCGTACCTGCCGCTGCGGGCGGTGGGCGCGCGGTTCCACGCCAGCACGGACGGGTTGGCCGCGCTGGCGGCGGCGACGGCCGTGCCGCGCCAGCCGGTGCGCGGGACCACCCGGCCGCCCGACCCCCGGTCCTCGGACATCGTCTTCGAACGGGTGACTGTGTCCTATTCGGACAGAGATCCGGTGCTGCGGGACGTCGGTCTGCGCATCGCGCCGGGTGAGCGGATCGCGGTGGTGGGTCCGAGCGGGTCGGGCAAGAGCACGTTGTTGGCTGTGCTGCTGGGTCTGGTGGCGCCGTCGGCGGGCCGGGTCACGGTGGGCGGGGTCGACCTGCGGGCGCTGGACCCGGGCGCGTGGCGGGCGCACCTGGCGTGGGTGCCGCAGCGGCCGTGGCTGTTCGCGGGCTCGCTGCGGGAGAACGTCGCCATCGGCGGCCCCTCGGTCGACACCGCTGTGACCTCCGCCGACCTCGGCGCCCTGTCCGGCGACCTGGACGTCGGCACCCTGTCCACCGGGCAGGCGCAGCGGGTGGCGCTGGCCCGCGCCCTGGCCCGTCCCGATGCCGCCGTCGTCCTGCTGGACGAGCCCACCGCCCACCTCGACGGCGCGGGCGAGGCCACCCTGCTCACCACCTGGCGCGCCTTGTCCGCGAACCGGACCTCACTGGTCGTCGCCCACCGCCCCGCCTTCCTCCACGAAGCCGACCGCGTACTCGTCGTCCGGGACGGGGTCATCCAGTGACATCCCCGATCCTCGCCGCGACCGCCGAACTGGTGGGCGTCGCCCGCCTGCACGGGGGCGTCCGGTGAAACCCCTGGTTCTCGCCGCAGCCGCAGCCGCCGCCGCCGCCACGGCCGCCGAGTTGGCGGGTGTCGGCCTGATGGCGACGGCGGGCTGGCTGCTGCTGCGCGCCGCCGAGCACCCGCCGCTGGGGGCGCTGGCGGTGGCGATCGTCCTCGTTCGCACGCTGGCCCTGGGGCGCGGTGTGCTGCGGTACGCCGAACGCCTCGCCGGGCATCGGGCCGTGCTCGACTACCTGGCCGAGCTGCGCGGACGCCTCTACGACGCCTTGGCCGCCGGCACCAGCGCCCTCTCCCACGGCGACGCCCTGTCCCGGCTGATGTCCGATGTGGACGCGGTGCAGGACGCCGTTCTCCGGTGCGCGCTGCCGTGGATCACCGCGTTGCTGGTCGGTGCCACCGCGACCGGCGCGGTGCTGCTGGTCGACCCGAGAGCGGGCCTGGTTGTCGCGGGCGGGCTCGCCGTGGTCGCCGTCCTCGCCCACCTCACGACCCGACGCCGCGACCCCGGCCCGACCCTGCGCGCCCGGCTGGCCGAGCAGGCCACCGACCTGATCGGCGGGGCCCACGACCTGGCCGTCTTCGGCGCCACCGCCGAGTTCCGGGACCGCGCCGCCGCCACCTCGGCCCGGATCGCCGCCGTCGACCGCTCCCCCGACGGCGGCACGGCCGTTCCGGTGATCGGCGCCGCCACCGCGCTGACCGCGGGCCTGCTGACCAGCCACCAGGGCCTGCCGACGATGGCCGCGGTGGTCCTCGGCCTGCTCGCGGTGTTCGAGGTGGCCACCCCCACCGTGACCGCCGCCCGCCGCTGGCCCCAGGCCCGCGCCGCCCTGGCCCGGCTGCGCGAGCTGACCACCGCCGAACCCGACAGCCCCGCGACCACCGGCGACCGCGTCACCCTCCGCTCCGCCACCGTCGCCTACCCCGGCCGCCCCAACGCCCTGTCCGATGTGGACTTCGACCTGCCACCCGGCCGCAAGGTGGGCGTGGTCGGGCCCAGCGGGTCGGGCAAGAGCACCCTGCTGGCCCTCATCGCGGGCACCCGCGCCCCCACGGCCGGAACCGCCATCGCCGCCCACCCCGACCGGGTGCGCGGCACCTTCGCCACCGACCACGTCTTCACCGCCACCCTGCGTGACAACGTCCTGCTCGGCACCGGCGCCACCCCGGTGGACCTGCTCGGCCTCCCCTGGAGCACCGAGGTGGACGACACCAGCCTCTCCGGCGGCCAGCGCGCCCGCCTGCTCCTGGCCCGCGCCCTCACCGCCCGCCCCGACGTCCTCCTCCTGGACGAGCCGGCCGAGGGCCTGGACCCCACCGCAGCCGACGCCCTGCTGGCCGACGTCCTCACCTACCCGGGCGCGGTCGTGATCGCCACCCACCGCCTCGCCGCCCTCCCCGCCGCCGACGAGATCGTCGTCCTGGAAGCGGGCCGCGTGACCCAGCAAGGCCCCCACAGCACCCTGGTGGCCCAACCCGGCTACTACCGCGACCGCTGGCTGGCCGAACGCGCGCTGGACGAACTCCAGTCACCAGCGGGCAACCCCACGTAATCGGAGTCCCAGCGGAGGGGCGCGCATGAAGGCTTGGCTGGTTCGCTCCGGCCTGCGGGCAAACGGGAGCAGTGGGCGCTCGCCGAGGAAGCCGGCTGAACCTCACAGCTTGCGCGCCAGGACCTCGCGCATCGGGGGGCGGTCGGAGACGGGGACGGTGACGGTGTCCGGGAGCCACTGGCCCGCGACCTGGACGAACTGGGTGAGGGTGTCGGACTCGACGGGGACGCCGCAGCGGGTGAAGACGGTGCCGAGGATCTGGCGGGCCATGATGCCCAGCTGGAGCAGGGAGCGGTTGCGGTGCTTGCGGACGCCCAGGTTGACCTGGGCGATGCCGTCGACCCCGTGCCGGGTGTGGGCGTCGAGCAGCAGGCCGATCTCCACGCCGTAGCCGCCCGCGAACGGGACCGACTCCAGGAACGCGCGGGTGGCCGCGTACTCCCCGCCCAGGGGCTGGATGACGCCGGAGAGCTCCGGGCGCAGGGCGGCCAGGACCGGGCGGGCGAGCAGTTCGGTGACGCGGCCGCCGCCGGTGCCGTGGTCGGTGGTCTCCACGCGCAGGGGGCGGCGGTAGAAGCCCTTCACCAGGTGCACGCCGGAGGCCACCAGCAGGGGGCCGAGCAGGGTCGGGACGAACGCCGGGTCCGGGTCGACCAGGTCGGAGTCCAGGAACACGAGCAGGTCGCCGGTGGTCGCGGCCAGGGAGCGCCACAGGACCTCGCCCTTGCCGGGCAGGCACGGCAGGTCGGGCAGGACGTCCTCGCGGCGGACCACGCGCGCGCCCGCGGCGACGGCGACTTCGACGGTCCGGTCGACGGAGCCGGAGTCGAGGACCACCAGCTCGTCGACCAGGGTGCCCAGCAGGGGCCGTACGGAGGCCACCACGGCGGCCACCGTGGCCTCCTCGTCCAGCGCGGGCAGCACGACGCTCACCGTGCGGGCGCCCTTGGCCAGCACCAGCTGCGACACCGTCCACTCCGGACTCTGCCAGGTCGCGCGCAGCATCGTCATGCCAGCGCCCGCACAGCCCGCGCGGGCGGGCGCGTCCCGGCGATGCCCGCCACCATGTCCACCACGTGCCGCGTCCGGCGGACCTCGTGCGCGCGGAACACCCGGGCGCCGGTCCACGCCGCGACCGCCGTCGCCGCGAGGGTCCCGTCGACCCGATCGCCCACCTCGACGCCGAGGGTCTCGCCGATGAAGTCCTTGTTGGACACCGCCATGAGCACCGGCCACCCCGTGCCGACCAGCTCGTCCAGCCTGCGCAGCAGGGCCAGCCCGTGCCAGGTGTTCTTCCCGAAGTCGTGCGTCGGGTCGATCAGCACGCCCGCGCGCGGCACCCCGATGGCCACCATCCGCTCCGCGCGCCCGACCAGCTCGGCCACCACCTCGGCGACCACGTCGTCGTAGCGCACCCGGTGCGGGTCCGTCCGCGGCGCCGCGCCGCCGGTGTGCGAGCAGACGATGCCCACGCCGTGCTCGGCGGCCACCTCGGCCAGCCGCGGGTCGACGCCCGCCCACGTGTCGTTGATCAGGTCCGCCCCCGCCGCGCACACCTCGGCGCCCACCTCGTGCCGCCAGGTGTCGACGCTGATCACCACGTCCGGGTGCCGCTCGCGCACCGCGGCGACCAGCGGCACCACCCGGCGGGCCTCCTCGGCGGCGTCGACGGTCTCCCCGTGCGACCCGGCCCGCACCCCGCCGATGTCGACGATGTCGGCGCCCTCGGCGACCGCCCGGTCGACGGCGGCGAGCGCGGCGGAGGCGGCGAAGGTCGCGCCGTTGTCGTAGAAGGAGTCCCGGGTGCGGTTGACGATCGCCATGACGAGGGCGCGGGCCTGGGGGACCTCGCGCCCACCGAACCGGAGGACAGTCACGACTGCCGATGGTAGGACGTGAGGCAGGTCTCCTCGGACTCGGTGGCCGCCCCGGGGGGCAACTACAGTTGGGGTGGACCTAGGAGGACTCGCCGTGTTCTACCGCGCCCTGCGTGTCACGCTCTCGTCCCTGGCGAGGCTGATCCTGCGTCCGGTGGTCACCGGCGCGGAGCTGGTGCCCGCCAAGGGGCCGGTGATCCTGGCCATCAACCACCTCTCGGTGATGGACAGCTTCATCGTGCCGATGATGCTGCCCCGGCGGGTGTTCTTCCTGGCCAAGGCCGAGTACTTCCAGGGCGGCTCGCCGCGCAAGCGCATGGTCGGCACCCTGTTCAGCGCCCTGGGCGCCATCCCGGTCGACCGCGACAACAGCCGCGCCGCCCTGGCCTCCCTCGACGTGGCGGGCGAGGTCCTCACCCGCGGCGACGCCTTCGCCATCCACCCCGAGGGCACCCGCTCCCTGGACGGCAAGCTGCACCGCGGCCGGACCGGCGTGGCCCAGCTGGCCCTGGAGCACCGGGTCCCGGTCGTCCCGGTCGGCCTGGTCGGCACCGATAAAATGCTGCCCGCGGGCGCGAAGTTCCCGCGCCGCGCCCGCGTCGAGGTCCGCTTCGGCGAGCCCATCCACTTCGACCGCTACGAGGGCCTGGCCAACTCCCTGCCGATCCGCCGCGCGGTGACCGACGAGATCATGTACGCGATCATGGAGCTGTCCGGCCAGGAGTACGTCGACTCCTACCACAAGCGCTCCAACGACCCGGCGGCCTGAACGCGGGGCGCCTAACACAGAGCCGCTTAACACAGGGCCGATTAAACACAGGACCGCCTAAACGCAGGCGTCCAGCGCCTCCTCGACGGTCCTGGTCACGGCCAGCGCGTCCAGGGCGCCCTGGCTGGTGAACCCGCGGCCCGCCAGGTTCTGGGTCCACTCCAGCAGCCCGGCCCAGTGGTCGTCCGGGTCGAGCAGGACCACCGGCTTGGTGTGCATCCCCAGGTAGCGCGAGGTCCACACCTCGAACAGCTCCTCGCAGGTGCCCAGTCCGCCGGGCAGCGCGATGAAGGCGTCGGCGCGCTCGTCCATCAGCCGCTTGCGCTCGCGCATGGTGTCCACGACCAGCAGCTCGTCGGCCTCGGGGTCGGCCTTCTCCAGGGCGACCAGGCCCTGCGGGATGACCCCGACGGTCTTCGCCCCGCCGCGGCGCGCGGCGCGGGCGAGCGCGCCCATCATCGCCGCCGAGGACCCGCCCCACACCAGCGACCAGCCGCGCGCCGCCAGGCCCGCGCCCACGGCGTCGGCGAGGTCGAGGTACGCGCGGGGCACGTTGTCATTGGAGCCGCAGTAGACGCACAGGGTCAGTGGGTGTCGATCCATGCCTGGTAAGCCTCCTCGACCACGCGGACCGCGTCGTCGACGTCGTCGGTCAGGTGCAGCAGGGCGAGGTCCTTCTCGCCGATCTTCCCGGCCGCGTGCACGGAGTCGCGCAGCCACGCGTGCAGCCCGCCCCAGTACTCCGTGCCGAAGAGCACGACCGGGAACTTGGTGACCTTCTTCGTCTGCACCAGGGTCAGCGCCTCGAACAGCTCGTCCAGGGTGCCGAAGCCGCCGGGCAGGCAGATGAAGGCCTGGGAGTACTTGATGAACATCGTCTTGCGGGTGAAGAAGTAGCGGAAGTTGACGCCCAGGTCGACCCACGGGTTGAGCCCCTGCTCGAAGGGCAGCTCGATGCCCAGCCCGATGGAGAGCCCACCGGCCTCCGACGCGCCCCGGTTGACCGCCTCCATGGTCCCCGGCCCGCCGCCGGTGATGGTGGCGTACCCGGCCCCGGCCAGCGCCGAGCCGATCTTGCGCCCGAGCCCGTACTCCGGGTCCTCCCTGCTGGTCCTCGCCGAGCCGAAGACGGTCACCGCGCGCGGCACCTCGGCCAGGGCGCCGAAGCCCTCGACGAACTCGGCCTGGATGCGCAGGACCCGCCACGGGTCGGTGTGCACCCAGTCGCTCGGCCCGCGGGAGTCGAGCAGCCGCTGGTCGGTCGTCGTGGTGGCTTCGTCACTGCGCTCGCGGCGGAGGGTGACGGGGCCGCGCTGCTTCTCCCGAGGGTGCTCGTCGGCCTGAGTGGGTTCGCTGGTCACCCGCGCGAGTGTAGGCCGCGGCCCCCATCGGCGATCTACGTCGACACGAAGCGGTGCAGTACCTCCGCACAACGGCGGATGTCGGACTCCGCGACGTTCTCCTGCTGGGTGTGGGCCAGGGTGGGGTCGCCGGGGCCGAAGTTGACCGCCGGGATGCCCAGCGCGGCGAAGCGGGAGACGTCGGTCCAGCCCAGCTTGGCCACCGGGGTCCCGCCCGCGGCCTCGACCAGGCCGCGCGCGGCGGGCGTGGAGAGGCCC
Organism: Actinokineospora lacus; assembly: GCF_053813445.1. Taxonomy (NCBI): domain Bacteria; kingdom Bacillati; phylum Actinomycetota; class Actinomycetes; order Pseudonocardiales; family Pseudonocardiaceae; genus Actinokineospora; species Actinokineospora lacus. Next base: position 176,248 of record NZ_JBQERA010000003.1, read on the forward strand.
GGCAGGGCGGCGGCGGCGCTGTCGGTCACCGTGACGTCGCCGAAGAGCTCCCGCAGGTGCGCCTCGGCCTGCGCCGGGGACTTGTCCGGCGCGAACCGGTGGTTGACCACCAGCACGGCCTCGTCCGGCACCACGTTCCCGGCCACCCCGCCGGACACCCCGACCGCCTGCAGGCCCTCCCGGTACCGGCACCCGTCGATGTCCACCGACCGCGACTCGTACGCCGCCAGCGTCCGCAGCGCGGGCTCCAAGGCGTGGATGGCGTTCTCCCCCATCCACCCCCTGGCCGTGTGCGCCCGCACGCCCGTGGTCCGGACCTCGATCTTCATGGTCCCCTGGCAGCCTGCCTCGACCACCGCGTTGGACGGCTCGCACACCACCGCGAGGTCCCCGTCCATCCACTCGCGCAGCTCCCGCTCGACGCGCCCCAGCCCGTTGCTGGCGAAGTCGATCTCCTCGCAGTCGTAGAAGATGAACGTCATGTCCCGCACCGGCTCGAGCACGGTCGCCGCCAAGTGCAGCATCACCGCGACGCCGCCCTTCATGTCCACGGTGCCCAGCCCGTGCAGCACCCCCGGGGTACGCCGCAGCGGCAGGTTCTTGTTCAGCGGGACGGTGTCCAGGTGCCCGGCGAACACCACCCGCGACGGGCGGCCCAGCGTGGTCCTGGCCAGCACGGTGTTCCCCGACCGGAGCACCTCCAGGTGCGGGGCCTGGGTGCGCAGCGCGCGCTCCACGGCGTCGGCGAGCACCAGTTCGTCCCGGGACACGCTCGGCACGTCCACCAGGGCCGCGGTCAGCTCGACAGGGTCAGCGGTGATATCCAGCGCAACGGTCACGACCGGCCACGCTATACGGTGTGGCACGTGAGCAGTGCAGACACCAGGGGCGCCAGCGGCGTCGGACTGGCCACCGTGACCGCCGACGGGACCGTGCTCGACGTGTGGTTCCCCGAGCCCGAACTCGGCCCCCAGGCAGGCGCGGGCACCACGTCGGCGGCGGGTTTCGCCGACCAGGTCGGCCCGGACAAGGCCCGCGAGGTCGAGGTCGTCGCCGTGCACACGGCCATCGCCGACCTGTCCGCCCCCCCGACCGACGCCTACGACGTCTACCTGCGCCTGCACCTGCTGTCCGCGCGCCTGGTCGCCCCGCACGGGCTGAACCTCGACGGCGTGTTCGGCCTGCTCAACAACGTCGTGTGGACCAACCACGGCCCGTGCGCCGTGGAGGGCTTCGAGGCGACCCGGCTGCGGCTGCGCGCGCGCGGCCCGGTCACGGTGTACCAGGTCGACAAGTTCCCCCGGATGGTCGACTACGTGCTGCCCTCCGGCGTGCGCATCGCCGACGCCGACCGGGTCCGCCTCGGCGCGCACCTGGCGCCCGGCACGACCGTCATGCACGAGGGCTTCGTCAACTTCAACGCGGGCACCCTGGGCGCGTCGATGGTCGAGGGCCGGATCTCCGCGGGCGTGGTGGTCGGCGACGGCTCCGACGTGGGCGGCGGCGCCTCGATCATGGGCACGCTCTCCGGCGGCGGCAAGCAGACCATCGCCGTCGGCAGGCGGTGCCTGATCGGCGCGAACGCCGGGGTCGGCATCTCCCTGGGCGATGACTGCGTGGTCGAGGCGGGCCTGTACGTCACCGCGGGCACCAAGGTCACCTTGCCCGACGGCACGGCGGTCAAGGCGCGCGAGCTGTCCGGGCAGGACGGCCTGCTGTTCATCCGCGACTCCACGACCGGCGCCGTCCTGGTCCGTCCCCGTACCGGTGGCGGCGTCGCGCTCAACGCGGCATTGCACGCGAACTGACCTTACTCTGGTCGGATGAGTGCTCTCACCGATCTGGGCCTCCCCGAGGACCCGCCTGAGGTGCGCCGCGGCGACCCGCCCACCGCCCACGTCCGGGCCCGTCTCGACGAGCAGGTGCGGGCGCTGGTGCACCACGCCGAGGGCGCGCGGGCGGGCAAGGACCCCGAGCACGTGCACCAGATGCGGGTGGCGGTCCGCCGGGCGCGCTCGGTGCTCAAGACCGTGCACACCCACGAGCCCCTGCAGGCCGAGCTGAAGTGGCTCGGCGACGCGCTGGGCGACGTCCGCGACGCCGACGTGCTGCTGGCGCACCTGCGCGAGCTGGCCGCGGACTTCCCCGACGACGAGCGCGCCGCCGTCGAGCAACTGCTGAGCAGCCTGGAGAAGCAGCGCCGGGGCGCGCGCAGGCACATGCTGGCCGCGCTGCGCAGCACCCGCTTCCGGGGTCTGCTCACGTCGCTGGCCGAGGCCGCCCTGGTCGCCGAGCCCGCGATGCCCAAGACCAACGGCGCGCCGCCGATGGTGGCCGTCATCCGCAAGCCGCACCGCAAACTGGTCAAGACCGCCGACGACCTGGCCGACGATCCGCCGGACGACGACCTGCACGCCCTGCGCATCCGCGGAAAGCGCTTGCGCTACGCCGCGGAGATGGCCGCGCCCGCCGCGAAGAAGAAGGTCAAGGCGCTGGTCAGCGCGACCAAGACGTTCCAGGACATCCTCGGCGACCACCAGGACGCCGTCGTCGCCGAGGAGCGCATCCGGGCCATGCTCGACGCCATGGGCGAGGGCATCGAGGTCGACGTCGTGCTCGTCGCCGGGCGGCTGATCGAGCGCGAGCGCGCCCGCAAGGCCGAGTGCCGGGCGCACTGGCGCGAGGCCGTCGCCGAGGTCGACGAGAAGGCCAGGCACGTCTTGGCCTAGATCGTGGACCCGGTCACATATTACCGATGAGTAATGTGGTGGCCACGGTCGGTGTGCTACCCCTTCTCCAAGGCACCCGATCGGAGGGGACGCGATGAGCGCGCCAGTGGTCGAGCAGGTCGTCGACACGGACCGGTACCCCTTGGACGGCCCGGACGTGATCGCCCGGGTCCGCGCGGAGCTGGCCGAGGCCGGGTGCTGCGTGCTGCCGGACTTCATCCGCCCCGAGCTGCGCGAGACGCTGCGCGCCGAGGGCGCCGCCATCGCCCCGGCCGCGCACTACGACGTGGAAACCGTCAACGCCTACAACATCCCCATCGACAGCGACCTCCCCGACGGCCACCCCGCCCGCACGACCATGGCCCGCGGCAACGCGTTCGTGCCGTGGGACCGGATTCCGGCCACCGCCGTCATCAACCGGCTCTACACCAGCGCCGAGTTCCGGCGGTTCGTCGCCGACTGCGTCGGGCTGTCCGAAGTGCACGAACTCGGCGACCCGCTGGCGGGCCTGTGCCTGAACGTCGTGCGGCCCGGCATGTCGCACCCGTGGCACTTCGACACCAACGAGTTCACCGTCAGCATGCTCACCCAGGAAGCCGAGTCCGGCGGTGTCTTCGAGTACTGCCCCGGCATCCGCTCCGCCGAGGCGGAGAACTTCCCCGCGGTCAAGGCCGTCCTCGACGGTGACGACCGGCTGGTCCGGCGGCTGGCGCTGCGGCCGGGCGACCTGCAGCTGTTCACGGGCCGCTACTCGCTGCACCGGGTCACCGAGGTCGGCGGCGACCGCCAGCGCCACTCGGCGATCTTCGCCTACAGCGAGCGCCCTGGCGTGGTCGGCAGCCCGGAGCGCACCCGGCAGCTGTTCGGCCGGGTCCTGCCCGTCCACGAGCGGCGGTCGGCGCGCGGCGACGAGCTGCTGGACTGACGCCGTGGAACTGGACGCCACCGGCAAGGTCTCCCTCGACCACATCTACACCGCGCCCGACCCGCGCGCGTACTTCTCCACCCTGCGCGGCCTCGGCTACCGCATCCCCCAGCTGGCCAGGCCCCACTTCGCCGAGCTGATCAGGCAGCTGGGCCCGCGCCCGGCCCGCGTGCTCGACATCGGCTGCTCGTACGGCATCAACGCCGCCCTGCTGCGCTGCGACACCACCATGGACGAGCTGTACGAGCGCTACCAGGCCGACGACCGCCCCCGCGAGGCGCTGCTCGCCGAGGACCGCGCGATGGTCCGCGCCCGGAGCGACCCGGGCACGTGGTTCGCGGGCCTGGACGCCTCCGCCCCCGCCCTGGACTACGCCGTCGACGCGGGATTCCTCGACGCCGCCGTGCACGCCGACCTGGAGGCCGACGACCCGACCCCGTCGCAGCGCGCGGTGTTCGACGCGATCGACCTGGTCATCTCCACCGGCTGCGTCGGCTACGTCACCGAGGCGACGCTGGCCCGCGTCGCGGGCGACCGCACGCCGTGGATGGCCCACTTCGTGCTGCGGATGTTCCCCTTCGACTCCATCGCCGAGCGGCTCGACGGGCTGGGCTACGACACCGTCGTCGTCGACCGGCTGTTCCCGCAGCGCCGGTTCGCCTCCCCCGGCGAGCGCGAGCAGGTGCTCGACACCCTCGCCGACGTCGGCGTCGACCCGGCCGGGCGGGAAACCGACGGCTGGCTGTACGCCCGGTTGCACATCTCCCGGCCCCGCGCGAAGGTCCACCACGATCGCCCCCGCCCCCTCGAACGTCAAGGATTCCCGTGAACAGCATGGATTGGTCGACGCGCACCTTCGGCAACGAGGACCGCCTGCCCAGGGTGCCGCTGCCGACGCTGGAGGAGTCCTGCGCCCGGTTCGTCGAGTGGTGCTCGCCGCTGCTGACCGCCGAGGAGCTGGCCGCCACCGAGGCCGCCGTCGCGGCGTTCCTGCGCCCGGACAGCCAGGCCAGGGTGCTGCACGCGGAGCTGGAGAAGTTCGACGCGCGGGAGGGGGTGCGCAGCTGGCTCGACCTGTTCTGGCCGTCGCGCTACCTCGGGCGCCGCGACCGGATCGCGCTCAACGCCAACTTCTTCTTCCTGTTCGAGGACGCCGAGCGCGGGCAGGTGGAGCGCGCGGTCGACCTGGTCGCCGCCGCGGTGGACTACAAGCTGGCGCTGGACACCGAGTCGGTGCCGCCGGTGCTGCTGCGCGGGGCGCCGCAGTCGATGGAGCAGCAGAAGTACCTGTTCTCCACCACCCGAATCCCCGGCGCCGTCCAGGACACCGTGCGCGCCCCGTACGGCCAGGAGTGGCCCGGCCCGTCACCCGCCCGGCACATCGCGGTGTTCTTCCGCGGCGCGGTGCACTCCCTCGACGTCTTGGGCGAGGACGGCCTGCCGTACCCCGCCGACGCCCTCGCCGACGCGCTGCGGGCCATCCTCGCCGACGGCGGGCGCCCAGCCTCCCCCGTGGGGCACCTGACGACGAAGGCGCGCGCGGAGTGGGCCGCGAGCCGGGCGGCGTTGCGCGCGCTGCCGGGCAACGCGGAGTCCCTGGACGCGGTGGAGACCGCGCTGTTCTGCCTGTGCCTGGAGGACTTCGCCCCCGCCGACACGCTCCAGGCGTGCGACCAGCTGCTGCACGGCGACAGCGGCAACCGCTGGTTCGACAAGGCCGTGTCGCTGATCGTCTTCGCCGACGGCCGCGCGGGCATCAACGTCGAGCACTGCGGCCTCGACGGCACCACGATCCTGGCCTTCACCGACGCCCTGCTGCGCCCGACCGTCCCCCGCTCGACGGCGTTCGCCACCGGCACGCCCGCGGTGGCCCCGGTCGAGTTCAGCGTCGACGAGGCCCTGCGCGCCGACATCGCCGAGGCGGCCGGCTCCTTCGCCGCCTACGCCGCCGACACCGCGACGACCACGGTCACCTTCCCGGACTTCGGCTCGGCGGCGATCAAGCGCCTGGGCATGTCCCCCGACGCGTTCGTGCAGATGGCGTACCAGTTGGCGCACAAGCGGTCCAAGGGCCTCACCGGCGCCACCTACGAGTCGATCGCCACCCGCCAGTTCCAGAACGGCCGCACCGAGGCCATGCGCGTCGTCACCCCGCAGGTCCTGGACTTCGTCGCCGCCATGGACGACCCCACCGCCAACGCGGAGGCCCGCCGAGCCGCCTTCCACACCGCCGCGACGGCCCACGTCACCCGCGCCCGCGAGTGCCAGGCAGGCCAGGCGCCCGAACAGCACCTGTGGGAACTCCAGTGGGTCCAGCGCCGCCGGGGCGAGGACCTGGGCGCGACGGAACCGCAGGCGCTCTACGACTCCCCCGGCTGGCTGGTCATGCGCGATGACTTCCTGAGCACGTCATCGGCCCCGTCCACCACCATCCAGTACTTCGGCTTCGGCTCGACCAGCCGCCAGTGCATCGGCGTCGCCTACGTCCTGCTCCCGGACCGCTTCAACGTCTACCTGAGCACCCCGGCCCCAGTCGCCCACGAGATGACCAAGTTCGCCGACCACCTGAAGGACGCCGTGGCCGAACTCGGGGGTTTGCTGGCCGAGTAGCGGCCACGGCGGCGTCTCAGAGGGTGTGGGTGAAGGTGTCCCAGGTCGAGGCGGGGAAGGTGAGGACCGGGCCCGCTTCGGCCTGCTTGGAGTCGCGGACGCCCACGAGGCCGGGGGTTCGGGCGGCCTCGACGCACTGGGTGTTGGCTTCGCTGCGGCTGCTCTTGCGCCACGCGGTGAAGGGGAGAGAGGGCATGGGGGCGTCCTTCCGGTCGGCTCAGCCGAACTGCTCGGCCACCGTCCCGATCAACTTCCTGGAGTCGGCGGGGCCCAGCGCGGCGGCCTGGAGTCGGCTCCACAAGTTTACGTACCCGGCCACCCCGTTCTTGTCGTCCAAGTAGCGGGCGTCGTCGTAGCTCTCCACGTACACGAACTCCAGGGGCGAGGCGCTGCCGGGAGCGGGGATCTGCAACATCGTGAACCGGTGGGAGAGCTTCCCGCTGTAGCTCTCGGCGTTGAAGGGCAGGACCTGGATCTGCACGTGGCGCTTGCGGCTGAGCTTCTGCAGGTGGGTCAGCTGCTCCCGCATCACCGCCGGTCCGCCGATCATCCGGCGCAGGCAGGACTCGGACAGGATGAACTCCAGGTCGGGCTGGTTCTCGCGGTCGAAGACGGACTGCCGCTCCTTCCTGGCCAGCACCCCGCGCTCGACGTCGTCGGGGTCGAGGTCGGCGACCGCGTGGATGGTGCGCATGTAGTCCTCGGTCTGGAGCAGGCCGGGGATGATCTCGACCTCGGTCGACCGGATGCGCTCGGCGTCGCGTTCGAGGTCGACGTAGGTGCGGAACCACTCCGGGAAGACCTCGCGCTCGCCTGCCCACCGGCCGCGCTCGCGGCCGTTGCGGGCCATCGCGTGCAGGGCTTCGTGGCGTTCTTCGGGCACTCCGTAGAAGCGCAGGAGCAAGGTCAGGTCCGACTTGGACAGCGCGTTGTGTCCCAGTTCCATCCGGCTGATCTTCGAGGTGCGGTTGCCGATCTCCTCGGCGGCCTGCTGAGGCGTCTTGCCCGCCTGCTCGCGGGCCCGGCGGAGTTCGTGGCCGAGCAGGAGTCGGCAGACGGTCTGAGTGGGCATGCCCCGACGCTACGACGATCGGGGCGGCGTGAACATCACCCGATCAGGCAATATCCCCGTAGGATTTCATGTTCTAACGTGATCTCAGAACGGAAGCCATTGACTTGGGGTTGTCGACCACCACGCCCCCTGCCCGACCGGTCCGGCGGCTCACGCTCGGCTGTCCGCCCCACGGCTGAGCGCGCCCGCGTCCTCCCACAGGCGGGCGTGCCGCCGGACCGGTCCCGGTACCCGATCGGAGCCCACCATGATCCTCGCCGACTTGGCCCAAGACACGGTGGGCATCCTGCTTTTCGTGCTGTGGCTGCTGATCCCGCCCGCCTACGTCGTCATCCTCGGCCGCCGCTACGTCGACCGCTGCCGCGACGAGATCAAGCACACCCGGCACTACCTCGAAGAACTCCGCGACGACGTGGAGACCGCGCTGGACGACTCCACTGTGGAGATCCCCCGCGAGGGACGCCACCACCTGCGGTGAGCCTCAGGCGGTCGTCAGCTCAGGCGGTCGTCAGCCTCAGCACCGCCGCCGCCACGCGCTCGTCCGACGCCGTCAGGGCGACGCGGACGTGCCGGTTTCCGGTCGGCCCGTAGAAGACCCCCGGCGCGACGAGGATGCCCAGCTCCGCCAGCCACGCCACGGTGTCCCAGGCGTCCTCACCACGGGTGGCCCACAGGTACAGGCCCGCCTCGGAGTGGTCGATCGTGAAGCCCGCCTCCAGCAGCGCCTCGCGCAGCGCCGAGCGGCGGCGGCCGAAGCGGGCGCGCTGGGCCTCGACGTGGGCGTCGTCGGCCAGCGCCGCGGTCATGGCCGCCTGGACCGGGCCGGGGACGATCATCCCGGCGTGCTTGCGGACCTCCAGCAGGCGCGCGACCAGCGCCGGGTCACCGGCGACCAGCCCGGCGCGGTAGCCCGCCATGCTCGACGTCTTCGACAGCGAGTGCACCGCGAGCAGACCGCTCACGTCCCCGCCGCAGACCGACGGGTGCAGGATCGAGACCGGCTCGGACTCCCAGCCCAGCGACAGGTAGCACTCGTCGGAGGCCACCACCGTCCCGCGCTCGCGGGCCCAGTCGACCATCTTGCGCAGGTGCGCGGTGGGCAGCACCCGGCCGGTCGGGTTGCCCGGGGAGTTCAGCCACAGCAGCGACGGCGCCGAGGGCCCCAGCGCGACCGTGCTGTCCGACCGGACGCACGACGCCCCCGCCAGCAGCGCCCCGACCTCGTAGGTCGGGTACGCCAGCGGCGGGATCACCACCGACGTGGCCCCCAGCAGCCTCGGCAGCCAGGCCACCAGCTCCTTCGACCCGATCGTCGGCAGCACCGCCGCCGGGTCGAGGCCGGGCACGCCGAAGCGCCGGGCCATGGCGTCGGCGAACGCCGCGCGCAGGGCGGGCGTGCCGTGGGTGGTGGGGTAGCCGGGCACGTCCGAGACCGACGCCAGGGCCTGCCTGACGACGGCGGGCACCGGGTCGACCGGGGTGCCCATCGACAGGTCGACCACGCCGTCGGGATGCGAGCGCGCCCGCGCGGCGTGGTCGGCCAGTGCGTCCCAGGGGAAGTCCGGGAGTTGGACCCTGGTCACTCGTTGTGGGTGCGGGGTTCCAGGGCCTTGATCCAGTCGGGGTCGGCGGAGACCTTGCCGGTCTTCGACGCCCCGCCCGGGGAGCCCAGGTCGTCGAAGAAGTCCACGTTGGCCTTGGTGTAGGCCGTCCACTGGTCCGGCACGTCGTCTTCGTAGTAGATGGCCTCGACCGGGCAGACCGGCTCGCACGCACCGCAGTCCACGCACTCGTCGGGGTGGATGTAGAGCATCCGGTCCCCTTCGTAGATGCAGTCGACGGGGCACTCCTCGATGCAGGCCTTGTCGAGCAAATCGACGCAGGGCTCGGCGATCACGTACGTCACTGCGGTCTCCTGCTCCTTCAATCTTCGACGCGCGCAGGCGTCCTTCTGCGCGCCAGGCGTCAGTATCTCCTGCCCCCCACTGTGGCACGCACCAGGTGCCATGTTGCTCACATTGCAGGAGTCACTGGCCACATCCGGCAAGACTGGACACGTGCACGCCACCCCGACCCTCGAAGCGGTATGCGCCGAGGCGTGGCCCCCCGTAGTCCAGCGCCGCCTGGGCGAATGGCGGTTGCGCGCCGCGGGCGGCTACACCGGACGCGCCAACAGCGCCCTCGCCCTGGGCGATCCCGGCGTGCCCGTCCGGACCGCCCTGGACACCGTCACCGCGTTCTCCCGCGAGCACGGCATCCGCCCCTACCTGCAGGTCGTCACCGGCGCCGGGGTCGAGGCCGACCTCAAGGAGCACGGCTGGTCGGTCGCGGACCACGCCAAGGGCGCCGAGACCTACGTGATGGCAGGGCCCGCGAACCCCGTCGAGGGAGACGTCCGCGAGACCCCGCCGCCGGGCTGGCTGGAGTGCGCCGTCGGCGGCCCGGTCACCAGGGCCCAGGAACACGTCCTCACCAGCGGACGCCGCGTCGGATTCGCCACCGCCTGGGACGACGGGGCCATCGCGGGCGTCGCGCGGGGCTGCGTGGTCGGGGAGTACCTGCACATCGCCGTGGTCGAGGTCAGCGAGCAGTACCGCCGCCGCGGCCACGGGACCGCCCTGCTCGCCGCCCTGGACCACTGGGCGGGCACGCCCCACCGCGTGCTCCAGGTGGCCACGCACAACGACACCGCGGTCCGCCTCTACCGCCGCCAGGGCCTCGCCGAGGCGCACACCTACCGCTACTGGACCGGGTGCTGATCCATCCACTTGCGGCCCTTCTTGACCGCCCGCTTGATCGCCGAGCGCTCCCCCAGGTAGTCGCCCACGGCCCCGACGACGGGCAGCATCCCGAGCGCCTGGTGGTAGAAGCGGCCCTGGGGGCGGTTGTCCAGCACCTCGCTCAGCTCCCACAGCGTGCGGCCGAAGCGCCACAGCGTCCGGGCCGCGGCCTTCACCGTGACCCGGCCGTGCTTGTCGGAGCTCGCGGTCAGCTCCTGGGTGAGCTGGGCGGTGGCCGCGTCCTCCTCGGCCTTGTCCGCGGCCTGGCCCGCGGCCAGGGCCGGGTCGACGTCGCGGTCGAACAGCACGTAGGCGATGACCCTGACCCGGTCGGCGGTCGAGGTGTGCCCGTGCTCGGCGGCCACCGCGGAGAGCACCAGGCCCTGCGACGCGGAGGCCAGCGTGGTCTGGATCGGCAGCCGGTCGGCCAGCGCGCCGCCGACGCCCGGGATCGAGGCGATCAGCACGGTGAACCGGCCGACCCGGTTGAGCCACCAGCGCTCGCGCTCGGCCGGGGTCATCCCCGCCCACGCCTCGGTGCCGGGGACCTTCACGTGCTCAAGCCCGTCGCGCAGGCGCTCGCGGACGGACTTGTCGACCTTGGCCAGCTCGGCGTCGTCCTCAACATCGGCAGGGACATCGGCAGGTACATCGGCTGGGGCTGGCAGGGCCTTGCGGATCAGGAAGAACGGGTTGGAGTCGCGCAGCGCGTCCAGCATCGGCGCGGTGGCCCGCACGAACGGCCGCAGCACCGAGACGATGTGCTTGTCGGTGATGTACTCAGCCACGCTGTGCCTCCTTCGATCGGGCGATCGCGGCCTTGGCCATCACGTCGCCGATGCGGAAAGCCGCCGGGAACGCGCCCGCGGCCAGCATGAGCAGCATCCGCCAGTCGGAGAGGACGATCCGGTCGCCGCCGGGGCCGATGAGCACGAACAGCAGCAGCGTCCCCAGCCACACCCACAGCGGCCCGCCCGCCACCGAGGCCCGCTGCCCCACCCGGCCCGCCTCGCCGACGAGCCACCACATGGTGACCCCGGCGATCAGCGCCGAGATGGGGAACGGCTGCCCGCCCAGGTTCGGCAGCAGCGTCCCGTCGAAGCGCAGCGGCAGGAAGAACAGCTCGAACACCGCGAGCACGGCGCTGACGGCCAGCAGGCCGCCCAAATAGCCGCGCTCGCCGCTCACCGGTCCGCGCCCGCGTGCTCGACCGGGGCCAGCCCGCCGAACAGGTCGCTGCCCACCGGGCCGGCGCCGCCCGCCAGCACGTAGAACTCGCTGTCGAGCACCGGCTGGGCGATGCCGTTGGACAGCGCGTAGCTGTGGGTGCCGTCGGCGCCCTGCCACACGCCGACCTGGGTGGCGTGGGCGCGCAGCGCGCGCAGCTTGGCGGGCAGGTGGTCGCCGATGGCCACGGTCGTGGTGATCTCGCTGTCGGCCACCACCGGGAGCTCGGAGACCCCGGGCAGCCGGTACGGCAGGTCCTCGACGGTGGCCAGCGCGGCCAGCCCGTCGGCCACGGCCCGCTCGGAGACCACCGCGTGGTAGAGGCGCTGCACGTCCGGGCACCGCGCCACCGCGGCGGCGGTGACGTCGTGCGCCCGGATGTGGTCGGGGTGGCCGTAGCCGCCGTCCGGGCCGTAGGTGATCACGACCTGTGGCTTCACATCAGCCAGGATGGCCACCAGCGCGGCGGTCTGCTCGACGAGGTCACCGGCGACGAAGGCGCGCGGGTGGCCGTTGGCGGGCGTGTCGGCCATGCCGGAGTCCCGCCAGCGGCCCATGCCGCCGAGGTAGCGGTGGTCGGAGACGCCGAGGGCGGCGCAGGCGGCGCGCAGTTCCGCCACCCGGTACCCGCCGAGCTGGTCGGCGGCGTGCGCGCCGAGCTGGGCCAGCGACTCGGGGATGATCTCGCCCTCCTCGCCGAGGGTGCAGGTGACCAGGGTCACCTGGACACCCGCGGCGGCGTAGCGGGCGATCGTCCCGCCGGTCCACAGGCTCTCGTCGTCCGGGTGGGCGTGGACGAGCAGCAGTCGTGGTGGGGCTGTCAGCATCGGGTTCAGCCTATGCACAGTAAGGCGATGCCGGCGCGTGGGCCCTTGGCAGAACCCACGCGCCGGCATCGGCGGTCCACGGAGAAGTGGATCATCTCCGGACTCGAACCCTACTACGGCAGGACCTGCTTCTCCTCCGCGAAGTGGCACGCCGACAGGGTGGCGCCGTGGCGCACCAGCGGCGGCTCCTCGACCGCGCAGATGTCCTGCGCCTTCCAGCAGCGCGTCCGGAACCGGCAGCCTGACGGCGGGTTGGCCGGGCTCGGCACGTCGCCGGTCAGCACGATGCGCTGCCGCTGCCGCTCCAGCTTCGGGTCGGGCACCGGCACCGCGGACAGCAGGGCCTGGGTGTACGGGTGCGTCGGGCGCGCGTAGATGTCCTCGCGGTCGCCGGTCTCGACGATCTTGCCCAGGTACATCACCGCGACCCGCTGGGAGATGTGCCGGACGACCGAGAGGTCGTGCGCGACGAACAGGTACGCCAGGCCCAGCCGCTCCTGCAGCTCCTCGAGCAGGTTGACCACACCGGCCTGCACCGAGACGTCGAGCGCGGAGACCGGCTCGTCGAGCACGATCAGCTTCGGGTCCAGCGCGAGCGCGCGGGCGATGCCGATGCGCTGGCGCTGGCCGCCGGAGAACTCGTGCGGGTAGCGGTTGCGGTGCTCGGGGTTGAGGCCGACGAGCTCCAGCAGCTGGTCGACCCGCTGCTGGATCGCGCGGTCGTTCTTGCCCACCTTGTGGATGCGCAGCGGCTCGGCGACGACGTCGTTGACCTGCCAGCGCGGGTCCAGCGACGCGTACGGGTCCTGGAACACGATCTGCATGTCCCGGCGCAGCGGGCGGAGCTGGCTCGCGCTGAGCGTGGTCAGCTCCCGGCCCTCGAACTTCACCGAGCCCGAGGTGGGCTTGTGCAGCTGCAGGATCGCCCGACCGGTGGTGGACTTGCCGCAGCCGGACTCCCCGACCAGACCCAGCGTCTCGCCCTTCTTCAGGGTGAGGTTGATGCCCGCCACGGCCTGGACCTGGGCCACGGTGCGCGGGATGATCCCGCCGCCGCGGACCGGGAAGGTCTTGACCAGGTCGGTGACCTCCAGCAGGGGCGCCGACCCCGCCTCGGGCGCCGCGTGCCTGCCCGGCTGGGTGTGGGTCTCGGTCATGAGCTGTGGCCTTCCTGGTGCAGCCGCTGCCCCAGAGCGCCGACCTCATCGGAAACGTGGTAGTCCGGGTTGGCGACGAGCAGCGCGGCTGGGTCTTCCACGGTGCCGATCTCGTCGTGCTCGAAGAGCCGCTCCGGGGCGGGCAGCGAGGCCAGGTGCTGCCAGCGGTGGCAGCGGGTCTCGTGGCCCGGGGAGTCGGCCGGGACCAGCGGCGGCTCGGACTGCTTGCACTCGTCGATCACCAGCGGGCAGCGCGGCGAGAACGAGCAGCCGTGCGGCAGGTTGATCAGCGAGGGCGGGGCGCCGAGGATCGGGGTGAGCTTCTTGCCCAGCGCCGCCGGGTTGGGCAGCGAGCCGAGCAGGCCCACGGCGTAGGGCATCCGCGGCTTGTCGAAGACCTCGTCGACCGGGCCGGACTCCACGACCGTGCCCGCGTACATGACCTGCACGCGGTCGACCATGCCCGCCACGACGCCCAGGTCGTGGGTGATCATGACGATGGCCGCGTCCGTCTCGTCGCGGATGCGCAGCAGCGTCTCCAGGATCTGGGCCTGGACGGTGACGTCGAGCGCGGTGGTCGGCTCGTCGGCGATGATGACGTCCGGGTCGTTGATGATCGACATGGCGATCACCACGCGCTGGCGCATGCCGCCGGAGAACTCGTGCGGGTACTGGTGGGCCCGCTTCACCGGCTCCGGGATGCCGACCAGTTCCAGGGCCTCGACGGCCTTGGCCCAGGCGACCTTCTTCGACACGTCGTGGTGGGCCTTGTAGGCCTCCGCGAGCTGCCACCCGATGGTGAAAACCGGGTTGAGCGAGGTCATCGGGTCCTGGAAGATCATGGCGATGCCGTTGTTCCGGATCGCCTGCATCTGCTTGTACGGCAGCCCGACCAGCTCGCGGTCGCGGAACTTGATCGACCCGGTGACCTTGGCGGTGCTGGGCAGCAGGCCGAGCACCGCCATGGAGGAGACCGACTTGCCGGAGCCGGACTCGCCGACGATGCCCAGCACCTCGCGCGGGCGCAGCTGGTAGGACACGTTGCGCACCGCGCGGACGTGGCCGTCGTCGGTGGGGAAGCTGACCGAGAGGTCGTCGACGGCGAGCACCGAGTCCGTCATCACGCGCTCGTTGGGGACAACTGAGGTCATCAGGCACGCACCTTCGTCTGCCTCGGGTCGAACGCGTCGCGCAGCCCGTCGCCGATGAAGTTCACCGCGAGGGAGAGCGCCACGATGATCACGAACGGCCCCCAGAACAGCCAGGGCCGCGCGGTGATCTGCGGGTAGTTCTCGCTGATGATCAAACCGAGCGAGGTGTCCGGGATCTGCACGCCCAGGCCGATGAAGGACAGCGCGGCCTCGGAGAGCACCGCCAGGGCGATGGCCAGGGTGGCGTTCACCGTGATGCTGCCGACCATGTTCGGCACGAGGTGGCGGAAGATCACCCAGCGGGTGTTGCCGCCGGAGGCGATCGCCGCCTCGATGAACTCCCGCTGGGACAGCGAGAGCGTCTCGCCGCGGGTGATGCGGGCGATGGACATCCAGCCGAACGCGGCGAGCACCAGGGCGACCACGTACCAGGTGCCGTCGAAGGCCCGGACCAGGATCGCCGCGACGGCGATCGACGGGATGATCAGCAGCAGGTCGATGAACCGGCTGATCGCGGTGTCGACGAACCCGCGCAGGTAGCCCGCGAGCGCGCCGAGCAGCACGCCGATGAAGGTGGCCAGCAGGGCCACGGTCAGCGCGATCTGCACCGAGAGCCGGGTGCCGCGCATGAGCTGGGCGAGCTGGTCCTTGCCGATCTGGTTGGTGCCGAGCGGGTGCTCCGCGCTGGGCGGCTCGTAGCGCCCACCGGTCGCGTCCTCGACGGAGATGGTCCAGAACAGCGGGCCGAGCAGGCCGAAGGCCACGATCAGCAGGAACACGACGAGGCTGCCGACGGCCAGCTTGTGCTGGAAGAACCGCTTGCGGATCAGCGTGCTCTGCTTGCGCGCCTTGGTGGCGTCGAACTCGCTGACCCCGCCGGACGCCGGGCCTGTCCCGCTGTCCGCGGCCGAGACGGTGATCAATGGGTCGCTAGGCAAGGCGAATCCTCGGGTCGAGGACGCCGTACATGATGTCGGCGACCAGGTTGAAGATGATGACGAGGGTCGCGGTGACCATGAGCCACCCCATGAGCATGTAGGGGTCGAACTGGCGCACGGAGCTGACCAACAGGTAGCCCATGCCGCGCCAGGCGAACACGGTCTCGGTCACGATCGCGCCGGTGAAGACCACCGCGAAGTTGATCGAGAACAGCGTGGTCACCGGGATCATCGCGTTGCGGAAGGCGTGCCGCAGGATGACCCGGCGCTGGGAGAGCCCCTTGGCCTTGGCGGTGCGCACGTAGTCCGAGTGCAGCGTCTCCAGCATCGAGGCGCGCTGGAAGCGGCTGTAGGCGGCGAAGCTGATCGCGGCCAGGGTCAGCGTGGGCAGCGTGTACAGGCTCGTGTACTCGTACACGGCCTCGGTGAAGCTGCCCCCGCTACTGGTCTCGCCGGGGCTGACCGTGCTCAGCCAGCGGTCGAGGCCCATGCTCTCCAGCACGTTGTTGAACTGGATGCCGTAGGTCTTGAGGATCACGGCGACGCAGAACACCGGCATCGAGAACATGAGGAACGCCGCCGACGTGGCGACGTAGTCGAAGATCGAGTACTGCTTCACGGCGGCGAGCACGCCGACGGTCACGCCGAGCAGGATCGCCAGGACCTCGGCGCCGAGGACCAGCCGAGTGGTGATCCACAGCGAGCGCATGACCGAGTCGAAGACGTCGACGCTGGCCTGGCCGAGGGCGATGCTCTCGCCCCAGTCGCCCCGGATGAAGTCGAGCAGCCAGTTCCAGTAGCGCACGATGATCGGCTGGTCGAGGCCAAGGCTGATCTCCAGGGCGCGGACCTGCTCCTCGGTGACGCCCGGGCGCTGCCGGAACTCGCCGAGCGGGTTGCCCGCCGCGGCGACCATCAAGAACGCGAGGAAGCTGCCGATCACCAGGATCGGTATCGAAATCAGTAACCGTCGAATGATGTAGCGAATCACGAGAACTCCTCGGTGGGGCCCCAGGCGACCGGTAGGTGCGCTCCAGCGTCCTGACGTGACCCAGTGTGCGCCGGCTCAAGTCAGTGCCCAAGCGGAAGGGGCCGGACTGTACCGCCCGGCCCCTTCACGCTCGTCGACCTTCAGCCGCCAAGTGCGGCGTTTGCGACTAAGAGACCTTCACCCACTCGTTGGCGTTCCACAGGGTGCCGTAGTAGGACTGGAAGTACACCTTGTCCAGGCCCTTGAACGCGAACATCCGCGGCAGCTGGTACAGCGGCAGGGAGTAGTTGTCCTCGGCCATCAGCTTGTCGGCCTTGGCGTAGGCGTCACGCGAGGCGGTCTCGTCCAGGTTGGTCGAACCGTCGATGAAGGCGGCGTCGACCTCCTTGTTGGTGTAGGCCGACCAGTTCTGGCCACCACCGGTGGAGTAGATCGACTTCTGGCTCGACTTGAACGGCGCCGCCGACCACGCGAAGAGCGCGATGTCGTAGTCGCCCTGGCTCACGCGGGTGTCCAGGAAGTTCGGGTCGGTGTCGTCGACCACGTCGATGCCCGCGGGCTTGCAGTGCGACTGGATCAGCTCGACGGTCTGCTTGCGACGCGGGATGTCGGTGTGGGCGATCTTCAGCGAGAGCTTCTCGCCGCCCTTGGCGGCGACGCCGTCGGCGCCGATGGTGAAGCCCGCGCCCTCAAGGGTGGCCTTGGCGGCGTTGGCGTCACCGGTGTAGGCGGCGTAGTTGTCGACGTAGCCTTCCTCGCCCTGGAAGAAGACCAGGCTGCCGAGCGGCTTGGCGTCCTCGAGGACCGGGCGGATCAGCTTCTCGGTCAGCTCGTCGCGGTTCACGCACTGCATGAACGCCTTGCGGACGGCGGCGTCCTTGAGCCACTTGTTCTTGAAGTTGAGGTCAAGGTGCTCGAAGGACAGGCCGTTCGAGGCGCCGAAGGTCACGCCCTGCGCGGAGAGGTTGCGCAGGCGCTCGGCGGCGTTGGCGTCCGGCTGGGCCATGGAGTTCACCATGACCTCGCCGTTCTCCAGCGCCTGGGCCTGGGCGACCTGGTCGGAGATGCCGCGCAGCACGATCTTGGCCGGGCCGCCCTTGGCGCCACCGAAGGCCTCGTTGCGCTCCAGGGTCACCGAGTTGTTCTGCTCGAACGCGGTGATCTTGTACTGGGCCGAAGACGGCATGAGGGCGGCGTCGAAGCCGTTCCACTTGGTCTTCCAGAACTCAGCGACCTTCTTGAGCTCGGCGAGGTCCGAGGTCGGGGTCAGCTTGGTGACGTCGGCGACGCCGGAGCCCTTCTCCAGAACGTGCGCGGGCATCACGTCGAGGGAGATGCCGAACAGGCTCTTGTAGTCGGGGTAGTTCTCGCTGAAGGTCGTGACGACCTCCGTCGGGCTCGGGCACTCGAGCTTCTCGATGATCTCGTAGCCGGTGGTGCCCGCCGCGGTGAAGATGTCGGCGTCCTTCTCCTTGATCTTGCCGGTCTGCGACAGCCACGTGAGGTGGAAGTCGTCGCAGTCCCACGCCTCGCCATCGGACCAGGTCACGCCGGGCTTGATCTTCCAGGTGACGACCTGCGGGTTCTCGCCGGTGATCTCGACGGACTCCATGACGTCCTTGTTGAGCAGGACCTTGTCATTGCCGTCGAGCTTGTAGGCGCCGGACAGCACCATGGTCAGCGCGAACGAGTTGTACGAGTTGTTCGCGTCCGCCGCGGAGTTGTTGTATGCCGTGAACGGGTTGTCGGTGGAGACGGTGATCGTCTCGGTGGACTGCTCGACCTCCGGGGAGGTGTACTCGTCGCCGGACTGGCCCTTGGAGACAGCCATGGCCGCGACGTCGCCGGTCGGCTCCGTGGCGCCGCCACCGTTGCCGCCATTGTCCGTCCCGCCACACGCGCTCAGGACAAGCGACGTTCCGACGACTGCGGCGAAGGCCGACAGTGTGGATTTCTTGATTGACACGTGCCCTCCTAGCACAGGGCCCCGCCCTCGGCCGGTCCGGCCGAACGGTCCCTTACCCATCACGCCCCCAACGACCGTTGGGAGGCGCACTAGCTGCGCACGCTAGGAAGCCGGAGGGCACCTGGTCACCTCTGCCACGGCGATCGTGACCAAAGGGTGACAACCAGGGGCCACCATGCAACGCGTCCGTTACCAGTCGGTACGCTGTGCAGGATGGCGGTGACAGAGCGTGGCGAAGGGTGATCCTGTCCCAGACGCGGCATGGCCACTTCACGCCAAATCGCCCAACCGAGCCGCTTACCGGCCTTTCACCAGCCGTTCGGCGGTACTTGACTGGCTGAACGGCGGGCGGCTAGTCCGGCCTGCGCCACTGGGTCGCATTGGCGAACGGGCCCTGCAGAGGCGGCCCCGCGGTCACTCCCGACACCGTCCGGTGGACGATCAGCTGGTCGGTCTCCTGGTACAGGGGGTAGACCAAAGCCGCTTTCCAGAGGCGTGGTTCGAGGTCCGCGAGGGTGGCGGCGATCGGCTCCGCGCCGGTGAGGGCCGACTGGATGGCCGCGTCGACGTCGGCGTCGCAGTAGCCCAGGGGGTTGGCGGCGACCGGCCGGGCGGCGCCGTCCCCGGGCAGCGCGCTCTGGGTGGTGGGGGTCGGCGTCGTCGTGGTCTCCCCGGTCGTCTCCCGCTCGCAGCCGAAGCGCCCGGCCAGCGTCGTCGCCGGGTCCAGGCCCACGGGCAGCGGGCCGACGAGGAGGTCGACGATGTCCGGACCGGCGGGGGCGGGCAGCATCGCGCTGTAGAGCTCCACCGGGTCCGGCGTCACGATCCGCGACTGGATGTTGGCCACCGACAGCTGCCGCTGCACCTCCCGGGCCAGGTCCAGGTGGTCCGGCCTGCCTGCGGCGATGACGAGGTTCAGCGGGGCGCCACCGCGCGCCCACATCCCCGACTCCTTCGTGTACCCGGCCTCGGTCAGCAGCTTCGCCGCCAGCGCCGGGTTCGGGGCGACCGGCACGTCCCGGGGCCGGGTGGCCGCGTAGGCGGGCGACGACGGCGCCACGACCAGCGAGTCGGCCACCAGCGACCCCGCCTGCCCGCCCCCGGTCCCCGTCTCGACGAGCGCGGCCCGGTTCAGCACCGCCACCACCGCCCGCCGCACGGCCGACTGCCGCATGGCGGCGCTGACCGGCCGCAGGAGCACGGTGGCCACGCCCGCACCCGGCACGGGCGTCGTGGAGACCTCCGCGCCCAGCCCGTCGACCAGCGGCTTGGACTCGGTGTCGACCGGCGTGAGGCCCACCTGGGTGTGCCCGGCCCGCACCGCGCCCACCAGGCCGGGCACGTCGGTGCGGCGCAGGACGACCCGGTCGAGGACCACCGGCTCGGCCCAGTAGCGGTCGTTGCGCTCCAGGACGATCTCGCCGCGGTCGCGGTCGAGCGTGCGCAGGGAGAACGGCCCGCCGCTGGCCGGGAAGCTGTCGCCGAGGGCGCCGTCCCAGCCGCCGGGGCTGTCCTTGAGCAGGTGCGACGGCAGCAGGTCGGCGAACAGCGAGCGCCAGCCGGGGTAGGGCTGGGTGAAGCTCACCTCGACGACCTTCCCGCCATCGCGCGAGGAGATGTTCTCGATCAGGCGGTAGCCCGCGCGGTCGATCGCCCCCGGGGAGTCACGCAGCTGCTCCCACAGGTAGACGAAGTCCTCCGCGGCGATCGGCGCGCTGTCCGACCAGGCCGCCTCCGGGCGGACCCGGTAGCTGACCGTGTACGGCTCGGCCGAGGTGACCTCGGCGGAGACCATCAGGGTGCGGTCGAGGCGGCGGACGCCGTCGGGGCCGGTGCGGAAGGCCGACGGCAGCACCATCCGGGCCAGCGCGGTGGTGATGGTCGACTGGTCGGCGAGCTGGTGCGGGTTGTAGCCGCCCGCGACGCTGTCGACCCCGACGACGATCTCCCCGGGGTCGACCGGGCGGACGGGCTCCGTGCGGGCGAGCTCGGTGGTCACCAGGGGCGGCGGGGGCGCGTTCGTGCAGCCCGCGAGCGCGACCGCGGCCGCGACAGCCACCCAAGCCCGGCGCACGAGACGACCTCCCCTGGTTACCTCCGTCATGCTGCCAGAGACTCGGGACCGCTCACCCACTGGTTGGACCACCCCAACCGCTACTTCTGGTCGCGCGCCTTCTCCCGCGAGCGCGTCCGGCCGCGCGTGGTGGCGTCCAGGATGACCTTGCGGACCCGGACGACCTCCGGGGCGACCTCGACGCACTCGTCGTTCGCGCAGAACTCCAGCGCCTCCTCGAGGGAGAGCTTGCGCGGGCGGGCCAGCGTCTCGAACACGTCGGCCGTGGAGGAGCGCATGTTGGTGAGCTTCTTCTCCTTGGTGACGTTGACGTCGAGGTCCTCGGCGCGCGGGTTCTCGCCCACGACCATGCCCTCGTAGACGTCGGCGCCCGGCTCGACGAAGAACGTGCCGCGGTCGGCGAGCTGGAGCATCGCGTAGCCGGTGACCGCGCCCTGGCGGTCGGCGACCAGCGAGCCGGTGTGCCTGCTGCGGATCTCCCCGGCCCACGGGAAGTAGCCCTCGAAGATCGCGTTGGCGATGCCGGTGCCGCGGGTCTCGGTGAGGAAGTCGGTGCGGAAGCCGATCAGGCCGCGGGACGGGACGATGAACTCGATCTTCACCCGGCCCGAGCCGTGCCCGCCCATCTCCTCCAGGCGGCCCTTGCGGGCGGCCAGCAGCTGCGTCACCGCGCCCAGGTGCTCCTCGGGGGTGTCGACCGTCAGCCGCTCGAAGGGCTCGCACAGCTTGCCGTCGATGGTGCGGGTGACGACGTCGGGCTTGCCGACGGTCAGCTCGAAGCCCTCGCGGCGCATCTGCTCGACCAGGATGGCCAGCGCCAGCTCGCCTCGGCCCTGCACCTCCCAGGCGTCGGGGCGCTCGGTGGGCAGGACCCGGATGCTGACGTTGCCGACCAGCTCGGCGTCGAGGCGGTTCTTCAGCAGCCGCGCGGTGATCTTGGTGCCGCCGTTGCGCCCGGACAGCGGCGAGGTGTTCACGCCGATGGTCATGGAGATGGCGGGCTCGTCGACGGTCAGCCGGGGCAGCGCCTCGGGGGCGTCGACGTCGGCCAGGGTGTCGCCGATGGTGATGTCCGGGATGCCCGCGATGGCGACCAGGTCGCCCGCGTGCGCCTCCTCGGCGGGGACGCGGTCGAGCGCCTCGGTGATCAGCAGCTCGGTGATGCGGACGTTGGCGACGGTGCCGTCGGCGCGCATCCAGGCCACGGTCTGGCCCTTGCGCATCCGGCCCGCGTGGATGCGGCACAGCGCGATGCGGCCGAGGAAGGCCGACGCGTCGAGGTTGGTGACCAGGGCGCGCAGCGGGCCCTCGGAGTCGCCGACCGGGGCGGGGACGGTGCCCAGCAGCAGGTCGAACAGCGGGTCCAGGTTCTCGCTGTCGGGCAGGCCGCCGTCCTCGGGCTGGGTGAGGCTGGCGCGCCCGGCGCGGGCGGAGGCGTAGACGACCGGCAGGTCCAGCACGGAGTCGTCGAGGTCCTCGAACTCCGCGGCCAGGTCGAGCAGCAGGTCGTGGGTCTCCTCGACGACCTCGGCGATGCGGGCGTCGGGGCGGTCGACCTTGTTGACCACCAGCACGACCGGCAGCTTCGAGGCCAGGGCCTTGCGCAGCACGAACCGGGTCTGGGGCAGCGGGCCCTCGCTGGCGTCGACCAGCAGGAGCACGCCGTCGACCATGGCCAGGCCGCGCTCGACCTCGCCGCCGAAGTCGGCGTGGCCGGGGGTGTCGACGACGTTGATGGTCACCGGACCGTCCGCGGTCTCCCTGCGGACGGCGGTGTTCTTCGCGAGAATGGTGATGCCCTTCTCGCGCTCGAGTTCACCGGAGTCCATGACGCGGTCGACGAGCTCCGCCCGCGCGGCGAACGCCCCGGACTGGCGCAGCATCGCGTCGACCAGGGTGGTCTTGCCGTGGTCGACGTGCGCCACGATGGCGACATTGCGCAGGTCGAGCCTGCGCAGGGCGGCAATTGCAGTGGGCACGCGCGTGCTCCTGAAGTCTCGCTGGTGCTGGTTGGCGGCGGCCGGCGGGCGTGACCAGGCAGCGGAGTCGCTGCTGCCGCAGTACCAGGATAGCGGCAGCCAGGCTGTGGTAGGCACCACACGGGGGATCGGTAAAGGCCGACCTAACCTAAATGTGGGTGTCCCGTCGGTGAACGGAGGTCGGTGATGGGCGGCAAAAAGACCCGCACGCCCGCCGACGCCGTGAAGCGGCTGATGAAAAAAGGCAAGGTCAAGAAGAAGTGCTGCCGCTCGTCGCCGTTGTGCGAGAAGTGCCCGGTCCGGGCGCTGAAGCGGATCAAGGCGGAGCAGAAAAAGGCTGCGTGAGATTCGTCGCCGCTGCTACGTTGCGCCCTGTGAAGACCATGGGACTCTGGCGCGCCGCCCTCCGGCGGCCCTGAGTCCTGTCCACCCCCAGGCCGTCCGACTCCGGGCGGCCTTTGGCGTGTCCGGGGACACCTTTTTCGAGGAGCGCCATGACCCGGCTGTCCGCCATCACCCCCTCCGGCCACGCCCACATCGGCAACCACCTCGGCGCCGTGCGCCGGTGGGCCCGCGACGGGGCGCCCGGCGACCTGTACTTCGTCAGCGACCTGCACGCGATGACCGAGGCGTACAACCCCGCCCGGCTGCGCGCGCTGACCCGTGAGCTGCTGGCGGTGCTCATCGCGGGCGGCATCGACCCCGACCAGGTGTTCGTGCAGTCGGACCTGGTGCGCGAGCTGGGGGCGCTGAGCTGGGTGCTGGAGTGCACCTGCTCCTACGGGGAGGCGGCGCGGATGACGCAGTTCAAGCAGAAGGCCAAGGACGGGACCAACTCCGCGCGGCTGGGGCTGCTGACGTACCCGGTGCTGATGGCGGCGGACATCCTGCTCCAAGGGGCGGTGGAGGTGCCGGTGGGCGAGGACCAGACCCAGCACGTCGAGCTGGCGCGCAGCCTGGCGCGGCGGTTCAACTCGGCGTTCGGGGAGGTCTTCGCGGTGCCGAGGGCGGTGACCCCGCCGACGGCGGCGCGGGTGCGCGACCTGACCGACCCGGCGCGGAAGATGTCGAAGTCGACGCAGAACGTCGCCGGGGTGGTCTTCGTGCTCGACACCCCGGACCTGATCCGCCGCAAGGTCCAGCGCGCCGTGACCGACCCGCTGGACGCGGTCGCCTACCACCCGGACACCCAGCCCGGGGTGGCCAACCTCCTGGAGATCTACGCCGCCTGCGTGGGCACCTCCCCCCGCTCGGTGTCCTTCGCCTCGTACGGCGAGCTGAAGACGGCGGTGGCCGAGGCGGTGATCGAGGAGCTGCGCCCGATCCGCGCCCGCGTCACCGAACTGCTGGCCGACCCCGCCGAACTGGACCGCATCCGCGCGGCGGGCGCCGAGCGCGCCCGCGCCCGGGGCGCCCACCGGCTGGACTCAGCCCTGCGGCTCGCCGGGGTCGGGTGAGCGCCGGGGCCGGGCCGAGAGGCGGGTTCGCAGGGCGGGGAGCAGCACGCGGTCGGCGGGCAGCCAGGGAACCGAGTCCAGGGTGTGCTCGCTGAGCCAGGCGAGCGCCTGGTGGTCGTGCGGCTGGGGAGTGCCGTGCGGGGCGCGGGCGGTGTAGAGGCGCAGGACGAGGTCGTCGGCGAGGACCACGTCCGGGCCGACGGTGCCGTTGGGCAGCACCTCGATGCCCAACTCCTCCATGCACTCCCGGCGCACCGCGTCGGCGTCGGACTCCCCCGGCTCGACCCGGCCGCCGGGGAACTCCCACAGGCCCGCGGTCTCCGGCGGGTAGGCCCGCTGCTGGGCGAGCACCTGCTCGTCGCGCAGCACCGCGGCGCCCACCACCACCCGCGCCTCGGCGAGCACCGCGGCCCGGCCGCTGATCCGCTCGATGAGGGCTCCCGCCCAGTCGCGCGGGCCGCGGACGGCGACCGTCAGCTCCGTGCCGCCGTCGACCGGCTCGATCCCGACGTCGATGGCCACCACGGGCCTGCCCACCGGCACCGCCCGCAGGCCGTCCACGTCGAGGTGGGCGATCCGCAGCCGGTACTCGCCCACCCGCACGTCCTCGCCCGGCACCAACAGGCCGCCGGACCCGCCCAGCACGCTCGACTCGGTCAGCGCGGCCGCGACGGCGCGCGGCGGCACGGGTATCCGCATGGCGCAATCCTGCCCGTCACCGCGCGCCCACCGTGCGCCAGGTCACCTGGAACCGGGCGCCGCCCTCGGGGGACTCGGCCACTCGGACCAGCCCGCCGCGCCTGCGCACCACCTCGGCCACCAGCGCCAGCCCCAGTCCCGTGCCGCCGCTGGTGCGCGCGCGGTCGTCCTGCACGCGGTAGAACCGGTCGAAGACCCGCTGCCGGTGCTCGGGCGCGATGCCGTGCCCGTCGTCGTCCACCACCAGCAGGACGCTGCGCTTGGCGGGCAGCACGGTCACCGTCACCCGGGCGCGGGCGTGCCGGAAAGCGTTGCGCAGCAGGTTGTCCAGCACCAAGTCCACTTCGGACGGAGCGGCGGACACCCAGGACGGTGACGGCGGGACGTGCACCTGGACCGAGGGGCCGTCCTCGGGGCAGCGGCGCACGGCGGAGTCCGCGGCGGCGGCGAGGTCCACCGGTTCGGCGGGGGGCAGCTCGCCCGCGTCGGAGCGGGCCAGCGTCAGCAGGCCGTCAACGAGGCTGGAGAGCCGCTGGGACTCGTGGACGACCTCGGCCAGCACCTCCTGCGACAGCTCCGGGTCCGGGTGCGCCACGGCCACCTCGGCCTGCACCCTGATCGAGGCCACCGGGGAGCGCAGCTCGTGCGCGGCGTCGCCGGTGAAGCGCCGCAGCCGCTCGGTGGCCTCGTCGCGGCGGGCCAGCAGGGCGTTGAGCGCGCCCGCCAGCGACCGGATCTCGTCGTGCGCGTCGGGCAGGGGCAGCCTGCGGCCGGGGCCGAGCCTGCCCGCCGCGGTGCGCATCCGCTCCACCGGGCGCATCGCCGAGCGCACCGTCAGCCACGTGGCCAGGGCGACGGCCGCCGAGACCAGGCCCGCGGCGATGAGCAGCCAGCGCACCGCCTCGTCGTCGGCGGCGTGGTAGCCGACCAGGCCGGTGCCCACGGCGACCAGCCGCTGCGTGCCGTCCGGGGCGGTGGCCACGGTGCCCAGCCAGCGGGCGGGCGGGTTGTCGAGGTGGCGCAGCACCGGGGTGGCTGCCTTGAGGTCGCGGACGTCGGCGGGCCCCAGCGCGGGCGCCCCGGCGCCGTCGACCGGCGTCCCGGCGGTGTCGAGCACCCTGACCTGCGTGTTCGGGGACGGCGAGCCGGGCGTGCGGCCCGCCTGCACCTCGACCACGGCCGCGCGCAGCACCGCCGACAGCTCCGCGTCGGCCGCGCGGACCAGCACCGACCCGGCCATGCCGCTGGTGAGGATGGCCACCCCGACCAGCACGACCAGGGTGGCGGCGGTGGCGACGGTGGTGATCCGGAAGCGGATGGTGCGCCGCAGCCACACCCCGCGCCCGTTCACCGCGGCCGGGCTGGGTCGAGCGCCGCGGCGATCTCGCCGGTGGTGGCCAGGTAGCCGTGGCCGCGCACGGTCTGCACGATGCCGCCCGCCCCCACGGCCTCCAGCTTGCGGCGCAGGTAGCCCACGTAGACCTCGACGGCGTTGCGGGTCGCGGCCTGCTCGTCGCCCCACACCGCGCGCAGCAGGTCGTCCTTGGTGACGACGGAGCCCGCGCGGCCCGCCAGGGTGTCGAGCACGGCGAACTCGCGCGGGCTCAGCGGCACCGGCTCGCCCGCGAAGGTCACCGCGCGGGTGGCCCGGTCGACCTCCAGCCCGCCCAGGCGCAGAACCCGGCCGCCGCTGTCCTCCGCGCCGCGGCGCAGCATGGCCCTGACCTGGGCGACGAGCACGACGAAGGAGAACGGCTTGACGAGGTAGCCATCGGCGCCCAGGTCGAGCCCGTCGGCCTGGTCGACCTCGCCGTCCTTGGCCGAGACCAGCAGCACCGGGCTGCGCACGCCCTCGGCGCGCAGCTTCTGCAACACGCGGTAGCCGGACAGGCCGGGCAGCATGATGTCGAGCAGGATCACGTCGAACGCGCCGGTCAGCGCGGCGCGCAGGGCGCTGGGCCCGTCGGCGGCGACGGCGACGTCCATCCCCTCGGCGGACAGCCCGCGCTGCAGCGCGCGGCGCACACCCGGCTCATCGTCGACCACCAGCACCCGAGGCTTCACGCCTGCCATCATGGCGGGTGGGCCGTCATCTCCGCCGCCACTCTCAGTGGGTTCTCAGCGTGACGGGCGCTCTCAGCGCCATCTCAGCACCCGGGGGGCAGTCTCGGTGGTGCGGGAACACGAAACCCGACAGTCAGGGGAGAAAACGATCATGGACAGGAAACGGACCGCGCTGGGGATCGCCGCGGTGGGCACCGCGTCGGGGGTCGTCGGCCTCATCGTGCTGGCGACACCCGCGGGGGCGGGTTCGACGCCGCCGTCGCTGCCGCAGACCACGCCCGAGGCGCTCGTGCAGTCGGTGCTCGACGCCGAGGTGCCCGCGATGTCGGGCACCGTCGAGCTGACGAACAACCTGGGGCTGCCGATCCCGGTCATCCCGTCCGGGGGCGCCGACGGCCACGTGGCCAGGGTGTTCACCGACGGCGACGGCCGCTTCCGGCTCGCGATGGAGGGCGAGCACGCCGCCGAGCGCACCGTGATCGCCGACGGCGCCAACACCTGGGTGTGGGACACCGCGGACCGCAGCGTCATGAAGTTCGAGGGCATGGAGCACGACCAGACCCCCGCGGACCGGCTGGCCGACCCGGCCACCGCCGCCCGCGACCTGGTCAAGCTGATGCAGAAGGACAGCGTCGTCACCATCGACGGCACGGCCCGCGTGGCCGACCGCCCGGTGTACCAGCTGGTGCTGACGCCCAAGCCGACCGAGCGCACGCTGCTGCGCGAGGTGCGGGTCTCCGTCGACGAGGCCACCCGCCTGCCGCTGCGCCTTGAGGTGATGTCCAACGGGGAGGCCAAGCCCGCGCTGAGCATCGGGTTCGCCGACTTCGACCCGGGCGCGCAGGACCCGGCGCTGTTCCGGTTCACCCCGCCCGAGGGGACGACGGTGACCGAGGGCACGAAGGAGTCCAAGCACGTCCAGGGCAACGAGCTGCTTGACGGCGCCGACCTGAAGGTCGTCGGCGAGGGCTGGGACACCGTGCTGGTGGGCGCGCTGCCCACCGAGGCGATGTCGCTGCCGGTGCCCGGTGAGCGCGGCGGTTCCACCGACGCGACCGGTCTGCTCAGGCAGTTCGGCACCGAGGTGACCGGCGAGTTCGGCACCGGCTACGCGATCAAGACCAAGGTCGGCACCGCGCTGGTGACCACCGACGGCCGCGTCGCCGTGGGCGCCGTCCCGCACCAGGTGCTGGCCGAAGCTCTGGCCCAGAAGTGACCGGGGGGTCGACGATGGAAGCCGCCGCGCGCACTCGGGGACTGCGCAAGGTGTACCGGGGGACAGTGGCGGTGGACCACGTCGACCTCGAAGTGCCCACCGGTTCGGTGATGGGGATGCTCGGGCCCAACGGCTCGGGCAAGACCACCACGATCCGGATGCTGCTCGGCCTCGTCACGCCCACCGCGGGCGAGGTCGAGCTGCTGGGCCACCAACTGCCCGACGGCGCGGCGAAGGCCCTGCCGCAGGTGGGGGCCTTGGTGGAGGGTCCGGGTTTCCACCCGTTCCTCTCCGGCCGGGAGAACCTGCTGCGCACCGGCGCCGCCGAGCCCGCGCTGGCCACCGCGGCCATCCCGGCCGCGGTGTCGCAGGCCCTGGAGCGCGTCGGCCTCGCGGGCGCGGCCGACCGCCGGTACAAGGGCTACTCGCTGGGCATGAAGCAGCGCCTCGGCCTCGCCGCCGCCCTCTTGGCCCCCCGCAGGTTCGTCATCCTGGACGAGCCGACCAACGGTTTGGACCCCGCGGGCACCCGTGAGGTCCGCGCGGTCATCGCCGACCTGCACGCCGCGGGCACGACGGTGCTGGTGTCGTCGCACCTGCTGGCCGAGGTGGAGGCCACCTGCACCCACGTGGCCGTCCTGAACCAGGGCACCGTCGTGGCCCAGGGCGAACTCGGCGTCCTGCTGGACTCCGGCTCCTCGGGCCTGCTGGTCAGCACCCCGGAGATCACCCGCGCGGTGGACGCCTTGCGGGACAACCGAATCCCGGCCCGCGCCGTCCCCGACGGCATCCGCGTCGACCTCACCGCCACCACCGCCCCGGCCGTCGTCGCCACCCTCGTCCACGCGGGCGTCCCGGTCCACGAGGTCCGCCGCCAGCGCACCGGCCTGGAAGACCTCTTCGCCCGCCTCACCGAGACCAGCACCCCCGACATCCCCGCCAACGCCGACGAACTGACCCTCATCAGCTCGGGAGACCCCCGATGACCGCCATCACCGCGCCCGCCGTGCCGCTGACCAGGACCAAGGCGCCGTTGGGCAGGCTGCTGCGCTCGGAGCTGCGGATGATCCTCCGCAGGCCGCGCACCCTGGTCGGCCTGGGGCTGCTGGCCGCCGTGCCGATCATCGCGGGCATCGCCATCGCCATCGCGGCCGACTCCGACGGGCCGGTCGGGCAGGGGCTGGCGACGCTGCTCGCGGGCAACGGCCTGATGCTGCCGATCTTCTCCCTGCTCGCCGCGCTGACCATGCTGCTCCCCCTGGTCGGCGCCACCCTGGCGGCCGACGCGCTCGCCGGGGAGTCCGCGCACGGCACGCTGCGGTCGCTGTTGGTCTCCCCGGTCGGGCGGGCGCGGCTGCTGGCGGTGAAGGCGTTCGGCGTGGCCGCGGTCAGCCTGCTGGCCTGCCTGCTGATGGCCTTCACCGGCAGCGTCACCGGCGTCATCCTCCTCGGCGGCGACGGGATGCTGACGGTCTCGGGCACGGTCCTGCCCTTCGGCGACGGCCTGCTCCGCGTCCTGCTGACCGCCGTCCTGGTGGCCATCCAGATCTGGGCCCTGGCCGCGGTCGGCCTGGCCGTCTCGGCGTGGACCGACCACCCGCTGATCGTGCTGTCGGTGGCCCTCGGCCTGCTCATCGTCTCCGGCGTCCTCAGCGTCATCCCGGCCCTGGACTGGCTCGACCCGGTCCTGATCACCACCGGCTGGGAGGCCATCTCCGAGGTCGCCCGCGACCCGCTGCCGGTGGGGGCGCTGATGGAGGGCGTCCTGCGGGCGGGCTGCTACATCCTGATCGGCTACTCCCTGGCACTGTCCCGCATGATCAGCCGCGACGGCTGAGCTCAGGCGGGCGCGTCGGCGAGGACCTCGGCGATCACCCGCTGGTTGACCGCCGGGTCCCCGGCCAGGCTGATGAGGGCTTTCCACAGCGCCCAGCCGCGAGCCCGGGCCCACGTGCCCGAGTCCTGCCCCACGGCGGCGCGGAAGGTCTCGCGGCTCCCACCGGAGAACAGGGTCCAGGCGATCACCAGGTCACAAGCCGGGTCGCCGACCCCGGAGGTGCCGAAGTCGATGACGGCGGCCAGTGCGCCGCTGTCATCGACCAGCAGGTTGCCGCAGGCGATGTCCCCGTGGAACCACACCGGCGGACCGTGCCAAGTGGCATCGAGGGCGGCGTCCCACACCGCCTCCGCCCGGCGGACGTCAACACGCCCCTCAGCCAGAGCGCGGCGGGTCTCGGCGTCGTAGTGGGTGAGCGACGCGCCCCAGTGGAAGCTGTGCGCCCCCGCCACCGGCCCACCCGTGCCGTCAACGCGCTGCAGCGCACGAATGAACGCGGCCACCGACGCGGCGAACGCGGGCAGGTCGCCAATCCGCTCAAGGCTCGCGGTCCGGCCAGGCAGCCACCGGCGAACCGACCACCGAAACGGGTATCCCTCCCCCGGCTCCCCCGTGGCCACGGGCACCGGAACCGGAACGGGCAGCGACGGGGCCAGGACCGGCAGCCACCGATCCTCTTTGTCGACAGCAGGCGCGTACCCCGCCGCGCTCGGCAGCCGCACGCTCAGCTCCTCACCAAGCCGATAGGTGCGGTTGTCCCACCCGTCCACCTCGACCGGCGTCACCGAAAGCCCGCGCCACCGCGGAAACTGCGCGGCAACCAGCCGGGCGACCAAAGCCGCGTCGATCCCGGCACGCCCATCCCCGGACCCCGCGACGTCACCCATCCCCCGATCATCCCCACTGCTCCGCAACCCAGGCAAAGCATTTCCGCACCCGACAACCGCGCACACCCCGGTCCTCGTGGAGCCCTGTCACATACGCGATCACGGCTGCGGTCGATGTGCCAGGATCGTCGCGTGGACGACACCGAACTCGTCATCGGACCGGAGTCCGGGATACCGCTGGACGAGTTGTTGGCGCTCTACGCGGCGGTCGGGTGGTCGGCCTACACCGACTCGCCCAGCCTGTTGCAGGCCGGAGTGGACGGGGCCTCCTACGTAGTGACCGCACGCCAGGGCGGGAGGCTGGTCGGCCTCGCTCGCGCGCTGTCCGACGGGGCGACCGTCTGCTACCTGCAAGACGTGCTCGTGCACCCAGCCGAGCAACGCCGCGGCATCGGCCGCGCTCTCGTGGGCGCGGTGCTGGACCGCTACCGCACGGTCCGTCAGAAGGTCCTGCTGACCGACGACGAGCCCGCCCAACGCGCCTTCTACGAAAGCCTGGGCTACACCGAGATCCGCGACTACGGCCCCGGGACCCTGCGCTCCTTCGTCCGCTTCGACAACAACACCTGAAGCACTCTCGGGTGCACGCGGCGGTTGGCCAGGCCAGCGCTCGCGTGACCGCCTTCGCGGCGAGTCCCGGAGCCTCCGCGAAAACCTGTTGGCGGTCCCCGGCGACCACTGCTACTTTTCCGACGGCCGTGCGAGAGATCGAGGAGGTGGTACCCGTGACCGTAGCGACATGGGTGCTCCCCTCCGGGGTCATGGTCGGGCGATAGGTCGTCCGGGAGCGCCGTTCACGAGCACTCCCGAAAGGCACGACCGTGCGATTCACTTCCGAACAGCGCTTCGACGACGGTGTCCTCGAACGCGAGTTCACCCTCGGCGAGATCCCCGGCATCCTGTGGACCCCCGAACCGGCGCCCGCCCCGCTGATCCTGCTCGGCCACCCCGGCGGGCTGCGCAGGATGTACCCCCGACTGGTGGCCCGGGCCCGGCACGCCGCGGCGGCGGGTTTCGCCGCGGCCACCATCGAGCTGCCCGGGGGCGGTGACCGGCCCCGGTTCGCCGCCGTCGAGGAGGCCCGCGCCGACCTGCTCCGGGCGCTGGAGGCAGGCGAGCCGGTCGACGCCGAGATCGTCGATCGGCTCGTCCTCCCGCTGGTCGACACGGCGGTCCCGGAATGGCGGGCCACTCTGGACGCCCTCCTGTCGCTGCCCGAGATCGGCGGCCCGGTCGGGTTCGCGGGAGGGGTGATCGCCATCGGCGTCCGGCTGGCGGTGGTCGAGCCGCGCATCTCGGCCGCCCTCCTGTTCGCCGGGAGTGTCGTGCCCCGCGCCATGGTCGCCGAGGCCCGGCAGGTCACCATCCCGCTCCTGGTCCTGCTGCAGTGGGACGACGAGGGGAACGACCGCCAGCTCGCCCTGGACCTCTTCGACGCCTTCGGCTCCGAGGAGAAGACGCTGCACGCCAACATGGGCGGGCACACCGGCGTCCCCCACTTCGAGGGCGACGCCGGGAACCGGTTCTTCGCCCGGCACCTGAGGTAAAGCCGGACAACAGGAGCTGTCGGCCAGGAAGCCGCTCATCGAGGACAGGTCCGGCCCTCCCCGATGGCGGTGGCCCGCAGACGCACGACCGCCCCGACCGCGCCGGTACCGCTGGTCGGGGCGTCTCCGGATCGATGGCGGCGCTGGTGGACCGGCTCTCGCCCCCGCGACACAGATGACCGCGGTCCCCCGTCCGCAATCGCGGTTCTCACACCCCCACGAACGCAACCCCCGCCACGTCCAGGGCCAGCCCGACCTCCTCCCCCACCAACGGCGCCCCACCCACGCCCGCCACCGCGTCCACCACGCGGTCCCCCAGCGCCACCACCAGCCGCACGTGATCGTGCCGGTGGACCCGGCCGGTCACCCGGCCGCGCACCGGCCCCTCCGCCACCCGCAGCGCCGAGGGCCGCAGTCCCAGCGTCACCGGGCCGTCGGGCAGGTCCGCCGCCACCGCGCCGAACTCGCACGAGACCACGCCGTTCGACGCCGTCCCCGCGGTGAACGACGCGCAGCCCAGGAAGCGGGCGGTGTCCTCGTCCACCGGGCGCTGCCACACCTCGCCGGGGCGGCCCACCTGGCGGATTCGACCAGCCCGCATCACCGCGACCCGGTCGGCCAGGGTGAAGGCCTCGTCGTGGTCGTGGGTCACCACCAGCGCGGTGGTTCCCGCCGAGCGGAGCAGGGCCGCCAGGTCCAGGGCCAGGGCCTCGCGCAGCGAGCGGTCCAGGGCCGAGAGCGGCTCGTCCAGCAACAGCAGTCGCGGGCGCGGGGCCAGCGCCCTGGCCAGCGCCACCCGCTGCTGTTCCCCACCCGAGAGCGACCCCACCCGCCGGGACTCGAACCCCGCCAGGCCGACCAGGGACAGCAACTCCCCCACCCGCCGCGACCGTTCCGCCCGCGCGGTCCCCCGCATCCGGAGTCCAAAAGCGACATTCCCGGCGACGTCCCGGTGCG
Organism: Actinokineospora lacus; assembly: GCF_053813445.1. Classification (NCBI taxonomy): domain Bacteria; kingdom Bacillati; phylum Actinomycetota; class Actinomycetes; order Pseudonocardiales; family Pseudonocardiaceae; genus Actinokineospora; species Actinokineospora lacus. The sequence continues at coordinate 209,338 of NZ_JBQERA010000003.1, forward strand.
GGAACAGCTGCCCGTCCTGGAAGACCAGTCCGAACTCGCGGCGGTGCACCGGCACGGGAGCCAGGTCGGACCCGTCCCAGCACACCAAACCGGCGGCCGCCTCCAGACCGGCGACCGCCCGCAGCAGCGTCGACTTCCCGCAGCCCGACGGACCGAGCAGGGCGAGCACCTCGCCGTCGGCCACCGTCAAGTCCACATCGGACACGGCGGGCACCGACCCGTAGCGCACGGTCAGCCCGGACACCTCCAGCATCAGAACTCCCCCACTTCGCCCGCCCGCAGGCGTTCCACGGTCAGCACCACCGCCACCGTGACCAGCATCAGCAGGGTGCACGCCGCGTACGCCATCTGGGAGTTCAGCTCCCCCGGCCGCGCCACCAGCCTGCCGACCACGACCGGCAGCGTCGCGGTGTCCGGCCGGGCCAGGAAGCTGGTCGCGCCGAACTCCCCGAGCGCCACGACGTAGCCGAAGCCCGCGGCGGCCAGCAGGGCCCGCCCGGCCAGCGGCAGGTCGACCTCCCGCCACACCCGCAGCGGCCCCGCGCCGAGGCCCGCCGCGGCCTGGCGCAGCCGTTCGTCGATGGACCGCAGCACGGGCAGCACCATCCGGATCACCAGCGGGGTCACCACGATCGCCTGCGCCAGCGGGACCAGCGCCGCCGACGTGCGCAGGTCGCCGGGCAGGGCGTCCAGGGTGATCAGGTACCCGAACCCGACGGTCACCGCCGACACCCCCAGCGGCAGCATCAGCGCGGTGTCGAGCGCGTCCACGAACCGGGCGCGGCGCAGGGACACCAGCACCACCGACGCCAGCACGCCCAGCACGAGCGCCAGCACGGTGGCATCGGTGGCCGCCCGCAGCGAGTTGGCCGCCGCCTCCCACCCGGTCACCGCCAGCGACCCCTGGTACCCGGTGCCCGACAACGCCCGGTACCCGGCCATCCCCCCGTCGAACGACCGCACCACCAGCGACGCGACCGGCACCACCAGCAGCCCGACGACGGCGTAGGCGAGCCCCGCGGCCCACCACTCCCCACCGCTGGGCCGCCGCGCGCTCTCCACCCGCGCCCGCAACCGCAACGCCGCCTCCCGCCGACGCCGGGCCAGCGCGCCCAGCACCAGCACCGCCACCACGGCCCCCACCTGCAACAACGACAGCGCCGCCGCGCCCGACAAGTCGAGCATCTCCACCGTGCGCAGGTAAATCTCGGTCTCCAACGTGCGGTGGCGCGCCCCGCCCAACAGCAGCACCACACCAAAACTGGTGGCGCAGAACAGGAACACCACCGCGGCCGCCGACCCGAGCGCAGGCATCAACGCGGGCAGCGTCACCGAGACGAACGTCCGCCACCGCGACGCCCTCAACGCCCGAGCCGCGTCCTCCGCCCGCCGGTCCAAGTGCGCCCACAACCCACCGACCGTCCGCGCCACCACCGCCACGTTGAAAAACGCGTTGGCCAACACGATCGCCACCACACCCCCACCAGGCAACAGCGCCCGGAACGCCAACCCCACCACGACCGTCGGCAGCACGAACGGCACCAACACCAGCGCCCGCACCACAGCCATCCCCGGCAGGGCACACCGCCCGAGCAAGAACGCCACCGGCAAACCAGCCCCCACCGCGAGCACCGTGGACGCCCCCGCCTGCGCCAACGTGAACCCCACCAGCCCCCAGGTCTCCCCGGACCCCAACACCTCCAACGCCCGACCATCAAGCCCCAACCGCACGATCGCGCCCACCGGCCACAGGAAGAACACCGCGAGAAACCCCAACGGCAAAAGCCCCAACAACACCACCCCGCGAGCTCCACGACCCACGACAGCCCTCACCGCCCCTCCCCACCCAGACCAAACTCAACGGTCACCCCGGCACAACAACACCCGACCCAACCCAACCACGCAGCCACCTCAGCGAGGCACCGCTCAGCCCCACCCGGCAAACCGGCCCGGACAGTCAGCTCAACACGGCAACACCCGTCCCCACCCAGCCCACCAAGCGGGCAGGGCCGGACTGCCAGTTCAGTGCGACAACGGCCAAGTCGGAACAACTGACCAAGCGGCCTCGACCGCCCCACCAGCCCAGCACGACCACTCCCGACCTGGATCAACCCACCTACCAACCCCAGCTTGACAACCAGGCCGGCACGACAGCACTCAACACCACCCAGCCCGCCAACCGAGTCCAGCAATTCGGCCAGCCCGGCACGGCAATGCCCAAGCCGAACCAGCCCGCGAGACGGGCCAGGCTGGGCAGCCTGCTCAGCAGGACAACCGGCACCAGCCGAGCCAGGCCGGAAGGCCAACCCAGCACGGCAGCGGCCGGGCCGGACCGGCCGCGCAGGTGGGACAGGTCGGGGCTGCCTGCCAGGCGGGCGGGTGGTCAGCCCTGGACGGCTGTGCGCCACTGCTCGATCCAGCGCTCGCGGTTGGCCTGGATGTCGGCTGCGGGGAGCGTGGCCGGGGCGGTGGGGAGGGGGGCGGCGCTCTGCCAGGCGGGGGGCAGCTCCACGCCCTCGCGGGCCGGGTAGACGTACATCAGCTCCGGGACGGTGGCCTGGAATTCCGGGGACAGCAGCAGGTCGATGACCTTGCCCGCGTCGTCGGGGTTCTTGGCGCCCGCCAGGACCCCGGCGTACTCGACCTGGCGGAAGCAGGTGTCCAGGACCGCCTCGGTGCGGGGTTTGCCGTCGTCGGCGATCTCGGCTGAGGGGGATGAGGCGTAGGAGACGACGATGGGGCGGGGGCCCTTGCCCGAGGAGCCGGAGAACTCCTGGGTGTAGGCCTCCTCCCAGCCGCTCACCACGAGCACGCCGTTGGTCCGCAGCTTCTCCCAGTAGTCGACCCACCCGTCGCCGAACTCCGCGACGGTGCCCAGCAGGAACGCCAGGCCCGGGGAGGACGTCGCCGGGTCCTCGACCACGAGCAGGTCCTTGTAGCGCGGGTCGGCCAGCTCGGTGTAGCCGGTGGGCACGGGCAGGCCGCGGGCGGCGAGGGCGGCGGTGTCGACGTTGACGCACACGTCACCGACGTCGACGGCGGTCAGGCGGCCGGTGTCGTCGATGTCGAAGCGGCTGGGGCCCGCGGTGGCCGCCGGGGAGCGGTACTCGGCGAAGACGTCGACGGCGCGGGAGGCGAAGGTGTTGTCCACACCGAAGGCGACGTCGCCCAGCGGGTTGGCCTTGGTCAGGACGAGCTGGTTGGTCAGCGCGCCCGCGTCGCCGCTCTTGCGGACCTCGATGGTGATGCCGGTCTCAGCGGTGAACCGGTCGAACAGGGCCTGGTCGTGGGCGAAGGAGTCGTGGGTGATCAGCACGACACTGCGGTCGGCCTGCTCACCGGAACTCAGCGAGCAGCCGCTCAACAGCGCGGCGGCCAGGACAACGGCGAGTCGGCGCATGGACATCCTTCCTCGGGCGCGTGCTCGCCACGAGGGCACTCCCTGCGCAGGCATGACCCTGATCAGGTGTGACGGTCGAGGGCTCGGGGCCCTCCTCTCAGCCCGGCGCTACCGGACTCCCGTGGCAGCGTCGAGCGTACGCCTGGTGAACAAGCCAGGATGTGGGCATGGCTGAACTGTTAAGTGAGACCGAGGTCGGCAAGGCCCTCGGCGTGCTCAGATCGTGGCGGCGCATCGAGGGCGCGCTCGTCCGCGAGGTGGAGCTGGGCTCGTTCCCGCAGGCGATCCAGGTGGTGACCCAGGTGGCCGAGATCGCGGAGGCCGACGACCACCACCCGGACATCGACATCCGCTGGCGGACGCTGACCTTCAGGTGCACCACGCACTCGGAGAACGGCATCACCGCCAAGGACGTCAGCCTGGCGAAGCAGGTCGACGGCGTCATCGAGGCCCTTGGCTGACCGGCCGCCGGTGCGGTCCGCGCGGACCGCACCGGCGCTGGATCAGCGGCGGAACGGGCCGGTCACCTCGTAGGTGATGCCGCCGCCGCTGCTTCCCGACGTCCCGCGCTGGGAGGAGAAGTAGAGCCGGTCGCCCGCCGGGGTGAAGGCCGGGCCGGTGATCTCCGAGCTGGACTGGCCGGTGATCTGCAGGAACGGCGCGACCACGCCCGCCGGGGTGATGACGCAGATCTCCATGCTGCCGCCGTCCTCGGCGACGAACAGGTCGCCGTTGGACGCTCCGGTGATGTTGTCGACGCCGGTCAGCGGGGCGCCGCTGCTGATCAGGCTGTCGTCGTAGGTCAGGGAGATGGTCGAGTTGGTGGCGTTGTAGGCCCACACCCGGTTGTCGCCCTTGGTGGTGAACCAGCAGGTGCCGTCGGCGTAGTAGCAGCCCTCGCCGCCGTTGAACCGCTTGACGCCGGAGACCTGGTTGCGGGTCGCGGTCGGGCTGCCGTCGGGGTCGGGGACGTTCGCCCAGGTCACGGCGCCGCTCGTGGCGGTGGAGCCCCTCATGACCTGCAGGGTGCCGCTGGAGAGGTCGCCCCAGGTGTTCGGGCGGAAGCGGTAGAAGCAGCCGTCGCTGACGTCCTCGGTCATGTAGACGTAGCGGTGGTCGGCGTCGACGGCGCAGGCCTCGTGCTTGAAGCGGCCCATCGCCGGGCGGGAGACCGCGGCCCTGGCGCCCCACGGGTCGGTCTCGAAGACGCGACCGCTGGAGACCTCCTCGCACGAGAGCCAGGTGTTCCACGGCGTCGCGCCGCCCGCGCAGTTGACGTTGGTGTTCGACAGGGTCCGGTAGGCGCCGGTGATCTGGCCGCTGGAGTTGAACTTCACCGCGCCGACGCCGCCGGTGCTGGGGACCTCGCTGTTGGAGACGTAAATCCAGCCGCTGCCGTCGGCGAAGACCGCGCCGCCGTCGGGGGCCGGGTGCCAGGTGTAGGCGGTGCCCGCGACCTTCTGGCCGGACCGGGCGATGACCCGGCTGGTGAACCCCGACGGCAGCCGGATGCCGTTGGCGTCGGCGGTCCGCAGCGCGCCGTAGGGGCTCGGCCCCGGCTGCGCCCCCGCCGCGAACGCCTGACTCCACGACGCCCCGCCGAACGCGGCCGCAGCCCCGCCGACCACCGCTACCCGCAGGAAATTACGACGTTCCACACCGGACTCCCGTCACAGTAAGCGCACACATCGCTTCGGTACGTGAGGACGGTAACCACGCCGGGTGTCCACCGGATGTTGCCCGGACAGCGGTCCGGTGAAGTCAGCCCGTCAGGCCGAGGCGGCGCACCGAGGGCAGCTCGCCGATGGCGAGCACACCCGCCAACAGGTGCTCCACCCCGACGTGCCCGTCCTGTCGCCGCAGCGCGTCCCGGCGCGCGAGCTCGAGCGCCTCGCGCACTTGACCTTCGCGAGTGAGGCGGGCGGCGGCCTCGGTGATCGCCCGCACGGCCGCCTCGTGCTTGCTCACCCCGCCCGCCTCAGCGAGCAGGGCGAGGGCGCGCTCCTGCTCGTCGGTCAACCGCAAGGTCAGCGCCATACACGCCCCTGAGTGGTGAGAGGTCAGACGTTGAAGCGGAATTCGACGACGTCGCCGTCGGTCATGATGTAGTCCTTGCCCTCCATGCGGACCTTGCCCGCCGAACGTGCCGTTGCCATGGAGCCCGCCTCCATCAGGTCGGCGAAGGAGACGATTTCGGCCTTGATGAAGCCGCGTTCGAAGTCGGTGTGGATCACGCCCGCGGCTTGGGGGGCGGTGGCGCCCTTGGGGATCGTCCAGGCGCGGGATTCTTTGGGGCCTGCTGTCAGGTAGGTCTGCAGGCCCAGGGTGTGGAAGCCGGCGCGGGCCAAGGCGGCCAGGCCGGGTTCGTCCTGGCCTACCGACTCCAGTAGTTCGCGGCGGGATTCGTCGTCCAGTTCCAGCAGCTCCGCTTCCACCTTGGCGTCCAGGAAGACGGCGTCGGCGGGGGCCACCAGCTTGGTCAGCTCCTCGCGGCGCGCGGGGTTGGTCAGGACGGCTTCGTCGGCGTTGAAGACGTAGAGGAAGGGCTTGGTCGTCAGCAGGCTCAGTTCGCGCAGCAGGGACAGGTCCAGCTCGGCCTGGGCGGCGAACAGGGTGCGGCCCGCGTCGAGGATGTCCTTGGCGCGCTGGGCGGCGTCCAGGACGGGGCGGGCCTCCTTGCGGGTGCGCGCCTCCTTCTCCAGGCGGTTGAGCGCGCGGTCCAGGGTCTGGAGGTCGGCGAGGATGAGTTCGGTGTTGATGGTCTCGATGTCGGCCAGCGGGTCGACGGCGCCGTCGACGTGGATCACGTCCGGGTCGTCGAAGACGCGGATGACCTGGCAGATCGCGTTGGCCTCGCGGATGTTGGCGAGGAACTGGTTGCCCAGGCCCGCGCCCTCGGAGGCGCCGCGGACGATGCCCGCGATGTCGACGAAGGACACCGTGGCGGGCACGATCCGCTGGCTGCCGAACACCGCCGCGAGCCGCTCCAGCCGGGAATCGGGCAGCGGGACGACACCGACGTTGGGCTCGATCGTGGCGAACGGGTAGTTCGCGGCGAGCACGTCGTTGTTCGTCAGGGCGTTGAAGAGGGTGGACTTGCCAACGTTGGGCAGGCCGACGATCCCGAGGGTCAAACTCACGGCCCGAGTCTACGAACCGGCACCCAGCGGCATCGACCGGCACTGTCAAGCCCTGGGGTATCCGAAAAGTTACCAACAGTATTCCCAGTTTTCGTCACACATTGCGACGTGTCGTAGGCCGGATGACTGCCAAAGAGCGACCGTCAGCTAGGTAACACTCGGGCCAACTCCGACGATGCGGACACCCTCTGTGCTGATCAACCCAGCTTGACCCGAACTGATTAGCCCAAATGGACGCTAGTAATGAGGTCACTCGCGAACAACACTCCGTGAGCGCCCTGCTGTCATCCGCCCTACCGGACCGACCAGGCGTCATTCAGCTCACCCGCTGAGGAAGAAGGACGTGGGATGACTCAACCCGACAGGCGACGGCGTAGCCGTTTCGCCCTCGGCTTGGCCTTCAGCACGGCGGTCGCCGGCGCGATGCTGGCCATGCCGAACGCCAACGCCGCCGCGCCCGCCACGGGCGCCGCGGAGGAAGGCCCTGGCATCGGCAAGCACGACCAGGAGCTGCTCGCCAAGGCCATGCAGGCAGGCGAGAAGACCGTCAAGGTCCTGATCGCGACGGACGAGGGCGCAGGCGCCGCCGCTGTCGACGCGCTGGCCCGCGCGGGCGCCAAGATCGAGCACCGCACCGATGCGATCGGCTACGTGCGTGCCGAGGTGCCCGTCGGCCAGGTCGAGAAGATCGCGAAGCTGGCAGGCGTCGATGCGCTGGACATCAGCGAGAACATCGCCCTGCCCGACCCGAGGCCCGAGGGCATCGCGGACCCGACTCCGCAGACCCCGCCCGGCCCGTCGACCCCCAGGGTCAACCCGTACATGCCGACCGGCGACATCGGCTCGGCGCAGTTCGTCAACGACCACCCGACGTGGGATGGGCGCGGCACGACCATCGCCATCGTGGACTCCGGTGTGGACCTTGACCACCCGTCGCTGAAGACCACCACGACCGGCGAGCGCAAGATCACCGACTGGATCACCGCCACGGACCCGGGCTTCACCAACGGCGTCAACAACGACGACGACCCGACCTGGCTGCTGATGGACAACACCGTCCCCGGTGCCTCAATCGGCCTCCCCTCGGAGGGTGAGGTCGCCTTCGCCGAGCTCGACGAGCGCGACCCGCGCCTCGGGGGCGAGGAGGGCAACGACCTCAACCGCGACGGCAACCCCGCGGGCAGCAACGGGATCTTCGGCGTCGCGTGGAACAAGACCACCGACACCGTCTGGGTCGACACCGACCAGGACGGCAGCATGGCCGACGAGAAGGCCATGCAGAACTACAAGCTGCGCTTCGACATCGGCACCCTGGGCACCGACAACCCGGCCACCCCGGTCCGCGAGTCGATGACCTTCGTCGTGCAGACCTCGCCGTCGACCAACTCGGTCAACATCGGCATCGTCGCGGGCGCCCACGGCACGCACGTCGCGGGCATCACCGCCGCGAACCGCATGTTCGGCGGCACCATGACCGGCGCGGCGCCCGGCGCCAAGATCACCTCGGTCCGGATCTGCCTGTTCGTCAGCGGCTGCACCTCCTACGCCATGCTCGAGGGCATGATCTACGCGGCGCAGAACTCCGACGTGATCAACATGTCGGTCGGCGGCCTCCCGGCGCTGAACGACGCGAACAACGCGCGCGCCCGCCTCTACGACCGGCTCATCGAGGAGTACGGCGTCCAGATGTTCGTCTCCGCGGGCAACTCCGGCGCGGGCATGAACACCGTGGGCGACCCGTCGGTGGCCACCAAGGTCCTGTCGGTCGGCTCCTACATCACCAAGGCGACCTGGCAGCGCAACTACGGCTCCGACCTGGCCGTGGCCGAGTCGCTGCACGGCTTCTCCTCGCGCGGTCCGCGTGAGGACGGCGGGTTCAAGCCGCAGATCATCGCCTCCGGCTCGGCCATCTCCACCGTGCCGACCTGGCAGAACGGCGGTCCCGTCGCGGGCACCTACGCCCTGCCGCCGGGCTACGCGATGTTCAACGGCACCTCGATGGCCTCCCCACAGGCCGCCGGTGGCGCCGCCCTGCTGCTGAGCGCCGCGAAGGCCAAGAACGTCTCCGCAGCCCCGCACCAGCTGCGCAAGGCGATCATGTCCACCACCCGCTTCGTCGCGGGCCTCGACGCCTACGAGCAGGGCACGGGCCTGGTCGACGTCAAGAAGGCGTGGAACCTGCTCAAGTCCAACCCGACCGAGACCGTGATCAACACCTCGGTGCCGGTGAACACCGTCCTGTCGGGCTTCCTGGCCACCCCGGGCGTCGGCGTGGGCATCTACGACCGCGAGGGCGTCAAGGCGGGCGACCGCTACACCCGCCAGTACACCCTCACCCGGACCACCGGCCCGAACCACCCGGTCACCTACAAGGTGCGCTGGACGGGCAACGACGGCACGTTCAGCTCGCCGTCGACGGTGACCCTGGGCAAGGACTCGGCCACGAAGTTCACCGTGTCGGTCAACCCGCGCACGGCGGGCGTCCACTCGGCGGTGCTGTCCCTGGACAGCCCCATGTCCGCGGGCATCGAGCTGCACACGATGAACACCGTCGTCGCGGCGGAGGAGTTCAACGCGGGCAACGGCTACTCCGTCACCAAGGGCGGGCAGATCGGCCGCAACGAGGTGGCGAAGTACTTCTACCGCGTTCCGGCAGGCACCCCGGCGTTCAAGGTCGACCTCGTCGGCGGCGGCACCGCCGCGGGCGCGGGCCAGATCCGCTTCCTGCAGTTCCACCCCTACGGCGTGGGCGTCAGCAGCAACAACTCGCTGACCTGCTACAACCCGCCGGTTCCCGGTGGGTCGTGCCCGGGCAGCCCGACCAGCCGCACAGTGAGCAACCCGCTGCCGGGCGTCTGGGAGGTCGTGGTCGAGGCGCGTCGGACCTCCGACGTGGCCAAGGCCCCGTACACCCTGACCGCGTCCGTGCTGGGCGCGACGGTGTCCCCGAACCCGGACGTCATCGAGTCGGCGCAGGCCGGTGTCCCGGTGGCGCGCTCGTACACGCTGCAGAACCTGTTCGGCCAGTTCACCGGCCGCGCGGTCGGCACCCCGCTCGGCAGCGCCAAGCGCGGCGAGCTCACCATCGCCGACGGGGAGAACCAGCAGTACCAGGTCAACGTGAGCGCGGGCTCCACCGCGCTGCGGGCCAAGATCGGCAACACCGCCGACGCGGCCGCCGACCTCGACCTGTCGGTCTACAACTGCACCTCGGGCAGCTGCGTGCTGGCCGGTCAGAGCGCCGACGGCGACTCCGAGGAAGAGGTGACGGTCGGCAGCCCGGCAGCGGGTGTGTGGATCGTGCTGGTGCAGGGCTACGAGGTGCCCGCGGGCACCACCGCGTACGACTACCTCGACGTGTTCACCAACCCGGCCCTCGGCTCGGTGTCGGTGACCGACGCGAACGCCTCGCGCGCCGCTGGTTCCCAGTGGACCGTGCAGGGCTCGGTCGTGGCCAACGCGGCCCCGGCCGCCGGTCGCGTGCTCCTGGGCAGCGTCCAGGTGCGCACGGACGAGAACGTGCTGATCGGCTCCGGCGACGTGGTGATCCAGGCCGTGTCGTAGTGAGTCTGTAGTCGAGTCGGAGGGGGCCGGTCATCGCGACCGGCCCCCTTCTTCGTGTCGGATTCCCGCCAGCCGCGGGTCGGCGCGCTTGAGAGCATGGACCGGTGCTGACCGATCCCGAGCAGCGGTACCGCGCCGTGGCCGCCCGCGACGCCCGTTTCGACGGGCAGTTCATCACCGCCGTGCGCACGACCGGCATCTACTGCCGCCCGTCCTGCCCGGCCACGACGCCCAAGCGCCCCAACGTCGAGTTCTTCCCGACGTCGGCCGCCGCGCAGCAGGCGGGCTACCGGGCGTGCAGGCGGTGCCTGCCCGACGCGGTGCCCGGCTCCCCGGAGTGGAACCTGCGCGCCGACCTGGCCGGGCGGGCGATGCGGCTCATCACCGACGGCGCGGTGGAGCGCGAGGGCGTGCCCGGCCTCGCCGCGCGCCTGGGGTACTCCGAGCGGCACCTGACCCGGGTGCTGACCGCCGAGCTGGGGGCCGGTCCGCTGGCCCTGGCCCGCGCGCACCGGGCGCACCAGGCGCGGCTGCTGATCGAGACGACCGCGCTGTCGGTCTCCGACATCGCCTTCGCCGCGGGGTTCGCCAGCGTCCGGCAGTTCAACGACACCATCCGCGCGGTCTTCGCCACCACCCCGACCGCCCTGCGCGCCGCCCGCCGCGGCGACCGGCCGCACTCCCCCGGCCGCGTCGTCCTGCGCCTGCCCGTGCGCGCGCCCTTCGACGCCGCCGGCCTGCTGGCCTTCCTCGCGGCGCGGGCCGTCGACGGCGTGGAGACGGCGGGCCCCGGCGAGTACGCCCGGACGCTGCGCCTGCCGCACGGCACCGGGACGGCCCGGCTGCGGCCGGTGAACGGCCACCTGGAGGCCACCCTGGCGCTGACCGACATGCGCGACACGGGCTCGGCGGTGGCCCGGCTGCGCCGCCTGTTCGACCTCGACGCCGACCCGGTGGCCGTGGACGAGGCCCTGGCCGCCGACCCGGTGCTGGCGCCGCTGGTCGCCGCGGCGCCGGGCATCCGGGTGCCGGGGACCGTCGACGGCACCGAGACGCTGGTGCGGGCCCTGCTGGGCCAGCAGGTGACCGTGGCGGCGGCCCGGACCGCCGCGAACCGGCTGACCGCCGTCCTCGGCGAGCGCCTGCCGACCCCGGACGGGGAGTTGACGACGCTGTTCCCGACCGCCGAGGCGATCGCGGCACGGGGAGCCGAGGTGCTGACCGGGCCCGCGCGGCGGGTGGAGACGATCCTGACCGTCTGCGCCGCCGTGGCCGCCGGTGAGCTGGACCTGCACGTGGGCGCGGAGGGCAACGACCTGTGCGTGCGGCTGCGGTCCTTCCCGGGGATCGGGCCGTGGACGGCGGGCTACGTGGTGATGCGCCTGCTCGGCGCGTCGGACACGTTGCTGCTGCAGGACGTCGCGCTGCGCAAGGGCGCCACGGTGCTGGGACTCCCGTCCACACCGGACGCCCTGGACGCGCATAGCCAGCGCTGGCAGCCGTGGCGCTCGTACGCGGGGATGCACCTGTGGCGGGCGGGCGCGCAGTCGCGGCGGGCGGTGGCCTAGGTCGTGCTCCACATCTGAGGCACGGCCTAGATCAGGAGAGCGCGCAGGGAGTCGAGGGTGTCGGCTTCGGCTGGGGTCTTGTCCGGGCGGTAGCGGATGACGCGGGCGAAGCGCAGGGCGATGCCGCCCGGGTAGCGGGTGCTGGCCTGGACGCCGTCCAGCGCGATCTCCACGACGACGTGGGGGCGCAGGTGGACGGCCCAGTCGTCGCGGTGGGACTCGTACTCGGGGAAGGTGGCGGTCTGCCAGGCGAGGAGTTCGTCGGTGAGGCCCTTGAAGGTCTTGCCGACCATCACCGGCGGGCCGCCGTCGGGGTCGCGCGCGCCGAGGTGCAGGTTCGACAGGGTGCCGGTGCGGCGGCCGTGGCCCCATTCGGCGGCGAGGACGACGAGGTCGAAGGTGTGCACGGGTTTGACCTTCTGCCACGCCTTCCCGCGCCTGCCCGCCTGGTAGGGGGAGTCGAGGTCCTTGACCATGACGCCCTCGTGGCCCGCGCGCAGCGCCGCCGCGGTGAGGTCCTCGGCGGCGTCGGCGGTGGGCTCCATGACGCCGGGGACCACGTGGTCGCCGACGGCCCGGCGCAGCGCCGCCGTCCTGACGCGCAGCGGGCGGTCCAGCAGGTCCTCGCCGTCGAGGTGCAGGCAGTCGAAGAAATACGGGCGCAGCAGGAGCGCGCGGACCTGCTCCTCGACCGTGCTGCCGAAGCGGCTCATGGTCTCCTGGAACGGGCGGGGGCGGCCGTCGTCGGTCAGGGCGAGGGTTTCCCCGTCCAGGACGACGGACTCGCAGGGCAGGCCGCGCACCAGCTCGACCAGTTCCGGGACGCTGGCGGTGATCTCGCGCAGGGTCCTGGTCCAGACCCGGACCGCGGACCCCTGTTTGTGCACCTGGATGCGCGCACCGTCCATCTTGTACTCGACCAGGCACGGCGCCAGGTCGGCCACCGCATCGGCGAGCGACGAGCCGGGAGAGGCGAGCATGGGCCGGACCGGCCTGCCCAGCTCCAGCCCGAACCCGGCCAGCGCCGCCGCCCCGCCCGCCAGCGCGGCGGCGGCGGTCTCGGGCAACCGCCCGGAGAGCATGAACGCCCGGCGGACCACCGTCCCGGGCAGCTCGGCGGCGCGGGCGACCGCGTCGAGCATGACCCCCTCCAGGGCGCCCTGGCGCAGCTCGCCGGTCAGGAGGGCGTGGAGGAAGCGCTGCTCGTCGGCGGTGGCCGCCGACAGCAGCGCGCCGAGCAGCTCCGCCCGCTTGGCCGCCGAGCCCGCCCCGCCGACCCCGGCCACCTCGCCCAGGACCTGGTCGACGCCGCTCACGGTCAGGGTGGTGGCGGGCGCGGGCGGCCCCGCCACCGAGGCCAGCGTCCGCCACCCGGCCCCGATCCGCCCCTGGCGCGGCGCACCGGCCAGGAACGCCACGACCACCGGCACCTCATCGGCCGACGCCGCCTTCAGCAGGGCCGCGAGGGCGTCCACCTTCGCCAGCCGGGAGCGGGTGGCGCCCACGGCCGAGGACACCGCGACCACGTCGGCGAAACCCAGCATGGCCCCATCGTGCCCCGAACCACCGACATTCGCCGGGAACCCGGAGCGGTCCCACCCGTCCACCAATGCGAGGTTCCCGTACACAGTGGAGTGGACATCATGGGTGCAGTACGAATCGCGATCATCTGCGGCGCTGTGGGGATGACCGTCCTCGCCGGCTGCGCCAAACCCCCTGCCACCCCCGCGTCGCCTCCCACCCCCGCAACACCTGCCACCTCTGTCGCCGCCCCCTCCAGCACGCCCGGGTCCACACCGCCCGCGGTGGTGGCGGTCACGACGTCGGAGGCGCCGGTCAGCACGCCCGTGTCGACCACACCGCCGCCGAAGTCCTCGGACGAGGACTCCAACGCCGTCATCGGCCCGCTCGGCTGGCAGACCCTCCACCTGGCCATGACCCCGGCGGAGGCCGAGGCCCTCGGTGTCGCCGATCCGCTGCCCGAGGGCGATGACCTGTGCCAGGTGTGGCCCGCCCTGGGCATCACGCCGCTGGAGCGGGTCATCGTGCACCCGGAGCACGGGGTGTTCGCGATCCACCCCAAGGCGGTGGACTGGCTGCGCACCCCCGAGGGGATGCGCGTCGGCTGGAGCGCCGACGAGGTCGCCGCCGCGTACCCGGACTTCAACCCCGCGCACCTGGACCACGCCCACGGCCCCACCGTGGCCGTCCCGGGAAACCCGGACGCGGTCTACCGCCTGCAGTTCACCTCCTCGGGCGTCTTGGAGCGTTTCCTCCTCGAACGCGACAGCGACATGTGCTCGACCTAGCGGTGTTCCGGGGGAGTCGCCGCCGCGATCTCCCGGACGGCTGCTCGGAGGCGGTCCGGGGTCGTGGCGGCGTAGCCGATCACCAGGCCGGGGAAGGGCGCGGTGGTCAGGGCGTAGCCGGAGAGGGCGGGGGCGTGGACGCCGCGGTGGGCGAGGGCGCGTTCCAGCGCGGTGTCGTCGGCGCCGTCCGGCAGGCGCAGGACCAGGTGCAGGCCCGCGGCCACGCCGTGGGGGCGCCAGGCGGGCAGGTGGGTCGCGACGGCGTCCAGGAGGGCGTCGCGGCGGGCGCGGTAGAGGTGGCGGGTGCGGCGGAGGTGGCGGTCGTAGCCGCCGGTGCGAAGCAGGTGGGCCAGGGCGGCTTGGGGCAGGGGTGAGCAGCCCAGGTCGGAGAGGCGTTTGCGGTCCACGGCGCGGGCCGCCAGCGACGGGGGTGGGACCAGCCAGCCCAGGCGGATGGCGGGGGCCAGGACCTTGCTGACGCTGCCCAGGTAGGCCACGCGGTCGCGGTCCAGGGTGTGCACGGGGCCGACGGCGGGGCGGTCGTAGCGGTGCTCGGCGTCGTAGTCGTCTTCCAGGACCAGGCCGTCGCACGAGCGGGCCCAGGCGGTCAGGGCGCGGCGGCGGTCGGGGGCCAGGACCACGCCCAGGGGGAACTGGTGGGCGGCGGTGACCAGGACCGCGCGGGCGCCGCTGGCGGCCAGGCGGTCAACGCGCAGGCCGTCGGCGTCGACCGGGATGGGGACCGGGGTCAGGCCGTGGGCGGCGAAGACCTCGGCCGAGCCGGGGTGGGTGGGGTCCTCGACGGCGATGGCGCGGTGGCCGTCGGCGCGCAGCAGGAAGGCCAGCAGGGCCTGGCTCTCGGCCACGCCGTGGGTGATGACGATGTCGGCGGCCTGGACCGCGCGGACCCGGCCGAGGTAGGCCGCCAGTTCGGCGCGGAGCGCGGGCAGGCCCTGCGGATCGGGGTAGCCGAGCTGGTCGTCGGTCAGCGAGGCCAGGCCCGCCCTGGTCGCGGCCTGCCACTCGGCGCGGGGGAAGGCGCTGAGGGCGGGCAGGCCGGGGCGCAAGTCGTACCGCCAGCGGGGTTCGTCCTTTGTGGACAACTCGGAGCAGGTGCCCGCCGGGGTGGTGGCGACGGTGGTCCCCGAGCCGCGCCTGGTGATCAGGTAGCCCTCGGCGGCGAGCTGGGCGTACGCGGCGGTGACGGTGCCGCGGGCGACGCCGAGCTGGCCCGCGAGGTCGCGGCTGGACGGCAGCCGGGTGGCCGCGGGCAGCGTCCCGTCCCGGATGGCGGCGCGCAGCCCGGCCTCCACCGCGCGACGGCCGCCCGGGAGCAGCAGCTCGCGAAAGGTGGACCAGTTCGCAGACATCAAAGTGGAGCTTACCCCTGGTCCACTTACCGGCCATCCTGCTTCCCGTGACCCATCCTCGACTGGCGGGCCTGACCGCCGCCGCCCTGATCGGCGGCACCGTCCCGGTGTCCGGCCTGCTGGTGGACTACCCGCTGCTGACCGGGCAGGCGGCCCGCTACGTGCTCGGCGCCGCCGTCCTGGCGGCCTACATGTGGGCGCGCGGCGTCCCGTTCGGCAGGCCGCGCCTCGCCGACCTGCCGACGCTGGCCGCGGTGGTCCTGGTCGGCATGCTCGGGTTCAACGCGACCCTGATCGGCGCGCAGGAGCACGCCGACCCCGGGCTCGTCGCGGCGGTGCTCGGGGGCAGCCCGCTGCTGCTGGCGCTGGCCGGTCCCCTGCTGGCGGGCCGCCGACCGGCGGTGTGGGCGGTCGGCGGCGCCGTGGTCGTGGTCCTCGGCGTGGTGGTGCTGTCCGGCGGCGGCTCGTCGTCGGGGCCGGGCCTGCCGCTGGCGGTGCTGACCCTGCTCGCGGAGGTCGGGTTCACGCTGTTCGCGGTGAGCCTGATCCAGCGCCACGGCGGGCTCGTCACAAGCTTGTGGGCACACGTGGCCGCAGGCGTGCTCGGCGTCGTCCTCGCTTCCTTTGTGGACACGCCACGGCTGCCGACACCGGTCGAGGCAATGGCTTTGGCGACCGTCGCGGTGCTGGCGGTGGTGGCGGCCTGCCTGTGGTTCGGGGCGGTCGACGCGCTGGGCGCGGGCCGGGCGGGCGTGCTGGCGGGGGCCATGCCGGTGGCGGGCCTGGCCGCCTCGGTCGCGCTGGGCGCGGAGGACCTGCGGCCGGCCGCCGTGGTCGGCGTGGCCCTGGTCTGCGCCGGGTGCGTGATCGGCCTGCGGCCGTCACCGGCCCCCGCGCGCCATCCTGAGGACGTCGAGAGCCTCGTCTAGCTGGGCCTCGGTCAGCGCGCCAGAGTCGAGGTGGCCGCGGGCGATGACCACCTCGCGGATCGTGCGGCGCTCGGCGAGGGCCTGCTTGGCGATCGCGGCGGCCTCTTCGTAGCCCAGGTGGCGGTTGAGCGGGGTGACGATCGCGGGCGAGGACTCGGCGTACTCGCGCATCCGGTCGGCGTCCGGGACCAGTCCCGCGACCACCTTCGAGGCCAGCAGCCGCGCCACCGCCGCCAGCAGGCGGGTGGACTCCAGGACGTTGCGGGCGATCACCGGCAGCATCACGTTGAGCTGGAAGTTGCCCTGTGACCCGGCGAACGCCACCGCCGCGTCGTTGCCCATCACCTGGGCGACCACCATCATCGTGGCCTCCGGGATCACCGGGTTGACCTTGCCCGGCATGATCGACGAGCCCGGCTGCAGGTCGGGCAGGGCCAGCTCGGCCAGGCCGGTGCGCGGGCCGGACCCGAGCCACCGCAGGTCGTTGGCGATCTTGTACAGCGCCACCGCGGCCGTGCGGAGCTGGCCGGAGAGCTCGACCACCGAGTCCTGGGTGGCCTGCGCCTCGAAGTGGTCGGGGGCCTCGGTGAGCGGCAGGCCCGTCACCGACGCCAGCTCGGCGGACACCTCGGCGCCGAACCCGGCGGGCGCGTTGAGGCCGCTGCCGACCGCCGTGCCGCCGATGGCCAGCTCGCCGACGCGCGGCAGGGTGTCGCTCAGGCGGACGGCGGCGGTCCGGACCTGGCGCGCCCACGCGCCCGCCTCCTGCCCCAGCGTCACCGGGACGGCGTCCATCAGGTGCGTGCGGCCGGACTTCACCACGTCCGACCACTCCGTGGCCCGGGTCTCGATGGCGGCGGCGAGGGTGTCCAGGGCGGGCAGCAGGTCGGCGACCACGGCCTCGACGGCGGCGACGCGCAGCGTCGTGGGGAAGGTGTCGTTGGAGGACTGCGAGGCGTTGACGTGGTCGTTCGGGTGCACGTCGCGGCCGAGGGCGCGGGTGGCCAGGGTGGCGATGACCTCGTTGGCGTTCATGTTCGACGAGGTGCCCGAGCCGGTCTGGAACACGTCGATCGGGAAGTGCGCGTCGTGCTCGCCCGAGGCCACCTCGGCCGCGGCCGCGGCGATGGCCTCGGCGACCTCCGGCGCCAGCACGCCCAGCCGCCCGTTGACGCGCGCGGCGGCGGCCTTGAGCAGGCCGAGCGCCCGGATCTGGGCGCGTTCCAGGCCGCGCCCGGAGATCGGGAAGTTGTCGACGGCGCGCTGGGTCTGCGCGCGCCACAGGGCCTCGGCGGGGACTTCGACCTCACCCATCGTGTCGTGCTCAATGCGGAACTCGGGCATGGCTCCAGTGTCTCGGCGCTGGGCAGTGTCAGCGACCCCACATAGTCTGGTGTGAGGACGCCCACCACGCCCGAGAGCAGGCCCCCATGACCGCTCCCATCGACACCGACCTCCTGATCGTCGGCGCTGGCCCCACCGGGCTGTTCGGCGCCTACTACGCCGGGTTCCGCGAGCTGAGCACCGTCGTCGTCGACTCGCTGCCCGAACCGGGCGGCCAGGTCACCGCGATGTACCCCGAGAAGATGATCTACGACGTCGCGGGCTTCCCCGCCGTGCGGGGCCGTGACCTGGTCAACTCGCTGGTCCAGCAGGCCGACCAGTGGAAGCCGACCTACCTGCTCGGCAGGCGGGCCGCCAAGCTGGCCGAGGTGGACGGGGCCTTCGAGGTCGGCCTCGACGGCGGGACCACCGTGCGCGCGCGCTCGGTGCTCGTCACCGCCGGGATCGGCGAGTTCACCCCGCGCCCGCTGCCCGCGGGCAGCGAGTGGCTCGGCAGGGGGATGGTGCACTTCGTCCCGTCCTTCGAGGCCCACCGCGGCCACCACGTCATCATCGTCGGCGGCGGCGACTCCGCCTTCGACTGGGCGCTGGCCCTGCACGACGTCGCCGCCAGCGTCACGCTGGTGCACCGCAGGGCGAAGTTCCGCGCCATGCCCGCGACGGTCCGGCAGGTGGAGGCGCTGGGCGTGCCGATCATCACCGACGCCGAGGTCGTGGCGCTGCGCGGGGACGGGTCCGGGCTGGCCGAGGTCGAGCTGGCGGTCAAGGGCGTCGACGTGAACCCCGTGCTGCCCGCCAACTCCGTCGTCGCGGCGCTGGGCTTCACCGCCGACCTCGGGCCGATCGAGTCCTGGGGCCTGGAGATCCACCAGCGGTCCATCACCGTGGACCCGACCATGCGCACCGCGCGGGAGATGATCTACGCGGCCGGGGACGTCGCGGCGTACCCGGGGAAGGTCAAGCTCATCGCGACCGGCTTCGGCGAGGCGGCCACGGCGGTGAACAACATCGCCGTCGCCCTCGACCCGGACGCGCACCTGTTCCCCGGGCACTCCAGCGGCTGAGTCAGCGGACCACCTGGACGGTGTCGCCGACCCCCAGGGCGGAGAAGTACCGCGCCGCCGCCGCCTGCGACAGGTGGATGCAGCCGTGGGACTTCTCCCGCAGGCTGCCCTGGTGGAAGGCGATGCCGCCGTTGAAGAACACCGAGTACGGCATCGGCGCGTTGTTGAAGATGCTGCTGCGGTGGTGGCGGTTCTTCCAGCCGACGGTGAACGTCCCCGGCGGGGTCTCCCAGCCCGCCTGGCCGTGGGTGATCGGGACGGGGCCGTAGACGGCCGCGCCGTCGGCGATCAGCCAGGACTGGTTGGCCGAGAGGTCGACGCAGGCGTCGGCGGTGGCCTTGCACGGCGTGCCCTTGGCCAGGCCGACGGGCCGGGGCTTGGTCGTGGTGGGCCGGGGCGTCGGCGGGCGGGTCGCCGTGCCGCTCGGCCGCGGCTTGGTCGTCGGCGGCCCGACCGTCTTCGTGATCGTCTTCGTGGGCTTCGGCTTGGTCGTCGTCGGCTTCGGCTTGGGCTTCGTGGGCTTGGGCTTCGTGGACGTGGGGGCGACCGTCTTGGTGGGCGCGCTGGTCGTCGTCGTCATGGGGGCGGCGTCATGGGGCGAGGCGGCGCTCGTCCCACAGGCGGCGAGTGCCGCGACCGTGGCCGCCCCCAGCAGTGCGTGTCGGATGCGCATGTCCGCTCCTCGGCTGTCCGGCCAGTGGTCTCACCCACTAAGACGGCCGTGGCGGGCGCGAAGTTGTCGGCAGCGGTCAATCCGTTACGCGATCAGGGCAGCGGCGGCAGGGACTCGTGCTCGCGGTCGAAGTCGACCGAGGCGTACTCGCGGAGCTTCGTCAGGCGGTGGAAGCCGTCCATCATGCGCACGGTGCCGGACTTGGAGCGCATGACGATGGACTGCGTGGTGCAGCCGCCGGAGCGGTAGTGCACGCCGCGCAGCAGGTCGCCGTCGGTGACTCCGGTCGCGCAGAAGAAGACGTTGTCGCCGCGGACGAGGTCATCGGTCAGCAGGACGCGGTCGAGGTCGTGGCCCGCGTCCCTGGCCTTGGCGCGCTCGGCGTCGTCGCTGGGCCAGAGCCTGGCCTGGATGGCGCCGCCCATGCACTTGAGCGCGCTCGCGGCGATGATGCCCTCCGGGGTGCCGCCGATGCCCATGAGCATGTCGACGCCGGTGTTGGGCCGCGCGGCCGAGATCGCGCCCGCGACGTCGCCGTCGGAGATGAAGTGGATGCGCGCGCCCGCGGCCCGCACCTCCTCCACCAGGTGGTCGTGGCGGGGCCGGTCGAGGATGCACACGGTCACGTCGGAGATCTCGGTCTGCTTGGCCCGCGCCACCCGGCGGATGTTCTCCGCCACCGGGGCGGTGATGTCGATGACGTCGGCCGCCTCCGGGCCCACGGCCAGCTTCTCCATGTAGAACACCGCCGACGGGTCGAACATCGCGCCCCGCTCGGCCACCGCCAGCACGGCGATCGCGTTCGGCATGCCCTTGGACATCAGGGTCGTGCCGTCGATCGGGTCGACCGCGACATCGCAGTCGGGGCCGTCGCCGTTGCCCACCTCCTCGCCGTTGAAGAGCATGGGCGCCTCGTCCTTCTCGCCCTCGCCGATCACGACCACCCCGCGCATGGACACCGTGCCGATCAGCTTGCGCATCGCGTCGACCGCCGCGCCGTCGCCGCCGTTCTTGTCGCCCCTGCCGACCCAGCGGCCCGCGGCCATGGCCGCCGCCTCGGTCACCCGGACCAGTTCCAGAGCCAGGTTCCGGTCGGGCGCCTCCCGACGGCGGGGCGTACTGGACGTGGTGCTCATGCTGCCTCCCGGATTGACGCTGACCCGGAAATCCTCCCAGAGGGGATCGGTCCAGTGCCGAACGGAGAACCGGTGCCGCTCGTCACCCCCGATCGGCCCACACCCGCTGCCGAAGGCCGGACCTGCGACGATGGCGTGGTGCCAGAGACGCCCATCCCCGACCCCGACGCCCAGTCGCGCCCCGACCCGACCGCGCGCAGGCTCGCCCAGTCCCTGCGGGACATGGTGTGGTCGCTGGTCGCCCTGCTGATCGTGGTCGGCGTGGTGGCCGCCTTCAGCAGGGGGTGCTCGTTCAGCCCCGGCAGCCCGACGGTCGACCCGTCGACCGCGCCGACGGTGGAGCTGGCCGACACCCTGCCGGGCACCGCGAAGACCGTGGACTTCCCCCTGCGGCTGCCCGCGGTCCCGCCGTCCTGGCGCGCGAACTCGGCGAGCACCGACGGGCTGCCCCCGACGTCGGTCGTGGTCCGGGCGGGCTGGCTGACCCCGCAGCGGTTCGTCCAACTGAGCCAGTCCGGCGCGCCCGCCGCCGACCTGCTGCGCGCGGAGACCGAGCTGACCGACCCGGCGCCCGCCGGCGAGGTCGTCCTCGGCAGTGCCAAGTGGACTGTCTACCCGGGACGCCGCGACGAGGTGGCGTGGCTGGCCGACCTCGGGGACGTGCGGCTGCTGATCACCGGCACGGGCGCCGAGGCCGAGTTCCGCGCGCTCGCGGAGGCGGCCCAGGCGGCGCCGCCGCTGCCCACGGAGTAGGGCGGCTCAGGAGGTTTCCGCCTCCGCGGCCGCCAGCGCCGTCTCGACGCGCTCGCGGGCGCCCGCCAGGTGCCGGTCGCAGACCTTGGCCAGCGTCTCCCCGCGCTCCCACAGGGCCAGGGAGTCCTCCAGGGACAGCCCGCCTGCCTCCAGGGTGGCCACGACCGAGGCCAGCTCGTCGCGGGCCTGCTCGTAGCCCAAGTCCTCAGTCACCGCGCCGCGCTCCTCGATTGGCTGTACACGCGCACCAGTGCGGTGGCGACCGCCTGGTCGTAGCCGACGAACGCCTCGGCGAACTCCGCGCCGTCGCGGTCGGCCACGGCCTCGACGATACGACTCTGCGCGCGGTCGACCCGACCTCGGTGGCTCGCGCAGTCCGCGCGCCACCACGACGGCCCCGCGTAGACCGAGGCGGCGTGGCCCAGTTCGCGCAGGCGCCCGGGGAGCAGCCTGCGGCCCGGGGCGTCGCAGCCCGCGAGCAGGGCGGCCCAGCACTCGGCCGCCGCGGCGTCGGCGCGCAGCGCGCCCGCGTGGACACCGCGGACGGACGGGTCGGCGGACGGGTCGCGGGCGAGGGTGGCCGCGGTGGAGATGGTCAGGGGCAGGAACGTCGAATCGGTCCGTGCCACAGCGTCACCCTCCTTCGCCTGCCGTTTCCCGATCGCCGGTGGCGACCGCGTGGAGGGCTCCATCGGCGACCCGGACGCGCAGACGGGTGCCCTCCGGAGCGTCCTCAAGTGAGCGGAGAACCCGGGCAGACCCATCGGCACCGGTGAACTGGACCACCGCATACCCCCGTGCAAGAGTGGCGGCTGGCCCCAAGGTCGTCAAGCGCGCCCGGGTCGAGGCCAGCGCGGTCGTCTCGGCCGTCACCCGTCCGAGCACGGCCCGCCGGGCCCGGCCGACCAGCGCGGCCACCGCGTCGGAATGCCTGTCCAGCGGGGTCAGCGGGTCGGACAGCACCGGCCGCGACCGCAGCGAGTCCAGCAGCCGCCGCTCGCGGTCGACCCAGCCGTGCAGCGCCCGACGAGCACGATCACGCAGTTGGCGTACTCGCGCGGTCTCCTCCGCGACGTCCGGAACGACCCGTTTGCCCGCGTCGGTCGGGGTGGAGCAGCGCACGTCGGCGACGTGGTCGAGCAGCGGGGTGTCCGGCTCGTGCCCGATCGCGCTGAGCACCGGCGTGCGGCAGGCCGAGACTGCCCGGCACAGTGCCTCGTCGGAGAACGGCAGCAGGTCCTCCACGCTGCCGCCGCCGCGGGCGATCACGATGACGTCCACCGACGGGTCGCGGTCGAGCGCCGAGAGCGCCTCGACGATCTGCGGCACGGCCAGAGCGCCCTGCACCGCGACGTTCTCCACCCGGAACCGGACCGCGGGCCAGCGCGCGGTGGCGTTGACCAGCACGTCGCGCTCGGCCGCCGAGGCGCGGCCGGTGATCAGCCCGACGCGGCCGGGCAGGAACGGCGGGCGCTTCTTGCGGGCGGGGGCGAACAGGCCCTCGGCGGCCAGCAGCCGCCGCAGCCGCTCGATGCGGGCCAGCAGCTCGCCGATGCCGACCGCGCGGATCTCCTCGGCGCGCAGGCTGATCGTGCCGCGGTTCATGAAGAACGTCGGCTTGGCGTTGACGACCACGCGCGCGCCCTCGGCCAGCGCGGGCTGGGACTTCAGCAGGCCCATCGCGCAGGTGACCGTCATGGACACGTCCGCGGCCGGGTCGCGCAGGGTCAGGAACGCGGTGCCGGTGCCCGGGCGCGCGGAGATCTGGGTCACCTGGCCCTCCACCCACACCGTGCCCAGCCGGTTGATCCACTCGGCGATCTTGCGGGCGACCGTGCGGACCGGCCACGGCTCCTCGGCGGTGGGGCCGCTCACGTCTGGTCGCGCACCGTCGCGATGCGACGGGTGAGCATGCCCACGAAGGACGGGCGGTTCTCGGTGCCGCGCTCGTAGGCCAGCAGGTCCTCAAGCTCGGCGGCGGAGAAGCTGCGCAGCCGCGCGCGCAGCTGCGGCAGCGACAGCTCGTCGTAGTTGCCCACCGAGGCGGGCGGGCCCGCCGAGACCCCGGCGATGGCCTTCTCCTCCCGCGTCCACGGGTCCTCCGGCTCCTCGCCGTACTCCTCGCTGCTGAAGTCGACCTCGCCGTCGGCCTCGTCGTCGCCGACCCGGTCGAAGGGGGGACGGCTGTCCCGGCCCGCGTCGGTGTCGGCGTCGGCGTCCTCGTCGAAGGTCGCCCACTCGGGGGTCTCCTCGACCGGCCGCAGCGCCGCCAGCGCCTCGTCACCCTTGATCGCCAGCTCGGTGACCTGCTGCTGGATGCGCATGGACACCTGCAGTGCCTGGCTGGCCACGGTCACCGGCAGGCCGGCCAGCTGGCTCGGCAGCTCACGCGCGCGCTCCACGGCCGTCAGGGCCAGCCCGGCCGCGACGCGCAGGGGCAGGGGGAGGCTCTTCATGCGCTCTAGCCTGCCCCAGGCGACGGCGTCTGCCCAGAGCGGGGCGGGGCGCGTCTACCCTTGACGCCATGACTGCTGCTGACCCGACGCCGCGCAAGCGCGTGCTCCTGGCCAAGCCGCGCGGCTACTGCGCGGGCGTGGACCGGGCCGTGGAGACCGTCGAGAAGGCGCTGGAGACCTACGGACCGCCGGTTTACGTGCGCAAGGAGATCGTGCACAACCGCCACGTCGTGGACACCCTGCGCGAGCGCGGGGCGATCTTCGTCGACGAGACCGACGAGGTGCCGGAGGGCGCGCTGGTCGTCTTCTCCGCGCACGGGGTCTCCCCCGCGGTGCACGGCGAGGCCGCCGAGCGCAACCTGCGCACGATCGACGCGACCTGCCCGCTGGTGACGAAGGTCCACAACGAGGCCAAGCGCTACGCCAAGCAGGACTACGACATCCTCCTCATCGGCCACGAGGGCCACGAGGAGGTCGAGGGCACCGCCGGTGAGGCGCCCGAGCACGTGCAGCTCGTGGACACCGCCGAGGACGTGGACTCCGTCGTCGTGCGCGACCCCTCGAAGGTGATCTGGCTCTCCCAGACGACGCTGTCGGTCGACGAGACGATGGAGCGCGTCGACCAGCTCAAGGCCCGGTTCCCGAACCTGCTCGCCCCGCCCAGCGACGACATCTGCTACGCCACGCAGAACCGCCAGGTCGCGGTGAAGACGATGGCCCCGGAGTGCGACCTGGTGCTGGTCGTCGGCTCGACGAACTCCTCGAACTCCAAGCGGCTGGTCGAGGTGGCGCTGCAGGCGGGCGCGCGGGCGTCGTACCTGATCGACTTCGCCCGCGAGGCCGAGGAGTCCTGGCTGGACGGTGTCGCCACCGTCGGGGTGACCAGCGGCGCGTCCGTGCCGGAGATCCTGGTGATGGACCTGCTCGCCTGGCTGGCCGAGCGCGGCTACGGCGAGGTCCACGAGGTGACCACGGCCAACGAAAAGATCGTGTTCTCGCTGCCCTCCGAGCTGCGCCGCGACCTCAAGACCGGCTGACCCAGCACCGGCCAGCCCAGGGCCTGCTGGTCAGCGCTCGGGGCGGGGGCGCCGCGGCTTGCGGTCCTCGTCGCGGGCCGGGCGGCGTGCCTCGGGCTTGGCGCGGCGCTCGGGCTGCTCGTCGCGGGGCTTGCGGGCGCGCTCCTGGGCCGGGCGGGGCTTGCGCTCGTCGGCGGGCCTCGGCTTCCGGTCCTCCGCGGGCCGCGTCTTGCGCTCCTCCGCGGGCCTCCTGCGCGGCTCGTCAGCCGGGCGGGGGTGGCGCGCGGGCGGCTCGTCGTCCCCGTCGGGGTCGTCGTCCTGGGCGCGGTTGACCGGCTTGCGCTGCAGGAACAGCCTGCCGATGCCGATGGCCAGGACCACGCCCGTCGTGATCGCCATCGTGGGGAAGTTGCCCGTCAGCGGCAGCGCGACGTTGAACAGCAGGCCCTTGAGGCCGCCGCCCGCGCCGGGGCCGAGCGCGACGAGGGCGCAGACGGAGACCAGCGCGAACACCAGCGGCGGCTGCACGATGGGACCGAACAGGTTGCGCCTGCGCACCAGGCAGACCGCGGCGACGCAGCCCGCGATGTAGGCGCCCTGGAAGACCGGCCCGAGCGTGTCGCGCGTCTGCATGTCGATGACCGCGGCGACCGCGGACAGCCCGATGGCGAGCAGGATCGCCCCCCACCACGGCAGTCCACGCGACTGGCCCAGGATCGGCCGTTCATCCCACGCGGGTGCGGCGCGGTCCTCGTCAAGATCGCCCCGGCGATCGCGTGTGGCAGTCACGCCCGTACACGTTAGCCGTTCAGCGCAGTCCGTCCGCAGGCGTCGGCAAAACCGGGTACCGGCGCTCACCGGGCGTGCGAACGCGATCACCCGTCATGGTGTACAGGTGTGCCCTGGACGGGTGATTCGCCGTTGACCGCGATCTCGTCGGCCTGCCGCAGCGCGGGCAGGGGGGTCGGGCTCGCGGTGGACTCGCTCAGCGGCAGCACGGAGGCGCGGAACTGCTCCAGCGCCTCCAGTTCCCTGCGGCGCGCGGAGACGAAACGCTGCAGGTGGGTGCTGGAGAGGTTCAGCGCGTCGATGGCGCTGCCCGCGGCCCGGTGCGCTGATGCCGATGCCGCGCGCACGGCGGCGACGTCCTCGACGATGGCGCGCTCGGTGGCGGCGAACAGCGCCGCGGCGGCGACCACGCCGAACCCGGTCGGCCCGCAGAGGAACACCCGCCGGTCCAGCAGCCAGCGCAGCAGCCCGGGGTCGGTGTCCAGCGCGGCGACGACGGCGGCGTCGGAGGGGACGAACATGACCGTGCCGTAGATGGCGTCCGCCCAGCGCTGGTAGTTCTTGCCCGCCAGCTCCGCGGCGCGGGAGCGGATGTTGCGCACGTGCACGCGCAAGGCGTCCACGCGCTCCTCGGCGTCGTCGGTCTCCACCGCCTCGGCCCAGCAGGCCAGGCTCATCTTGGCGTCGACCGGGACGCGCCTGCCGTCGCCGACGAGCAGCAGCAGGTCGGGCCGGGCCGCGCCGCCGCCCGCGACATCGGTCTGGACCTCGTAGTGCAGGCCCTCCCTGAGCCCGAGGGCGCGGGCGGTCTCGACGAGCACCCGCTCACCGAGCTCGCCGCGTCCGCTGATGGAGGAGAAGGCGACCTCGTAGCGGCGCAGCGCGGCCTGGTGGGTGTCGGAGCGGGCGCGCTCACCGGCGACTTCGGCGCGGGCGGCCTCGGCGCGGCGGTTGCTCTCGGCGTAGAGCCGCAGGAACAGCGCCACGGCCGCGGCCAGCAGCAGGGCGAGGACGGCGGTCAGGGTGCCCAGGACGGCGGTCACGCGATCATTGTGGCCCACCGTGGCCGCACCGGGCCGAACGTCCGTTCGAGCGGCGTGGCCTCCCCCATTCGGGCGCAAGAGCGCCCTACCGTGTCCGCCATGCGGCTGCTCCACACCTCCGACTGGCATGTGGGCCGCACCTTCCACGGCCGCGACCTGCTGGTCGAGCAGGAGTCGGTGCTGGGCGGCCTCGCCGACCTGGTGGCCGACGAGCGCGTCGACGTCGTGGTCGTGTCCGGGGACCTCTACGACCGCGCCGTCCCCGCCGCCGAGGCGGTCGCGGTGTGCGGGCGCGTGCTGCGCCGTCTCGCCGACGCGGGGGCGCGCATCGTGGTCACGCCCGGCAACCACGACTCCGCGCCGCGCCTGGGCGCTTTCGCCGACTTCACCCCGTCCGGCGGGCTGTACCTGCGGACGTCGATCGCCGAGCTGGACCGGCCGGTCCTCCTGGACGACGGGCACGGCCCGGTCGCGCTCTACGGCATCCCGTACCTGGAGCCCGACCCCGCGCGCCAGGTGTTCGGCGACCCGGAGCTCAAGGGCCACTCCGGCGTGCTCGGGGAGGCGATGCGCCGGGTCCGGGCGGATCTGGCGACGCGCCCGGACGGCACGCGGTCGGTGGTGCTGGCGCACGCGTTCGTCGTGGGCGGGGAGGCCAGCGACTCCGAGCGCACGATCGCGGTCGGGGGCGTGCCGCACGTGCCGGGCAAGCTGTTCGACGGCGTGGACTACGCCGCGCTGGGCCACCTGCACGGCCCGCAGACCCTCGCCGGGCACCTGCGCTACTCCGGCAGCCCGCTGGCGTACTCCTTCTCCGAGGCACGCCACCGCAAGTCGGTCTGGCTGGTCGAGCTGGACGCGGGCGGGCTGGCCGGGGTGGAGCGGCGCGAGCTGCCGGTGCCGCGCCCGCTGGCGAAGCTGCGCGGGGACATCACCGACCTGCTGGAGGACCCGGCGCACGAGGCGTTCACCGGCCACTTCCTGTCCGTGGAGCTGACCGACCCCGCCCGCCCGCTGGACGCCATGCGCAGGCTGCAGAAGCGCTTCCCGCACGCTGTGCACATGGAGTGGCGCCCCGAGGGCCGGAGCGCGGCTCCGCGCAAGTACAGCGACGCGGTGCGCGGGCGGGACGACGAGGCGGTCTCGTGCTGTTTCGTGGAGGCCGTGCGGGGTACGACCGCCACGTCGTCGGAGCAGGCCCTGCTGCGCGAGGCGTTGGCGGCGGTGGCCGGGAAGGAGCCGGAGTGAGGCTGCACCGGCTCGAGCTGACCGCGTTCGGCCCGTACCCCGGCCACGAGGTGGTCGACTTCGACGTGCTCGCCGCCGAGGGCCTGTTCCTGCTGCACGGCGACACCGGCGCGGGCAAGACCTCGCTGCTGGACGCGGTGGCCTACGCGCTGTTCGGCAGCGTGCCCGGGGTGCGCGACCAGGCCAAGCAGCTGCGCTGCGACAGCGCGCCGGACATCGTCCACACCGAGGTCAGCCTGGAGCTGACGGTGCGCGGCAGGCGGCTGCGGGTCTCGCACAGCCCGGAATACCCGCGGCCCAAGCGCCGCGGCGGCGGTGTCACCAAGCAGAACGCGACAGCGAGCCTGACCTGGCTGGACAGCGACCACGAGGGCCTGACCCGCATCGATGAGGTCGCGCGGACCGTGCAGCACCTGCTGGGGATGACCAAGGAGCAGTTCTTCCAGGTGGTCCTCCTCCCGCAGGGCGAGTTCGCGCGGTTCCTGCGCTCGGAGACCAAGGAGCGCGAGGAGCTGCTGGAGCGGCTCTTCGGCACCGAGCACTTCAAGCGGGTCGAGCACTGGTTCCGGGAGAACCGGCGGGCGCTGGGCCAGGACGTCGAGCGGGCGCGGGTGCTGGCCCAGGGGCTGGCCGGGCGGGTCGCGCAGGTCGTGGGCGCCGAGCCGCCCGAGACGCCGGACGAGGCGTGGCTGACCGGCCTGGGGTCCGACGTGGACGCCGAGGCCGCTGGCGCCGCGGCGGTCGAGGTGGCGGCGGGCCGCACGCGGGTGGCCGCCGAGTCGGCGCTGGCCGAGGGCCGCGCGCTGGCCGAGCGGGTGCGCCGGGTCCAGCGGGCCACCCAGGTGCTCACCGAGCTGGCCGCGCAGGCCGGTGACCGGGCGGAATGGGCCGAGGAGCTGGACGCGGCCCGCCGCGCGGCGGGCGTGGTGGCCGCGGTCGACGCGCTGCGGGCGCTGGAGCGGCAGGCGCGGGCGGCGGCGCGCTCGCTCGCCCAGCGGGTGCTGGCCGCCGAGGCGCTGGGCTGGACCGAGTCCGACGACCCGCGGGCCACGGCCAACGCGCTGCGCGAGGAGGCGGGCGAGCTGGGCGGGCTGGTCGCCGAGGCCCAGCGCCAGGTCGACGACGAGGCGCGGCTGGCCGAACTCGACCGGCGCCTGTCGGAGACGACGTGGGACGAGCTGGGCGCCGAGGCCGACACCCTGACCGTCGCGCTCACCCAGGCCCGCGACGCCGTGGCCGACGCAGCACGCGCGCTGGCCACTGTGGACGGCCTGCGCGCGGCGGCCGAGGCCGCGGCGACGGCCGTGCGCCACGCCGCCGAGCTGCCCGCGGCCGAGCGGGCGCTGGCCGAGGCGGTCGGGGGGCACACCGGCGCCGTCGACGCCCACCAGGACGCGCGGGACCGGCTGCTGGACGTGCGTCAGCGGCGCCTGGCGGGCATGGCCGCCGAGCTGGCCGCCACCCTGGCGCCGTCGTCGTCGTGCCCGGTGTGCGGCTCGCTGGAGCACCCGGCGCCCGCGCGGGCCGCCGACGTGGTCTCGGCGCGGGACGAGGAGCGGGCCCAGGACCGCGAGCAGCGGGCCCTGCGCGCCCGTGACGGCGCCGCCGACGCGCTGCGGCAGGCCAGGGCGGCGGTGGACACCCTGCGCGAGCGGCTGGCGGACTGGGACGACCCGA
Source organism: Actinokineospora lacus (assembly GCF_053813445.1). Classification (NCBI taxonomy): domain Bacteria; kingdom Bacillati; phylum Actinomycetota; class Actinomycetes; order Pseudonocardiales; family Pseudonocardiaceae; genus Actinokineospora; species Actinokineospora lacus. The sequence goes on from NZ_JBQERA010000003.1 coordinate 238,817, forward strand.
TGGCCGCGCACGCCCGCGCCGAGGCCGCTTTCGTTGCCACGCAAGCGGTCGCGGCCTCGCACGGCACGCGGGTCGCGGAGCTGGAGGCGGTCGAGCGCGCGGTGGAGGAGGCGGGGCGGCGGCGCACCCAGCTGGCACAGGACATCGCGTCGTGGCGGGCCGAGCGCGACGAGGTGGCGGCCGTGGTGGCCCAGCGGTCCTCCCGGTTGCTGGCCGCGCGCGGCGGGCACGCCTCGGTCGGCGAGCGGCGGGCGCGGCTGCTGGAGCTGGGCTCGGCGCTGGACGCCGTCGCCGACGCGCGGGCCGCCGAGGCGGCGGTCTCGGCGCGGGTGGACGAGCAGCGCACGGCGGTGGCCGCCGCGGTCGCCATCGCCGGGTTCGCCACCCTCTCCGGCGCCTTGGGGGCGGCGCGGGAAGAGGAGGTGATGGCCAAGCTGGCGACGCAGCTGGGCGAGGCCCAGCTCAAGGAGTCGACCAACCGGGAGATCCTGGCCGACCCCGAGCTGTGGGGGGTCGCGGCGGAGACCTCGGTCGACGTGGCGCCGCTGGTGGCCGCCGCCGACGTGGCCCGGGAGCGCGCGGAGGAGGCGGTCGCGCAGGCCAGGGCGGCCGCCGGGCGGGCCGAGGCGATGGCGGGGCTGGCGGGGCGGCTGCGGGCGGCGTGGCGGGACCTGGCGCCGGTCGAGGCGCGGTTCGCCGAGCTGGACGCGCTGACGGACGTGGTGAACGGGCGGGGGCAGAACACCGCGCGGATGTCGCTGCGGGCCTACGTGCTGGCCGCGCGGCTGGAGGAGGTGGCGGTCGCGGCGACCGACCGGCTGCGGCGGATGACGCAGGGCCGCTACGCGTTCGTGCACTCCGACGAGGCCGGGGCGCGGGGCACGCGGGGCGGGCTGGGGCTCGACGTGCTCGACGACTTCACCGGCCGGGTGCGCTCGTCCAAGACCCTCTCCGGCGGGGAGTCCTTTGTGGCCTCACTGGCGCTCGCCCTGGGGCTGGCCGACGTGGTGGCCTCGGAGACCGGCGGGGCGGTGCTGGACACCCTGTTCGTGGACGAGGGGTTCGGGGCGCTGGACGCGAACACCCTCGATGACGTGATGGCGATTCTGGACGAGCTGCGGGCAGGCGGCCGGGTGGTGGGCGTGGTGTCGCATGTGGAGGAACTGCGGCAGCGGATACCGGTGCGACTGCGGGTACACAAGGCCCGGTCGGGGCCGACGCTGGAGCTGGTCCGCGGGTAGGTCGCGTTCAGTGTGGGGCGCGGCTATGCCGTGCCCCACACTGAAACACGGCCTGGCGGCGGCCCCGGGCAAGGGCGTCTGTTCACCCGGGGCCGCCTGTCCGTCCGGTCAGGAGCGGCGCCGCGCGGCCGGGACCGCGCGGGCCGCCGATGACCGGCACCCCCCACCACGGCTTCGCCCCGACGCGACCTGGCGGGCCACGGCCTGACGCCGGCAGGCCGGGACCGTCATCGGTCGACCGCGTGGCACAGGGCGATCAGCGGTGCGGCACGCAGGGATTTCGTGGCGGACATCGAGCCTCCCGAGCAGGGGTGGGTGACACGTGAACGGTGGCTCCGGCGGCCGTCCCGCCACAAGGGGCCGCCCTGGCCCGCCGGGACGTTCCGGCAGTTCGCCGCATCTTTACCGTCAAGCGGGGCGCCATTACTGTGAACATTCACCGTCGTTCACACCGATGGGAGGAACGCGTGCCCGACCCGCTGGCCGACGCCCTGCGCCGGGGTCCCTTCCACGTGGCGCTGCGCACCGCGATCGAGACGCGCGGGCTGTCGCTGGCCCGGCTGCGCGCGCACCTGGCCCGGCTGGACGTGCACGTCGCCGAGTCCACCCTCAGCTACTGGCAGCGCGGCCTGCGCCACCCCGACGCCCACCACGCCCCCACCGCCGTCCGCGCCCTGGAGACCGTGCTGGGCCTGCCCGTGGACTCGCTGGTCGTGCTGGTCGGGCCCGCGCGGCGGGGCAAGGCCCGCAAGCAGGCCACGTCCTTCGCCGAGCTGATCGTGGCCGGGCCCATCACCCGGGAGCTGCTGCGCGAGCTGGGCGTCGACCCCGAGCAGGTCAACGCCGACCTTGAAGTGCGGCTCATCACCGAGCGCATCAGCATCAGGGCGGACCGCTCCCAGGGCCGGGTGCGCACCCGGATCGTGTCCCAGGCGCGGGCGCCGGGCATCGACCGCTACGTCGCGGTCTACCACAGCGAGCCCGGCGGCGACTCCCACCAGGTCCAGGTCACCGCCGACGACGGCTGCCGGGTCGGCCGGGTGCGGCGCAAGGCGCACGGCCTCGTCTTCGAACTGGTGTTCGACCGAACCCTGGCCCAGGACGAGACGGTCGTGCTCGGCTTCACCGTCGACGACCACACCGGCCTGCCCTGCCCTGGCTACTACCGGCTATTCCGCGCCCGCAGCGGCCCGTTCCTGCTGCAGTACGAGATGGACGCCCTGCCCGCCCGGCTCGTGCAGGAGGTGCGCGTCAGCGACGCGCGCCCGCCCACCCTGGCCCGCGAGCTGTACTGCGACCGCGCGGGCGTGGTCAGCGCGTACTACCCGGGCATGGAGCCGGGCATCGCCGGTATCGCCCTGGAGTGGGAATGACCGCTAGGTTGACCTCGTGCGCTTCCTCCACGGCGAGCCCGACCACGACCTGACCTACGACGACGTCTTCCTGGTGCCCGGCCGCTCCGCGGTCGAGAGCCGCTTCGACGTCGATCTGTCCACATCGGACGGGACCGGCGCGACCATCCCCATCGTGGTGGCCAACATGACCGCCGTCGCGGGCAGGCGGATGGCCGAGACGGTGGCCCGCCGCGGCGGCGTGGTCGTGCTGCCTCAGGACGTGGCCACCGAGGCGGTCGCCGACATCGTCACCTGGGTCAAGTCCCGGCACACCGTGTGGGACACGCCGCTGGTGCTGACCGCGGGCGCCGCCGTCGCCGACGCGCTCAACCTGCTGCCCAAGCGCGCCCACGGCGCGGTCGTGGTGGTCGACGGCGACGGGCGCCCGGTCGGTGTGGTGGACGAGGCCGCCTGCCACGGCGTCGACCGCTTCACCCGCCTCGGCGAGATCGCCGAGGCGGTGGCGACCCTGCCCCTGGAGACCGCCCCGCGCGCGGTGTTCGCCCACTTGGCCGAGACCGCCGCGCGCGTCGCGGTCGCCGTGGACGGCGAGGGCAGGCTCGCGGGCGTCCTGACCGAGAAGGGCGCCCTGCGCGCCGACGTCTACGCCCCCGCCCTCGACGCGGGCGGCAGGCTGCGCGTCGCCGCCGCCGTGGGCGTCAACGGCGACGTCGCCGCCAAGGCCGACGCCCTGTTCAGCGCCGGGGTGGACACCCTGGTCGTGGACACCGCGCACGGGCACCAGGAGAAGATGCTCACCGCGCTGAAGGCCGTGCGCGCGCTCGGCCCGGCCGTGCCGGTGGTCGCGGGCAACGTGGTCACCGCCGAGGGCGTCCGCGACCTCATCGAGGCCGGGGCGGACGTGGTCAAGGTCGGCGTCGGGCCCGGCGCCATGTGCACGACCCGGATGATGACCGGCGTCGGCCGCCCGCAGTTTTCCGCGGTCGCCGAGTGCGCCGCGGCGGCGCGGGCGCTGGGCAGGCACGTCTGGGCCGACGGCGGGGTGCGCCACCCCCGCGACGTCGCCCTGGCGCTGGCCGCGGGCGCGGCGAACGTGATGATCGGCTCGTGGTTCGCGGGCACGTACGAGTCCCCCGGCGACCTGCAGCGCGACGAGGCCGGGCGGGCGTACAAGGAGTCCTTCGGAATGGCCTCCAAGCGCGCCGTCTCGGCCCGCACGCGCGCGGACAGCGGCTTCGACCGCGCGCGCAAGGGCCTGTTCGAGGAGGGCATCTCCTCCTCGCGGATGCGCCTGGACCCAGCCGCTCCCGGGGTCGAGGACCTGATCGACGGCATCTGCTCCGGCGTCCGCTCGGCCTGCACGTACGCGGGCGCCCGGACGATGGAGGAGTTCCACGAGCGCGCGGTCGTCGGCGTCCAGTCGGCGGCGGGCTTCGCCGAGGGCAGGCCCCTACCGGCCGGCTGGTGACTCGGTCGACGCCGCTCCCGAGGGAACGGTGGCGGTGAGCGGCGCCAGGTGCCAGCGCCCGTCCTCCCACTCCACCACCTCGGTCATCGACACGGCCCGCCCATCGCGGTCCCGCACGTCGATGCGCGCCCGGTAGACCCGCGGCACCTCCCCGCCGATCGCGATGGCCTCAACGGTGAACCCGCGGCCGCCGAACCGCCCCAGCCGGGCCCCGGCATCGCCCACATGCTCGCCCAGCGCCACGGGATCACCGGCGTTGAGCAGGTCCACGTACTGGCGCAACCACCGGTCAAGCTCAGCGGTGTCCGGCCCATCGGCCGCGCACCCCGCCAAGGCCAGCACCCCGAACAGACCCAGCACCCGGCGTCGACCCAGCATGTCCTGCCTCCTCGGCGGCGGGGAGACCGCGACGCGCGCGGCCTCCCCGAACTCAGCTCGTCTCGTCGTGGGCACTAGGTCCGGAACGCGTAGTACGTCGCTCCGCGGTAAGCGTCGAGAAGGCTTTGCAGCGAGCGGTTCTTGGTATCGGTGGTGTGGTAGGACAGATACGGCATGGTCGACGTCCGCAACGTCACGATCATCGAATGGTCCTTGGAACCATTGGCCGAGAAGTCCATCTGCAGGATGTCGGCCAAGCCCAGGGACCACACGTTGCCCAGATGGGATGTCCGGCCGCTGTGGCGGGCGAAGCTCGCCCACGAGTTGACGTTGATCCACGACCACGTCTCGTTGAGCGAGTTGTACCACCAGTGCCGGTAGTCGCGGTACCAGCCGGAGACGTGCGCCCAGCCGCCCGCGCGCAGGGCCTGGCTGATGAAGTTCGTGCAGTCCCCGCCCACGTCGCTGTAGCGGCGGTAGGCCGTGTTGTAGCTGAAGACGTGCTTGAGGGCGTAGTTCGCCATTGCCTGGTAGTTGTAGGCGGCGACGGTCACCTTGTCCGATGACGGGTTCGCGGGCTTGTCGATTGCCGCCCCGTCCGCCGGTGGCGCGACGGGGGTCGCCGGAGCGGCGGGCTCGGTCACCGGCAGCGGTCCCTCGTCGGCGAGTGCCTGGCTTTGCAGGACCCAGCGGCCCCCGTCGCGGGTGAAGCGGAAGGTGCGCTCGGCGGCGAAGGCGGTCTCGGCGGGCTCGTCGCCGGTGACGCGCAGGTAGTCGAGGGTGGTTCGCTCGACCACCACCAGTTCGGCTGTCTTGGCCCGCACGGTGGCCTCCGCCGAGGTGATCTCGGTGCGGGCGGCGGAGTAGCGCTCGCCCGCCGCGGCCAGCCGCTCGCGCCGGGCCGCCAGCTCGGTCGACACCGTCGCCTCGGCCGCGCTGACCTGGGCGCCCGCGAGGACCGCGCCGTCAGCCATGGCGGTCACCCCGTGCGTGGTGACCTTGCCGGTCACCAGCGTGTCCGCCCGGTGCTGGATGAACTCGTGCGCCGCCTGGCGCAGCAGCGCCTCGTCGGCCCCGGTGTCCGGCACGGCCAGCGCGGGCGTCCCCCCGGCCACGACCGCCAGGATGGCGACAACAGTGGATCTTCGAATCAACCGCATTGCATTTCCCCCTCAGGACTTTCGCCGGACCGGCGGACCGACGAGCCATTGACGGTAGGGGCGGTCCGCCGAGGCGGTCTGTCAGTTCAAATGAAATTCACTCGAACGCGTGAACAGGTGAGGGGGCTTCGCAATACGTGTTGACGCTAAATTCAATCACTCTCCCCGCGTGTGCGATGAAAGGCCGGGCGCCAAGGCCCGGCCTTTCGTCGCGCACGCGGCTAAAGGGAATGGTCCTCCAGCATTTCGGTCACCAAGGCGGCGATGGGGGAGCGCTCGCTGCGGGTCAGGGTGACGTGGGCGAACAGGGGGTGGCCCTTGAGCTTCTCGATCACCGCGGCGACGCCGTCGTGGCGGCCGACGCGGAGGTTGTCGCGTTGGGCGACGTCGTGGGTCAGGACGACGCGGGAGTTGGTGCCGAGGCGGGAGAGGACGGTCAGCAGGACGTTGCGCTCCAGGGACTGGGCCTCGTCGACGATGACGAAGGCGTCGTGCAGGGAGCGGCCGCGGATGTGGGTCAGGGGGAGAACTTCGAGCATGTCCCGGCCCAGCACCTCATCGATGACGGCCCTGCTGGCCAGCGCGCCGAGGGTGTCGAAGACCGCCTGCGCCCAGGGCAGCATCTTCTCCGACTCCGAGCCGGGCAGGTAGCCGAGGTCCTGCCCGCCCACGGCGTACATCGGGCGGAACACCACGACCTTGCGGTGCAGGCCGCGCTCCAGGACCGCCTCCAGCCCCGCGCACAGGGCCAGCGCGGACTTGCCGGTGCCCGCGCGCCCGCCGAGGGAGACGATGCCGATCTCGGGGTCGAGCAGCAGGTCCAGGGCGACGCGCTGCTCGGCGGAGCGCCCGTGCAGGCCGAACGCCTCGCGGTCGCCGCGCACGAGCCGCACGCGCTTGTCGGCGGTGACCCTGCCCAGCGCGCTCTGGCCGCCCGCGTGCAGGCGCAGACCGGTGTTGCAGGGCAGCTCGGCGCCCTCGACGCCGTAGTCCAGGGGGTCGAGGGGCTCGTCGCCGCTGAACAGGTCGTTGATGAAGTCCTGGTCGACGGCCAGGTCCGCCATGCCGGACCAGCCGGAGGTGACGACCTCGCCCGCGCGGTACTCCTCGGCGTCCAGGCCGACCGCGCCCGCCTTGACCCGCAGCGGGATGTCCTTGGTGACCAGGGTGACGCCCGGGATCTCGGCGGCCAGGTTGAGCGCGCAGGCCAGGATGCGGGTGTCGTTGGCGTCGGTGCGGAAGCCCGAGGGCAGCACCGAGGGGTCGGTGTGGTTCAGCTCGACGTGCAGGGTGCCGCCCGCGTCGCCGATCGGGAGGGGGATGTCGAGGCGGCCGTGGCGCAGCCGCAGGTCATCGAGGAGGCGCAGGGTCTCCCGGGCGAACCAGCCGAGTTCGGGGTGGTGCCGCTTGCCCTCCAGTTCACTGATGACCACGAGCGGGATGACCACCGAGTGCTCGGCGAAACGGGTCAGCGCCCACGGGTCGGAGAGAAGGACCGAGGTGTCGAGGACGTAGGTGCGCCCGGCTGGGCCACCCTCCCCGTCACCGGTTGAGCCTGAGGACTGGCTGGCGGCGCGCCTGGACGAAGCGGTCACGGCAACTCCTCGCGGACGCGGCACCGCATCCGCTCCTCGACGGGCCGGTCACCTGCCCTGGTGGGACCTGGCGGCGTCAGCCGCGCGGTCCTCGGGGACCAAGTGCCTGCCCCCTCGCCAACTCGCTCACGACCAGGGCCTCCCGGGCCGGGCCGCAATGGACACGACCCGACACTTCGGACGCTACCCGCGCGGACTGGCGATCTGCAGGCTGCCACCCAGGTGATTTCCCGATTCGTCATCGACGAGTCACATATACGCCACGTGATCAACGCCTGCCGCGCAATCCGGCCAAACGGTACTCAGGGTGACCAGCGGCGTCACCCTGCCGCGATAGGGGTGAAGAGGATACCAGCGCTCTGGAAGCCATGCCAGTGATTACGCAGCGAATAGACGGAGAATCGACCAGGTGAACCTCGGTGGAATCGCCACCCGAAGGCGTTTCTCGACGCGCACCGCTCTTGCGCGGCCCATAGGTTTACCGGCGGAACGAGTGTGACGAGGCTGGTCGTGGACGAGACCGGCGCTGTCGGCGCGAGTCGCCGATCCCACGAAGTCCGAATGGCCCGCGGCGATCCCGTGGGCCATTCGGCTGCTCAGGACCCGAAACGCCGGTGCCGGATGCCGTAGGCGCGCAGCGCGCGCAGGAAGTCGGTGCGCCGGAAGTCCGGCCAGTACGCCTCGCAGAAGTGGAACTCCGAGTGCGCCGACTGCCACAGCAGGAACCCGGAGAGCCGCTGCTCGCCCGAGGTGCGGATGACGAGGTCCGGGTCGGGCTGGCCCGAGGTGTAGAGGTGCTCGGCGATGTGGTCGACGGTCAGCACCTCGGCCAGTTCCTCGATGCTGGTGCCGACCTCGGCGTGCTGCTGGAGGAGCTTGCGCACGGCGTCGGCGATCTCGCGGCGGCCGCCGTAGCCCACGGCGATGTTGACCTCCATGCCGGTGCGGCCCTGCGTGCGCCCGGCCGCGGCGACCAGCCGCTCGGCGGTCTCGGGGGGCAGGATGTCCAGCGCGCCGATCATCCGCAGCCGCCAGGGCTGCCCCGGCTCGGCCAGCTCGTCGACGACGTCGCCGATGATCTCCAGCAGCGGCGCCAGCTCGGCGGCGGGGCGGGTGAGGTTGTCGGTGGACAGCAGCCACAGGGTCACGACCTCGACCCCGGCGTCGTCACACCAGCCCAGCAGGTCGGCGATCCGCTGCGCCCCGACCCGGTGCCCGTCGTTGACGTCGGTGAACCCGGCCTCCCGCGCCCACCGGCGGTTGCCGTCGAGCATCACGCCGACATGGCGGGGAATTCGGCCACCTGCCTGCTGGAAGAGCCGTTTCTCGTAGAGGCCGTACACGACATCGGCGACTCGCCTGCGAAGACTCACGGCCTGCCAGCGTACCCGCGCTCGGTGCACACTGGTGCCGTGCACTCCGCCTGGCAGGACCTCACGGTCATCGAACGCCTCATCCACGAGTCCCGGACCATCGCGGTGGTCGGCCTCAGCGCCGACCCGGCGCGGCCGAGCCACGGGGTCGCCCGCTACCTGGTGCGAGCCGGTCTGCGGGTCTTCCCCGTCAACCCGTCCCTGACGGAGTGGGAGGGCCTGCCGGTGTACGGGTCGCTGGAGGACGTGCCCGAGAAAATCGACATCGTGGACGTCTTCCGGCGGCCGGAGCACGCGGCCCCGGTGGCGGCGTCGGCCGTGGCGGTGGGCGCGGGCGCCCTGTGGCTCCAGTTGGGCGTGATCAGCCCCGAGGCGGCGACGATCGCCTCCGACGGCGGCCTGGACGTCGTGATGGACCGCTGCCTGGCCGTCGAGCACCGCGAGGTCGTCGGCTGGTCGTAGCCCCCGTGGCCTTCTGTGGCCGCTCTTACACAGGTCAGCGTCCCTACGGTGCCGTAACCTCGACCCGTGACCGCAACCGTCGCCGACCAGCCCGGCCGCAACAAGCCCCGCCTCCGCGGCGTGATCCACTTCTGGTCGTTCTTCGTCTCCCTGGCCACCGGCGCGACCCTGGTCACCGTGGCGTCCCAGGTGTCGGCGACCGCCGCCCTGGCGACGACGGTGTACGCGGTCACGGTCCTGGGCCTGTTCGGCGTCAGCGCGCTCTACCACCGCCGCTGGTGGGTCACGGAGTCGGCGCGCACGTGGATGAAGCGCCTCGACCACTCGATGATCTTCCTGTTCATCGCGGGCACCTACACGCCGTTCTCGTTGATATCGATGTCCAAGCCGACCGGGTACGTCGTGCTGGGGGTGGTGTGGGGCGGCGCGGTGCTGGGCGTGGCGCTGAAGCTGCTGTGGCCCCACGCCCCCCGCTGGCTGGGGACCCCGATCTACATCGCCCTGGGCTGGGTGGCGGTCTTCGTCCTCCCGGAGCTACTGCACAACGCAGGCGTCGCCGCCCTGGTCTTGCTGTTGGTAGGCGGCCTGTTCTACACAGTGGGCGCCATCTTCTACGCCACGAAGTGGCCCAACCCCTGGCCCCGAGTCTTCGGCCACCACGAGTTCTTCCACGCCGCCACCGTCCTCGCCGCCCTCTGCCACTACATCGCGATCTGGTTCGCCGTAGTCGCCTAGCCCCGGGCGTGCAGGAACACGAGAGCCTTTTGATACCCGCGTGTTCCTGCCGCCCAGCGCTATCCAGTTGTCGAGCGCGGGTCTAGCCCGCGCCCTGCTCCACCCGCTCGGTCTTCTGGTCGAGCGCTCGCTGCCCCAGGTCGAGGAAGCGTTGTAGTGCGGGCAGGGTGAAGTGCACTTCGAAGCTGTCCCGGGAGCCGCCCATGATCAGGACAGCTCCCGATTCGTCGTTGGTGTTGAACCGCATCGGGCACTCGTCGCTGATCTCGGCCCACAGGCCAAGGGAGACATGGGTGAACATTCTGACCTACCTAACTTGGTTGGTTACCTGCAATGTGGATTACGTGTCAGGCCAGCAAGGCCCGTGATCGGCATGGGGTGAACGCTGCCGATCGCAGGGCGGTGAATGCTTCCTGGAACTCGGTGATCGCGGTGTTGATGTCGTGGTACTGGTGGGTTTGGCGGGCTTCCTCGCACACGACCACCCCAGCGGGGCCGTGGACGATCTCGAACCCGCCCGAGAGCGCGAGTTCTTGGTCCAGCCCGCACGGGACCACCTGAACGGTCACGTTCGGCAGACTCAGGACGTGTCGCACTCGTGCGCGGACAGCGGAGGGTTGCCATCGCCGGGTGAGGTGTTCCTCCACCAGCCACAGCAACTCGGGCGCGTCCGCACCGTCCAGGACGCGCCACCGGTCGGTGGTGATCAAGCCGCCGAATTTCGCCACGTCGTACAACTCGATCCGTGAGGCGTAAGCCTCCAACCCGATCACCAACTCAGGCCCAGAGGCTGTTGGGCGCAGTGGCGACCGGTTCGCCGACCTGCGCAGATGCAGCAGCCGAGGCAACGCCTCCAAGCGCCCGAGCAGCACTTCAAGAGCAGGCACGCTCAACAGGTTCTTCCCCGCGATCGCCTGACTGAACGACGCACGGGTCGTGCCCAGCCACGCGCCCGCCTGACCGTGGGTCACCGACCGCGCAGCCAGCAGCCGAGCCAACTCGAAGCACAGCAACCGCCGCGCCACTAACCATCCAGTACCGGCCCCACCTCGACAACCGGACCGCCCTCAGCCCCAGCCACGGCTATGCCGCAATCTTGTCCGAGCCACCATCACCCTTCTCCGCACCCCACCGCGACGATGAGGGCGATGAAGGAGCCGACGAGCCAGCCGCCCTGCCCTCACTGCTCTGGTACTCCGCGCCTGGCATGCCATCTCCAACCATCACCAAGCCGTACGGGGACGCCACACCGAACTCGACCGGGAGCCTGTGCCCCCTGCTGATTGCCATCAGAAGCCCTCTCAACGTTGAGGTGCCCATGTGGCACCTGCCACTGGCCAATGTAATGGCATATGCCACTTGGGGCAAGGCGAACCCGATCGGGGTTGTCGGTTCCGCTGCTAGTCGATCGGATACGCCTGTTCGATCGCCCAGACGTTGGCCGGGTAGACGGCCTCCGCGAACTCCACGGCCCGATCGTCCTGGTCGTACACGGTGTGGCGGTAGACCAGCACCGCGGATTCGCCTTCCGACAACCCTAGGGTTGCTCGCTCATCCTCAGACGCCGAGCGGGCAGCCACCCGGTCCCGCGCGTGGCTCGCCACCCGCCCGGTCGCCGACTCCACATAACTCACCGAGCCGGTCCGGATGCGCTCCAACTCCACCAGCCTCGGCGCGACCTCCACCAAGCCCCCGTCAAGCCACGACACCGAGGTCTCCACCGGTTCCCCCGCGTCGTTGTGCGTCACGCGGTGCCGCCGGATCACCTCATCCCCGGTTCGCAGACCCAGCGCCTCGGCTACGTAGTCCGGCGCGGGCACCACCTCGGCGGCCTTGATCTCCGCATACCACCCTGGCGCGTAGATCCGTCCGAACTGACGTGCCCGCGAGTACAGCTCCCGCGCCCGCGTCGCCACCCGCTGCGCCAGCACGTACGTCCCCGACCCCTGCCGCCGCTCCACGATCCCCTGCACCTGCAGTGCCTTCACCGCCTTCTCGGCGGTAGGCCGCACAACACCCCAGTCCTGCGCGATCTGCCGATCGGAGGGCAGCTTGTCCCCCGGCTTCAGATCGCCCCGCGTGATCTGGTCCTTGTAGTGGTTGGCGATCTGGAGGTACTTGGGCAGGACCTCCTGAATCTTCGGCATCGACACCCCTCGCAATTGGCTTATGCCACAGGCCAGCTTAGCCACGTCAGCCCTCCCCTGCCCAGCCGACCTACGATGACCGGGTGGGACGCACCCTCATGGTCGCCGCAGGCGGCGGCGGAGACGCCATCGCCGCGGCCATGCTTGCCCCAGAGGGTGACGAGCTCTTCATCGCCACATGGGCGTGGGAACGCCTGTCAATAGACCCTCTACCCGGCCCCCGCGGTTTCAACGATTTCACTGGATTACGGCAACATGGCCCACTCGTCTTCGAAGTGACCAAGAATACTAAACCGCGCCCCCCGTCCCGCTCGACGCTTCCCCGGCTAGCGGAAACACTTCCCGCACGCGTTTTTCTCCTAGACGCAGCGGGCGGAGCACGCGGAACCGCGCAGCAAATAAGCTGCATTGCCGCCTATGTTCGCGCAGATTGCATAAACTTGGTCGATGTCGGTGGCGACCTTGTTGCCACCGGTGATGAGCAGGAGTTGCGGAGCCCACTGGCCGACTCTTTGGCGCTTGCCGCGTGTTCGGAAAGCGGCGTACCCTTCTACGTCACGATTTGTGGACCAGGGCTCGATGGGGAGCTGCCGGAATCTGTTGTCAGTGAACTATGCCAGAAACTGGAGGGCGGAGACGCTGCCCACATCACTCGCGAAATCGCGGCAAGTGTTCGAGGTGTGTTCGACTGGCACCCGTCCGAGGTCACGGCGTTGTTGGTGTCAGCAGCACTGGGTGCTCGCGGAGTGGTTGAGATTCGTGACAATGGAAGTGCGGTGCCCCTTTCGAACGCAAGCGGGACCGCAATCTGCCTTGACGGTGAGAGACTGCAACGGCACAACCAAATATCGGATGGTCTCTGCGGAACGAAAAGCCTGACAGAGGTCGAAGAAGTCATCAAGGGAATCCGAGGCAGCACCGAAATCGACTTTGAGCGAGACAAAAGTATTCGCAAGTCACACGTCAGGACCGTCGGAACCACCATGGAAGCTGTCCAGAACCAGCTTTCGAAGGCAGCCCTGAGGGGAGTGGATTTCCTTACCTCAAGGAGGGTTGCCGAGCTAATCTCGACTGAGGTCCTTGACGTCGTCGACCCCCTGCAAGTGGCTCAACTCCTGACTGCCAGCAAGATTCCCTTGTGGCCGGTGCTTGAGGTCACTCCACGATGAGTTCATCCTCCACCACGATGACGTCACTCCATGGAAGCCCTGGGGTGCCGCAAAGACGCGCTGGACCTAACCGGCCAGACCGGCGAGGCTAAAGTCCACCCGTAGCCCGGGCCGATACCCCGACGAGTAGGTCCGCCCGTGAGGTGCGGTTCGGGGGTGATGTAGCGGCGTGTCGATTTCAGAGGTGGCAGCGCAGCTTGACCGGGTTACCGGTCTGCTGTCGGCGGAGTTGGTCATGGCCGCCCGTGCTTGCTTAGCCGAAGCTCGCGAACTTCTGGCTGATGCCAGCCAGGGCACCAGCCGCCCCGAGGCGGACCACGCGTCAGCCCTGCTCGACCAAGCGCATGCCCAACTCCAACGGGTGGCGGCGATCTCGGCTGGCGCCAAAGACACCGTGGCCGCGTACCGCACCCATATCGCGGGAGCAGTCAGGGCGATTGGGAACGAATCGATTGGGCCACCCAAGGCCCCGGCGACCGCCCCGGCACCACCTCGGCCTATACCGGCCGCAACGGAAGACCACGGCACACGGGCAGCCGAATTGTTGAACCAACTGCCCGTGCGCGGCCCCGAAGAACCAAAGACCTCGGGCTATTGGATTGACGATGACGGCCAAGAGCACGGCCCTTTGACCAGTGGCCGCAAGGACGGATATGCCGAAGCCTGCGGTGACCTACGCGCGTTGGGCCTCGCGCCCGCTCGGGGGGACTTGTGGGCGGCAACTCACGTTGAGGTGAAGTTGGCGGTTCGTATGCGACGGGCGAATGCACGCCGCGTGACGCTTGTCATCAACAACAAACCCTGTGATAGCGGGCCGTGGTCCTGCGACCGACTGCTGTCCCAAATTTTGAAGCCCGGTCAGTCTGTTATCGTTTACTATCCCGGCGGTATGGTCACCTATACAGGAAAGCGAGCTTGATCCGTGGCATTCGTCCTTCAGGCAGGCTACCGGCATGGCCAGTCGCCTAGTGTTTTGCGGAACGAGGTGGATATTGAGGGGTTCATTGCGGAACTCATGGTGGCGGGCTGGGAGTACACCTCGGCCACGGTCTACGCCGTGCTTGAGGGGAGCGATGTCCAGCCGGACCATGAGCTGGTGATTGGCGCGGACAGCGCTACCGGGCTTGGGGCCGTGCGGTACGCCGGTGACAGTGGCGACCCGGCGAACAATGGTGGGGAGTGGTTCAGCGTCGGGGAACGGGTGAATCCTGACGGTGTGCGGTTCGTCTATTTCGGTACGGGTGATGAGTGGCCCGGGAACTGTGAGGTGCCGCTCGCTGTCGTCAAGGCGGCGATGGTTGAGTTGATGACCAGCCAGGGCAAGCGGCCGGCGAGTGTGGTGTGGCAGGTGTGGGAGTAGTCAATCGCCACTGCGGTCGGTTGCGGTCAGTCCGTGATGAGTTCGCCCTCCAGCAGGCTCATGACGATGACGTCGTGCCAGTTGCCGTCGAGGCGGAAGGCTTCGCGGAGGCGGCCTTCTTCCACGAAACCAATCTTGCGGTAGACGTGGCGGGCTCGTTCGTTTTCGGCGACCACTGTGAGTTCGATGGCGTGGAGGCGCATGAAGTTGAAGCCGAAGCGGCACATGAGGCGCATCGCCTCGGTGCCGTGGCCGCCGTCCCAGCAGTCCTTTTCGCCGATGTAGATGTCCAGTTCGGCGCGGGCGTGCTCTGGGGTGGCGTCGCGGAGGACGATGATGCCGATGAAGCGGGTGTCGGCGATGGTCTCGATGCCGAACAGGGTGCGCTCGAAAGAGTTGGCGGGGCGCTCTTCCCAGCGTTTGCGGATGGCGGCCAGCGGCTCCGGGTAGGAGCCGTCCAGCCACCGCATGGCCTCGGGGTCGTTGTGCCAGCGCCAGACGGTGTCGGCGTCCTCGGGTTCCAAGGCGCGCAGGCGCACCAGCTTGCCGGTCAACGACACAGCGGCTCTCCCTACAGGTCGGGTCCCTTCGCCCGCAGATCATCGACCTTCGACATGGCCTCGCGCAGCCCATTTAGCCACTCGTCGGTGTGGTCGCCGACCAGGCGCACCGCCCAGGCCAGGGCGTCGGAACGGCTCCGGGCCACGCCCGCGGCGACCAGGGTGTCCAGGACCTGGCGCTCCGGCTGGCGCAGCCGGGTCATCACCGGGACGGCGAGCACGGTGAACAGCTCCCGGGTCTCGCCCAGCCGCGCGCCCCAGGCGACCTTGCGGGCGTAGCGGTGCTCGGCCTGGCGCGCGATCTCGATGCGCCCCTCGCGGGTCTCCTCCCGCCAGCGGCTGATGCGGCCGGACTCCGCGGCGGCGCGGGACGCGTCGTCGTCGTACGTGCCCTCCAGCGCGGACAGCTCGCCGATCACGGTGATCTCCTCGCGGTCGACGATGACCTCGGGCTCACCGACGAA
The DNA here is from genome assembly GCF_053813445.1 of Actinokineospora lacus. Classification (NCBI taxonomy): domain Bacteria; kingdom Bacillati; phylum Actinomycetota; class Actinomycetes; order Pseudonocardiales; family Pseudonocardiaceae; genus Actinokineospora; species Actinokineospora lacus. Next base: position 254,284 of record NZ_JBQERA010000003.1, read on the forward strand.
CCACCCGTCGGGCAGCCTGCCGGAGAACCAGGCCGCCGCGTCCTCCGCCGACGGCAGGTCGGCCTGCTGCCAGCCACCCCTCGAACCCCACTTGCCTCGCATGACGTACTCCCTTGATTACATGATTACGACCCTTCTCACGTTACGCCGCTACCCGGGCAACACCCAGGATGTTCACCCAAAGCGATCAGAGCAGGGCCCGCAGCTCCTCGACCGACGTCACCGGCCGGTCGCACACGTACCCCCGGCACACGTACGCCGTCGGGACGCCGTCGACCAGGGGTCGGTCGGCCAGCAGCGGCGCGGAGCCCGGCTCGCCCGCCAGCACCACAGCGCCCCCGGGCGCGTGCAGCACCGCCGCCCTGGCCAGCTCCCCCGACACCGACACCGACGCCGAGTCCGACACCGACCCCGAGCCTGACATCGACCCCGAGCCCGACGCCGACGCCAGCCCCGACACCGACGCTGGCCCCGACACCGCGACCGCCACCTGCACCGGACCGCTGACCAGCGCCTCCGCCACGGTCAGCCAGTGCCCGGCGAAGCGCGGCGCCCGCGACGCCAGCACCCCCGCCCGCCGCACCGCCGCCTCCGCCGCCGTCCGGTAGGCCGCCGGAGCACCGGTCAGGGCGGAGGCCGTCAGCAGCGCGCCCGCCAGCGCGGACGCCCCGGACGGGCTGGCGTTGTCCCCCGGGTCACCCGGCCGCCAGACCAGCGCGTCGGCGTCGTCGGCCGTGTCGTGGTACGCCCCGGCGACCGACGCATCGGCAAAACGCGCCAATGCGGTGTCCAGCAACGAGCACGCGGCGTCCAGCCACCGCGCGGACCCCGTCGCCTGGTACAGCGCCAGCAGGCCGTCGGCCAGGCATCCGTAGTCCTCCAGCACCCCGAGAGCCGACCCCACGGCGCCGTCGCGCGACGTCCTCCGCAACCGGCCCCCCACCACGTGCAGGCCCAGCACCAGATCCGCCGCCTGGGAAGCCGCCGCCACGAACGCGGGCTCCGCCAGCACCACGCCCGCCTCCGCCAGCGCGGCGATCACCAGCCCGTTCCACGCGGTCACGACCTTGTCGTCGCGCCCCGGCTGCCGACGCTCCGCCCGCGCCGCCAGCAGGGCCGCGCGCACCCGCTCCCACCGCGCGGCGTCATCGACCTCCCCGAGCCGCAACGTCGAGGCGCCGTGTTCGAAGGTGCCCTCGGGAGTCACCTTCAGCAGTGAGGCCGCCCACGCGCCGTCGGACTCACCCACCACCTCGGTGAGCTGCGCGGGCGTCCACACATAGGTCAGCCCCTCGACCCCGTCGGTGTCGGCGTCCAATGAGGATGCGAACCCGCCTTGGGCGGTGCGCAGGTCCGCCAACAGGAACCGCGCGGTATCGATAGCGACCTGGCGGTACCGCTCGACCCCCGTACGGCGCGCGAGGTGGGTGTAGAAGCGCAGCAGCAGCGCGTTGTCGTAGAGCATCTTCTCGAAGTGCGGCACCCCCCAGCCCGCATCGACGCTGTAGCGGGCGAACCCGCCCGCGAGCTGGTCGTTGAGGCCGCCGTCGGCCATCGCGCGCGCCGTGCCCTCCACGATGGACAGCGCCTCGACGGACCCGGTGCGCTCGTGGTGGCGCAGCAGGAACTCCAGCACCATCGTCGGCGGGAACTTCGGCGCGCCGCCGAACCCGCCGTCGCGCCGGTCGTACTCCCCCAGCAGGGACGCCGCCGCCCCGGCGAGCACCTCGACCCCCACCTCGCCGACGGGCAGCGGCCCGGCCTGCTCCCGCAGCTGCGCCACCACCTGCGCGCCCGCCGTGCGGACCTCGTCGTCGCCGGAAGACCACGCCTCGTGCACGGCGGTCAGCAGCCGGCGGAACGACGGCATCCCGTGGCGCGGCGCGGGCGGGGAGTAGGTGCCGCAGTGGAACGGCTCGGCGGCCGGGGTGAGGAAGCAGGTCATCGGCCAGCCGCCGTGGCCGGTCATGGCCTGCGTGGCGGTCATGTAGACCGCGTCGATGTCCGGGCGCTCCTCGCGGTCGACCTTGACGTTGACGAACCACTCGTTCATCAGCGCGGCGACCTCGGCGTCCTCGAAGGACTCGTGCGCCATGACGTGGCACCAGTGGCAGGCGGCGTAGCCGACCGACAGCAGCACCGGCACGTCCCTGCGGGCCGCCTCGGCGAACGCCTCCGGGGACCACTCCCACCAGTCCACCGGGTTCTCGGCGTGCTGGAGCAGGTACGGGCTGGTCGAGACGCTGAGCCGGTTCGCCATGTCGTCCAGGGTCTCAAAAGCGGTGCCATCCGGCCGGAGGTGCGCGAGACTGCGGCGGTGCTGCTGACCCTGACCACGACCCGCGCGCCCGCCACCGACCTCGGGTACCTGCTCCACAAGCATCCCGACCGCGCCCAGACGTTCGGCAGCGCGCACGTGTTCTACCCACGCGCGGACGAACAGGAGTGCACCGCGGCGCTCCTGCTGGAGGTCGACCCGATCGCGCTGGCCCGCGCGCACCGCAACCAGGTCACCGGCTTGGGCCACTACGTCAACGACGGCCCGTACGCGGCCGGGTCGATGCTGGCGGTGGCCCTGTCGAAGGTGTTCGGCACGGCGATGACCGGCCGCTGCGACGCCCGGCCCGAGCTGGCCGCGAACCCCATCCCCCTGACGGTGCGGGTGCCCTCCGCGCCGAGCCGGGGCGGGCCGGACCTGGCGGCGCGGCTGTTCGAGCCGCTGGGCTGGCAGGTGCGCGCGGTGCCGGTGCCGCTGGACCCGGCGTTCCCGGAGTGGGGCGACTCGCCGTACGTCGACCTGACGCTGTCCGGGGAGGTCCGGCTGGCCGACGCGCTGCGCCAGCTCTACGTGCTGCTGCCGGTGCTCGACGACGCCAAGCACTACTGGGTGGGCGACGACGAGGTCGACAAGCTGCTGAGGGTCGGCGGGGACTGGCTGAGCACCCACCCCGAGCGCGAGCTGATCAGCGCGCGCTACCTCAAGCACCGCGGCGCCTACGTGCGCTCGGCGCTGGAGCGGCTGGCCGAGCTGGACGGGGTCGAGCCGCCCACCGAGCCCGGCGAGCGCCCGCTGGCCGCGGTACGGCGGCAGGCGGTGGTCGACGTCCTGCGCGGGCTGGGCGCCCGCCGCGTGCTCGACCTGGGCTGCGGCGGCGGGGCGCTGCTGCGCGAGCTGGTGGCCGAGCCGTCGTTCACCGAGGTCGTGGGCACCGACGTGGCAGCGGGGGCGCTGGGCGCCGCCGCGCGGTGGCGGGAACGACTGCCGGAGCGGACCCGCGAGCGGGTCACGCTGCGCCAGTCGTCGCTGACCTACGGCGACTCGTCGCTGACCGGGTTCGACGCCGCCGTGCTGATGGAGGTCATCGAGCACGTCGACCCGTCGCGGCTGCCCGCCTTGGAGCGGGCCGTGTTCGGCACCGCCCGCCCGGCCCACGTCGTGGTGACCACGCCCAACGTCGAGCACAACGTCCGGTACCCCGGCCTGGCCGACGGCGGGTTCCGCCACCCCGACCACCGCTTCGAGTGGACGCGCGCGCAGTTCCGCGCCTGGGCCGAGGCCGTGCGGGGCTACACGGTCACCTTCCGCCCGGTCGGCCCGGACGACCCCGAGGTCGGGCCGCCGACGCAGTTGGCCCTGTTCAGCCGAGTGGAGGCGTGATGGAGCTGGCGATCCCGGACATGGCGCTGGTCGTGCTGATCGGCGCGTCCGGCTCAGGCAAGTCGACCTTCGCGCGCACTCACTTCAAGCCCACCCAGGTCCTCTCCAGCGACTTCTTCCGCGGCCTGGTGGCCGACGACGAGAACGACCAGAGCGCCTCCGCCGCGGCCTTCGACGCACTGCACCACGTGGCGGGCGCGCGCCTGCGGGCGGGCCGGGTGACGGTCGTCGACGCGACGAACGTGCAGCGGGAGGCGCGCGCGGACCTGGTGAAGCTCGCCCGCGAGCACCACGTGCTGCCGGTGGCGATCGTGCTGGACCTGCCGGAGTCGGTGTGCGTGGCGCGCAACGCCGAGCGGCCCGACCGCGACTTCGGCGCGCACGTCGTGCGCAGGCACCGGACGCTGCTGCGCAAATCCCTCAGCGGCCTGGGGCGGGAGGGGTTCCGCCGGGTGCACGTGCTGCGCGGGGAGGCCGAGGTGGCCGCGGCGCGGATCACCGTGGAGCCGCTGCGCACCGACCTGCGCGCGGAGACCGGCCCGTTCGACGTGATCGGCGACGTGCACGGCTGCCGCGTGGAGCTGGAGGACCTGCTCGGCGCGCTGGGGTACGCCGTGGAGCGCGACGACGCGGGCCGGGCGGTCGGCGCCCGGCACCCCGAGGGCAGGCGGGCGGTGTTCGTCGGCGACCTCGTCGACCGCGGGCCGGACACCCCGGGCGTGCTGCGGCTGGCGATGGGCATGGTGGCGGCCGGGACCGCGTTCGCGGTGTGCGGCAACCACGAGCAGAAGCTGGCGCGCGCGCTGGACGGCCGCAAGGTCACCGTCGCGCACGGCCTGGCCGAGTCGCTGGCGCAGCTGGAGGCCGAGCCCGAGGAGTTCCGCGCCGCCGTGCGCGAGTTCTGCGACGGCCTGCTGGCCCACTACGTGCTCGACGGCGGCGAGCTCGTGGTCGCGCACGCGGGCCTGCCCGAGCGCTTCCACGGCCGCGCGTCGGGCACGGTGCGGTCCTTCGCGCTGTACGGCGACACCACCGGCGAGACCGACGAGTACGGGCTCCCCGTGCGCTATCCGTGGGCCACGGAGTACCGCGGGCGCGCGATGGTCCTCTACGGACACACCCCGCTGCCGGAGGTGGAGTGGGTCAACAACACCATGTGCCTGGACACCGGCGCGGTCTTCGGCGGCAAGCTCACCGCCCTGCGCTACCCGGAGCGCGAGGTGGTCTCCGTCCCGGCGCACCAGGTCTGGTACGAGCCCAAGCGGCCCCTGGGCGGCCCGGTCCGCCCGCCGGACTCCTTGGAGCTGACCGACGTCCTGGGCAGGCGGGTCGTGGAGACCGGCTACGGCGAGGTGACCGTGCGCGCCGAGCAGGCCGCCGCCGCGCTGGAGGTGATGAGCCGCTGGGCCGTGGACCCGCGCCTGCTGCGCTACCTGCCCCCGACCATGACGCCACCGCCCACGCACCGCGACGGCGACCTGCTGGAACACCCGGGCGAGGCGTTCGCGGACTACCTGGACCAGGGCGTGCGCGAGGTGCTGTGCGAGGAGAAGCACATGGGCTCGCGCGCGGTGATCCTGGTGACCCGCGACGACGCGGTCACCCGCTTCGGTGACGGCCCCGGCGTCATCCACACCCGCACCGGACGGGCCTTCTTCACCTCCGACGACGTGCTCCTACGGGTCAGGGCAGCGGTGGCCGAGGCGGGCCTCTGGTCCGAACTGGACACTGATTGGCTGCTGCTCGACGCCGAGATCATGCCGTGGAACGCCAAGGCGGACACGCTCGTGCGCGGGCAGTACGCCGCCGTCGCCGCCGCGGCGGAGTCCGCGCTGCCGGTCGCCTCGGCGGAGCTGGCGGCGGCGGTGGCCCGCGGGGTCGACGTCGCCGACCTGCTGTCCCGTACCCGCAGGCGCCTGGACAACGCCACGGCCTTCCGCGCCGCCTACCGCCGCTACTGCGGCGGCCCGGTGCGCGTCGCCGCGTTCCAGGTCCTGGCGACGGCGGGCGCGACCTACCACACCACGCCCCACCTGTGGCACCTGTCGATCGCCGACCGCCTGGCCGCGGCCGACCCGGAGCTGTTCACCACCACCGCCAGGCTCGCCGTCGACACCGCCGACCCCGGCTCGGTGGCAGCGGGGGTGGCCTGGTGGACCGACCTGACGTCGGCGGGCGGGGAGGGCATGGTGGTCAAACCCGCGGCGAACCTGCTGGTCCACGGCAAGCGGCTGATCCAGCCGGGAATCAAGGTGCGCGGCCCGGAGTACCTGCGCGTCATCTACGGCCCGGACTACCGCGACGAGGCGAACCTGGTCAGGCTGCGCGAGCGCCACCTCGGCCACAAGCGCTCGCTGGCGCAGCGGGAGTACGCCCTCGGCCTGGCCGCGCTGGACCGCCTCGCGAAAGACGAGCCGCTGTGGCGCGGGCACGAATGCGTGTTCGCGGTCCTCGCCCTGGAGTCGGAAGCGGTGGACCCGCGCCTGTGACTACGCCTTCGCGGGGGGCGGGCTGTCCGGCGCCTCACTCGCGGCAGGCGGGTCGAAGGACTCCGGGATGCGCTTGAGGTGCTTGGTCATCGAGCGGATCAGGAACGCCACGGCGATGAAGAAGAGGATCAGGATGAGGAAGCCCAGGGGGGAGGACTTGCCGAAGTCCTCGCCCTGGCCGCCGGGGTCAGCGGGCCCCGGCACCGCGGGGGTGGGGACGGGCTGGGCGATGAGCGCGACCGTGCCCGCCGACGCTGGGTCGGCGGGCAGGTCGACGTGGAGCGAGGTCACCACGTCAGTTTAGACGGTGGCCTTCTCGGTGATGCCGGAGAACAGGTCGTCCTCGGGGAGGGTGCTGTCGACCAGGGAGCGCACCAGCTCGTACTCCTCGAAGGGCCACACCTCGCGCTGGACGTCCAGGGGCACCGCGAACCAGCGGCTCTCCGGGTCGATCTGGGTGGCGTGGGCCAGCAGGGCCGCGTCGCGCTTCTCGAAGTAGTCGGCGCACTCGACGCGGCTGGTCACGCGGTGGGAGAGGTCGCCGCGCTCGGGCTTCCAGTTCTCCAGCCACTCGCCGTACGGGGAATCCAGGCCGCGGGCCAGCAGGGCCTCGTGCATGGTGACCAGGCGGGTGCGGGAGAAGCCGTGTGAGTAGTACAGCTTCAGCGGGGACCACGGCTCGCCCTCCGTGGGGTGCAGGTCCGGGTCGCCCGCGGCGTCGAAGGCGGCCACCGAGACCTCGTGGCAGCGGATGTGGTCCGGGTGCGGGTAGCCGCCGTTCTCGTCGTAGGTGACGATCACGTGCGGCCGGAACTCGCGGATCGCGCGGACCAGGGGCGGGACGGACTCCTCCAGCGGCACCAGGGCGAAGCAGCCCTCGGGCAGCGGGGGCATCGGGTCGCCCTCGGGCAGGCCCGAGTCCTCGAAGCCCAGCCAGCGGTGCTGGATGCCCAGGATCTCCGCGGCCCTGGCCATTTCCTGCCTGCGCACCGAGGAGATGTCGGCGATGATCTCCGGGCGGTCCATCGCCGGGTTGAGGATGTCGCCGCGCTCACCGCCGGTGCAGGTCACGACCATGACCTCGTGGCCGTCGGCGACGTACTTCGCCATCGTGGCCGCGCCCTTGCTCGACTCGTCGTCTGGGTGTGCGTGTACCGCCATCAGCCGCAGCTTCTCTGCCATGCCTCTACCGGACCCCTCCTGATAGGCCATCCGCCCCCAAAGCGGATACTCGTCTCCGAGTACTACGAACGCGTCCCCGCGGTTCCATTGTTCCCGGTGGTTCGCGGGTCGGTGCGGGAGGGCCGCGGATTGAGCACATTGCCGGAAGGCCGCTACGGCACGGCGTCGCCCCGTCGCGCTCCGTGGGTGCGCGCGGTCATCGTCGCCGCGGCCCTGCTGTTCGGGGCGGGCGTGGCCTATGTCGCATACCGCAACCTGGGTTCGGCGCCGATCTCCGCGGAGCGGGCCACCTTCGCCAACCTCCCCGAGAACCGGATGCGGTTCACCTTCGACGTCAGCCGCTCGGAGCCGGGGAAGGCCGCGGTGTGCGTCGTGCGCGTGCGCTCGGTCGACGGCGCGGAGACCGGCAGGCGCGAGGTGTACGTGCCCGCCGGGACGTCGCCGATGCGCGTGGAGACGGTGATCACCGGTTCGGCCGAACCGGTGACCGCCGAGGTGTTCGGGTGCTCGTACCAGGTGCCGGAGTACCTGTCCACCGAGGAGCGGCCATCGGAGTGAACTCCAGTTCACATATCGACTAAACGGACAAAACGGCCAAGCCAGGCCGTTTGCCCGTGCTACGCTCTGTCGACGCACGGCCCCTAGGCGGGCCGTGTTTTTTCCATTCCGGGTGCAGCTCCAAGGCCCGGAGCTGCCCGGCCCGCGCCCGCGGGCCCGGAGTACGACGAGGAGTTGGTGACCGTGAGCGACACCAAGGTGACCTGGTTGACCCAGGAGGCCTACAACCGGCTCAAGCAGGAGCTCGACGAGCTCATCGAGAACCGGGCGGTCATCGCGCAGAAGATCAACACCAGCCGCGAGGAAGGCGACCTCAAGGAGAACGGCGGCTACCACGCCGCCCGGGAGGAGCAGGGCCAGCAGGAAGCCCGCATCCGCCACCTCCAGGAGCTGCTGCGTGGGGCCAAGGTCGGCGAGGCCCCGGCCGACGACGGCACAGCCCGTCCCGGCATGGTCCTCACCGTCCGCTACGACGGCGACGGGGACGAGGAGCGCTTCCTGCTCGCCACCCGCGAGGAGGGCGGCGGCGAGGGCGAGATCGAGGTCTACTCCCCCGCGTCCCCCCTGGGCAAGGCCCTGCTGGGCGCCAAGGAGGGCGAGACCCGCGAGTACGAGCTGCCCAACGGCCGCAACCAGAAGGTCGTCCTGGTGAAGGCCGTCCCCTACAGCGGCTGACGCTGGCACAAGACAGAGCGAGGCGGCACCCGGGCGGGGTGCCGCCTCGCTGTGTTCGCCCCCGCGGACACAGCCCCAGGTCTCACGGGCGGGGGTCCGCCTGCCCTTCCCGCTTCCGCAGCACCCGCTCCAACAGCGGACGCACGCGCATGGGGACGGGAGTGGAGAGGGCGATCGTCGTGGAGGTCCTGCGGACCCACTCGACGTCCACCACCCGGTCGATGACCCGCTGGAGGTCGTCGTTGTCCCGGGCGACCATGCGGACCAGGACGTCGCCCTGGCCGGTGGTGGCGTGCACCTCGCACACCTCGTCGATGGCCATGAGGCGGGAGGCGACCTCGGCCCGGCGGCCCTGGGCGATCTCCAGGACGGCGAAGGCGGTCAGGCCGTAGCCCATCGCGGCGAGGTCCACGGCGGGCGGGAAGCCGGTGAGGACGCCGCGCCGCTCCAGGCGGTCCAGGCGGGCCTGCACGGTTCCGCGCGCCACGCCCAGGCGTCGGGAGCACTCCAGAACGCCGACCCGGGGCTCGTCGGTGAGCAGCAGGAGCAGGCGGGCGTCCAGCTCGTCCAGGTCCACGTGGCGATCTTTCTGTTCAGAGTGCCCACTTTGTCGAGCATCCTCGCCAGTTGCCTGAGCACCTTGTCCTGTGAAGAACCCCAGTGTTGCACAGGATGCCCTGTCATCCGCATGCTCAGTGGTACCGCGCGTAAGTGAGCAAGCAGGAGGTTGCGACATGACTGGGACCCTGGGCACCGGCATGGACGAGGTCAGCTACGACCAGCTGCGCCAGCTCGTCGGCCTGGTCGACTACGACGAGACCCGCGACCCGTTCCCGGTCAAGGCGATGGACGCCGTGGTCTTCGTCTGCGGCAACGCCACGCAGACCGCCCTCTTCTACCAGTCCGCCTTCGGCATGACGCTGGTCGCGTACTCCGGTCCGGAGACGGGCAACCGCGACCACAAGGCCTACGTCCTCAAGTCCGGCTCGGCGCGCTTCGTCATCAAGGGCGGGGTGACGCCGGAGAGCCCGCTGCTGGAGCACCACCGCGCCCACGGCGACGGCGTCGTGGACCTGGCCCTGGAGGTCACCGACGTCGACAGGTGCGTCGAGCACGCCCGCGCCCAGGGCGCCACCGTGCTGGACGAGCCGCACGAGATCTTCGACGAGCACGGCACCGTCCGGGTGGCCGCGATCGCCGCCTACGGCAACACCCGCCACACCCTGGTGGACCGCTCGCGCTACAACGGCCCCTACCTGCCCGGCTACGTGGCCCGCAAGGGCAGCTACGTCAAGCCCGCGGGCGCTCCCAAGCGCCTGTTCCAGGCCGTCGACCACTGCGTCGGCAACGTCGAGCTGGGCAAGATGGACTACTGGGTGCAGTGGTACAACCGCGTCATGGGCTTCGTGAACATGGCGGAGTTCGTCGGCGACGACATCGCCACCGACTACTCGGCGCTGATGAGCAAGGTGGTCGCCAACGGCAACCACCGGGTGAAGTTCCCGCTCAACGAGCCCGCGATCGCCAAGAAGAAGTCCCAGATCGATGAGTACCTGGAGTTCTACGGCGGCCCCGGCTGCCAGCACATCGCCCTGGCCACCAACGACATCATCGCCACCGTCACGGCCATGCGCGCCGCGGGCGTCGAGTTCCTCGACACCCCGGACTCCTACTACGAGGACCCGGCCCTGCGCGCCCGCATCGGCGAGGTCCGCGTGCCGATCGAGGTCCTGAAGGAGCACAAGATCCTGGTCGACCGCGACGAGGACGGCTACCTGCTGCAGATCTTCACCAAGCCCGTGGGGGACCGCCCGACGGTCTTCTTCGAGATGATCGAGCGGCACGGCTCCCTCGGCTTCGGCAAGGGCAACTTCAAGGCGCTGTTCGAGGCCATCGAGCGCGAGCAGGACCGCCGCGGCAACCTCTGAGCCAACCGGCGCGGGTCCGCCCGGACGAGGGGTCCGGGCGGACGAGGGTCTGGCTGCCGAAGGTCGGGCGGCCGAGGTCTGGCAGGCCAACTCAGCAGCTACTCAGGTATGCCCGCCACCGGGGAGGTACGCTCGGTGGCGGGCTCATGTCGTTCTCACGTTAGGTACGTCACGATGGCTGTCGGCACCCGGTTCGCAGGCGCGGCCTCCTTGGCAGGCGCCGCCCTGGTCGCGATGGCCCTGACCGGGGTCGCGGTGTTCACGGTGCAGGCGGCCACGTGTGACGACAGCGGGCACTACGTGCAGCAGGACGGGCAGACGGTGCTGGTGGGCGGGTGCCTGAACCCCGAGGACCTGCCGAGGGCCCCGACCTCCGAGACCGACACCGGCCCCGCCGCGGACGTCGGCGCCCACCTCGACCGCTTCCGCCAGAGCCCGTAAGCCCTCCAGGACAGCCGGCCCGTCAGGACGGGCAGCCCGTCAGGACAGGCTGGGCCGCTTGACGGGCTGGGTGGTGTCGGCGCGGGGGTTCTCCAGGCCCGCGGGCGAGTCCGGCGCCAGTTCCGCCTCCGCCTCGATCGGCTCCAGCAGCTCGGCACTGCGGACCAGCAGGTCGTTGGTGCTGCGCAGCCGGGTCGCCACCTGCTCGCGCAGCGCCGTGAGCCGCTCCACCTGACTGGTCGCCGCGGCCAGGCTGCGGTCGGCCTCGTCCCTGGCCTTCTTCATGATCCGCTGGGACTCCGCGGCCACTTGGGCGCGCTCGGCCTCCACGTCGCGCTTCAGCTCGGCGCGCTTGGCCGCCATCTCCTGGTCGAACTGCTGCTGCTGGCGCTTGCGGGCTTGCTCGGCCTGCTCGTCGAGGGACTGTCGGCGCTTGTCCGCCGCCGTCGTCAGCTCCACCGACTTCGCCCGCGTGCTGTCCATGATCTTCTTGTGGTCGGCGTGCAGCTCCTGGTGCTGGCGGTCGAGGTCGGCGAGCATCCGCCGGTACCGGTCGCGCAGCGACGTGCTGGCCTCCTCGGCGGCCATCCACGCCGTCTCCGCCGCCGCCCTGGCGCCCGCGGTGATCTCCGCGGCCTGGGTCCTGGCGATCTGCAGGGTCCGTTCGGCGTCCGGGGCGTCGGCCGCCGAGGTGACCTGCTCGAGGCGGTCGGCGAGGGCCTTGATCTCGCGGCGGGCGATCTCCAGTTCCCCGGACAGCTCGGCGATCTGCGAGCGGGCCTCGTCGCGCTCGGCGGCCGCGCGGAGGGCCTCGTCCTCAAGGCGGCTCAGGTGCTGCTTGACCTGTGTCCGGTCGAAACCGTGGCGCACGACGGTGAAACCTGCGGGGTCGCGGTCCTGCTGGGTGACCATGCTTCGGCACGTTACCAGTGGAATCCCTTGGTGAGCCGGGCCAGCGCGCGTGCCGCGGCGGTCAGGTTGCGCTCGCCCTTGCCCAGGCGCAGCGCGCCGCCGCCACCCGCCGCGACCGAGTCCGGGAAGATGCGGTAACCCTGGTACGCCACCGCGTCGACCAGGCCGGGGGCCAGGGCGTAGGCGGCCTGGATGAGGTGGCCGGTGGGCGTGCCGATGTGCTTGGGGCGCTCGGTCAGCGCGCGCAGCACCAGGTCGGCGGCCTGCTCGGGGGACTTGGCCGGGAACGCGTCGTACACCTTCGTCGGGCGGATCATCGGGGTGCGCACGAGTGGCATGTGGACGGTGGTGAAGGTGATCCCGGCGCCGTGGGTCTCGGTGGCGGTGATCTTGCTGAAGTAGTCCAGGGCGGCCTTGGAGGCCACGTAGGCGGAGAACCTGGGCGCGATGCCCTGCACGCCGATGGACGACACGTTGACGACGTGGCCGAACCGGCGCTCGGTCATGTGCGGGAGCAGGGCCAGGATCAGCCGGACGGGGGCGAAGTAGTTGATCGCCATGGCCCGCTCGTAGTCGTGGAACCGGTCGTAGGACAGGCGCACCGACCGGCGGATCGAGCGGCCCGCGTTGTTGACCAGCATGTCCACCGACGGCTGCTCGGCCAGCATCGCCGCGACCGTCTTGGCCACCGAGTCCTCGTCGGTCAGGTCGCACGGGTAGACGTAGGCCAGCCCGCCCGTCGCGGCGATCTCGGTGCGGACCTCCTCCAGCTCCGCCTCCCGGCGCGCGACCAGCAGCGGGACGCCGCCCGCTTCGGCGACCTTCACCGCCGCGGCCCGCCCGATGCCCGACGACGCCCCGGTGATCACGACCCGGCGGCCCTCCAGGCCGTCGGAGTTGCGGGCGCGGAAGGGGTCGAGGTGCTCGCGCCAGTAGTGCCACAGCACGTCGGCGTAGTCCTCGACGCGGGGCGCCTCGATGCCGGGCGGCAGCGCGGCCCGGGTCTTGGCCGAGTCGAACACCGGCTCGAACGTCAGCGTGGACAGCAGCACCGCCGGGATGCCGAGCCGGTCGAGCGCGGCGTCGACGGCGAGGGACACCCCCGGCACGTTCTCGGCGAAGCGGAGCAGGCCGAGTAGCGGGGCCGACACCGCGCGCGGCAGCTCGGCGGCCACCCGCGGCGCCCCGGCTGCGCGGGCGAAGGCGTCGTAGACCTCGCGCGCGGACTGGGGGCGCGGGGAGACCAGGTGGAACGTGCGCCCGTCCAGGCCGGGGCTGGGCACCAGGTGCGCCATGGCCTTGGCGACGTAGTCCACCGGGACGATGTTGGTGTCCCCGATGTCCGGGAACACCACGGGGACACCGGCCAGGCCGTCGAGGCGCGAGAGCGCCGGGAAGAAGTAGTAGGGCCCGTCGACCTTGTCCATCTCGCCGGTCCGCGAGTGCCCCACGACGATGGCGGGCCGGTACACCCGCCACGGCACCGCCCGCTGGGCGCGCACCAGCCGCTCGGACTCGAACTTCGTGCGGTGGTAGGCGGTGACCAGGCGCTGGCCGGAGTCGAACATGTCCTCGGTGAAGCGGCCCCGGTAGTCGCCTGCGACCGCCACCGACGACACGTGGTGCAGGCAGCCCGCGCCGAGGTCGGCGGCCAGATCGATCACGTGCCGGGTGCCGTCGACGTTGGCGGTGATGCTGGTCTCGTCGTCGGCCGTCACGTCGTACAGGGCGGCCAGGTGCACCATGTGGTCCACGCCCCGCATGGCCGCGCGGTCCTCCGCGCTCAGCCCGAGGTCCGGTTGGGACACATCGCCGGTGACCGGGCGGATGCGGTCGGCGGGCCAGTCCACCGCCACCCGGGCGAGCCGGTCGAGGGACCGCTCCCGCACCAGCAGCCACACCCGGTCGGTGTCCGGGCGCTCCAGCAGCTCGCGCACGAAGTGCCTGCCGATGAGTCCTGTCGCGCCAGTGACCAGGTACGTCGCCATGCGGGCAAGCATGTCACCACCGGCATGTCACCACCGGGCCCGGCGGACCGCTCAGCTCACGGGGACCGGCCCGGGGAGGTAGTCGGGGTCGACCTGCTCGGCCAGGTCGCGCCCGGCCCGGTCGCTGGCCCACGCGGTGGCGTTGCGCAGGTGGAACTCGATGGCCTGGCGCTGGTAGCGGGCCCAGTCCTTGTCCACACCGTCCACCAGCGCGCGCATGGTGCGCAGGGCGGCGCGGTTGTCCTGCTCCAGGGCGTCGATGGGCCGGACGTCGCCGCGCTCGGCGGCACGGACGTGGCGGGAGCGGCCCACGCACGTCAGCAGGTCGGCGCCGATGCTCTCGCGCAGGAAGGCCAGGTCCTCCGCGTCGGTGACCTTGTTGCCGACCACGGCCACCCGGACGTCGAAGTCGCGGGCGTAGTCGCGGTACTGGCGGTACACCCCGACGCTGCGCACGGTCGGCTCGCAGACCAGGAAGGTGACGTCGAAGCGGGTGAACAGGCCGGAGGCGAAGGAGTCCGCGCCCGCGGTCATGTCGACCACGGCGTACTCCCCCGGCCCGTCGGCCATGTGGTTGAGCAGCAGCTCCACCGCGCCGACCTTGGAGTGGTAGCAGGCCACGCCCAGGTCGGAGTCGGCGAACGGGCCGGTCACGGCCAGCCGGACCCCGTCGACGGCGCGCACGCACGCGTCGTAGACCGGGTTGTCCTCGTCGACGCGCACCAGCCGGGAGCCCCGGCCGGGCGGGGTGGTCTTGACCATGTCCTCGGCGGAGAGCACGCGGGGGTTGTCCCCGCGCAGGTAGTCCTTGATCAGTGGCAGGTGCCCGCCCAGGGTGGGCAGCACGGTCTCCTCCGGCGCCCCCAGGGCGGCGGCCAGGTGCTGGTTGATGTCGGCGTCGAGGGCGAGCAGGGCGGGAGCGGGGGACTCGGCGGCCAGGTGGCGCAGGAACAGCGAGGCCAGCGTGGTCTTCCCGCTGCCTCCCTTGCCGACGAACGCGATCTTCACGACGGGGCAACTCTCGGACGGGGGCGAATGACCCGTCAAGTGATATCGGTTTTCATTATCTTGGGCAAGTCGCCCGATCGAGCTATGGGCGGGACACCTGCGCGTGCGGCATGGCGCGGAACGCGGCCAGGACGGCCGGGTCCTGCAGGGCCATCCACCTGATGACTTCGGTGTACGTCGCGCAGATCGTCTCCGGGCGCAGGCAGACGTCGGCCATGAACCGCTCGGTCGCCCGCGTGAACCCGCCGCCGGACCACTCGTTGAAGTGGTTGCCCACGACCAGCGGGGCGCGGTTGCCGTCGAGGGCGGCCCCGTAGGCGGCCTGGTAGGTCTCCAACGTCACCGTGGCGAACTCCTCGGCGCGCGCAGGCTCGTTGGCCGCGCCGTTCTGGATGTACCAGAGGTTGTAGTCCATCATGATCGTCTTCTTGTGGCCCACGCCCGGGACGCGGACCGTCGGCATGGGGAACTGCCAGATGCCGTGTTCTTGGTAGGGCCAGGCGATGCCGTCGGAGACCGCGCTGGAGTCGTAGGTCATCCCGCGCGCGGCCAGCACCGGGCCGTACACCTCGCGCTTGCCCTCCAGGCAGGGCGTCCGTCCACCTTGGATCGCCTTGGGGTCCAACCGCAGGCCGTCCGCGCGGCCGGACTCGACGAAGGCGAAGAACTGGTCCAGCTCGGAGGTCCACTGCGCGCCCGACCAGTCGCCGACGCCGGGTTCGGCGCCCTGGCAGAAGTGTCCGTTGTAGTGGGTGCCGATCTCGTGGCCCGCGCCCACGGCGGCGTTGAGGTCGGCGATCATGGTCCGCACGTCGTCTTCCGTGCCACCGAAACCGATGGATGCCTTGCCCTTCCGGTGCCCTGGCCCGGTGTACTCGCCGCGGCGGGCGTCGGGCAGCAGGTAGATGCCCGAGAGGAAGCCGGAGAAGTGCGCGTCGGATTCCTCAGCCAGGGCCAGGAAACGCTGCCAGTGCTCGTGCGAGCCCGCGCCGTCAAAGGAGAAAAGCACGAACTGCGGCGGCTTCTCCCCCGGGTCGAGCTTGCGCATCCAGGGGTCGGGGCCCGGCGCCGCCTGCGGGAGCGGGGGGCCCGCGACGGCCGTGCCCGCCACCTCGGGGCGGATGGTGCCCACGACGAGCAGCACCACGAACGTCAGCAGCAGCGCGACACCGAGCCCGATCTTGTCCCAACGCCTACGGGTCATCGCTCGTCCTCCTGCGTCCGTCCTCCCCGCCTATGTGCAGAGACGTCTGCGGCGCGTGCTCGTTGCCCTCAGTAGAACGCGAGCGCGCCTCAGCGGCGGTGGACCCCACGCAGAACCACCGGATCGGGGGACGAAGCCCGGGAAATGATCACGCCGGGACGGCGATGACGATGCGGTTGGACTCATAGCCGTCCGAGCCGCCCACCCAGCGGCCGCCGCAGGTCACGAGCACCAGCCGGTGCGGGCCGGACTGGCCGAACAGCTCCTCGGCGCGGGTCGGCAGGGCGTCCTTGGCGAGGGTGACCACCTCGCTGACCCGGTAGCGCCAGGACCGGCCGCCCCCGTCGACCACCGAGACCGGGTCACCCGCGCGGGCGTCCCACAGCTCGGCGAACGGGCCCGTGCGGCCCTTCCAGTTCACGTGGCCCGCGAAGACGGTGGCGCCCTGCGCGGCGTCCAGGCCCGCGCCCCACCACGTGGCCTCGCGCAGGCTCTCCGGGACCGGCAGCGTGGCGTCGGGGCCGAGTTCCTTGCGCACCAGGCGGGCCTGGCCGCCGTCGGCCAGGCGGACCGTGCCGGGCGGCTGGCCTCCCACCGCCGGGGGCGGCCGTTCGGCGGAGGGCTGTCGCGGCGCGGCGGTCTTCGCGGGCGGTGGCGCAGCCGACGACGCCGGTGGTGGTGTCGTGCTCGGCGGGGCGGGCGTGGACGTCGCGGCGGGCAGACCCGCGCCGAGGACACCGGCGGCGGGGACCGGCGGGGCGGGCGCGGCCACGGGGGCGCCCGCGGTGGTCACGTCACCGCCGGTCACCACGACGATGAGGACGAGCGCGGCCAGGCTCGCCCCGCCCGCGATGGCGGGCCGGGCGAGCCGGGAACGGGTCGCGCGCACGTCGATCAGTAGCCCCAGTCCTGGCGCATCCCCGGGCTGACGACCTCGCGCCTGCGCCGGGCCTGCGCGAAGACCAGGCCGAACGCGACGGCCAGCAGGGCCACCAGCCCTCCGACGCCGACCAGCAGGCCGGTCGACGGGCCGCCGCCGACGGTCATCGCGGCCGTGGCGGGGTCGTCACCGGCCGGGATGGTGCGCGGCACGCTCGGGATGTTGGGGACGTTGACCATGCGCAGGGTGAGCGTGTCGCCGGGTTTGACGCTGCCGCAGGCCGACGGCGGCGCCGAGGGGTTGAAGGCGTCGTCGTAGCCCGGCGGGGCGGCCACCTCGATGAGGCAGATCTCCTGCGGGGTGCGCAGGTTCGCCAGCTTGGCGGTGCCGTCCGCGCCGGTCACCAGGACCACCGGCTTGCCGTCGGGGCCGACCAGCGGCTCGCCGTCCTGGTCGAGCGCGGGCTTGGTCTTGTCGGCGCCGGTCACCCGCAGGGAGACGTTCGCGATGGCCTTGTTGGTCTTCTTGTCGACCTTGGCGATGGCGACCGACCCCGGCGCGGTGACCGCCTCGACGGTCTCGGTGGCGGTCAGCTTCTTCTCCCCGCCGGTGCTCACCACGCGCTGGGTGTCGACCTGCACGGCCTGGCGCACGACCGGGCGGTCGGCCGGGCTGAGCAGGGAGACCGCCACCTTCGGGTTCGGCCCGGTCGGGGTGACCTCGATGGTGGCGGGCGTGCCGTCCGCGCCGGTGGAGACCGTGAGGCTGTCCTTGCCACCGACCGTGGCGTCGGTCAGGGTCAGGGTGATCTCGACGTCGGCGACCCCGGTGTCCCGGGCGTTGCGCACGTCGACGGTCCACTTGTCGGCGGTGCCGATGACCTGCGGCTCGGTCGGCGGGGTGATCTCGGCGGTCCACGGGCCGCGGTTGGCGCTGGCGTCGGCCTTGAGGTCGTTGATGGCCGCCTTGGCGCCCGCGGGCAGCTTGGCCAGGTGGAACGCGGCGTCGTAGGCGATGTCGCGGTAGGAGTTGGTGGGGTTGAGGTCGGCGGCGGTGCGCGGGCCCGCTGTCCAGGAGTGCAGCAGGTGGGCCAGCGCGGCGGCCTCGTCGGCGCTGTCGGTCTGGGTGTAGCGCAGCAGCAGGTAGGAGATGTCGGCGGCGACGTCGGTGGGCAGCGCGGTGCCCCACTTCGTCTTCAGCGCCTCGCCCGGCCGGTACTGCTCGTCGGTGTCCGGCGCCTTGTGGGCGTACTGCACGCACCACACGTGCTTGCCGTTGACGATGTAGGAGCCGAGCCAGTCGTAGGCGTCCTCGTTGTTGAGATAAGGCTGGGCCGGGGTGGTCTTGTGGCCGAGGCCCTCTTGGACCGCGGCGGTGGCAGGCAGGGCGGCCCCGACGGTGACCAGGCAGGCGATGACCGTGGCGCCGGTCAGACCTGCCGTCAGCCGGGCGCCGATGGTGGTTCGCGCCATGTGGAAATCGGCTCCTCGCGCGTGTGGATACCTCAATGGTGGCGCGAAACACTTCACGCCCTGTGCGAGCTTCGTTTCTCCAGGTGCTCGAAGCAATCCCCCAGCCGGGGCGACTTGTGCCAATACCGCCGGTGGCAGGTTAGGGTGCGGATGGGGGAATCCCGATCGACAGATGCCACGGCCTGGCGGGTAAAGTGACTTTTACCGAGCGGGAACCGATCGGCACGCCCGAGCGTTGAACCCCGTGAAGGCGCCATTCAGGCCCAGGAGGATCAGGTGCGTTCTACCAGCAACCCCGCGTTCCGCAACCTGCCGGTCGGCGGTGGCAACGCGGGCTTCCAGCCCCAGGCCCAGGGTTACCAGCAGCCTGGGATGCCCGGCTATGGCGGCTACCCGGCCCCGCCCACCACCGGCGACCGCCCGATGACCGTCGACGACGTGGTCACCAAGACCGCGATGACCCTGGGCACCGCCCTGGTCACCGGCGCGATCACCGCCGTCGCGGTGCTCGGCGGGACCATCTCGCCGTGGCCGCCGATGATCGGCGGTCTCATCGTCGGCCTCGTGCTGTCGCTGATCATCATCTTCAAGAAGACCGCCAACCCGGCCCTGGTGCTGTCCTACGCGGCGGCCGAGGGCGTATTCCTCGGCGCGATCACGGGTGTGTTCGAGTCGTTCGTCCCGGGCATCGCCCTGCAGGCGATCCTCGGCACGGCGCTGGTGTTCATCACGATGCTCGTGGTCTACCGGACCGGGGCCATCAAGGTGACCCCGCGCCTGACCAAGTGGATCATCGGCGCGACGGTGGCCGCGGCCGGCCTGATGCTGGTCAACCTGCTGCTGTCGTTCATGGGTGTCGACCTCGGCATCCGCGACGCGGGCCCGCTCGGCATCGGCATCAGCCTGCTGTTCATCGGGATCGCGGCGTTCAACTTCCTGCTCGACTTCGACATGGCCGACAACATGATCCGCTCGGGCACGCCCGCGAAGTGGGCCTGGTACGTGGCGTTCGGCCTCATGACCACGCTGGTGTGGCTGTACCTGGAGATCCTGCGGCTGCTGTACATGCTGCAGAGTGGTGACTAGCACCAGCTCGTAGACGAGAAACCGAACCGCGCCCGCCCCGAGAAATTGGGGCAGGCGCGGTTCGGTCGTTGTGGGTGGGGTTGAGTTGCCCGGCGGCGGGCAAGTCGTAGGGTTGCGGGCATGGTTGAGGACACTGGGCGCTGGGGTTTCGAGACTCGGGCGATCCACGCTGGGCAGGACCCGGACCCGCGAACCGGGGCGGTCATCGTGCCGATTTACCAGACGTCCACGTTCGCGCAGGACGGCGTCGGCGGGCTGCGGGAGGGCTACGAGTACGCGCGCACGGCCAACCCGACCCGGACCACGCTGGAGCACGCGCTGGCGGCGTTGGAGGGCGGGCGGCACTGCCTGGCCTTCGCCAGCGGGATGGCGGCCACCGACGTGGCGCTGCGGTGCATGACGCGGCCCGGGGACCACGTCCTGCTGGGCAACGACGCCTACGGCGGCACGTTCCGGCTGCTGGACAAGGTGATGACCCACTGGGGGGTCGAGTACACCGCCGTCGACCTGAGCGACCCCGACGCCACCCGGGCGGCCGTGCGCCCCACCACCAAGGTCATCTGGTCGGAGACGCCCACCAACCCGCTGCTGGGGATCGCCGACATCGCCGCGCTGGCGACGGTGGCGGCCGACGCCGGGGCGCGGCTGGTGATCGACAACACCTTCGCCACGCCGTACCTGCAGACGCCACTGGCGCTGGGGGCGGACGTGGTGCTGCACTCGACGACGAAGTACCTGGGCGGGCACTCCGACGTGGTCGGCGGGGCCCTGGTCACCGACGACGGCGAGCTGAACGAGGCGTTCGCGTTCCTGCGGAACTCGGCCGGGGCGGTGCCGGGCCCGTTCGACTCGTGGCTGGTGCTGCGCGGGGCCAAGACGCTGGCGGTGCGGATGGAGCGGCACTGCGACAACGCCGAGCGGATCGTGGAGGTGCTGGCCGCGCACCCGAAGGTCGCGAAGGTCTACTACCCGGGCCTTGAGGACCACGCCGGGCACGACGTCGCCGCCAAGCAGATGCGGCGGCCGGGCGGGATGGTGTCGTTCCAGGTGGCGGGCGGCGAGCAGGCGGCGCTGGAGGTGGCGGCGAGGACGACGCTGTTCACCCTGGGGGAGTCCCTCGGCGGGATCGAGTCGCTGATCGAGCACCCCGGGCGGATGACCCACGCGAGCACCGCGGGCAGCCTGCTGGAGGTGCCCGCCGACCTGCTCCGGCTCTCGGTGGGGATCGAGTCCGCAGGCGACCTGGTCACCGACCTGCTGACCGCGCTGGGGTAGTCCGGACACGAAAGCGGGCCCCCGACCTGGTGGTCGGGGGCCGCTTCACGTCATGTCAGGTCACCACTGCTGCTGCTGCGGTGGCTGCTGGCCGTAGCCGGGGGGCGGCTGCTGACCGGGGTAGCCGCCGGGCTGCTGCTGGGGCTGGCCGTAACCCTGCTGGGGCTGGGGCTGGCCGTAGGGCTGCTGGCCGTAGCCCGGCTGGGGCTGCTGGTGCTGCTGGCCGTAGCCGCCGGGCTGCTGCTGCGGCTGGCCGTAACCCTGCTGGGGCTGGCCGTAGCCCGGCTGCTGCTGACCGTACGGCTGCTGCTGGCCATAGGGCTGCTGGTGCTGCTGCTGGCCGGGGTAGCCGCCGGGCTGAGCACCAGGCTGGCCACCGTGCTGACCACCGGGCTGGCCGAAGTGGTTCGGGCCGCCGTAGCCCGCCGGGCCCGCCTGGGCGCCGGAGAACAGGTACTGCTTGGTGTTCGGCATGAACGCCAGGGCGCCCGCCGCGGCGATGAGCAGGCCGAAGATCAGGAAGAAGACGACCCGCGTCGAGCTGCCGCCGCCCTCGATCATCAGCAGGATCGCCGAGAGCAGCAGGGCCGCGCCGCCGCCGAGCACCAGGTAGTGCGCGAAGGCGTTCTTCTTCATGAACAGCATCACCGCGCCCGCCACGGCGGCGAGCGCGCCGAGCAGGGCCAGGATCGCGTACACCCAGAGGTAGCCGGGCAGGAACGAGCCCGCCTCGCCGAAGTCGGCCATCAGGGTGATGGCCATGATCAGCGCGATCAGGCCGAACAGGGCGATCGCGCCCTGCACGACCATCGGGATCATCGCCGCGTTGCCGCCCGCGGCGCCGGGGGCGCCGCCGTAGCCGTGCTGCTGCGGGTAGCCCTGGGGCTGGCCGTAGCCCTGCTGGGGCGGCTGGCCGGGGAACCCGCCGGGCTGGCCGTACGGGCCGGGCTGCTGCTGCCCGGGGAACGGCTGGTGCTCGCCGGGCTGGGCGTACGGCGGGGTCTGCGAGACCGAGCCCGGGGAGACCATCTGGGTGTGGTCGCCCCCGCTGCGCACCACCTGCGTGCGGTCGGGGTTCTCGTCGTCACCCGCTCCGGGGAGCGGCTGGCCGGGCTGGATCGCCTGGGTGCGCTCGACTCCGTCGGCGCCGGTCTCGGCCGGACTCTGGCCCGAGTCCGAGGCCGAGCCGCCGGGCTGCCACGGCTGGTTCGGCGGCTGGGGAGAGCTCATCGGGTTTCCCACCCCTTATTGACCTGGATTGTCACCTTGCGTCGCGTCAACGCTATCGGATCAGCCATGTGGACGCCGGAATTGGGCCGATCATTTCCCGGCGAGGAATCCGAGCACGTCCTGGCGGGTGACCACGCCCGCCGGTTTCCCGTCGAGCAGCACCAAAGCGGCGTCGGCGGAAGCCAGCGCGCTCATCGCGGCGGTCACCTGCTCGCCCGCGCCGATGGTGGGCAGCGGCGGGGACATGTGCAGGTCGAGGCGATCGGCGAGGGCGGCCTTGCCCGCGAACAGGGCGTCGAGCAGGTCGCGCTCGTTGACCGCGCCCACCACCTCGGCGGCCATCACCGGCGGCTCGGCGTTGACCACCGGCATCTGGCTGACGCCGAACTCGCGCAGGATCGCCACCGCGTCGGCGACGGTCTCGGTCGGGTGGGCGTGGATGAACTCCGGCAGCGCCCCGCCGGTGCTCTTGCGGCGCAGGACGTCGCCCACGGTGGCGCCGGAGTGGTCGGCGGGCAGGAAGCCGTACTGGGCCATCCAGGAGTCGTTGAACACCTTGGACAGGTAGCCGCGGCCGCCGTCGGGCAGCAGCACGACCACCACGTCGTCGGGGCCGAGGCGCTTGGCCAGGCGCAGCGCGGCCGCGGCGGCCATGCCGCAGGAGCCGCCGACGAGCAGACCCTCCTCGCGGGCGAGCCTGCGGGTGACCTCGAAGGACTCCGCGTCGGACACCGCGATGATCTCGTCGGCGACGTTGCGGTCGTAGGTCTCCGGCCAGAAGTCCTCGCCGACGCCCTCGACCAGGTACGGGCGGCCGGTGCCGCCGGAGTAGACCGAGCCCTCGGGGTCCGCGCCGATGACCTGGACCCGGCCGTCGGAGACCTCCTTGAGGTAGCGGCCGGTGCCGGAGATGGTGCCGCCGGTGCCGACGCCGGTCACGAAGTGGGTGATCCGGCCGTCGGTCTGGCGCCACAGCTCCGGGCCGGTGGAGTGGTAGTGGCTGGCCGGGTTCTCGGCGTTGGCGTACTGGTTGGGCTTCCAGGCGCCCTCGATCTCCTTCACCAGCCGGTCGGAGACGTTGTAGTAGGAGTTCGGGTGCTCCGGCGCCACGGCGGTCGGGCAGACGACGACCTCGGCGCCGTACGCGCGCAGCACGTTGCGCTTGTCCTCGCTGACCTTGTCCGGGCAGACGAACACGCACTTGTACCCGCGGCGCTGCGCGACCATGGCCAGGCCGACCCCGGTGTTGCCGGAGGTGGGCTCGACGATCGTGCCGCCGGGGCGCAGCTCGCCGGAGCGCTCGGCCGCGTCGATCATGCGCACGGCGATGCGGTCCTTCACGCTGCCGCCGGGGTTCATGTACTCGACCTTGGCCAGGACCAGCGGCGCCAGCCCCTCGGCAAGCGAGTTCAACTTGACCAGCGGGGTGTCACCGACGAGATCGATGACGTGCTCGACGTACTCCACCGGGGCTCCTTCATCTCACTGCGTGGAACTGGGCCTCACCCTATCCGCTAGCCGTCTTCAAGGCTGCCGTCAGCGCCGTTGGGTACAACGGAATGGGGCTGACGTGCGATATCACTGTCATGGGCGCTCGTCGGAGGGAGGACGATGATGCTGCGGACACTGGCTGTCGCCGCGGGCTCGCTCGGCGGGCTGTCCGGGGCGGCGTACGGGCTGCTGACCTCGCAGTCGCGCCGGGCGCGCACGGTCATCGGCGTGCCCCGGGAGCGGCCGTTCAACGCCGACGGCGTCTACCTGCCCGACGGCACGGGACCGGTGGCCCGCGGCGACGCCCTGGACTTCGCGGTGCTCGGTGACTCGACCGCCGCCGGGCTGGGCGCGGAGAGCGCCGAGCGGCTGCCCGGGGTGCGGCTGGCGCTGGGGCTGGCCGAGGAGCTGGCCACGCCGGTGCGGCTGATCACCCACGCGATCAGCGGCTCGCGGACGACCCACCTGGGCGGGCAGGTCGACGCGGCGCTGACGGACCCGCCGCGGCTGGCGCTGGTGATGGTCGGCGGCAACGACGTCACCGCCCGGCTGGGCATCGCGGAGTCGGCGGCGCTGCTGGCCGCCCAGGTCAGCAGGCTGACCGACGCGGGGACCGGCGTGCTCGTGGGCACGTGCCCTGACCTGGGCACCGTCCGCCCCATCCCGCAGCCGCTGCGCGCGGTCGCCCGCAGCTACAGCCGGGCGCTGGCCCGCGCGCAGGCCCGGGCCCTGGCCGACACGCCCGCGCACGTGGTCCCGCTGGCCTGCCTGCTGACCCGGCATTTCGTCGACCGGCACGTCGAGCTGTTCAGCCCGGACCGCTTTCACCCGAACGGGGCGGGCTACGCCCTGGCCGTCGACGTCCTCCTGGCCCCGCTGTGCGCGGCGGCCGGGCTCTGGGACGCGCGGCGCTGACGACCTCCCAAGACGCGCGGGGCTGCCCTGCGGCGGGGTCCCGTGACGGGCGTGTGCAAAAGTCGGATGGGCCAGGTCACGGTTTCTTGTGCCGTCCGGGCGATCAACCTAAGCTACCGCTTAGTAACCGCCGTCTTAGGAGTGTCCGCCATGCCAGAGGCAGTCATCGTCTCCGCAGTCCGGTCCCCCATCGGCCGCGCGGGCAAGGGCTCGATGGTCGACATGCGACCCGACGAGCTGACCGCCCAGATGATCAGGGCCGCGCTGGACAAGGTCCCGGCGCTGGACCCGCGCGACATCGATGACCTGATGCTCGGCTGCGGCGCGCCCGGCGGCGAGGCGGGCTTCAACATGGGCCGCATCGTGGCCGTGCTGCTCGGCTACGACCACCTGCCCGGCTGCACCGTCACCCGCTACTGCGCCTCGTCGCTGCAGACCACCCGCATGGCCATGCACGCCATCCGCGCGGGCGAGGGCGACGTGTTCATCTCCGCGGGCGTGGAGACGGTCTCGCGCTCGGCCAAGGGCACCTCCGACACCTGGCCGGACACCCGCAACCCGCTGTTCGCCCCCGCCGGGGAGCGCACCGCCGCGGTCGCCGAGGCCGGGGCCGACGAGTGGCACGACCCGCGCGCCGACGGGCTGGTGCCCGACGCCTACATCGCCATGGGCCAGACCGCGGAGAACCTGGCCCGGCTCAAGGGCGTGACCCGCGAGGACATGGACCACTTCGGCGTCCGCTCGCAGAACCTGGCCGAGGCCGCCATCAAGTCGGGCTTCTGGGCCCGCGAGATCACCCCGGTCACCCTGCCCAACGGCTCCGTGGTCGACACCGACGACGGCCCGCGCCCCGGGGTGACCTACGAGAAGACCGCGACCCTCAAGCCGGTCTTCCGCCCGGACGGCCGGGTGACCGCGGGCAACTGCTGCCCGCTCAACGACGGCGCGGCGGCCCTGGTGGTCATGTCCGACACCAAGGCGCGCGAGCTGGGCCTGACCCCGCTGGCCCGGATCGTCTCGACCGGGGTGTCCGGGCTCTCCCCGGAGATCATGGGCCTGGGACCGGTCGAGGCGTCGCGGCGCGCGCTGGCGCGGGCGGGGCTGACCATCGACGACATCGACCTGGTGGAGATCAACGAGGCGTTCGCCGCGCAGGTCCTGCCCTCCGCGCGCGACCTGGGCATCCCGGAGGACAAGCTCAACGTCAACGGCGGCGCGATCGCGGTCGGGCACCCCTTCGGCATGACCGGCGCCCGCATCACCGCGACGCTGATCAACTCCCTGCAGTGGCACGACAAGCAGTTCGGCCTGGAGACCATGTGCGTCGGCGGCGGGCAGGGCATGGCCATGGTGATCGAGCGCCTGAGCTGACCGGACAGGGCTGACCGGACAGGGCTGACCAGACAGGGCTGACCAGACAGGGCTGACCAGACAGGGCTGACCGGCCTGAGCTGACTGGACAGGGCTGACCGACCAGGGCTGACCGGCTGAGCTGACCGAACAGGGCCGACCGGACAGGCCGACCGGACAGGGTTGACCAGGAAGGGCCGACCGGACAGGTGCCGCGAACGCCCCGGGGCATGGGGCGTTCGCGGCGCCGCAGGGACGGGCCGGTCAGGCGTCAGGCATTCGACGCTGCCGCGCCCTCGGTTCGGTCCCCGGCGGCCTCCCGGCAGGTGGCCAGGATGAGGTCGGCCACGCGGGCGGGGTCGTCCCCCATGGGGACGTGGCCGCAGCCGGGCAGGGGGACGTGGCGGGCGCCGGGGAGGATCTCGGCGCAGCGGCGGGCCTGGCGGGGCCACAGGACGCGGTCGCGGGTGCCCCAGGCGACGGTGGTCGGGACGCGGGGTTCGGGGCTGAGGTAGAAGTAGTCGCGCGCGCCCGCGGCGATGACGGCGTCGAAGCCGGGCGCGGTCGCCATGGCCGCCATGTCGGCGAGCATGATCTCGGCGGTCAGCCAGGACGGCCTGCCGAACAGCAGGCCGCCACCGGCGAGCCTGGCGGCGCGGCGGGCGAACACCGCCTGCTGCAGCGCGGGCCTGAGCCGGGCGATCATCCGGATGCCGGTGAGCACCTGGATCGCCCACGTCCGGTCGCGAGGCGTCCAGAAGCCCGCCGGGGACAGCGCGGTGACGGAGCGGACGAGGTCGCGGGCGGCCAGTTCCAGGGCCAGCATTCCGCCGAGGGAGTTGCCCGCGATGTGCGGGCGGGTGACGCCGAGGTCGTCGAACACCTCGGCCAGGGCCTCGACCGCGTGGGGCACCGTGTAGGGGCGCCCGGCGGGCAGCATCGGGGACGCGCCGAACCCGAACAGGTCCACGGCGATGACCTCGTGGTGGGCGGCGAGGCGATCGATGACCGGTTCCCACGCCTGCCAGCGGTGTCCGATGCCGTGCAACAGCACCAGCGGCTCGCCCGCGCCGCGGCGGTCGTGGCTGACCTCGATCCTCGTCATGGCTTTCCTCTCACACGTCCAGGACGACACGGTCGCCCGCGGCTCGGGACACGCAGACCAGCATGGAGTCCTGTTCGGACAGCGGGCCGCCGCGGTGCTCGACCGCGCCGGAGAGCACCCGCACCCGGCAGGTGCCGCAGAACCCTTGCCCGCACGAGTAGGCGACGTCCGGCCGGACCCGGCGCAGCGCGGTCAGCGCCGACTCGTCCGCGGCCACCGCGACCACCGGGCCGCCCGCGCCGAGCCGCAACTCGAACGGCCGCCCGCCCACGACCGGCGGCGGCGAGAACCGCTCGAAGTGCAGCGGGCCCGCCCAGGCCGACCGGACGAGGTCGAGCATCGGGACCGGCCCGCAGCAGTACACCGCGGCCCCGGAAGGGGCGCGCGACAACAGGTCCGCCGCGGTCGGCACCCCGTGCTCGTCATCGGTGCGGACCTCGACCCGGTCCGAGGAGGGTAGCTCCCCCAAGAACGGCAGACTGTCCCGTGACCGTCCTGTGTAGACAAGCCGCCAGTCGGCGCCACGGGCGGCGGCGTGGCGGACCATCGGCAGGATCGGGGTGATGCCGATACCACCGGCGATGAACAGCCACGGGCCCTGCCCCACGAACGGGAAAGCGTTGCGCGGACCCCGAAACACCAGCGCGGACCCCGCCGTGAGCCCGTGCGCCTCGACCGACCCACCCGCGCCCTCGGGCACCAGCCGGACCGCGACCCGGTAGGTCCGCAGATCCGCTGGGTCGCCGCACAGGGAGTACTGCCGCACCCGGCCGGAGGGCAGCACGACGTCCACATGGGACCCCGGCCGCCAGGCGGGCAGCGGGGCCCCGGACGGATCGGCCAGCGTCAGGCTGACCACGTCGTCGGCCTCGGTGGCGACCGCGCGCACCACCAGGCGCAGGTCGCGGTCCACGGCGCGCACCGGCGGCTGGCGGCGCGCGCCCCGCTCGGAGATCCGCCGGTACACCGCCACCACCGGCACGAGCGCGCGGAACGCCCGGTCCGCGCGCGGGCGGCCGTAAAGGTCCGGCGGCGGGGTCACCACTGGGTCATCACCGGAGTCACCACTGGGTCACGACGCGGCGCGGGCCGCGGGCGAGGCGGCCAGGTAGGCGACGGCCTGGGCGGTGTCGCCCTCCCGGCTGGGGTGGTAGTCGCGGGGCAGGTAGCGCCAGAGGGCGGGCAGCAGCTGTCCCGGCCGGGGCAGGCGGCCCGCGCGGGCGGCGCGCAGGTAGTCGCGCCAGCGGGCCTTGCCGGGCCGGGCCGGGTCGTGGGCCATGAGCCAGCGGGTGGCGCGGACGAGCAGCCAGCCCAGCACCGGGGCCGCGATCAGCATGGTGCGCACGCGCCGCGGGTAGCGGCCGTCGAGGTGCGCGTAGAGGTCGTGGGCGACGCTGCGGTGCTCGACTTCCTCGGCGCCGTGCCAGCGCAGCAGGTCCAGCATCGTCGGGTCGGCGCCCGCGGCGTCCAGCGCGGCCGAGTCCAGGACCCACTGGCCCAGCACGGCGGTGAAGTGCTCGATCGCGGCGATGACCGACAGCCGCTCCAGCAGCCACTGGTGGCGCTGGGCCGCGGTGCCGCCGCGGTCGGCGAGCAGCGTGCCGAAGAGCCACTCGACCTGCGCGACGAACGGCGCCGGGTCCACGCCGAGCGCGGCCAGGTGCGCCGCGGCGCCGTCGTGGGCCTTGGCGTGCATGGCCTCCTGGCCGATGAAGCCCAGCACGTCCTCGCGCACCCGCTCGTCACGGATGTGCGGCAGTGCCTGGGCGAACACCCGGACGAACCAGCGCTCGCCCTCGGGCAGCACCAGGTGCAGGGTGTTCAGCGCGTGGCTGGTCAGCGGGTCGCGGGGCACCCAGTGCATCGGCACCGCCGACCAGTCGAAGCGCACGTCCCGGGCCCGCAGGGCCACGTTCTCCGGATCGGTCATGGCTACCGCACCACGTCGAGGCGGGCGAGGCGGCGCAGGAGGCCGGGGGCGAAGCGGGCCAGCAGCCGGGCGGCCCTGGCCTCCGGGGTCACGGGCAGCACCGGGATGTCGGCGGTGACCGCGCGCACGATCTCGGCGGCGACCTTCTCCGGGCCGTAGCCGCGCTTGGCGTAGGACGCGGTCGCCTTGCGCCGCAGCCGCTCCTGCTCCACCGCGTCCGCGCCCGCGAACCGCGTGGTGGAGGTGATGTCGGTGGCCACGATCCCCGGGCACACCGCGGTGACGCCGATCCCCCGGTCGGCGAACTCCGCGCGCAGGCAGTCGGAGAGCATGAGCACCGCCGCCTTGCTCGACGCGTACGCCGAGAGCGCCCGGCTCGGGGTGTACGCCGCGGCCGAGGCGATGTTGACGATGTGCCCGCCCTCCCCCGACTCGGCCATCAGCGCGCCGAAGGCCCGGCAGCCGTGGACGACGCCGAGCAGGTTGACGTCGACCACCCTGCGCCAGTCCGCGGCCGTGGTGTCCAGGAAGCTGCCCGCCACGCCGATGCCCGCGTTGTTGACCACGATGTCCGGCACGCCGTGCTCGGCGGCGACCTCGTCGGCGAAGCGGGCCATCGCGTCCTCGTCGGCCACGTCGACGACGTAGGGGTAGGCGGCCGGGCCGATCTCGGCGGCCGTGCGCTTGGCCGCCTCGGCGTCGATGTCGGCCACGACGACCTCCGCCCCCTCGGCGGCGAAGGCGTGCGCGGTGGCCCGGCCGATGCCGCTGCCCGCCCCGGTGACCACCGCGAGCTGCCCGGTGAACCCGGTCGTCCCCGCCCTGGCCCGCTGGAGCCCCCTGGTCGAGGGCTGGCCGCCGACGTGGTCGGCGAACTCCTCGACCATGCGGGCGACCGCGTCCGGGTGCGACACCGGCGCCCAGTGCCCGGCCACGACCCGGCGTCGCCACAGCCGCTCGACCCAGCGCTCCAGGTCCTCGGCCAGCGCCGCGCTGACGTAGCGGTCGCGGGTCGGGATGATCACCTGGACCGGGACGGCGGTCGGGCGCGAGCGCGCGCCGCGCATCCGGGTCAGCATGTTGGCGCGGTAGAGCCGCACGCCGCGGGCGGCGTCGGCGGCGATGGTCGGAGCCGGGTGGCCCGCGACCCTGGGCACGCCCTCGACCCGCTCCAGCAGCGCGCCCCAGCGGGGGCCGATCAGCGTCCGCCAGGCGAGTTCGGGCAGGACCGGCAGGTGGAACAGGTAGATGTACCAGGAGTGCGCGAACTGGGCGGCCAGCTGGCGCAGGTGCGCCGGGGTGGGGCGGGCCAGCCTGCGGCGCACCCAGTGCGCGACGTGGTCGAGGCACGGCCCGGAGATGGCGGTGTAGGAGGCGATCCGCTCGGCGGCGTCGGGCTCGGTCACCGCCTCCCAGCCCTGGATCGAGCCCCAGTCGTGGGCCACGACGTGCGCGGGCCGGTCCGGGCTGACCGCGTCGAGCACGGCGGCCAGGTCCTCGGCGAGGTGTTCAGTGCGGTAGGCGGCCCGGTCGCGGGGGGCGCTGGAGGCGCCCGCGCCGCGCACGTCGTAGCGCGCGACGTGGAAGTCCTCGGCCAGCCGCTCGGCGACGCCGTCCCACATGCGGTGGGTGTCGGGGTAGCCGTGCACCAGCAGGACGGTCGGCGCGGCCGGGTCGCCCTGCTCGAACACCGCCAGGTCGACCTCACCGCCCGAGCGCACGGTGCGCTCGCGCACGACCAGGTACTGCGCCAGCGGTTCGGTGGCCATCGACGTCTCCCTGGGCGCGGGTCACCGCCCGCCGCGCGGGCTGGGTGAAGTCCGTGTTACGCGACAACGGCGAACGTTACAACGGCCATTGTCATCGTGCAAGGACCCCCCTGGCTACTCGCCACGGGCCTTCTCCACCATCGCGACGAGCCGGTCGCCCATGATCTGCGGGATCACCCGCCGCGCTGAGCGGTCCACCGAGGCCGACAGCGCGGACATCACCAGCGGGTGCAGCCGGGAGACGACGTCGGCGAACTGCGGCAGCTCCTCGCCGCTGGGCAGCCACTCCGGACCCTTCGGGTCGAGCACGTACTTGCGGACCAGGCCGACGAGCAGCCCGGTGATCCGGTCGGTCTCGGCCTGCAGCTCCGCGGCCAGGGTCAGCGCCTCGGCCAGCGGGACGCCGAGGGCGACCAGCTCGCGCCCGGCCTCGAGGAGCTGGGGGCTCGGCGCGACGAAGTGCGCCCCGCGGCGCTCCAGCACGCCCAGCTCCAGCGACCGGCGCACGGTGGCCGGGGTCACCTGGGAGCCGAACATCCTGACCAGGTCGGTCATCCGCACCACCGCGGGCTGCTCGTGCGACCACGCCGCGCCGGTCGCCTCCTCCAGGCCCAGCACGTCGGCCAGGCTGTGCCCGGCCTGCCAGGCGTCGAGCATCTCCTTGATCTGGGCGAAGGCGTAGCCGCGGTCGAGCA
Organism: Actinokineospora lacus; assembly: GCF_053813445.1. NCBI lineage: Bacteria > Bacillati > Actinomycetota > Actinomycetes > Pseudonocardiales > Pseudonocardiaceae > Actinokineospora > Actinokineospora lacus. The sequence continues at coordinate 285,525 of NZ_JBQERA010000003.1, forward strand.
TGGCCAGGATCAGCCGCAGCCGGGAGAGGTGGGCGTCGCCGTAGATGGCGGTGCGCCCGCGGCGCGCGGGCGGGGGCAGCAGCTCCCGGTCCTGGTACACGCGCACGTTGCGCACCGAGGTGCCCGCGGCGCGGGCCAGGTCGTCGATCCGGTACTCGGCCACCACCGCAGCTTAGAGTGCCGGTCCGATTGCCGGTTGCACATCCACAGTGGACAGCGGCGGGCAACGACCTACTCACCGATCATTTTTGTTCGAAAAGGACCAACAAGTCGGTTTCCTTTGACCACCCGCGGCGACGCGTGATCAACGGTGAGCCCGACTCGCGGATCGCACGGGTCGCCAACTGCGGTTTTCCGTTCTCCGGACTCCACACCCGCGAGTGGGCCCCGCCTTGCCGTTGCGCCGATCGGACTCCGTGCCGCGGTCCGGTAAGACTATGACGACGTCATGGTTTCCGCGGCGGCGGTCCGACGTCACGTCAACGCGGTCACTCCACTACTCACAGTGCCACATCCACAGCGGACACGTCATCCGTAGCCCGGAAACCCCTGCTGTGGCGACGGATGACGTGTCCGCTGGACTTGCGCGACTCGCTGTGCTTGTGCCCCCGACCGGATTCGAACCGGCACTCCACCCCTTTTAAGGGGGCTGCCTCTGCCTGTTGGGCTACGGGGGCAGCCGCAGCCTAAGGCGCGATAGCGCAGCTCGGGACCGGTTTCCCAGGTTTCCCTCCGGCTGGCCCAGTCACTTTGAGCCGTTTGCCGTCAGCCCTTGGACACCCGAGCGAACTCCGCCTTCGGGTCGTTGATCTGACCCATGGAGATCACCTCGCGCCGGAAAAGGCCACCGGTTAACCAGTCCAGCGTGATGCGGACCTTGCGGTTGAACGTCGGCATGGCCTTCACATGGTACGCGCGGTGCATCGACCAGGCGATGAAGCCCTTGGCCTTGAAGTTCATGATGTCGCCGACGCCCTTGTGCAGCCCCAGGCTCGCGACCGCGCCGATGTTCTTGTGGAAGTAATCCTTTGGTTCCCCACCGCGCAGGGCCGTCACGATGTTCTTGGCCAGCAGCCGGGCCTGGCGCACGGCGTTCTGCGCGTTGGGCGCGCAGATGGCCGTCGGGTCATCGGGCGTCCGCGACAGATCGGGCACCGCGGCGCAGTCGCCCGCGGTCCACGCGTCCGGCAGGCCCTCCACGCGCATCGACGCGCTGGCCCGCAACCGGCCCTGCTTGGTCAGCGGCAGGTCGGAGTTGGCCAGGACCGGGTTGGACTTCACGCCCGCCGTCCAGACGATGGTGTCGCTGTCGAACTCGGTGCCGTCGGAGAGCTGCACGCGGCCGTTCTCGAAGGACTTGGCGAGAGTGGACAGGTACACCTCGATGCCGCGCTTCTCCAGCTGCATCGCGGTGTAGACGCCGAGGCTCTCGCGCACCTCGGGCAGGATGCGCCCGGCGGCCTCGACGAGCACGAAGCGCAGGTCCTCGGCGTCGACGTTCTTGTAGTACTGGGTGGCGAAGCGGGCCATGTCCTCCAGCTCGCCCAGCGCCTCGATCCCGGCGAACCCGCCGCCGACGAAGGTGAACGTGAGCAGCCGCTTGCGCACCTCGGGGTCCAGCGTGCTGTCGGCCTGATCCAGTTTGGAGAGCACGTGGTTGCGCAGGTAGATGGCCTCGCCGATGGTCTTGAACGTGATGCCGCACTCGGTCAGGCCGGGGATGGGCAGCAGCCGGGCCACCGAGCCCAGGGCGACGACGAGCACGTCGTAGCCCAGTTCCTCGGTGTGGCCGTCGCCCGCCTCGATGGTGACGACCTTGCGGGCGTGCTCGACCTTGGTCGCGCGCGCGGTGATGACGTGGCAGCGCTTGAGCGTGCGGCGCAGCGGCACGACCACGTGCCGCGGCTCGATGGCGCCCGCGGCGGCCTCGGGCAGGAACGGCTGGTAGGTCATGTGCGGCTGGGGATCGATGACCGTCACCGATGCCTCGCCGGAGCGCAGCTTCCGCTGGAGCCCCAGGGCTGTGTAAAGCCCGACGTAACCGCCACCCAGGATGAGGATTCGGGTCGGCTCCGCTTTTGTTCGCGCCATGGGTCAATGGTGGCACTGGTTTAGTCCGCCCGCGAGGCGCCCCCGTCCTGGTGTGACCGGGGTCGCGCGGCATGTTTCCGCAGGTGTGACCCGCATCGCGGTCACTGGCGGGATCGTTCAAGAAGAATTACAGCCAGTGCTATGGCGGCGCTTGAGAGTAATGCGACCAATTCGACCACCGGGGCGGTCGGGCCGGTGGGCAGAAAAGTTGCGACGATCACGATGAGACCCACTCCGGCTTGCACGGCGAGCGCGCGGCGCGCGGGGGCGCGCAGTGCGGCGGGGGCGATCCGGGCGCCTCTGGGGAGGACGGCGGCGAGGGCGCAGGACAGGTGCAGCAGGTGCACGAGGGGGATGAGGGCCAGCAGCGCCGGGGAGAACGGCTCGGCGGCGCTCAGGGCGACGGTGCCGCCCGCGAGGAGGATCAGCAGCAGGGCGACGGGGGACGCGGGCAGGAGCACGCAGAGGGCGGCGAGGGCGGCGGCCAGCCAGCGGGCGAAAGTGGGGACACCGGCCAGAACCAGGTCGAGGACGATGCCCCCCGCCGCGACGCCGACGGCTCCGCGCAGCCACAGCGCGGAGACACCCCGGCCCACGTCGAGCGCGTCGGTCATGACCGGGCCCCTCGCGCGGGACCGGTGAAACCCGGCTGCCGCAAGCGGTCGACACCGGTGGGCGGTGCGCAACCGGTCTGTCGCAAGCTGTTGGCAACAGTGGCGAGTGGGAAGGCGGTCATCTGCGGACTGCCCGGCGGCGGCGGAGTCTGCGGAGGGTGTCGGCGACGGTGGCGCCGGTGGTCCAGGGGATGACGGGGACGCCGTGGGCGCGCAGGGCGGCCAGGCGGGCGGTGTGCTCGGCCAGGATGATCCGGCGGACGACGTCGCCCCACTCGGTGTCGGGGTCGGGCGCCAGGGCGGGGGGCAGGACGTCGACGGCGACCACGATGACGCCGCGGCGGGCCACCCGGACCACGCAGTCGACGACGGGGTCGTCCAGGAACGGGGACAGGGCCACGACCACGGCGCCCGCGGGGACCTGCTGCGGGCGCAGGACCGGCCGGGGGGCCCAGCCCGCCGAGCGGGAGCAGGCCACGAGCTGGTGGCGGATGCGCAGGAGCTGGCGGTGGCCGACGCCGGGCGGCAGGCCCAGCTGCGGGCGGCCGAGGTCGACCAGGCCGACCCGGTCGCCCTGGCGCAGGTAGCCCGCGGCGAGGGCGACGACGGCGCCCACCGCGGTGTTCAGGCTGCCGTCGGGGCGCACGGCGACGCCCTGCTCGGCGGTGGACCAGTCGGCCAGGCGGGGGCCGACGTCGACGCGGGAGTCCAGGGCGAGCAGCAGGTCGGCGTCGGCCTCGGCGTGGTGCTCGCGGACGTGCAGGGTGGACAGCGGCAGGCCGGTGGCCGCGCCCGAGCGCAGGGTGACCCGCCAGTCGACGCGGCGGACGCGGTCGCCCGGCTGGAAGGGCCGCACGGCGCGGTGCTCCGTGCCCTCGCCGGGACGCGGCGAGCGGTGCGCGCCCACCAGGCCCGCGACCCGCGGCGGCAGCGCGCCGGGGACCACCGGGTCGGCGGCGGGCAGCACGGTGCGCCTGCCCTCGGGTCCGGTGACCGGGCCGCTGATCAGCAGGGCGTCGCGGCCCGCGGCGAGGTGGTCGGGGCGCAGGTCGACGCCCTCCCCCCAGGCGTCCCACCGCAGCTTCGCCACGACGCGGCGGGCGGTGCCCGGCAGCAGGTGCACCGGCCCCGGGCCGCGCGCGTCCGGGGCGGGCAGCCGGACCGCCAGGAACTCGGTGCCGGGATCGGCGTCGGTCTCGACGGTGAGGCGGCCCGCCTCGCCGGAGTCGACCGCGCGCGGCAGCCTGCCCGCCCGCAGTTCCGGCACGCGGCCGACCGGGACGGCCAGGGCCAGCACGGTGCCGATGACCAGCGGCGCGCCGATGAGCAGGAGGTCCACCCGGTGCGTGACCACGCCCGCGGTGACCAGCCCGACCCCGCCGACCGCACCCCGGAACAACGCGTCGGTGCCGCGCCAGCCCTGCGCGCGGGCGGCCTGCCTGGCGCGAATCCAGTCGAGGACGCGGCCGCTCACCGCGGGTCCGGGGGTCTGCTCGGCGACCCGGCGCTGGGCGGGGGCGGTGAGGGCGCTGCCGGTCCCGTCCTGGTCGATGGCGCCGCCACGGCGCCGGGCGCGCGTCGGAAGGGCGTCCGACCAAGGGTGGTCATCGCGTGCTCGGGGGGCCGGGGACGGTGGTGAGGAGGTCGGCGACCACCTGCGCGGCGGTGACGCCCGAACTCCAGGTCTCCGCGCGCAGGGTGAGGCGGTGGGCCAGGGCCGGGACGGCGCACTCCTTGACGTCTTCGGGGAGCACGTAGGCGCGGGAGTCCAGGACGGCCAGGGCGCGGGCCACCAGCAGCAGGGCCTGGGAGCCGCGCGGGGAGGCGCCCACCTCCACGGCGGGGTGGACGCGGGTGGCGCGGGCCAGGTCGACGCAGTAGCGCAGGACGTCGTCGTCCACCTTGACCTGCTCGACGGCCTTCTGCAGGTTCAGCAGGGCCTCGGTGTCCACCACCCGCTCGACCGGCGCGTCCTCGCTCTGCCTGGCCAGCCTGCGGCGCAGCACCTCGACCTCCTCGTCAGCGGGCGGGTAGCCGACGTCCAGGCGCAGCAGGAACCGGTCCAGCTGAGCCTCAGGCAGCGGGTAGGTGCCCTCGTACTCGATGGGGTTGGCCGTGGCCAGCACGTGAAAGGGGCGCGGCAGCGGGAAGGTCCTGCCCTCGACGGTGACCTGGCGCTCCTGCATGGCCTCCAGCAGCGCCGACTGGGTCTTGGGCGGGGTGCGGTTGATCTCGTCGGCCAGCAGCAGGCCGGTGAACACCGGTCCGGGGCGGAAGGTGAACTCCCGGCCCACGGGGTCGAACAGGAAGGAGCCGGTGAGGTCGGCGGGCTGCTGGTCGGGGGTGCACTGCACGCGCGCGAACGCCAGGCCGAGGGCGGCGGCCAGGCCCCGGGCGAGCAGGGTCTTGCCGAGACCGGGGACGTCCTCCAGCAGGACGTGACCGCCCGCGAGCACCGCGGCCAGGGCCAGCCGCACGGCCGTGTCCCTGCCCACCACCGCCTGCCCGATGGCGGCGCGGATTCGCGCGCCCGCCTCCGCGACGGCCAAGACGTCCACTGTGGACGATGTCACGCTTCCTCCAGTAGGTCGAGCAGCCTGGCCACCCCTTGCGGGGACGGCAGCGGGGCGTCCGGCGCGGTCAGCGTCGCGTGGTCCTCGCCCAGCAGGGACCGCGCCCGGGGATCGTCCATTCCGGACAGGTCGGGCCAGCGGGCGCGGAGCCGGGCCTCGGCCAGCGCGCGCAGGCGGGGCTGGACGCGGGAGAGGAAGCGGTCGCGGTCGGCGGCGGCCTCGGCGAGGCGGGCGGTGAGGGTGGCGGCCTGCAGCTGCGCGGGCGCCGACGGGGCGTCGGGCACGGCCGTCCACAGTGGCTCCAGCGGGCCGGACAGCCGGGCGCCCAGCGCGGTCAGGGCCGCGGCGGGGACGGCCAGCGCCGCAGCCCAGAACAGCGGGACATTGCCCGGCCACATCGACACCCCGGCGACGGCGACACCGACGAGCACCGCCAGCACGACGACGCGCAGCGTGCTCATCTCAGCGCCCCGGCAAGGGTTTCCTCGACGCGGGCCAGCGCGGCGCGCGCGGCGTCGGCGTCGTCGTCGGTGGCCTGACCGGCGAACCGGGCGCGGTGGTAGCGCGAGCGCAGGTCGGCCAGCGCGACGCCGTCGACGGCGTGCTCGGCCATGACCCGGGTGGTGAACTCCGACGCGGTCTCGGCGGGCGCGCGGCGGGTGCCGCACGCGGCGGCGGCGTCCTCCAGGACCAGCCACGCGGCGATCACGGCGTCGCCGGGGGCTCCCCCGGCGCGGGCGGGCAGCCCGGCCATGCCCGTGCGCACGGCGGCGTGCAGCGCGAGGGCCTGCTCGGCGACCGACTCCTCGGCCCGCGGCCCCCGCACCGGGGTGGACGCCCCGCGGCGGCGCCGCGCCCCGGCCAGCCCGAAGGAGACCAGGACGCCGACCGCGCCGATGAGCACCATCACGCCAACCACGAGCAGGAGCAGGCCGGTGCCCACGCCGCCGATGACGTCGAGGATCGAGTCGGCGCCCTCGGCGTCCTCGGCGCGCGGGGGCGGCGGGTCGTCGCGGGGGTCGAAGGTGAAGGCCGCGCCCGGCTCCACCGGGATCGCCGAGCGGCCCCGCGCCGCCACGACGGCCACCGTGAACAGCGCGGCGACGGCGAGCACGACGCTGCGCCGGGACGAGATGTGGGGTGGCCGCCACATGCAGGCAGCATGCCACGGCGGCGGCGGTGTGCGGTCGCGCTCAGGACACGGCGGCGCCCTTCACGTAGGCGACGAAGCAGGCGCCGACCGTCGGGGAAATGTCCAAAATGCGTCCTGGATTCTTCGAGTCGCGGATGCGGACCCGACCGGCGGCGGCGCGCAGTTCGACGCAGTCGTTATTCACGCTCCGCCTGCTCCGACGCCATTCGCCTGTGACTGCGGACACCGCTCCCCCTATCAATGGGTGTGTTCGAGCCATAACGCGCCGATTATTGCGGCTGCGGAGAAAATGCAGAATCCGCTGGCCGGGTGCGAATGATCCGCCGTATGCCGGAAGCCGACCCGAGTTCACTCTCGGTGGTCGAGAGTCCACTTTGTCGTTGCTCGATCGTGGGTGGTGAGGCCGACTCAGCGAAGTGCGGAACTCCCAGGCACGCAGCGTGCTAGGTTGCTGACGGCCGCGTAGCGGTCAGCCACATGGCGACTCACCGTCAACCTTTCAGCCGTATGGATGATCACCAGTTAGGCTGAGACCGACTCCCCACTCAGCGGAGGACACTATGGCCCGCGGAAGACAGCCGGACCCCAAGGTGCAGCGCAGGCGGCTCGGCGAGACGCTGCGCGTGGAGCGGGAACGGGTCAATCTCACCCAGGCGGAAGCCGCCCGCACGGTCGACTGGTCGCTGTCGAAGCTGCTGCGGATCGAAAACGCCTCCGTGGGGATCTCGACCTCCGACGCGAAGGCATTGCTGGCCATCTACGGCACCGCCGACGACGTGGCCGAGTCGCTGGTCACGATGGCCCGGGAGTCGCGCAGGCCGTCGTGGTACGCCAAATACCGCAAGGTGCTCAGCCCGGAATACCAGACGCTGCTGTCCTACGAGGATTCCGCGACCGCCATCCGCCACGTCCACCCACACCTGGTCCCCGGCCTGCTCCAGACCCCCGGCTACGCGCGCGCCCTGCTCGGCGCCGCCCACGACGGCGAGCGGCTCGACACGCTCATCTCCGCCCGCGTCGACCGGCAGGCCATCCTGCACGAGGACCCCGGCCCCGAGCTGACCTTCCTGATCGATGAGGGCGCGCTGCACCGGATGGTCGGCGGCCCCCAGGTCATGCGCGAGCAGCTGCGCCACCTGCGCCACCTGTCGGACAAGCGCAACATCGACATCCGGGTCATCCCGTACGAGGCCGGTGTCCACCGAGGACTGTGGGGCCCGTTCGTGATCATGGTGCTGGACGGCGGCACCGTGATCGTCTACGTGGAGAACGCGGGCGCGGACTACATCGTCCGCGACGGCTCCCCCCGCGTCGGGGAGTTCACCGAGCGGCTCGCGGCGACCGCGGAGGTGGCGCTGACGGCCGGCCTGACCAAGGACTTCCTGGAGGACCGCATCGCGCACCTGGTCAGCAGGCCCACCGGACCCCGCTGGTCACGCGCCCGCTAGGCCGTGTCGCAGATGTGGGCACGGCCTGGGTGTTCAGGGACGCACGCCGCGCGGCCGGGCCCGGACCGAGCGCACCGCGGGCCGGGTCGTGCCCGGCGGGCGGGACCGGCGCCGCGGCGTGACCCGCACGCACGAGCGCCCCTGGCCGCGCTCGGCCGCCTCGAACAGCGGGTCGGCCGCGGCGGCCACGCCCATCGCCGCGCCCGCGCCGACCAGCAGCGGGGGCAGCCACCCGGTGTCGCCGAGGCGCAGCACGAGCAATGCCGCGACGGCGGCGGCAATTCCACTCCACAGGCAGACCACGGCATAGACAGCGGGGCGGCTGGCGGGAAATGCGGTGGATATTCCCCGCGGGCGCGTCACATTGCCGATCCTGCCACGGCCCGGCGGAGGGGTCCAGCACATGCCATTCCCACAACAGGGTGGTCCGCGGGGTGCTCGTTTTCGAAATTAATTGACTGATTCTCACCGATCGGCCGCCGCGTCGCGGGCGCGGGCCAGCACGGCCTCGACCATGGCCGGGGTGAGTTTGCCGGTAAAGGTGTTCTGCTGGCTGACGTGGTAGCAGCCGAACACGTGCAGCGGCGCGCCGCCGTCGCGGGCGGCGAGGGTGTAGTGGACGCCGTGACCGAACGCCGGGCGCGGGACGGGCACCGTCCAGGCCACTCGCAGCAGCGGCAGCAGGGCCTGCCACCCGAACGCGCCGAGGACGACGACCGCGCGCAGGGTCGGCCGCAGCAGGGCCAGCTCGCGCTCCAGCCAGGGGCGGCAGTTCTCCCGCTCCCCCGGGGTCGGCTTGTTGGCGGGCGGGGCGCACTTGACCGGCGCGGTGATGCGCGTGCGGTGGAGGGTCAAGCCGTCGTCGGCGCGGGTGGAGGTCGGCTGGGAGGCCAGGCCCACGGCGTGCAGGGCGGCGTAGAGGACGTCGCCGGAGCGGTCGCCGGTGAACATGCGGCCGGTGCGGTTGGCCCCGTGCGCGGCCGGGGCGAGGCCGACGACGGCCAGGCAGGCGTCGGCCGGGCCGAAACCGGGGACCGGGCGGCCCCAGTAGGTCTCGTCGCGGAACGCGGCCCGCTTCACCGCGGCGACCTCCTCCCGCCACGCGACCAGGCGCGGGCAGGCCCGGCAGGCGCTGACCTGCCGGTCCAGATCTGCCATCGGCATTTCTCGGACTCCCCTGTTGGGCACCGGTTAGGGTCGGCGGCATGCCATCCAGCGACGCCGCCGAGGACAAGCAGACCACGCCGGAATCCGCCCAGGAGCCCGAGCCCACCGACGACCTGGTCACGAGCGCGCACGTGCTCACCGTCGGGCGGCGCAAGCTGAAGTACACGGCCACCACCGGCCGAGTCGTCCTGCGCCAGGAGGTGGTGACCGACGGCAAGTTCACCGGCCACCGCCCCAAGGCCGAGGTGTTCCTGACCTCCTACACCCTCGACGACGCCGACCCCGGCACCCGCCCGGTGACCTTCGCCTTCAACGGTGGCCCCGGCTCGTCGAGCACCTGGCTGCACCTGGGCGTCCTCGGGCCCCGCCGCGTCGTCTCCGGCGACGCGGACGCGCCCGCCACCCCGCCCTACGGGCTGGCCGACAACCCCGAGTCCCTGCTGGCCCACAGCGACCTGGTCTTCATCGACCCGATGTCGACCGGCTACTCCCGGCCGGTGAAGGGCGAGGGGGCGGGCGACTACCTGGGCTTCCAGGGCGACCTGGACTCCGTCGGCGAGGTCATCCGCCTGTGGACGACCCGCAACGGGCGCTGGCTCTCGCCGAAGTTCCTGGCCGGGGAGTCCTACGGGACGACGCGGGCGGGCGGGCTGGCGCTGCACCTGCAGCGGCGGCACGGGCTGTACCTCAACGGGCTCATGCTGATCTCGTCGGTGCTCGACTTCCGGACGCTGGACTTCGCCGAGGGCAACGACTTGCCGTACGCGCTGTTCCTGCCGTCCTACGCGGCCATCGCGCACCACCACGGGCTGCACGGGGACCGGCCGCTCAGTGAGGTGCTGGCCTCGGCGGAGGAGTTCGCGGCGCGGGACTACCCGTGGGCGCTGTCGCGGGGCTCGCGTCTGTCCACATCGGAGCGCGCGGACGTGGTCTCCCGGCTGGCCGCGCTGACCGGGCTCTCGGAGGACTACATCGACCGGGTGGACTTGCGGATCGAGCACATGCGGTTCTTCACCGAGCTGCTGCGGTCCTCGCGGCGCACCGTCGGCAGGCTGGACGGCCGGTTCACCGGGTGGGAGTCGGACTACGCCTTCGAGAAGATGACCAACGACCCGGCCGGGTCGGCGATCACCGGGGCGTACACCGCGGGGATCAACCACTACCTGCGCTCGGAGTTGGGCTACCTCAACGACCTGCCGTACGAGGTGCTCAGCGTCGACGCGCACACGGCGTGGTCGTACAAGGAGTTCGAGAACGCGCACGTGACCGTGGCCGACCGGCTGGCCGCCGCGATGCGCTCGAACCCGCACCTGAAGGTGCACGTCGCCTCCGGCTACACCGACGGGGCGACGCCGTACTACGCGACCGAGCACTCCCTGGCGCACCTGGCCATCCCGGACGAGCTGCGGGCGAACATCGAGGTCTGCTACTACGCGGCGGGCCACATGATGTACGTGCACGAGCCGTCGCGGCTCCAGCAGTCGAAGGACCTCGCGGCGTTCGTGAAGTCGGCGTCGAACCGCTAGTTCAGAGCAAGCTGGGCGCTCAGAGCAGGGAGAGGGCGATCCCGTCGAGGATGTCGTGTTCGGACACGACCAGGTCCTCGACCGGGGTCGTCTCGAACAGCCGCGACGCCAGGGCGCGCAGGATCACCGCGCCACCGCCGATCACGTCGACGCGGCCGGGGTGGATCACCGGGTTGGCGGCGCGCTCGTCGTGGGTCGCGGACAGCAGGGTGTGGCTCAGGTCGGCGATCTGCTGGGGGGCGAGGCGGGTCAGGTGGACGGCGTCGGCGTCGTACTCGTCGAGCTTCAGGGCCACGGCGCCCAGGGTGGTCACGGTGCCCGCGACGCCCACCCACGTGCGGGCGCGCTCCACCGGGACGGCGGTGAAGGCGTCGGCGAGGACTTGGGCGGCCAGGGCGTCGGCGGCGGCGATCTCCTCGGCGGTGGGCGGGTTGGAGCGCAGGGCGCGCTCGGTGATGCGCACGCAGCCGATGTCGACCGACTTCGCGGCCTCGACGTGGGCGCTGACGCCGTCCCAGGTGCCCAGGACCAGCTCGGTGGAGCCGCCGCCGATGTCGACCACCAGGAACGGGCCGTCCTCGGGGTCGAGGCCGCCGACGGCGCCGGTGAAGGACAGCTGGGCCTCCTCGTCGCCGCTGATCACCTCGGCGGGGGCGCCCAGCAGCTCGGCGGTCATGGTGAAGAACTCGTCGCGGTTGGCCGCGTCGCGGGTCGCCGAGGTGGCCACCATGCGGACCTTCTCCGCGCCCTTGCGGCGCAGGATGGCGGTGTAGTCGGCGAGGGCGTCCCTGGTGCGGGCCAGCGCCTCGGGGGCCAGCACGCCCGTGGCGTCGACGCCCTGGCCGAGCCGGACGATGCGCATCTCGCGGTGGACGTCGCGCAGCCAGTGGGAGCCGTCGTCGCGCGTGGTGGCGTCGGCCACCAGCAGGCGGATGGAGTTGGTCCCACAGTCAATCGCCGCGACGCGCGTCATGGCCCGAAGCCTACGTGGTGACCCGAAAGCACCGCGCCCCGAACAGCGGAGGTCCGGGGCGCGGTGGTGAAGACGGGGTCTAGTGCGGGGTCGTGGTCACCGGCCCTGCGCGGTCGACCGGCGGCGGCCCGCGGTGCTCGACCTGGTGCTGCTGGTGGTGACCGGGGTGTCCCCACCGGGAGTGCTCGACGTGTTCTCGGCCGGAGTGCTCGACGTGCTCCCGCCCGTGGTGCTCGACGTGCTCTCGCCGGTGGGGCTCGAGGTGTCCTCGCCGGTGGGGCCCGACGGCTGGGGCGGCTGGGACGGCTCCGGCGACTCGGACGGCTCCGTGACACACGGGTCGGCGGGGGCCGAGGTCGTCGTGGGCGCGGTGGAGGTCGTCGTGGTGGGGCTCGTCGGGGGCGTCGCGCAGGTCGGCTGCGTCGTCACCGTGGTGGTCGGCTTCGCGGGCCTGCCCGACGTCTGGTCCCACGTCGAGGTCGGCGTGGGCGACGTCGGGCGCGGGGTGGACGAGGTCGGGCTGGCCGGCCTGCTGGTGGTCGGCGTGGCCGAGGTGCCGGGGCGCGGGTTCGGGCGCGACGTCGGGGGCAGCTCGGCGTCGTCCTGGTAGGCGGGCGGGATGTACGGCTGCTGGATCTGGTGCACCGGGGTGGGGGCCATCGGCGTGACGCCCTTGGCGTACAGGTCGGACCACTGGATCACGGTGCGGACGTAGGAGTCGGAGTGGTTGTAGCGCCACACGGCCGCGGCCAGCTGCTGCGGGTTGGACAGGTTCATCCCACCCGAGCACAGGTACTTGCCCGCGCCGACGGCGGCGTCGTGGATGTTGTTCGGGTTGCGCTGCCCGTCGCCGTTGCCGTCGGCGGCGTAGCCCGCCCAGGTCGAGGGGATGAACTGCATCGGGCCGACCGCGCGGTCCCAGCGGGAGTCGCCGTCGTAGGAGCCGCCGTCGGTGTCGCTGATCGCGGCGAACCCGCCGCCGTTGAGGACCGGGCCGAGGATCGGCCGCAGCGTGGTGCCCGCCGCGTCGACCGCGCCGCCGCGCGCGTGGTTGGACTCGATGCGGCCGATGCTGGCCAGCAGCGACCAGGTCATGCGGCAGCCCGGCTGCTGGGCGGCGAGGGTCTGCGCGGCCCGCATGTACGCCGAGAGCATGTTGCCCGGGATGCCGAGCGGGCCCCTGGGGTAGCCGGCCGTCGGCCCGCCGGTCAGCGCCAGCAGCTCGGGCTTGCCCGCCAGGGCCAGGATCTGCGGGCCGATGCGGCCGCTCTCCGGCAGCGAGCCGTCGGCGCCGACGGTCCCGGGGTCGGTCAGGCCGGGCAGCCCGCCCTCGGCGCTGCCCGCCAGCGCGACGTCGCCGGTCGGCGAGAGCCACGGCGCGGGTTCACCCGCCACCACGGCCGGAACCATCAGCATCGCGCCCGCCGCGGCGACGGCACTGCGCCGCCGACCCCGCTCGCGCCGCTTGCGGTGCTGTCCGCCCTTCTTGGCACCCACGTTTTCCGTCCCACCCCTCGTCAAACGCCACCCCGGCCCGGGTGACCTTCGTCTCGGCCACCTACCATGCCTCATTCGTGGCCGACAGTCACCGTATCTAGGGAAGTTCTCAGGTACTACGCCCGAAGGTCGGTCACTGGTTGCCCTTCTGTCCGCCTCGTCACCACCCAAGAAGTAGTCACTCCTTGGTAGCAGCACAGTCCCCGGTCGGCCATTCCATCACGGCCAGCGCCTCGTCGCCGAAGGGGTTGACCCCCGGCCCCTTCGCGAGCGCGTGGGCGACGTGGACGTGCAGGCACTTCACCCTGGTGGGCATCCCGCCCGCGGTGACGTCGGTGCCCAGCGGCTCGATGGCGTCGCGTTCGGCGAGGTAGCCGCGGTGGGCGGCCAGGTAGACCGCGGCCAGGTCGGCGTCGGCGGCCAGGCGCTCGGTCATCTCGCGCATCAGCCCGGTGGTCTCCAGGGTGCTGACCATGGAGTTCAGCCGGGGGCAGGTCAGGTAGTAGAGCGTCGGGAACGGGGTGCCGTCGGCCAGGCGCGGGCTGGTCTGGATGACGCTCGGGTGCCCGCTGGGGCAGCGCGCGGCCACCTCGCGCACCCCGCGCGGGGTGCGGCCGAGCTGGGCGGCGACTTCGGCGATATCGGCTTCGGCGATCATCCCGCCATCGACTCCCACAGGTTCTGGTACCAGGGCTGGCGCGGCACCGGCGTGGCGGGCACGCCGGTCTCGGTGTCGCTGGGCAGCTCGACCATGTACGGGGTCTCCCCCGGCATCACGAACCGCAGCCGGGCGCGCGCCTCGGCCCTGACCTGCTCGGGGTCGGCCAGCTCGGTGCGGCGGCGCACCAGCTCGTCGACCTCGGCGCGCAGCTCGGCCTGGCGCTGCTGCTCCATCTGCACGTCGGAGCGCTGCGAGAGGTAGGTCCGCAGCGGCACCGCCACGCTCAGCGCCAGCGCGCAGACCACCGTCACCAGGATCGCCGCGCGCCGGGTGGTGGAGATCCCGAACGGCAGGCTGAGCCCGGCGATGCGCTGGGACAGGGCGCGGACCGGACCCGCGGGCTTGCGCCGCCCGCGAGACCGGTCCGTGCCCGCCACCTCAGGACTCCGGGGTGAACCGCGGGAAGGCGAGGTCGCCCGCGTAGCGCGCGGCGTCGCCGAGGGTCTCCTCGATGCGCAGGAGCTGGTTGTACTTCGCGACCCGCTCGCCGCGCGCCGGGGCGCCGGTCTTGATCTGGCCGACGCCGGTGGCCACGGCCAGGTCGGCGATGGTGGTGTCCTCGGTCTCGCCGGAGCGGTGGCTCATCATGCTGCGGTAGCCGTAGGAGGTGGCCAGGGTGACCGCGTCCAGGGTCTCCGACAGGGTGCCGATCTGGTTGACCTTCACCAGCAGCGCGTTGGCGGCGCGGCGGGCGATGCCCTCCTCGAGGCGGTCGGGGTTGGTGACGAACAGGTCGTCGCCGACCAGCTGCACCTTCTCGCCCAGCTCGGCGGTCATGCGCACCCAGCCGTCCCAGTCGTCCTCGCCCAGCGGGTCCTCGATGGAGACCATCGGGTAGGACTCGACGAGGGAGGCGTAGTAGGCCGTCATCTCCTCGGAGCTCTTGCGGGCGCCCTCGAAGGTGTAGGCGCCGTCGGAGAAGAACTCGGTGGCGGCGACGTCCAGGGCCAGCGCGATGTCGCGGCCGACGGTGTAGCCCGCCTTCTCGATGGCGATGACGATGAGGTCGAGCGCCTCGCGGTTGTTGCCGAGGCTCGGGGCGAACCCGCCCTCGTCGCCGAGGCCGGTGGCCAGGCCCTTGCTCTTGAGGACGGACTTGAGCGAGTGGTAGACCTCGGTGCCCCAGCGCAGCGCCTCGCGGAAGGAGTCCGCGCCGATCGGCGCGATCATGAACTCCTGGATGTCGACGGCGGTGTCGGCGTGCGCGCCGCCGTTGAGGATGTTCAGCATCGGCACGGGGAGCACGTGCGCGTTCGGGCCGCCGAGGTAGCGGAACAGCTCGAGGCCGCTGGACTCCGCGGCGGCCTTGGCCACGGCCAGCGAGACGCCGAGGATGGCGTTGGCGCCCAGGCGCGACTTGTCCGGCGTGCCGTCGAGGTCGACCAGCTTCTGGTCGACGATGCGCTGGTCGACGGCGTCGATCCCGGCCAGCTCGGGGCCGATCTCGTCCAGCACCGCGGTGACGGCCTTCTCCACGCCCTTGCCGAGGTAGCGGTTGGGGTCCCCGTCACGCAGCTCGACGGCCTCGTGTTCACCGGTGGAGGCGCCCGAGGGCACCGCCGCCCTGGCCAGCGTGCCGTCGTCGAGCGCCACCTCGACCTCGACGGTGGGGTTGCCGCGAGAATCCAAGATCTCGCGTGCTCCGACCTGCTCGATGACAGCCACGTCTGCTCCTCACAAAGCGTCCTTCGTGTCCGTGTCGAGACTAGCGGGACAGCTGTCCGGTCACGCCGCTGGCACGGGTTGATAACTGAGGGATCGCGCACTCCGCACGCTGCGTGCTCACCGGCTTGGCCGGTCGAGGATCACCGGGTTGGCGCGTACTGTGGAGTGGACCATGACCCAGGACGCCGAAAGCACTTTCGCCGCTTTCCGGGCCGCCGAGCAGATGGTGGCCCGGCGTCGTCCCCTGGAGGCGCTGGCCCTGCTGGCCCCGGTCCTGGAGGCCGAGCCCAACGCGCCGTCGGTGCACCTGCTGGCGGGGCAGGCGTACCTGGGATCGGCGCAGCTGCGCCGGGCGGAGGCGGCCTTCCTGCGGGTGCTGGAGCTGGACCCGACCGACCACTTCGCGCGGTTCGCGCTGGGGCGGGCCTTGCAGCGCCAGAGCCGGTTGACCGAGGCGCAGACCCAGTTCCGGATGGCGGTGGCGATGAACCCGGCGCCGGAGTACCAGGAAGCCTACGGCGAGGTCTCGGCCCGGATCGCGGTCGAACGGGACCGCTGAGCCCTCACCTGACGAGTTCTTCGGCCTTGCGGGCGTAGGCGTCGGCGCCGCTGAAGACGTCGCGGGCGTAGCGGTTGGACCGGTTGTAGGTCAGGACCGCCTTCCACCAGCCCTCGCCCGTGGCGAGGTCGCCGCCGCTCGCGCACAGGTACCTGGCGGCGGTCAGGGCGGCGTCGTCGACGTTCTGGGGGTCGGCGGGGGTGCCGTCGGCGTTGGCGCGCAGGGCCCAGCGGGCCCAGGTGGTGGGCAGGAACTGCATCGGGCCGACCGCGCGGTCCCAGGTGGTGTCGCCGTCGAGCCTGCCGCCGTCGGTGTCGGGGATGGCGCGGATGCCCGGGGAGCCGTCGAGGGGGATGCCGATGATCGGCTTGGACAGCCTGCCGTCCGCGCCGATCGCGGTGCCGTTGTAGCGGCCGTGGTGGGACTCGACCCGGCCGATACCGGCGAGGGTGGTCCAGGCGATGTGGCAGGCCGGGGTGGTGCGGCGGGTGGCCATCTCGGCGTTGACGTAGGCCAGGAGCGTGCGCGCCGGGATGTCGGTCGCCTTCGACAGGCGCTCGGCCCAGGCGGCGAGGTCGGGCTCGACCGGGGCGGGGCGGCCCTGGGGGGCGGCCGAGCCGGGCTCGACGGCCAGCGGGGGGACGACGAAGGCGGCGGGGCGGGAGGGGCGCGCGTCCGGGCGGTTGAGCCGTTCCAGCACCACCACGCCCAGGCCCGCCACGGCGACCAGGGCGATCACCAGGGCGAGCCGGAGCAGCGCTCGACGCCGCCCCGGTTTCCGGGGCGGGTCGGCGGTGAGCATGTCGGCCACCGGACCAGGCTACGTGGCCGCGTTCAACGAGGGGCCGCGTACACGCCTGAACTGGGCGTTTCGACCGATTTACCGCTATTCGGACTTGACCGCCCGGATCGCGAACATCAGCGGGACGCGCGGGGCGTCGTCGGGCAGCCGGTGCCAGACGCCGCCCGCGTTCTCCATCCCCGGCCAGCGCTGCCACGGGATCTCCCGGACCTCGCGCAGCAGGTCCACCCGCAGGCCCGCGCCGGTCAGGGCGTTGACGACGTCGCCGATGCCGTGGCGCCACTCATAGTGCTCCACGGCCTCGGTCAGCGGCGGGCCGTCGGTGTAGGTGTAGGTGCCGTCCACGCGGATCGGGCCGCGGCCGGAGAGGTAGTCATCGCGCAGCGTCAGGGCCGGGTCCTCCGACGGGACCACGCCCAGGGCGTAGAGCACCGGGTGGAACTCCACGGCGTAGAGGAACCCGCCCGGGCGCAACAGCCCGGCGACCTGCCCGGCCCAGCGGTCGAGGTCGGGGACGTAGACCAGCGAGCCCTTGCCGGTGTAGACGACGTCGAAGCGCCCGGCGCCCAGCGCCGCCACCGCGTCGTGGACGTCGGCGTGGACGTAGGACACCGCGTCCCCGGCGATCTCCCGCGCCGCGTCCACGGCGGCCGCGGAGAGGTCGAGCCCGGTGGTGCTGCGCGCGCCGCGGCCGGGGAACGCCCGGGTCTCCGCGCCGATGTGGCACTGCAGGTGCGCCACGTCGCGTCCTGCCAGGTCGCCGAGGTCCGCCCACTCGCAGGGCAGGAACCAGTCCTCGGGCGCGCGGGTGGCCACGCCGTAGAACTCGCTGGCGACGTGGATGGGGGTGCGCGCGTCCCAGTTGGCCTCGTTGGCCCTGATCATCGCCGAGTTGTCCATGCCGGGGATCATTCCGTGGGGGCCGGGTGGAAATCGACCCCCACGGAAAAACACCGATCAGGCGGGCGGCAGGTCCGGCGGGGTCAGCGCGGGACGCTCGGCCAGCGCCTCCAGCGCGACGCGCACCGCGGTGTCCAGCTGCGGGTCGCGGCCCGCGACGTGGTCCTGCGGGGTGATCGGCACCTCGACGTCGGGGTCGACGCCGTGGTTCTCCACGCCCCACTCGTAGCCCTGCATCCAGGTGGCGTAGCGCGGCTGGGTGACCGTGGTGCCGTCGACCAGCCGGTAGCGCATGTCGATGCCGATGACCCCGCCCCAGGTCCTGGTGCCCACGATCGGGCCGATCCCGAGGGCCTTGATGGCGGCGTTGACGATGTCGCCGTCGGAGCCGGAGAACTCGTCGGCCACGGCCACCACGGGACCGCGCGGCGCGTCGGCCGGGTAGGTCTCCAGGTAGTAGTCGTCGCGGGCGCGGCCCCAGCCGACGATGCGCCTGTTCAGCTTCTCGATCACCAGCTGCGACAGGTGCCCGCCGCGGTTCTCCCGCAGGTCGACCACGATGCCCTCGCGGCGCATCTCCATGCGCAGGTCGCGGTGGAACTGCGCCCACCCGCTGGCGATCATGTCCGGCACGTGCAGGTACCCGACGCGCCCGTCGGAGGCGGCGTGCGTGTGGGCACGGCGGTCGGCCACCCAGGCCTGGTACCGCAGCGCCTCGTCGTCCAGCAGCGGCTCGACGACGACCCGGCGCGCGGGGCCGCCGTTTTTGGGGGCGACGGTCAGCTCGACGGGCTTGCCCGCGGTGCCCACGAGCAGCGGCGCCGGGCCGCGGTCGGCCTCGACCGGGCGGCCGTCCACGGCCACGATCGCGTCGCCCGCGTGCACCGCGACGCCGGGGGCGCGCAGCGGCGAGCGGGCGCGGGGGTCGGAGCTCTCCCCCGGCACGATGCGGGTGATCCGCCAGGCGCCGTCGGCGTCGCGGTCGAGGTCGGCGCCGAGCAGGCCGAGCCTGCGCTTGTGGTCGGCGCCGCGGCCGCGCCCCACGGCGTAGGCGTGGGAGGTGTCCAGCTCGCCCTGGACCTCCCAGAGCAGGTCGACGAGGTCGTCGTGCGAGCCCAGGACCTCCACCAGCGGGCGGTACCTGGCCAGCACGCCCGCCCAGTCGACGCCGCCCATGTCCGCGCGCCAGAAGTGGTCGCGCATCAGCCTGCCGGTCTCGTCGAACATCTGCCGCCACTCCGCGGCCGGGTCGACGCGCACGCGCACCCGGCTGAGGTCGACGGTGATGTTGTCCTCGGAGCGGTCGTCGGAGTCGGCCTTGCGGTCGGCGGGGACGACCCGCAGCGTGGTGCCGTCGCGCACGACCAGGCGCTGGCCGTCGCCGCTGGGCCAGACCTCGTCGAAGCCGTCGACCAGCGTGTCGACCTTCAGCTTGGCCAGGTCGAAGCGCTCCAGGAGCGCGCGCGGCTCGTCCTCGCCGAGGACGTCGAGGTCGTCGCCGAGGGAGCCGGTGAGCGGGTCGCGGCGCCAGAGCACGCCGCCCTTGGCCGCCCACAGCCCGGAGAAGCGGGCGGCGGGCACGGGGAAGGCGACGACGCGGTCCTCGATGCCCTCGATGTCGACGGTGGTGCGCGGGATCTTGCTGTCCTTGTCGTCCTTGTCGTCGTCCTTGTCGTCTGGGTCGCCGAAGGGGCGGCCCTCGCGCAGCGGCGCGAACGGCGACGGGGTGGTCGCCGCCAGCGGCACCAGGTACGGGCGGGTGCCGTTGGCGAAGGACAGGTCGAAGACGTGCACGTCGTAGATCGGGTCGAAGCTGCGCGCGGACAGGAACGCGATGTGCTTGCCGTCGGCGGTGAAGGCCGGGTCGTAGTCGACGAACCGCAGCGGCGTGACGTCCACAATGGACATATCGGTGGTGTTGACCATGCGGATGTGGCTCAGCGGGTTCGGGCCGGGGTGCGACCAGGCCAGCCAGGCCGAGTCCGGGGAGAAGACCAGGCCGGTGGGGTCCATCTCGACGGACTTGACCACCTCGCGCGTCTCGCCGGACTTGGCGTCGACGAGCAGGAGCCGACCGTCGTGGGTGGTCAGGCCGACCCGGCGGCCGTCCGGGGAGGCCACCAGCTCCAGCACCCGGCCCAGCTCGCCGAGCCCGACCCGGCGCGGCCGCGCGCCGGGCTCGTGGCCGGTGGCCGGGGCGAACTCCAGCGCGTCCTCGCCCTCGGCGTCGGTCACCCAGACGACCTGGCCGCTGTCGCCGAGGACGCGCGGCAGGCGGGCGCGCACGCCGGGCTCGACGGCCAGCGCGCGCACCGGCCCGTCGCGGTGGGTCACCCAGTGCACGGTGCCGCGCACCTCGACCACGCTGGAGCGGCCGGTCTTGTCCGGGCCGACCTCGCCGAGGTCCGGGGCGGGCGAGACGTGGCGGGGCTGGCGGGAGACCCGCGGGCCGCCGAGGCGGATCTCCAGGGCGCGGGGCTCGGCGTCGAGGCTCTCGTGCAGCCACACCTGGCCCGCGCGGTGGTAGACCACGCGGGCGCCGTCGGTGGCGGCGTTGCGGGCGTAGAAGCCCTCGTGCGCGGAGTGCGCGCGCAGGTCGGCGCCGTCGGGCAGGCAGGAGTACAGGTTGCCGACGCCCTCGTGGTCGGACAGGAACGCCACCCGGTCGCCGACCCACATCGGCGACTGGATGTTGCCGTCCACATCGGACAGGATGCGGGTGAACTCCCCGGTCCCGTCGGCGTCGACCCAGATCTTGCCCGCGGTGCCGCCGCGGTAGCGCTTCCAGTGCGCGGGCTCGCGGAGGTAGACGGAGCCCAGGACCACGGCCCCGCTGTCGGCGACGTCGACGGCGCCGACGTGGCCGTAGGGCAGCCGGGTGGCGGGCGAGCCGTCCACCGGCACGGCGAAGGCCCACGTCCGCGAGCGCGACATCTGGCCCGCCGAGGTGGTCGCGAGCACGCGGCCGTCCTCGGTCCAGCCCTGCACGGAGGTGCGCAGGTCGCCCCAGTAGGTCAGGCGCTCACTCGGCCCGCCGTCGACGGGCGCGACGTGCACCTCCGGCTCGACGTCGCGGGCGCTGCGCCACGCGATGGCCGTCCCGTCCCGGGACAGCCGGGGGTTGGCCACCGGCACCTGGTCGGCGGACACCCGCCAGGCACGGCCACCCGCGACGGGCGCCAGCCACACGTCGTCCTCGGCGACGAACGTGATCAGGTCGTGGCGCACATGGGGGAATCTCAGGTAGGCGTCGGTCACCCTGACAAACTAGTGGTGCGGTGCGACACCGTTAGGGCGAACACGTGCCGCGATCGTGTCCAGGGGTGGGAAGTCGCCCGGCTTGAGCCGACCAGCGGAAGTCACCTGTCGGAGTGCAGGCCCCTTCGGACTCTGAACGGCACCGTTGTGTCGGCATCCCGCAGACGACGGTGGTGTGCGGGAGCGTGACGCGCAAGGCTCTGGCCGAGAGCGGGTCGGTGCGCGAGGAAGCGCCGGGCTGCCCGCTGACAGCCGCGGCGGTCTTGCCTAGCGGGGCCAGTGGGCGTGCCAGTCGTCGGGGTCCATGGCCAGGGGGTCCAGGCCCGCGGCGCGGGCGGAGGTCTCGGCGGCGCGGACGTCGGCGGCGAAGGCGCGGGCCACGGCGCGGAGTTCGCCCTCGGGGTCCTGGCCCGCGAGCTTGGCCAGGGCGGCGGTGTCGAACAGCCGGGCGCCGGGGGTGCCGCCGGAGGGGAGCAGGTCGGCGGGCAGGCCCGCGCGGGCGGTGCGCTGGGCCAGCTTGGCGGTCAGGGCCAGGGCGGGCTGGCCGAGGGCGACACCGTCGACACAGGACTCGCGCCGCTTCTCGCTCTGCTTGAGCTCCTCCCAGCGCCGTTCCTGGCTGCTGGCGTCGCGCACCGAGGGGTCGCCCGCGCCGAAGACGTGCGGGTGGCGGCCGACCAGCTTGGTGATCAGGACGGCGGCCACGTCGTCGACGGTGAACGGGTCGGTGGGGTGCTCCTCGGCGACCCTGGCGTGGAAGAGGACCTGGAGCAGCACGTCGCCGAGTTCCTCGCGCAGCGCGGCGCGGTCGCCGTCCTCGATGGCCTCCAGGAGCTCGTAGCACTCCTCGATGAGGTACTGGCGCAGCGACTCGTGGGTCTGCTCGGCGTCCCACGGGCAGCCGCCGGGTGAGCGGAGGCGGTCCATGACCTGGGTGGCGGCGACCAGCGCCGCGCCCGGGGCCGCGTGCAGCGGGACGCCCTCGGCGAGCAGGGCGAGAGCGGCAGGGTCGGCCAGGTCGTCGGTGAGCAGGACGACCGAGCCGTCGAGCGGGCCCGGCGCGGCCAGCGCCGGGTCGACATCGCCCGCCACCTCCACCCGCGCGGCGGTGCGCAGCAGCGGGACCGCCGACTCGGGCACGGTCCGGCCGCGCACCAGCACGACCGCGGAGTCGGTCACGGCTGGGTCGCGCCGCCTGCCATCGGCAGGACGAACCCGACGGTCTCCTGCTCGCTGGGGGCCACGCCCATCGCGGCGATGTCCCACACGCCGTAGCGGGGGCTGATCTTGACGCCGACCTCGGTCGCGGTCTGCTGCAGGATGCGCGGGCCCAGTGCGGTGGCCATGCGCGGGTCGTCGGCGGCCGCCGGGTCCTGGGGGTTCTGCGGGTCGGGCTTGGCGTCGGTCTCGCGCTTGGTGATGACCGCGACCACCCAGGCCGCCTGCTCGGGGTTGGGCTGGAAGCCGATGACGTTGCCCTCGGGCGTGCCGAAGATGACCGTGCCCGCGATGTCGGCGACGGCGGCCGGGGTGAACGTCTCGTCCAGGTCGGCCTGCTGCTCGGCGGCGATCTGCGACTCGATGACCTTGCGCGCCTCAGCGGGGTTCGAGGCGAGCTTGCGGGCCATCTCCTCGGCCTGCCCGCGCAGCGAGCCGGTGGGCTCCTCCGGGCTGCCGGGGGCGATGACCACGTAGTCGAAGGTGACCGACAGCCCCGGCGCGGCCTCGCGGCCGATCTTGGCCAGCGTCAGGTAGTCCTTGGCCAGCACGGCCGGGTCGAACACCCGGTTGACGGCCTGGTCGACGATCACGTCGGCGGTGACGCTGCCGTCGGTCGGCAGCGGCTGCAGCGACGAGGTCAGCTGCCCGGCGAGCTGCCCGACCTGGCCGGGATCGACGATGACGTTGTTGTCGCGCGCGTAGACGGCGATCAGCTCGTGCAGGACGAGCTGGCGCAGGACCGCGCGGGAGAGCAGGTCCAGCTTGCGCTGGTCGGCCAGCGCCTGCGCGGCGGGCTCGACCTTGACGGCCTCCTCGACCAGCTGCTGCACCCGGTCGACCGAGATGGTCGTCCCACCCACGATGGCGGCGGCGTTGACCTGGCTGGGCCCCGACGAACAGGCGCCCAGCACGAGCCCGAACACGGCGAAGAGCCCGACGGCCCGCTGCACGAGCCCGCGTCGACGGCGAATGACAGTGGTCACAGTGCTGAAGCCTCTCATAGCGGGTGCGCCCGGCCGACGACCACCCGTTCGGGCGAGTCCCCCAGGTCAGAGACCAGTACAAGGGAAGCATCCGGCATAGCGGTGACCGGACACACAGCACCCCCTTGGTCACCCTCCGGCAGACGGCACCTGCAAAGTCCTCAGCGGCGGCAGCTCCCCAAACGTCTCAGCCGGAAGCCGATCAAGTCGACCATCGCGAAGGACGGACCACCCCAACCACCGCCAAGCACCCGGCGTGCACCCAATGACGGTGTTAGTGACCGGGCGATAAACGGCCACCTCGTCCCGATCGAGTTGAACAAAGGCGATGTCGCACGTCCTCCCGGTAGCCGCGTCCCACACCCGAGCACTCCCATCGGCGCTGCCGGTGAGGATGCGGGTCCCGTCCGGCGACCACGCCGCCGCCTGGACAGCGCCGGAGTGACCGCGTAACCGGAAAACCTGTTCACCAGTGACCGCATCCCACACCTGAGCACTCCCGTCGGCGCTGCCGGTGAGGATGCGGGTCCCATCCGGCGACCACTTCAGCGTCCGAGCCCACTCAAAGTAACCATCGAGCTTGAGAACCTGTTTGCCAGTAACCGCATCCCACACCCAAGCACCACCGCTGCCACCAGTAAGAAGGCGAGTCCCATCCGGCGACCACGCCCCGCCATAGTGGCGAGCGAACTCGAAAACCCGTTCGCCAGTAACCGCATCCCACACCCAAGCACCACCGCCGCCAGTAAGAAAACGTGCCCCATCCGGCGACCACGCCACTAAGGACACCCAATCTTGACCACCAACCTGCAAAACCAAATCACCAGAGACCGCGCTCCATACTTGAGCACCGCCATCGCTGCTGCCAGTAAGAAGGCGAGTCCCATCCGGCGACCACGCCCCGCCAAAATGGCGATCGAACCCGAAAACTTGTTCGCCAGTAATCACATCCCACACCCGAGCGCCACCGACACCGCCAGTAAGAAGGCGCGCCCCATCCGGCGACCACGCCACCGAGGACACCAGATCTTGACCACCAACCTGCAAAACCAAATCACCAGAGACCGCATCCCACACCCGAGCGCCACCGCCACCAGCAAGAAAACGATCTCCATCCGGCGACCACACCACATCACGAATCTCAGTGGCATAACCGGCAAGATGGAGAATCTGTTCGCCAGTAACCGCATCCCACACCCGAGCACTATCGCTGCCAGTAAGAAGGCGTGCCCCATCCGGCGACCACGCCACCGCCTGCACCCAATCTTGATCATCAACCTGCAAAACCAAATCACCAGAGACCGCATCCAACACCCGAGCACCACCATAGCCACCATCACAGCTACCTGTAAGGAGGTGATTCCCGTCCGGCGACCACGCCACCCCTCCAATCTCGCCGAACAACTCAATCAGCTGTAAAACCTGACCGCCAGAGTCCGCGTCCCACACCTGAGCAAAATCCTCGGGGCTCCAGGTGAGAAGGCGGGTCCCGTCTGGCGACCACGCAACCCCCCGAATCTCAGCAGTGTTGCCAGCAAGATGCAGAACCGGTTCACCTGTAACGGCATCCCACACCTGAGCACAGCCGGCCACGCTGCCAGCAAAAAGACGGGTCCCGTCCGGCGACCACGCCACCTCCTGCACATGACCTTGACCACCAACCTGCAAAACCAAATCACCAGAGAGCGCGCTCCATACTTGGGCACCGCCATCGCTGCTGCCAGTGAGAAGTCGGCTTCCATCCGGCGACCACGCCACCGCCTCCGCGCGACCCTGATCACCAACCTGCAAAACCAAATCACCAGAGACCATATCCCATACCCAAACACTGCCATCAAACCCGCTGACGAGAAGACGAGTGCCGTCCGGCGACCACGCAACATCCGAAACCCCACGCAGATGACCAGCAAGCTGGAAAATCTGATCACCAGTAATCGCATCCCACAACCAAACACCACCATCAAGAACACTGGTGACAAGACGTGCCCCGTCTGGCGACCACGCAACCACATTTGACGGTGTTCCAATACTGGTGAAGTGCTTCAGATAGGCAGATTGGAGCTTGGAGGGGTGGGTCGCTGGCGCGGTGATGAGGCCGGGAGCGGAAGTGGGCGGGGGTGTGCAGAAGAGCAGTTGTGTGCGGTACAGGTGTGCTTGTTCGAAGTCCACGTCATTGATGGCGCATCGACGCAAGATTGCGCCTGTGGCCTGTGTGTTCTTCCAGGTTGAGCCTGTCAGCGTGGATCGATGGAATTCGGCCTTGGTGGTGTCAGCGCCGGTGAGGTTGGCGTTGGTGAGGTCGACATTGTGGAAGGTGGTTCGGCGCAGGTCGGCCGCGGTGAGGTTCGCGCCGGTCATGGGAAGTGGCTGCTTCTCGGCGCCGATTTTCCAGTCCGACAGGGCAGCGCCGGTGAGGTCGACGTTGACCAGCGAGTGGCAGGGGTGGTCGTGATCGTGGGCGTGGAGGGCGTAGGCGAGGGCGAACTCGGACACCACAGGTCGGTATTTGCGGGCGATGTTCGTCAGGGTGGTCAGGGCTGCGGTGCGCTCGTGGGCGGTGCAGGTGGCGAGGGATTGGCCGAGGAAGTCCAAAGTCTCGCGGTTGGGGACCGGTAGGGCTAGGGCGTCGAGGTCTTGGTTGGGGGTGCTGAGGGTGCGGAGGAGGTGGCGGGCGAGGAAGTACTCGAACAGGGAGCGGTGGCCGAACTGGAAGGTGTCGCCTTCGCGCTTGAGGAAGGTGGCGGTGCGGAAGTCGGCGGTCCAGAGGTCGGGGAGGTTGGCGCGGTAGTGGCGGCGGAGGTCGGGGCGCCGGTCCAGGAGGGCCAGGAGCCAGTCGTCTACCTGAGTGGGGGTCCAGGAGTTCTGGCCTGAGCGCCAGAGTCCGGCGGCGATTTCCTCCATGAGGAGGCGTTTGTGGTCGGGGGTGAGGGTGTGCTTGCCCTCGTCGCGGGACAGCCAGCGGTCCACGACCTCGGTGTAGATGTCGACGGAGCGCAGGGTGCGACCCTGGAGTTTGGCGGTCTCGATGAACTCGACCTGGTCGGCGATGAGCCGCAGGGTGATGGGGCGGCGGGCGAGGTCGGGCAGGTCGTGGACGGCGGCGATGGTCTCCAGGAAGCGGTCGACCCAGTCCTCGTCGCGGTCGAGGTTGCCCGCCAGGTAGGCGCGGATCTGCTCGTCGCGGAAGGGCAGCATCAGCAGGGCGAGGTAGTCGCTGCCCTTGAGGCCCTGGCGGGTCTCGCCGGTGAAGTAGGTGACCTGGTCGCGGATGGTGCGGAAGTACTGGGTGCGGCAGGTCAGCAGCATCCGGGCGGCGGAGCGTTCGGTGAGCGCGCGCCAGAGTTGGCGGGTGAACAGCTGCCGGTCGTGCGGGGTGAGGTGGACGAGCACCTCGTCGAGGCCGTCGAACACAATCACGGTGCCGCCCTGTTCGAGGCGCTTGCGCACGACGGCGGCGTTGAGCCGGTCCCCGGGGATGGTCGCGGGCCGGGTGGCGTCCAGGGCGCTGTTGAGGATGTGGTCGAGGGTCATGGAGTCGGCCAGGCCGGTGACGCGCACGTCGCGGAGGTCGAACAGCACCGGCATCGGCACGGCCGGGTCGTGGCGGTGCAGGTCGAGCAGGCGCTGGGTGAACAGCTTGGCCGTCGTGGTCTTGCCCATGCCGACGTCGCCCAGCAGCGCGCACAGGCGCGGGGCGCCCGGGGTGTCGTCGGTGGCCCAGGCGACCAGCCGGTCGACCGCGCGCAGCGGGGGGCTCGGCGACTTGTCGGCCAGCTCCAGCCGCATCCCCCGCAACGAGGTCTCGGACGATGCCTCGTCCTGCGGCCTGCTCATCCGCTCCGCCATGTAGGTCGAGAGGATGGCCGCCTCGTCCAGCCGCGACTCCCGCAAGGAGATCTCGGTCAGCTCCGAGGGAACCAGGTGCTTGCTCTCGTCCTGCCGTCGGTGGCCCATCCGCTCGGCCATGTAGGTCAGGAGGATGGCCGCCTCGTCTTCGCGGCGGGGAGCGGGGCGGGAGACGGTCACCAGGATCTGGCGCACCAACTCCCTGATGTAGTCCGCCCGCTGGGCGGTGGTTGTGAGTTGGTCCCAGGGTTTGTCCAAACGCGACACGTCGTGGCGGCGCAGGGGGCTCAGGTCGACGGGGCCGTCGGGGATGGCGCTGAGCGCGAACGCGACGACCTTGCCGGGTGATCCCATGCCCCGGCGGCGCTCGGCCCCGCTGGCGAGGTATTCGTTGCTGATCAGCGCGACCCGGACGTCCGCCTCGGCGCTGAGCCGGTCGGGCGCCTGGTCGGCATCCTCGCCCACCCCGACCGAGCGGGGGCTCCCGACCTCGAACACGTACCCGTCCGTCACGCGCAGGGCATCGCTGAGCTGCTTGACGATCGCCCCGGCGCGGCGGTGGGTCGGGCCGGTGGTCGGGTGGTAGCTGACGTAGACGCGGAGGCGGCGGGAGTCGCCGATCTCGGCCACCTCCGGCGTCACCGGGCGGTCCACTCCTGTCTGGCCGGACAGCTCGGCGGTGTAGGCGACGAGTCCTTTTTCCACCGGGTTCCCGGCGAACCAGCCGTGCCGGGTGTCCGGCGAGGTCTTGCGGGAGTCCAGCTCCAGGCGCAGGTCGACCCCGGCCCGCTCGGCGGCGCCGTTCACCTTGTGCCGGAAGTCCTGGAAGGCGTCCTGGGCGTTGGCGTCGCCCGACGGGAAGTCGCCCGCCTCCAGCGCCGCGCGCAGCCGGAACCGCCCGTCCAGGCCGACCAGGTCCTTGATGGTCGCCAGCCGGAACACCTGCGTCGGGGTCAGCGATTCCCGCAGGGCGTCGATGCGCTCGGCGATCTCGTCGGGTCGCAGGAGGGTGGTCACAGCTCTCGGTATCCGTCCAGGTCGAGGACGCGGCGGCGGATCGAGTCGGCCAGCTCGTTGGCGAACACCGCCCGCCGGACGCCGGACGCCTCCGCGAAGCTCTTGCCGTCGCGGTCGAAGACGACGAGCGACTCCAGGCCGCCCAGGTCGTGCCCGCTGTCGTAGCGGGGCATCGGGGTCAGCTTCACGGGCAGCGCGCCCTTGTCGCTGCCCGGACCCACGAACCGGGGCAGCTCGTGGGTGCGGATGAAGGTGCTCTTGAGGTACTGGGGCGAGGCCAGCAGCAGCCCGAAGTCGGCCTCGCCCAGCCGGTCGAGGATGCCCGGCATGAGCTGTTCCCCGCAGGTGAGGTGGCTGTCGGCCCACCACCGCACGGTCAGGTCGGAGAACAGCCCGAGCGCGGGCTCCAGGTGGAACAGCAAGTCGTCCTTGTACTTCCGGTTGCGGTGACACCAGCTCAGGAAGACCCGCACCTGCTTGGTCACCGCGACCTCCGATCACCCCGGATCGGACCCCGGATCGAGCGAGGGTATCAGCGCCTCCTGCGCTGAGAGCCCTCTCGGGAAATCAGGAAACCCCGACCGGCGTGGGCGCCAGGGACTCCAGGAAGCTCGCGCACCAGTTCAGGAGGTCGCGGTCGCGCAGGACCGGGGCGCCCATCCGGCCGCCTGCCGCGCCTTCGGTCGGGCGGGGGATCGAGATGGTGTTGGTGACCGCCTTGTGGATGGCCTTCGGGTACAGGCGCTTGAGGCGGATCGCCTGGGAGTCGCGCAGGGGCAGGGGGGCGAAGCGGATCGTGGAGCCCTGGGTGACGACCTCGGTGACGCCGTGGGCGCGGCACAGCTGGCGGAAGCGGGCCACGGCCAGCAGGTTGTCGACCGGGACCGGCGGCTCGCCGTAGCGGTCGACCAGCTCCTCGCGGACGGCGGCCAGCCCGGCGTCGTCCACCGTCGCGGCGATCTTGCGGTACGCCTCCAGGCGCAGGCGCTCGCCGGGGATGTAGTCGTGCGGCAGGTGGGCGTCGATGGGGAGGTCGACGCGGACCTCGGCCAGCTCCTCCTCGTCCTCGGCGCCCGGGGCGCCCGCGTGCTTGCGGAACGCCTCGACGGCCTCGCCGACCAGGCGGACGTAGAGGTCGAAGCCGACGCCCGCGATGTGGCCGGACTGCTCGGCGCCGAGGATGTTGCCCGCGCCGCGGATCTCCAGGTCCTTCATGGCCACGGCCATGCCCGCGCCCAGCTCGGTGTTCTGGGCGATGGTGGCGAGGCGGTCGTGGGCGTGCTCGGTGAGCGGGGACTCCGGCGGGTACAGGAAGTAGGCGTAGCCGCGCTCGCGGGCGCGCCCGACCCGGCCGCGCAGCTGGTGCAGCTGGGCGAGGCCGAGCATGTCGCCGCGCTCGACGATCAGGGTGTTGGCGTTGGAGATGTCCAGGCCGGTCTCGACGATCGTGGTGCAGACCAGGACGTCGTGCTCGCGCTCCCAGAAGCCCTGGATGATCTTCTCAAGGCGGTCCTCGTTCATCTGGCCGTGCGCGGTGACCACGCGGGCCTCGGGGACCAGCTCGCGCAGGCGCCGGGCGGCCTTCTCGATGGAGGAGACCCGGTTGTGCACGAAGAACACCTGGCCGTCGCGCAGCAGCTCGCGGCGGATGGCGGCGCCGACCTGCTTCTCGTCGTAGGCGCCGACGTAGGTCAGGATCGGGTGGCGGTCCTCGGGCGGGGTGAGGATGGTCGACATCTCGCGGATGCCCGCCAGCGACATCTCCAGGGTGCGCGGGATCGGCGTTGCCGACATCGTCAGCACGTCGACGTGGGTGCGCAGGGCCTTGATGTGCTCCTTGTGCTCGACGCCGAAGCGCTGCTCCTCGTCGACGATGACCAGGCCGAGGTCCTTGTAGCGCAGGCCGGTCTGCAGCAGGCGGTGGGTGCCGATGACGATGTCGACGCTGCCGTCGGCCAGGCCCGCGATGGTCTGCTCGGACTCCCGGGCGTCGGTGAAGCGGGACAGGCCCTTCACCGTGACCGGGAAGGAGTGCATGCGGTTGGCGAAGGTGTTGAGGTGCTGCTGGGCGAGCAGCGTGGTGG
Organism: Actinokineospora lacus; assembly: GCF_053813445.1. Lineage (NCBI taxonomy): Bacteria > Bacillati > Actinomycetota > Actinomycetes > Pseudonocardiales > Pseudonocardiaceae > Actinokineospora > Actinokineospora lacus. Next base: position 315,623 of record NZ_JBQERA010000003.1, read on the forward strand.
GCACGAGCACGGCGACCTGCTTGCCGTCCTGCACCGCCTTGAACGCCGCGCGGACGGCGATCTCGGTCTTGCCGTAGCCGACGTCGCCGCAGATCACCCGGTCCATCGGGACCTCGCGCATCATGTCGGCCTTGACCTCATCGATGGCGGCCATCTGGTCGATGGTCTCGGTGAAGGGGAAGGCGTCCTCCAGCTCGCGCTGCCACGGGGTGTCCGGGCCGAAGGCGTGGCCGGGGGCGGACTGGCGGGCGGCGTAGAGCTGCACCAGCTCCGCGGCGATCTGCTTGACCGCCTTGCGGGCCTTGGCCTTGGTGTTCTTCCAGTCCGAGCCGCCGAGCTTGTTCAGGGTGGGCAGCTCGCCGCCGACGTAGCGGGAGATCTCGTCGAGCTGGTCGGTGGGGACGAACAGCCGGTCGCCGGGCTGGCCGCGCTTGGAGCTGGCGTACTCCAGGACCAGGTACTCGCGGGTGACGCTGCCGCCCGCGGCGTCCTTCACCGCGCGCTGGACCATTTCGACGTAGCGGCCGATGCCGTGCTGCTCGTGGACGACGTAGTCGCCGGGCCGCAGCGCCAGCGGGTCGACGGAGTTGCGCCGCCGCGACGGCATCTTGGTCGACATGTCGCGGGTGGAGGTGCCGTGCCTGCCGCCGGTGACGTCGGTCTCGGTGAGCACGGCCAGCGCGCGGCCGGGGGCGAGGAAGCCGTCGTCCAGGGTGCCGCGGACGACGGTGACGACGCCGGGCGCGGGGGCGGCGGCGAGGCCGTCCTCGGCGAAGGTGGCGGGCACGTCGGCCTCGGCCAGCTGCTCCACGGCCCGCTTGGCGGTGCCGACGCCCGGGACGACCAGGACGGCCGCGCCCCCGGCGGCGGTGTGGGCGCGCAGGTCGGCGAAGGCCCTGGCGACGTCGCCGCGGTAGGTGTCGACGGGCTTGAGGTCGAGGTGGCAGTCGGCCTCGCCGGTGAGCTGGCTCAGCGTCCACCAGGGGTGGCCGGTCTCGCGGGCGTGCGCGGCGATGTCGTTGAGGTCGCGGTAGGCCGACGCGCCGAGGTCGATGGGGGCCTTGCCGCCGCCCGCCGCGGCCATCCAGGAGGCTTCGAGGAACTCCTGGCCGGTGCGGACAAGGTCGTGGGCCCGGGTGCGGATCTTCTCCGGGTCGTGGAGCAGGACGTGGGCGTGCTCGGGCAGGACGTCGGTGAGCAGCTGCATCTCGCCGAGGCACAGGGCCGGGATCAGCGCCTCCATGCCCTCGGTCGGGATGCCGTCGGCGAGCTTGGTGAGCATCTCGTGCAGGTGCGCGTCGGACTCGTGGTGGCGGGCCAGGTCGGCGGCGCGGGCCTTCACGTCGTCGGTGAGCAGCAGCTCGCGGCAGGGCGGGGCGGTGACGGTGGTCAGCTCCCCGGGCAGCGAGCGCTGGTCGGCGACGGAGAAGGCGCGGATCTCGGTGACCTCGTCGCCCCAGAACTCCACCCGGACCGGGTGCAGCGCGGTCGGGGGGAACAGGTCGACGATGCCGCCGCGCACGGCGTACTCCCCGCGCTTCTCGACCATGTCGACGCGCGCGTAGGCCAGGTCGGTGAGGCGGTGCAGGAGCTCGTCGAAGTCGGACTCGACGCCGACGGTGAGGGTGACCGGGGCCAGCTCGCCGAGGCCGGGGGCCATCGGCTGGATCAGGCTGCGGACGGTGGCCACGACGACCCGCAGCGGGCCATGCGGGTGCTCCTCGGGGTGGGCGAGCCTGCGCAGGATCGCCAGCCTGCCGCCGACGGTGTCCGCGCGGGGTGACAGGCGCTCGTGGGGCAGCGTCTCCCAGGAGGGGAGGTTGGCGACGGTGTCGGGGCCGAGGAGGTCCCCGAGGACGGCGGCGAGGTCATCGGCCTCCCGCCCGGTGGCGGTCACGGCGAGGACGGGCTTGCCCGCCTTGGCCAGCGCGGCGACGACGATCGAACGGGCGGAGACGGGGCCGTCGAGGGTCAGGCCGGGGGTCCCGGCCCGCTCGACGACGGAGGCTACGGAGGGGTCGTGGAGAACGGTTTCGAGCAGCCCGGCCAACGGAGCCTTCGACACGGCTGAATCCCTTGTGGTCGTATCAGGAGACGCGGACAGACCCCTGCCCGGGACCTCGAAGCCTCCGGAAGGGGTTCTGCCCCCACCCTACGCCCCACCGCCATCGAGTTCCTGCCGCGTCTGTCGGCCACACGATCAGGTGACGGGGGTGTGTCGTCAGATCGACTGTTTCGCGTGAGGCGGAGTGGGGGAACGAGCCGCGTCATCACGCCTCGCGGGAACCCAGATCAACAGTCACCTCGACCGTACCCACCGGAACGCCGGTCATCACGGCCACGAGGTCCACCGCCATCCGGTGAGCTTCAGCGGTCGACCGACCCTGCGTCACACCGACGCCGTCCACCTCCACCACCCACCACTCGTCCTCGCGGCGAGCGGTTGCCTGATAGGTCTTCACTGGAACCATCCCTCGCATAGACATTCCATCTGCTGCCCGATGCCGTGCAGGCAACGGTGACCGGCACCGTCAGGGAACCACTTGCCAGGCGACAGAAGTGGGCCGCTCCCCTGCTAGCCGGAAGAAATCCTCGGCAGCTTTGATCACCTCAAGATAGGGGATTTGGCCACTCACGAGAACCGGACGCTCGTTTCCCTGGTAGTCGTAGCCCATGAGGTCGTCCGACTCTTCACTGCCTTTGCTGCTCCAGAGATCGGGCCATTCGCGACCGGAGTAGGTCACGACACCGACCTCCCCGTTGATGCCTACACTGAACTCGGGGGTCTCAGGGTCATCGGCGACGTACCAGTGCGTCATCAATGCCGCACCGTAGGCGATGGAGTCCTTCCTGACCTTGAGGATGAGTGCGGACACATCACCAGCCGAGCGAAGTACGTTGGGCCCGCCGCGATCGTAGTACGCGTTGATGACTGTCACTCGGGCCTCCCGTGATAGACCTTTCGGAAACCCCCGGCACCGTACACAGTTAGAGCGTATCCCTTCGGGAGAATGCGCGGGACAAGGGTGTCGCACCCAAGTTCCCCTCGCGCGGAACGTGGTTTATCACGAGGGTGACGTGGTGGAGAATATTCTGTCGCATGTGGACGGCGAGCTTTACCTCAACATCGGAAGCGGTCGCTGGACGTTTCCTGCCAGGTTGGGATTTGAACCAATCGATGGCAGCCCTGTACTTGTCGTCCCAACCGCTGATCTCTTCGTGGACCTGGCCGCTCGGGTCCATCCACCGGCCGTGCGTCTTCGGCTGAGGTGTTCCCGGTCGCCGAGTGGCAGGCGGAGTGATGTCGGGCGGCAGTTCGCGCCGGAGTTGCTCGATGCGCTCCGGTGGAACAGCTGACGGTCGTGCCGGAACTCCGGTGGGCGAGACGGTTGTACTCGACGTGGTGGCCGTTCCGGTTCCGCGGGCGACATTGGCGAGGTACGTCTCGACGGCGACGGACGCGGCTTGGGCGAGTTGGCGATGTGCCTCGAGGGCGTTTTGTGCGTGGACGAGCGTGATCAGGGCTTGTCCGGCTTCAGGTCTACTGGTGCCCTGCGTCGCGTGGTGAAGGATGGTGCGTGCCTCGTAGATCAGCGAGGCTGCTTGGTTGAGTCTGGCGATGCCGTCCGCGAGCTTGGCTTGGCAGGCTCGCGTCTCGGCTGCCGCCTTCTCGATGGACATGTGGTGATCGTAAGCAGGCGGGGTCAGGTGGGTGGGTAGTCGATTCCGGTTGCGAGGGGGCGCCAGGTTTCCAGTTCGGTGTGGACGTGGTGGAGTTTGGCTTCCACTCGGGTTATGGCGTCTGTGCCCAGTTGGAGGCGGGTGGGGGGATGGGGGGTGTGGGCGATGTCGACTATGGCGTTGGCGGCGGCGGTGGGGTTGCCGGGTTGGGTGCCGTTGATGGCGGCGGCCCAGGCCCTGCGGGCGCCTGCGGTGGGGGTGTAGGCGTCGAGGGTTGTGGTGGATTGGGTGAGGCTGGAGTTGTCCAGGAAGTCGGTGCGCAGGGCGCCTGGTTCGATCACCGTGGCGGTTATGCCCAGGGGGGCGCATTCGGCGTTCAGGGCTTCGGTGATGGCTTCCAGGGCGAACTTGGTGGCGCCGTAGACGCCCATGCCCGCTGCTTGGACGAAACCGCCCACCGAGCCGATGTTGATGATGTGGCCGCTGCCTTGGGCGCGCAGTACCGGGAGTACTGCGCGGATCACCTCCAGGGGGCCGAAGAAGTTGACGTCGAACAGGGCTCGGGCTTCGGCGTCGGAGACCTCCTCGACGGCACCCATGAGGCCCACGCCCGCGTTGTTCACCACGACGTCCAGGCGGCCGTGAGCGTCCACGGCCGCGGACACCGTCGCGTGGATCGAGGGTGGGTTGGTCACGTCCAAGGGCAGGGTCAGGCAGTCCAAGTCCGACAGGGACTCCACCGACCGGGCGGTCGCGGTGACGGTGTCGCCGCGGGCCAGGGCGGCGATGGCCAGCTCGCGGCCCAGGCCGCGGCCGGCTCCGGTGATGAACCACGTCTTGGGGGTCATGTCAGCGGCTCGCCTCGTCATGTCGGGAGCACGTTCCTGGGGTCGTGTCAGCGGTTCGTCTTGGCGGTCAGGTCAGGAGCACGTCCTGGGGTGTGTCAGGGGCAAGGTCAGCAGCTCGGCAGTGGGAGCGTCGAGGGTGACTGCCAGGGCCCTGGGGAGGGCTTCGGCGGTCATGATGGCGCGGGCGGCGGGGACGGGGTCGGACGTGGCTATCCCCAGGGGGACGGCGTTGAGCAGGCCGTTGTCGGCCAGTACCTCGCGGACCACCGAGAGGCACAGTTCGCCGTCCAGCAGCGGGGTGCTCAGGTCGGTGCCGGGGTCGGGGGTGGCGATGACGACCAAGGGCACCGTCGCCGGGTCCACCCCCGCCAGCGCGGCGCGGACCGCCGTGGAGAGGGTCACCACGTGAGGTGGAGTTCGGCGAAGCCGCGGAGCATGGGGTTGGTCACGCGCTTGGGGTCGTCCTCCAGGGCGCGCAGATCAGGGAAGCGGTCGAGGATCTGGGTGAAGGCGACCTCGGTCTCCATTTCCGCGAGGGCCGCGCCCAGGCAGACGTGGGGGCCGTAGCCGAGGGCGACGTGGCCGATGGGGTTGCGGGTGATGTCGAAGCGGTCGGGGTCCGGGAACATCTCGGGGTCGCGGTTGGCGGAGCCGAGCATGGTGACGACGCCGTCGCGGGCGCGGATCTGCTCGCCGCCGTACTCGAAGTCCTCGCGGGCGACCCGGCGGATGAACTGCAGGGGGGCGTCGTAGCGCATCATCTCGCGGATGGCGCTGACCATCAGGGAGCGGTCGGCGCGCAGCTTCTCCATCTCGGCCGGGTGGTGCAGCAGGGCCCAGAGGCCGTTGGCGACCAGGTTCCTGGTGGTCTCGTGGCCCGCGACGATGAGCTGGGCGCAGTTGGCGAGCACCTGGTCGTCGGTCAGCGCCTCGGCGCCGTCGCGGGCGCTGACCAGCAGGCTGATGACGTCGTCGCCGGGGTTCGCGCGGCGCGAGGGCAGGACGGCGCCGAAGAACTCGGCCATCGCCAGCAGGCCCTGCTGGGCGGCGCGGGCCTCCTCGACGCTGGGCCGCAGCGAGCCGGTGAAGTGCAGGATGGCGTCGGACCAGGACACGAACGCCTGCATGTCCTCGGCGGGCACGCCGAGCATCTCGGCGATCACCTCGGCCGGGAACGGCTGGGCGAAGTCGGCCATGAACTCGGCGGAGCCCTTGGCGGCCATGGCGTCGAGCAGCCGGGTGGCGATCGCGGTGACCTTGGGGCGCATGGTGGAGATCAGCGTGCGGGTGAAGCCCTTGTTCATCAGCTGCCGCAGCGGGCGGTGGTGCGGCGGGTCCTGGAGCACGACCCAGCCCGCGACGGAGGTGTTGAACGGCTCGAACTCCGGGCGCACGTCCGGCGGGAACTGGTTGATGAACCCGGGCGCCTTCAGCGAGGTGGAGAACCGGTCGTCGCGCAGCACGTCGATCACGTCGGCGTAGCGCGGGACGAACCAGGTGCGCCCGCTGTTGGCGTCGGACAGGTGCACGGGCGCGGTCTTGCGCATCTCCTCGTACACCGGGTACGGGTTCCGGATGAACTCCTCGGTGATCTGCACGGTGCTGCCTCCTACGTAACGCTTGGGGATCGGGTGAAACCGAGCGCCCCCCAGGTGAGCGGGCCGGTGGACAGCGCGAGGACGCGCTCGCCCTGGTCGAGCCCGTCGGTCAGGTCGGCCAGGTTGACCAGGCCGTCGGCGGTGAAGACGTGGCCGTTGCGGGCCACGTTGCCGGTGAACACCCGGGGAATCCTGGCCATGTCGGCGAATTCGCCGAGGGTGCGCTGGGAGTAGTTGTTGGTGACCAGCCAGCGGTAGTCCTCGCCGGTGGTGTTCGTGGCTTCGTACAGGGCGTTCACGCAGCCGCGGATGCCGGACATGATCGCCAGGTGCTTGCGCAGGCCCTCGCCCTTGACGTACGTCGCCATGACCGGCGCGGCGACCTGCCCGATGCCGTCGAGGGTGTAGCTGCCCGGCAGCCGGGCCGAGAGCAGGCACGCTGCGGCGCCGTCACCGTTGACGGTCACGGCGTTGGGCATCGCGCGGTACTCCCCCGGCCGGTCGGGCACCTTGTCGGCGACCACGCACAGGACGGTGCCGACGCCGGTCGCCAGCAGCCCGCGGGCCAGGCGCAGCACGTGCGCGAGGTTGCCCGACTCGCCCAGCCAGACGGTGTGGAACGGCTTGTCCGCCAGCGCGGGCAGCGCCGAGCGCACGGCCTTCTCGCGGTTCGCCTCGCTGGTGTAGCTGCACGTGGCGTAGACGACGGCGTCGATGTCGGACGCGGCGACGCCGGTCGCACCGAGCAGGGTGGACACCGCGCGGGCGGCGAGCGCCGAGGGCGGCTCGGCCGACACCGAGCAGCGGTCGAAGCCGTGCTCGCGCAGCGTGGCGATCCGCTCGGCGGCGTCCGCGCCGGACACCGCCTCCTCCAGCGGCACCCGCTCCCCCAGGGCGTACGCGGGTCCGACGATGTTCACTTGTCCGCGCAGCTGTAGTGCGCCGCGACCCGCTCCACCCGCCGGTCCGCGCCGATGAACAGCACCTCGGCGACGGTCTTGCCGCCCGCGCCGACCATGTGGATGGTGACCCCGTCCACCCCGCGCAGCACGTCGAGCACCTCGAACCGCAGGTCCGGGTACTTCTTCAGCGCCAGCGCGAAGTAGTCGCGCAGGGCCGCCCGCCCGGCGACGACCTCGGAGCCGGTCACCGCCGCTGCCAGCGGCGAGGTCAGCACCGCGTCCTCTGTGTACAGTTCGGTGATCTTGTCGAGGTCGTGGCCGTTCCAGGTGCCGATGTGGTGGTCGACGTAGGCGACGGCGTCGGCTTCGCTCCAGGCCATGAGGGGCAACTCCTTACACTGTGCGGAGAACGGTCGAGCTGAACAGGTACGTCGCGCCCACGCCGAGCACGTGGACCAGGTCGCCGGGTCTGGAGCCGAGCCGGTCCAGGGTGATGAGCTGGTCGTAGGCGAAGCAGTGGCCCAGCTCGGCGATGGTCTGGGTGGGCACCCTGGCGAAGGGCACCCCGGCGACGGCGGCGTAGTTCTTGAGCACCGACGTGGTCAGGTTGGCCAGCACGAGGTGGGTGTAGTCGGCGGGCGCGTGCCCGGTGCGCTCGCGGGTCCGCGCGCACAGCTCGCCCATCCGCTTGGCGAACAGGTCGATGTACCGCAACAGCTGCGCCACCGGGTCGATGGTGCTCAGCTCCGACTCCACCAAGTGGTCCACGTGCTCGATTGCGTATCCGGAAGCGAGGTCGGAACCGACCACACAGGACATCACGGTGTCGCTGAACACCGAGCGGGTGCCCTCCAGCACCCGGGACGCCCTGGCCTCGTCCAGCGCGTCGGACCCCAGCAGCACCACGCGCCGCATCCCCTGCGCCAGCATCCCCTGGGCGACCATGAGCGCCTGGGAGTAGTTGGTGCACTGCCCCAAGAACAGCCCGAGTGGCAGCGCGCGGCGCATCCCGAGGGCCTGGCACAGGTCGATGACGTCGCCGTGGTCGTCGTAGCTGGAGAAGGTGGAGGAGAACAGGACCACCGCGTCCACCTCGGCGGGCGCGGTCCCGGTCTTCTCCAGGGACTCGGTGACGCAGGAGGCGTAGAGGTCGCGCGGGGCCTTGTCCATCACCGAGTACCGCGCGAGCCCGCCCTTGGCCAGGGCAGCGACCTCGGCCTCGGTGGCGTGGCCGGAGGTGACCAGGTGGTCGAGGTCGTGCCAGGCGCCGTGCCGGTGGCTGACGCCCGCGATGACGGCGGTCATGGGGTTCCTCCCAGCAGGGCGGCGCGGTCGACTTTCCCGTTGGCGTTCAGCGGAAGCGCGTCGACCTCGCGGAACACGGCGGGCACCATGTAGCGCGGCAGCAGGCCCGCGCAGTGCGCCCGCAGCTCCGCGGTGCTCGCGCCGGGCTTGAGCCGGACGAAGGCGACGATGCGCGGCGGCTCGCCGCGCTCCAGGGCGGTGGCGGCGTCGGCGACGGCGGGGTGGGCACGCAGGTGCAGGTCGATCTCCTCCAGTTCGATCCGGTTGCCGAGGAGCTTGACCTGGTCGTCCAGCCGGGCGTGGAAGTAGTGCTGGCCCTCGGCGTCGCGGTGCGCGAGGTCGCCGGAGCGGAAGGCGCGGACCGACGGCCCGGACAGCGGGCTGGGCACCAGCGCGGCGGCCGTCGCCTCCGGGTCCGCCCAGTAGCCGTGGAACAGGCAGTCACCCTCGATGTAGAGCTCTCCGGGCGTGTCCGGCTCGTCGATCACCCGGCCGCGGTCGTCCACGAGGTACATCCGCATGCCGTCGATGGCGCGGGTGCCGAAGGGGACGCGGCCGTCGGCGTCGCTGAGCCGCTCCCCCAGCACGTTCGTGGCGCAGGCGATCGACTCCGAGTGCCCGAACCCGTTGACCAGCCGCAGCGCGGGGTGGGCCGCCCGCAGCGCGCGCAGCCCGTCGACCGGGAACCCCTCCCCCGCGTACAGGACCGTGTCCAGCCCGGTGGACGCCAGCTCGCCCAGCAGCGGACTGGCGGTCAGCTCCCGCCAGATCGCGGGCACCCCGTTCATCTGGGCGATCCGCTGCTCCCGCAGCACTTTCAGGAACCCCGACGGCTGGTGCACCACGACACTGGGCACCTGCACCAGCGTGCCACCCGCGCCCAGCGCCATGCCCAGGTCCAGCAGGGCGAAGTCGAACTGCAGGGGCGAGGTCGAGCCCAGGCGCACGCCCGGGGCCACCCCGAAACCGGAGTAGCCCAGCCAGAACGACACCACGGCCCGGTGCGACATCATGATGCCCTTGGGCCTGCCGGTGGAGCCGCTGGTGAACACCACGTACAGCAGGTCGGTCTCGGCGGGCTCGCGCGGCTCGGCCCGCGGGGTCACGCTGCCGGTGAGCACGAGGTCGTTGCCGTCCAGCGTCCCGCTGATCGGCGTCTGCGCCGCGCCGCCGAGGTGCGCGACCGCGCCCAGCCTGCCGACGATCTCCTGCTTGCGCGCGGCCGGGACCTGCGGGCTGACGTTGGCGAAGACGACCCCCCGCGACGCCGCGGCGATCATCAGCGCGATCGCCGCGGGCCGCGGGGAGAACTCCAGCACGATGACGTCGCCCGCGCGCAGGCCCGCCGCGTCCAGCGCCGCGGCGTGCTTGTCGGCGAGTTCGGCCAGCTCGCCGTAGGTCAGCGACACCTGCCCGGCGACCACGGCGGGGCGCTCCGGGTGCTCGCCCACCCTGGCCAGCAGGTGGCGGTGGAACAGCCGGGTCATTCCGAGACCAGTGCGTTCGACGCCGCCTGCGCCGCCTGCTGCCGGGCGATCTCGGCCAGGAACGCGGTGACCTGCTCGTGGTCGCTGCGGATGTCCAGCAGCGTCTCCGACGCCGAGCGCAGCACCACCTGGGCGGAGTTGGCGACCCGCAGCGTGGCCAGCACCTGCGAGCGGGCCACCGCCTCGGCGACCAACTCGTCCACATCGGACTCGGAGATGATCGCGAAGCGCAGGTTGTGGAAGCGGGCCGGGATGTCCGGGGAGACGTTGAGCATCCCGCGGATGTCGAGCTGGCCGCGGGCGTCGACCTCGACCCCGGCCGCGTCGATGCCGCGCTCGGCGGCGAGGGCGCGCAGGCTCAGCGTGAGTTCGGCGGACAGCGCGGCCAGCAGCCACTCCTGCGGGTTGGGGCCGCGGTCGATGCCCAGCATCTGCTTGGACTGGTCGACGATGAACGTCGGCGCGCGGTCGTCGCCGCCGGGCGTGGCCGAGGTGGTCACGGTGGCCTCGGTGCCGTACTCCCACACCAGGTCCGCGCTCACCCTCAGCTCCGGGGAGGCGATCGGGGCGCGCTGCTCGACGGCCACCGCGGCGCCGTCGCGCACGTGGTCCAAGTCGGCCGAGCCCTCGTCCAGCAGGGCCCGGTGGTTGGGGCTGAAGCAGGTGACGAACTGCGTCACCGCCGCCAGCATCTCCGAGGACCCCGCGGCATCCACATCGATCTCGTAGCGCACGTCGCGCAGCCCGGGGGCGTCCCCGCCGACGGTGGCGCTGATGCGCACCCGCAGCGCCGCCACGCTGATCCCGCGCGCGGTGTACCCGTGCATGTGGGTGACCAGCACGCACGCGCCGAACGCGGCGACCGCGGCCTCCCACGGCGACAGCTCGTCGCCGGGCAGCGGGCCGAACCGCATCCGGAAGTCGCGCGCCATGCGGTAGGAGCCGTGGTGGGCGGTGCCGACGGCGGTGTCCGCGCCCGGACCGTAGGCCCGGGTGGTGGTGGTGAAGATGATGACCGCCTCGCGCGGCACCTCGCGGATCTCGTGCACGATCTCGGACACGCCCGCGATGTTCAAGCCGTTGCGCATGTCGTTGTCCCCCTTCAGATCCCGGCCAGCGCGGCGTCGATGTCGGCGATGAGGTCGTCGGCGTCCTCCACGCCGACCGACAGCCGCACCAGGCCCGGCAGGATGCCGACCTCGGCGCGCTGGGCGACGGTGAGGAAGCTGTGCGAGGTGTTGAACGGCAGGCTGACCAGCGACTCGACGCCGCCGAGGCTGGTGGCCACCGCCGGGATCGTCAGGCGCTCCATGAACTTCAGCGCCGCCTCGTCGCCGCCCGCCACCTCGAAGCTGACCACGCCGCCGTAGCCGCCCTTGCACCACTCGCGCACCATCGGGTACGCGTAGTCGGGCAGCGACGGGTGGTGCACGCCGGTGATCTGCGGGTGCTCGGAGAGGAACGCCGCGATCCGGTTGGCGTTGTCCACGTGCGCGCGCATCCGCAGCGCGAGGGTCTTCATGCCGCGCTCCAGCAGGAAGCACGGCAGCGCGTCGAGCGAGCCGCCCAGCTTGAGCATGGTCGTCCAGATGCGGTCGAGGTACTTGCGCGAGCCCGAGGCCACCCCGGCGGTGATGTCGCTGTGCCCGCCGAGGTACTTGGTGGCGCTGTGCACCACGACGTGCGCGCCGTGGTCCAGGGGGCGCAGGCAGTACGGGGTGAGGAAGGTGTTGTCGATGACCAGCAGCAGGTCGCGCTCGGCGGCCAGGCGGCCCAGCTCGGCCAGCGGGATGGCCTTGAGCAGCGGGTTGGTCAGCGTCTCGAAGAACAGGACCTGGGTGTCGGGCCTGATCGCCGCCTCGATGTTGGCCAGGTCGGTGGCGTCGGTGAAGGTGACCTCGCGCCCGTACTGCGGCATGTCCTCGCGCATGAGGTTGAACGTGCCGCCGTAGACGTCGCGGGAGGTGACGATGTGCCCGCCGCGGTTGGTCAGGGTGAGCAGCGTGGTGGTGATGGCGGCCATGCCGGAGGAGAACACCACGGCGCTCTCGGCGTTCTCCAGCGCGGCGACCTTCTCCTGCACGACCCACTGGTTGGGGCTGCCGTAGCGGCCGTAGATCGGCACGTCGCGGATGTGGCCCTGGTCGAAGGCGCCGTAGGTGTGCTCGTTGAACTCGAAGGTGGAGGTCTGGAAGATCGGCGTGCCGACCGAGCCGGTCACCGGGTCGACGTAGGTTCCACAGTGGACGCTCTTGGTGCTCATCCCGACCGGGCCGTCGAGCACCCGCTGCTCGGGCAGGCGGGGTCCGGGCACCCGCCCCCGGCGCAGCGAATTGGACCAGTCCCGCTCCTCGCCGGGGCTGGCCGCGTCACCGATCGCTTTGGACATGGTGGGTTTGCCTTTCGGTTAGGTGCCCGCGGGGGCGGCCGCGGGGTGGAGCAGGTTGGCCAGGATGTCCCCGGCGTCGGGGCCGTGGAAGACGTTGACGCCGACGCGCCGCTCGCCGGTGTGGTGCAGCCGGGCGAACCCGATGCCCAGGCCGTGGACCCCGGCGATGGGGCCGTCGGGTCCGAGCACGCGGCACTGGTCGTCGACCAGGGCGGCGCCGCCCAGCCGGGTGACCGGGACCGGGTGCTCGTCGTCGTACAGGGCCGGGACGGCGCTGCGGTAGCCGGAGGCCGAGACGACCAAGGTGGCCTCGGCCAGCGCCAGCGCGGCCTCGGGGGTGCCGTCGGCGCAGAGCCGCACGCGCGGCTCGCTGCCCGCCAGCACGGCCAGGCACAGCTCGCGGGCGCGGCTGCGCAGCCCGGTGAACCGGTTGACGCGCCCGGTCTCGCGGCACACCGCGCTCGGGGCGAACAGCGCGGCGTCCATGCCCGCCAGGTCCGCGAGGCTGGCGAACCCGAGGCTGAGCCCCCGGTGCACCACGGTGACGCCCGCGACGCCGTGCTTGCGCAGCAGCACGTCGGCGACGGCGAATCCGCTGTGCGAGCCGCCGACGATGACCGCGTGCCCGCCCGGCTCGGCGCGGCGGCGCCCGGCGAGCACCGCGGCGGAGGCGACGACCCGCTCGGGCGGCACGCCCGGCACCTCGACCGCCTCCCGCGCCCCGGTGGCCAGCACGACCGAGCGGGAATCGGTGATCGGGCGGCCCTCGGCGTCGTAGCTGGTGAACGTCGTGCCGTGCCTGCGGACGGTGGCCACCGCGCGGCCGTAGCGCACCTCGCCCGCGCCGGTGCGCAGCCAGGTGGTGATGTTGTCGGCCATGTCGCCCAGGTACGCCCCGACCAGGCGCAGCGGCACCGGCTCGGCGGCACGGGCCCGCAGCTCGGCGGCGGCGGGCCTGCGCAGCACCGGCCCGAACCGGCCGTCGGGGTCGACGGCGGCGGTGAAGTCCCCGGCGGGGGAATTGGAGTCGATGAGGTACGGGAAGCGGCTGACCCGCAGCGCCTCGGCGTGCCGGGCTCGGTCGAGGAAGACCAGGCCCGCCGCGCCCAGCTCGTCCAGCCTGCCCAGGCGGTCGGCGGCCAGCGGCAGCCCGAGCCCGGCGGGCCCGAACCCGATGACCTGCACCGACGGCGTCACCGCAGCCCCTGCCTGATCAGCGCGGCCAGCTCCGCGGCGCGGGCGGGGTCGACCACGGCGAAGTGGTCGCCGTCGACGCGGTGCGCGTCCGGGAGGTCGAGCGGGACGAGGAAGTCCGCCCCGCCCCGGCCGAGCCCTTCCCCGGCGGTGACGAGCAGCGGGCGCAACCCCGGATCGGCGCGGAAACGATGCCCCAGCAGTGCCCGCATGGCGCCACGGTAGCGGGCGTAGAGCTGGGAAATGGTGGTTTCGGTGAGTCCGGGAACGACACTGGCGTCGGTGCTGCGGCCCTGGGAGAGGTTGTGCGCGAACGACGCCCGCAGGACGTCCTCGGCGACCTCGGCGCCAGGGGTGCGGGGCAGCCACGGATCCAGGAGGACGACGGCGCACTCGCGGCCGTTCTCGCGGGCCTGGCGGGCCATCTCGTAGGCCAAGACGGCGCCGAAGGACCAGCCCGCCAGCCGCAGGGGCGCCTCGCCGGTGACGGATTCGGCCAGGTCCAGGTACTGCTTGGCCAGTTCGGGCAGCGTCGGCTCGCCGGTGGGGCCCGGGTCGGCGGCGATGGCGAACACCCGGAAGCCGTCGAGCGCGGCAGCGAGCGGGGCGTAGCAGAACACGTCCCCGCCGACCGGGTGCACGAAGACGACCGGGTCGCCGTCGCCGCCGAAGCGGACCAGAGCGGGGCCCGCCGGGACCTGCTCGGCCAGCAGGGGCGCGAGGTCGCGCACGGTGCGCCGCTCGTAGAGCGCGCCCAGCGGCAGGCGCACGCCGAACTCGCCCTCGACGGCGTTCATCAGCGCGGCGGCGGCCAGGGAGTGCCCGCCCGCGGCGAAGAAGTCGTCGGTGACACCGGGGACGTCGACCACCCCGCGCCAGAGCACCAGCAGCCGCTCCTCGACCGAGGACACCGGCGCCGCGACCGTGCCGCCGGTCTCCGGCCTCACCTGGCGCAGCTTCGCGCGGTCGACCTTCCCGTTGCCGGTCAGGGGAAGCGCGTCGTGGCGGATGAGGGCGCGCGGGATGAGGTAGCCGGGCAGGCGCTCGCGGAGTCCGGCCTGGATGGTCTCGTCGTCGGTGTCGTCATCGGCGACGATGTGGGCCACGAGCGAACCGCCGCGGTCGTCGGCGGAGAGCACCGCGCCCGCGGCGCGCACGCCGGGCTGGGCCAGCAGCGCCGCGTCGACCTCGCCGAGCTCGACCCGGAAGCCGTTGACCTTGACCTGGCTGTCCCGGCGGCCCAGGAACTCCAGCAGGCCGTCGGGCCGGTACCGGCCGCGGTCGCCGGTGCGGTACAGCCGCTCGCCGCAGCGCTCGATGAACGCCGCGGCCGTCAGCGCGGGGTCGGCGTGGTAGCCCTCGGCCAGGCCGACGCCGCCGATGTGGAGGTCGCCGGGCACCCAGTCGGGGCGGTCGGCGAGCGCGTCGTCGAGCACCCGGAACGACTGGTTGGCCAGCGGGAGTCCATAGGGGACGCTGGCCCAGCCGGGCAGCGGCGCCGAGCCGACGGGGTGGTGGTTGGACCAGATGGCGGCCTCGGTGGCCCCGCCCAGGCTGACCAGCCCGACCCCGGGCAGGTCCCCGGCGAGCGCGCCGCCCAGGGTGACCGGCACCCAGTCGCCGCTGACCAGCGCCAGCCGCAGCGACGGCAGCGCCGGGCGCGGGGCGGCGGCGCGGTAGTCCAGCAGCATGCCCAGGTACGCGGGGACGCTGTTCCACACGGTCACGCCGTGCTCGGCGACCAGGGCGTGCAGGGCGGCGGCGTCGCGGGCGGCGTCCTCGGCCACGGTCACCAGCGCGCCGCCGGTGGCCAGCGGGCCGAACACGTCGTAGACCGACAGGTCGAAGGTCACCTCGGAGATGCCCAGCACCCGGTCGGCCGGGCCGACGCCGTAGCGGCGGTTGACGTCGGCGACGGTGTTCGCCGCGGCCCGGTGCCGCAGGGCCACGCCCTTGGGCTCGCCGGTGGTGCCGGAGGTGAACAGCACGTACGCCAGCGCGTCGGGGTCCTCGGGCACGTCCGGCGGCTCACCGGGACTGTCCACTGTGATCTGACGGCAGCCGTCGACCGGCTCGCCGACGACGTGGCGCGCCCCCACCTTGGCCTGCACGGCGGCGACCCGCCCGGCGGGCCAGTCGCGGGCGATCGGCACGTACGCCCCGCCCGCGGCCAGCACCCCCAGCAGCGCCACGACCTGCCGCCAGCCGCGGTCCTGGCGGACCAGCACCGGCTCGCCCGGCGCGCACCCGGCCAGCTGTGCCGCCACGCCGCCCGCCAGCGCGGCCAGGTCGCGGTAGGTCAGCACGCGGTCGGGCGAGATGACGGCGACGGCGTCCGGGGTGCGCGCGGCTTGGGCGAACACCGGGCCGTGCAGGGTGGTGACCGGCAGGTCGGCGGCGGTGTCGTTGACCCGGTCCCGCAGGTCGAGCTGGGCGCGCGGGGTGAGGTCGAACGCCGTCCGCAGCCAGGCCGCCGGGTCGGCGCTGAGCCGGTCGAGCAGGGCGCGGTAGCCCTCGAACATGGCGTCGACCAGGCCGGGCGGGAACAGCGCGTCGGCGGTGTCCCAGTTGGCGACCAGGGTGTCGCGGCTGTCGAAGACCTGGTGGTCGAAGCTCACCTGCGGGGTGTGGATCTCGCCGACGACCCTGGTCCAGCCCAGCCGCTCCAGGAAGATCCCGTCCTGCGAGCGCCCGCCGACGACGCTGGCGAAGACCACCGGCATCGCCGCGCCGAGGGTGTTGCCGTGGCGCTGGTTCAGCTCGCGGATGGCCTCCACCCCGCTGAACGCGCCGTGCGCGAGGTCGGCCACCAGCCGCGCGCCCAGGGCGGCGGCCCGCTCGGCGAAGGTGGCCGACGGGTCCGAGCGGCACTCCAGCAGGAGCGTGTCGCTGAAGTTGCCGACCACGTCGGAGACCGCCGGGTGGGTCGGGCGGCGCTCGCCGTACATGACGTTGACGGTGAAGTCGGCCTCGGCGCTGAAGTGCCGCAGCACCTCGGCGAAGGCCGCGCACAGGGCGACCGTCGTGGTGACGCCGTGCGCGCCCGCCTGGGCCTTGAACGCCGCCCAGCGCGGCTCGTCCAGGACCGCGGTGCGCCTGCGCAGGCCGGTGTGGCCGGGATCAGTGTGGCCGGGATCGGTGTGGCCGGACTCAGGGGCACGGGACTCAGGGGCACGGGGCAGGTCGGGGGCGGGCGGCAGGGTGGCCAGGCGCGGGCGCCAGTGCTCGCGGGCGGCGGCGTGCTCCGCGCCCTCGCGCAGCGCGGACACCGCGGCCCGGTACTCGCCGAAGCCGTACTCGACCGGGGGCAGCGACCCGCCGGACAGCAGGGTGCGCAGCTCGTCGGCGACGATGTCCCCCGACCGGCCGTCGAAGGCCAGCAGCCGACCGCACACCACGACCCGGTAGCCCGCGGGCACCCGGAAGACCCGGAACTCCCAGGCCGTCCCGGACTCCAGCTCGGGCGGGGAGGCGACCAGGCCCGCGCGGACGGCGGCCAGCTCGGCGTCGACCTCCTCGGCGGGCCACGCGCTCAGGTCGCGGACGGCGAGCGGCGCCTCGGCGGGCACGTCGGCCACCCGGTAGGTCCCGTCGGCGCGGAAGCGCGCCCGCAGCATCTCGTGGCGCTCCATCAGGGCCAGCACGGCCGAGCGCAGCGCGGGGACGTCGAGGTCGGCGCAGGCGTAGTCCTCGACGAACACCGCGGGCGACGCCAGGTCGAACCCGCCGGTCTCACCGAGCACATAGGCCTGCTGCAACGGCGACAGCGTCCGCTCGACGCCACCGCCGCTGTCCTTCGTGGACAGCTCGACCGACGCGGCGGCGAGCCATTCCGACAGCGCCTGGAACGTGGGGTGCTCGAAGACCACGGTGCGCGGGGCGTCGACGCCGAACTCGGCCCGCAGCCGGTCGGCCACCGACAGCGCGAGCAGCGAATACCCGCCCAGCTCGAAGAAGGTGGCCTCCGGCGACCACTCGCCGGAGAGCTCCAGCGCCTCGCCCCACAACGCGCGCAGCCGCGCCTGGCTCATGCGGCCCTCCCCCCGGTGGACACGGTCAACGCGGCCGGAGCGCGGAACGTCCAGCCCTGGATCTGCGGCACCGGCCCGACCACCGCGGCGTCCGGGAACCGGGCGAGGAACGCGGTGAAGAAGCCGGTCGCGACCCCGAGCGCCACGTGCGTCCCCAGGCACGAGTGCGGCCCGTGCCCGAAGCTCAGGCTCGGGCGGGCGGGCCGGTCGGGGTCGAACACCTCCCCGTCAACGAACACGGCCTCGTCGCGGTTCCCGCTCGCCAGCACGAGTTTCAGCGCGCTGCCGCCGGGGATGTCCACGCCGTCGAGGACCGTGTCGCGGCGGGCGAAGCGGACGGTGTCGGTCTGCGGCGGCTCCCAGCGGGCGACCTCGCGCACGAACCGGGCGACCCCGTCGGCGTCGGCGGGGCGCAGGTGCGGGAACCGGGCGAGCGTGGCCATGGTGTTCGACAGCAGACCGGTGGAGGTCTCCACGCCCGCGGCGAGCACGAGCAGCACCAGCCCGACCGCGTCGGCGACGCCCAGCGCGCCCGCGGCGACCTCGGCGCGCAGCCGGGCGAGCACGGTGCCCTCCGGCGCGCCGCCGTCGGCAATCAGGCGGGCGGCCAAATCGGCGACTTCCCGGCGCAGCCGCGTGGCGACGGCGAAATCCCGGCTGCTGCCATCGAGATGATCAAGAAGATAGCGCAGGTGCCCGAAGACCCAGCCGCGCTCCGATTCCGGGATACCGAGGAAGCGGGCGGTCACCATGGCGGGCAGGCCGCGCCCGACCCGTTCGACGAAGTCCACACCGGCAGTTTCACCGGCATCATCGAGACCGTCGAGCACCTCGGCGACCGCGGTGTCGACGATCCCGGCGAAGGGGACGTTGTCCGCGCGGCCGACCAACAGTCCGCCGAGGACCTTGCGCAGCCGGGTCTGTTCCGGACCGTCCATGTCGAGCAGCGTGCGGCCGAAGACCTGCGCCGAGACGCGGAAGGGGTACTCGACTGTGTAGTCCGAACTGGTCAGACAGGTCTGGATGGCGCGGTGGCCGAAGACGCAGAACATGTGGATCGGCTCGGCCCACAGCACCGGCGCGGTGGCGCGGCAGTGGGCGAAGGAGGCCCACATCCGCTCGTCGGGCTCGGTGAGGAAGTCAAGGCGCCGCATGCTCGACAAAGGTGTCGTAGATGCCGTTGAGCGTGGCGAAGGACTCGATGCTGGCCTCGCCGAGGTCGATCGGCGCGCCGGTCAGCTCCTCCAGGAACACGATGACCTTCACGACGGTGAAGGAGTCCAGGACGCCCGCGTCAAACAGGTTGTCGTCCGGGCCGACGCCCGCCAGGGAGCGCTCGGGGTCCACGCCGGTGACGAACTCCTCGAACCGCTTGGCGAACTCGTCTCGTCCCACCATTGGACGTTCCCCCTTCTCGTACCAGTCGAATGGGCCGTTCGGCCCACCCCATCTGCCCTGGTCGGGCGCTTTTCCACGTTTTCACCCAATTCGCGCCAGCCCGTGTGTTAAGGCTGTCCTCACTTGCGCGGCGGGCGGGCAGTACACGGAGAGTGGACCATCCACCCCCCTTTACCGACAGTCGGTAAACACGGTCGTAAACCCCCGGCCGACGCACCAGAAGGATAGCCACGGCCGGGGCGAAAGTCATGCGCCGATCCTCCTTGCACACCTGGTCACAGGCGATGTACCGTCGCTTGTCCGGAGTGGGGCTCCGGGTTGCCAGGGGGGAGGCTGGGCTCAAAGGTCAGGTGTGAAACCGATCCACATTCGACATCGCGGCAGCATTTCGATAAACGCTGTTTCCCGGTCGAACCGACGGCATGAGCGCATTACGTTGATCAATTATTGCCGTTCGAGAGCCAGCCAATAGCCCCGGTATAGCCCGGTTCGCGCACGTCCGCAGCGAGCACAGAAGGAGTCGAAGTCGCCCATGTCGATGATGTCGATCCCCGTTGACGAGGAAGTTGTCGTCCGCACCCCCGACGAGTTCCTCCGCATGCCGGAGGAGTACCGCGAGGTGGCGCTGCGCCAGATCACGGTCAACACCGAGGGCGAACTGTCCGGCGCCGACGACTACATCCAGGTGTTCTACCCGCTGGCCCCCACCGCCGAGGAGGCGATGGTGTGCGCCGAGCGCGCGGTCGAGGAGTTCGACCACTACAAGAAGGGCTCGAAGGTCCTCGCCGAACTGGGCATCGACACCTCCTACATGGAGCAGCAGAAGCTGCACGACCGGGAGCTGTTCTCCGCCAAGGAGCTGCACACCTGCACCACCTGGGCCGAGCGCGGCATCTTCTCCTACGTCGGGGAGGAGACCGCGATGGTGATGCTGGAGGAGTTCGCGCACAGCAGCTACAAGCCGTGGGCCGACGCGGTGCGCACCATCATCCTGGACGAGAAGATCCACATTGCCCACGGCGCCCGGGTCTGCCGCAACCTGGCCCAGGACGCCGAGGGCCGCGAGGGCCTGCAGCAGGCGCTGGACCGCCTGTGGCCGACGTTCATCGGCATCTTCGGCAGCCCGCGCTCCGAGCGCGCCAAGCTGGCCGTCCGGTTCGGACTGCGCAAGACCACCAACGGCCAGGCCGCGGACCTCTGGCGCGAGCGGGTCACCCCGCGGATCGAGAAGCTGGGCCTGACGGTCCCGGCGTAACGACGAACCGGGGGGACACACCCATGGCCGTACCCATTTCTTTAGCCTCGCCCGCGCCCAGCAGGCAGTGGACCAAGAAGCGCCTGTCCGAGCTGCTGGCCGAGCGCCCGGACATGGCCGAGCGGATGACCCGCATCCGGCGCTTCGCCCGCACCGTGCGCGCGTGCGAGGTGCACCTGACCAACGCGTGCAACATCCGGTGCAAGGGCTGCTGGTACTTCGAGGGCGGCTTCGACACCGCGGTGCGCGAGCTGACCGACGTGGACAAGATCAGGGCCTTCGCCCGGCGCATCGCCGACGAGGGCACCACCCAGGCCACGCTGATCGGCGGCGAGCCCACCCTGGTGCCGCAGCGCATCGAGCCGTTCCTGGAGTACCTGCCGTTCGTGACGGTCTCCACCAACGGGCTGCGGCCGATGCCGGACCTCCCCGGCTCGGAGAAGATGTCCATTGTGGTCAGCCTGTTCGGCGGCGGGCCGCTCGACGACGACCTGCGGGCGATCCGGCCCAACGGCAAGACCTTCTCCGGGCTGTTCGACAAGGCCCTGTCGCACTACCGCGACGACCCGCGGGTCATGTTCATCTACGCGCTGTCCGAGCCGGGCCTGCCCTTCGTCGAGCCGACCGTGCGCCGGATCGCCGAGAACGGCAACATCGTCACGTTCAACTTCTACAGCGAGCACGGCACCGACCACCCGCTGCGGATCAAGGACGAGACCAGCACGCTGGCCGAGGCCATGCGGGTCAAGGAGATGTACCCGGAGGCGGTGGTCAGCCACCCGTACTTCATCTCCTCGCTGATCACCGGCCGCTCGCACTGGGGCGGCACCTTCGGCTACGACGTGTGCCCCAGCCTCAGCGTCAACAACCCGGTGCACGCCCAGCGGGTCGCCAACGGCAACCCGGTGCTGCCCGGGTTCACGGTGTGGGGCGCGGACTACGAGACCCAGCAGTTCTGCTGCACGTCCGGCGACTGCGGCGGCTGCCGCGACAGCCAGGCCGTCTACAGCTGGCTGGTGGTCAGCGTGAATCGCTTCCTGGACAGCACCGAGCGACTGGAGCTGTGGCTCGACCTCGCCGAGAGCTACTGGCGGCAGTGGTACTGGTCACCGTTCCACGCCTCGAAAGACCTCGCCACCGCGTAATAGGGAGCCCTTCTTGTCCACGGTAATCGACCGCAAGGCCATCGACACCCTTGTCGAGGACACCCTGGTCGACTTCGGTGTCGACCGCGACCGGATCACCCCGGAGGCGTCCTTCGACGAGTTGGAGGTCGACTCCCTCGACATCGTCGAGCTGCACCAGACGGTCAAGAACAGGCTCGGCGTCAATCTCAAGGTGGCCGACTTCGACACCATCGAGACCATCGGCGAGGCGCTGAGCCTGATCTACCGGCGCGCCGGCCTCGAATGAGGCGCCGCGCCGTCGTCACGGGCGTCGGCGCGGTGACGCCGCTGGGCGTCGGCGCCGACGCCCTGCACAAGCGCGCGGTGGATGGGCACTCCGGCATCGTCGACGGTCTGGGGCGCTGCCTGGACTTCACGCCGTCGTCGCTGCTGGCCCGGCGTGACGTCCGGCGCACCGACCGGTTCAGCCAGCTCGCGCTGGTCGCCGCCGATGAGGCGCTGGCGCAGGCGGGCTGGCCCGCCTACCCGGCGGACCGGGTCGGGTGTGTGATCGGCAACGCGCTGGGTGGTCTGTCCAGTGTGGAGGACGCCGCCTCGGCGCTGGGCACGCACGGCGGCTCGCACGTCTCGGCGCTGCTGCCCGCGCTGTCGATGCCGAACGCGGCGGCGGCGGCCATCGCCATGCGGTACGGGTTTCGCGGGGAGTCCTATGGCCTCGGGGCGGCGTGCGCGGCCGGGGCGGCGGCGATCGGGGCCGGGCTGCGGATGCTGCGCGCAGGCGAGGTCGACGCGGTGGTGGTCGGCGGGGCGGAGGCGGCGGCGATCGAGTTGGTGCGGTCGTCGTTCCTGAACGCGAGCGCGCTGTCGGCCAGTGGGGATTCGGTGCCGTTCTCCGTCGACCGGGACGGGTTCCTGCTCGGTGAGGGCGCTGGGGTGCTGGTGTTGGAGGACGCTGAGGCGGCTGAGGCGCGGGGGGCGTCGGTCTTGGGGGAGGTCGTCGGGTACGGCGCGACCTCGGACGGCTTCCACCTGACCGCGCCGGAGCCCTCGGGGGTGACGGCCGCCGCCGCCGTGTCGCGGGCCATGGCCGACGCGGGGGCCGCTGCCGCGGACGTGGTGTACGTCAACGCGCACGGCACGGGGACCCGGCTGAACGACGAGGCCGAGGTGCGCGCCCTGCGGCTGGCGCTGGGGGCGCCGATGTCCAATATTCCGTTGTCCTCCACCAAGTCCAGTGTGGGTCACCTGCTCGGCGCGGCGGGGGCGGTGGAGGCCATCGCCACGCTTCTCGCGCTGCGGGCGGGGATCGCGCCGCCGACCGTCGGGTTGCGGGTCCCCGACCCGGAACTGGGTCCGTTGGCCCACGTGCTTTCCGCTTGCCCGCTGCCCCCGGGTCTGGGGCTGTCCACGTCGTTCGGTTTCGGCGGCCACAACGCGGCCCTGGTCTTGCGAGGCGTCTGATGCTTGATCTCACCGGCCGTCGGTACCTGGTCACCGGGGTGCTGAACCAGGACTCGATCGCCTACGCCACCGCGTGCGCGCTGCAGGACGCGGGAGCGGAGATCGTGCTGACCGGGTTCGGCCGGTCCATGCGCATCACCCGGGCCTCGGCCGCGTGCCTGCCCAAGCCCGCGGACGTGCTGGAACTCGATGTGAACGAGCCCGCGCACTTCGACCGGCTCGCCGCGGACCTGGAAGCGCGGTGGGGCGGGCTCGACGGGGTCGTCCACGCCATCGCCGCCGCGCCCCGGGACGCGCACAGCGCGAACTTCCTGACCACGTCGAAGGACAGCGCCACCTCGGCGTTCCACATCTCGGCGTACTCCCTGCACGCGCTGACCGTCGCGTTGGCGCCGCTGCTGTCCCGGCGGGGCGGGAGCGTCGTCGGCCTGGACTTCGACGCGTCGACGGCGTGGTACGGGTACGACTGGATGGGCGTGAGCAAGGCGGCGCTGGAGTCGCTGTGCCGGTACCTGGCGATGTACTTGGGTGGGTCGGGCATCCGGGTCAACCTGGTGGCCGCCGGTCCTATTGAGACGGTGGCGGGACGGGCGATCAGCACGTTCGACACGTTGGCCGACCGGTGGTCGGCCGAGGCGCCGCTCGGGTGGGACCGCGCCGACCCCGCTGTCGTCGCGGGCCCGGTCCTGTTCCTGCTGTCCGAGCTGTCCCGGTGCGTGACCGGGGAGATCATCCACGCCGACGGCGGCCTCCACGCGGTCACCCTCGGCCGTCCGATCGGGGAGACGCCATGCCCGCGGCCATCATCGGAGTAGGCAGCGCCCTGCCGGAGACGGTGATCACCAACGCCGACTTCGCCGACATCGGGGCGGACGACGCGTGGATCGTCAAGCGGACGGGCATCCGGGAGCGCCGGTGGCTGCCCGAGGACGGGTCCTTGGCGGAGCTGGCCATCGCCGCCTCTGCCGCCGCCCTGGCCGACGCGGGGGTCGATCCCGGTGCGGTGCGGCACGTCGTGGTCGCGACCATCACCCCTGACCACGTGACCCCGGCGCTGGCCGTGGAGGTGGCCCGAGCCCTGGGGACCCCGCACGCGGCGGCGTTCGACCTGCACGCGGCGTGCGCGGGCTTCTTGTACGCCCTGGATCACGCGGCGGCACTGGTGGAGACCGGGCGGGCAGGGCACGTGCTGGTGTGCGGGGCGGAGGCGCTGTCCCGCATCACGGACAAGACGGACCGCGCGACGGCGGTGCTGCTCGGCGACGGGGCGGGCGCGGTCGTCGTGGCCGACGCCCCCGCCGCGGCCCGGCCCACCTTCCACCTGGCCACCGACGGCGAGCTGACTGACCTGCTGTACGCGCCCCGCCACGACGGCCTGCTGCGGATGCGCGGCCGGGAGATCTACGACCACGCCGTCACGCTGATGACGGAGTACACGCGCAATGTGCTGGCGGAGCGGGGACTGGAGGTCAAGGACGTCGACCTGTTCATCGCCCACCAGGCCAACGCCCGCATCCTCAAGGCGGTGGCCCGCAACCTCGACCTCCCCCCGGAGCGGCTGGTGCTGACGGTGGAGAAGACGGCGAACACCTCCGCCGCCTCCATCCCCATCGCCATGGCACAAGCCCGCGCGGACGGCCTCCTCGACGAGCCCCGCCTGCTGGGCATGGCCGCCTTCGGCTCCGGCATCACCTGGGGCGCGGGCCTGATGACCTGGCAGCCCGCCTAGGCTTCTTCACTCGGCACCCTGCTGTTCCAGCCATTTCAGGATCACCTGGTTTGTCTCTTCCGGCTTTTCCTGCTGGATCCAATGACCGCAGTCCAGGCTGACCACTTCCACATCGGGCACGAACTCCGCCAGGTTCTCAGACCTCGAGACCGCATCCCGGTCGCCGTAGATCATGAGGGCGGGCTGCTGGATGATGGGGTTCACGTCCGCCAACAAGTGCCAGTTGCGGTCGACGTTTCTGTACCAGTTCACGCTGCCCGTGAACCCCGACGACTCGAAAGCGGAGACGAAAACGGCCAGCTCACCGTCGCTCATCACGGGCTCACCGAGTGGCGTTTCCGCCCTGGCGAGATTGATCAGCGCCATACCCGGCTGAGGCCCTGCGGGGGGCACGTTCTTCCGGTACATGTTGCGGAGGAACTGGAAGGTGTTCTCGTCGAACACAGCGTCCGCGACGCCTGGCTGCCGATTGAAGTGGACGAAATAGAAGTCGCCACCAAGCACATCTTCCATGACCTCGACCCAGGGCTTCTCTCCGCGCTCGAGGTAGGGCAAGCTCAGGTTGACCACCTTGTTCACACGGTCTGGATGCAACAAGGTCAGCCCCCAAACGACATTCGCACCCCAATCATGACCGACAAAAGTGGCATCGTCGTACCCGTAGTGATCGAGAAGCGCGACGAGATCACCCGACAAGTGCTCGATGTCGTAGTCCGCCACTCCAGCCGGACGGGATGAGTTCCCGTAACCCCGCTGGTTCGGCACGATGACATGGTAGCCCGCCGCGACAAGGGCAGGCACCTGATGACGCCAAGAAAAGGCGTGCTCCGGCCAGCCGTGACAGAGCACAATGGGCTCTCCGCCATTCTGCCGACCCGCTTCGAAGACTTCGAGTTCCACCCCATTGACCGAAATAAGGGTGGGCTCAGGAAAATCCGTTGGACCAAGCATTGCATTTCCTCGTCAGCTTCCGGGGTGATCAGGCAAATCGCCGCAATCGAAGATCCCGGCGCGACCTGACCGGTTGCCACCACCGTAGGGCGCGTTCCGGACAAGATCGGTCCTCAGCAGGCGGCGAACTGAGAAAACGCGGAAAGATCCCACCAGTCGAGCGCTGCCGGCTCCCTCTGACCAGTAGTAACAGAACGATTACTCGTTCGTATCGTCTACGGGAAATGCGAGGAAGCGGCGAACGGCCTGGGCTACCGAGGGAGGAACCGGCCTGTGCCCGTTCTCCAGCCTGGATAGGTACCCCTTGCTGTAGTTGATCCCCCTCGCAAGCTGGGTCAGCGAGCATCCTGCGGTCAATCGCATCTGGCGTATGTCGCCCCCGCTCAAAGCGAGGTCGCCGTGTGCGTCGTGGTCGAGCGCCAAGATCGGGCCGGGTGGGCTGTCAGGCCGGCCTGGAGGCTCGCGGCTCATCTCGTCCGCGCATCGGGCGCGAAACGCCATCCACACGGGTACATCAGCCTCGGCGCCGGGCGACCAAGCGATCACCATGGCTTGCAGAGTGTTCCTGGACGGCAGGACGCGGCCGGACATCGCGGCGTAGATGGCCGCACGGCTGGCTTGGCCGGACTTCGCAATCTGCGCAATCGACGGCCTGCCCACGGGCGCGGAATCCCACAGTTGGCGCAGTTGCGCGGCCAACCGGGCCAGGGAGCGTTTGGTTGTGGCAATCCGTTTCATCGGCGCAGGCAACGCGATGTCCTCCCATGTCTTGCGAAGTTGTTGCATGTCCGTTGTCAGCAACAAGGATTGCGCAGGTCAGAGGCTGTGCGGTGAGGTATTCGGTAGACAACGTCCACGGCCGAGTCGGAGGCAGAAGCATGACCGTCAACATTGGCTTTGGGGAAATCTTCCCCGCTCGCCCTGCGCTACGGAAGATACGTGCTGTTCTGATCATCGTCGTGGTCCTGGCCGCGCTGGGCTGGACCGCCGCCGACATCCACAGCCTCCTGCTCGTGGCGCTGGCGGCCCTCGGGATCATGGCGTTGAGTTCCTGAACGCCAACAACTCCAAGGCACGGAGAGGTCAGCCGCGATCGGTGCACGGTGGCGCAGGTAAGACTGTGCCCACCGTGTGCTTCTTCATCACAGAGGTGGCACTCTCGTCTCGGCCTGGACACCCTCCGGCACTGCTGTCGGTGCGGGTGGAGGGGACACTCAGGACTCGGTGAGTTCAGCGCCTGCGTCGGTTTGCCCTTGCCAGGTTGGTCAGGTTCGCGGCGATGGTGTCGGCTACTACGGCGGCCTCTGGTGGTAGGCCCGAGTGGTTGTCGCAGCAGGCTGGTTTGGTTCGTTCGCCGGAGGGTGGGGTGATGCCGAGGAGGTGGTAGATCTGGGTGTAGACGTCGAGGTCTGGGTTGGTGGTGTCGTGAGGGCCGATGGCGATGATCACCGCGTGTTCGGGAGCCTCAAACGCGGTGATGGCGCGGATGTTGTCTGACAGGTGGCGTACGCAGAGACGGTCTACGAGGTCTCCGGTCATGCGGTAGCCCGCCACTCGGCAGCCCTGGCACTTCAACTCCGTGAGCCAGGCGTCGTACTGCTTCCGTTCGCGGCGGTGCAGTCGATCGCGTGCTGAAGCAGCCGGATGTGTGATCTGGACCTTCACTGGTGGACTCTTAGGCACCGAAAGACGGTGCCAGAGCCGATCTTCTGGGGAACCAGCAGGTGGGAGGGTCAGGCGTCTTGGACGTTTCCGGACTTCCACGCAGCCAGTCCGGCGCGCACGTCGTCAGACTCCAGCAGGACCTGGTCTTGCAGTCGGTACCAGACCTCATCGACGAGGTTGCCCGGCTGCTCGGAGGCCGCTCGCAGTTCCTTGACGATGCGCAGGACGTCGCGCAGGCGGTGGGGGTCGAGAGTCTGGACAGGGGTGTCGGTCGCGGGCTTGAGCACGCCCCGCTCGCGCCACTTGCTGACGGTGGGCTTGGTCAGGCCCAGGATCTCGGCCGCCACACCGACCCGTACCGGGGGCATCTCCTCCAGCATCTCGTCCACGACGTCGTAGAGCTCGTCGGCTGCCGCGTCCGGCACCGTCGCGGCAACAGCTTCGATGCGTTCGACCCGACGAAAGGTATCCAGAGCACGCTCCCGCTGCTCAGCGAGCTTTACGTTCATCGGAGCACCTCCCCGACCATCGGGTCACTTGCCAAAAGTGTACCTTTTTTTGAAAGCCTGGCAAGCGCTTCGGATGCTCGCTACCCGTAGCTCGGGTTCACTCCCAACGTGCCTCACGCTGGGGTGATGCGGAGGAGTTTGTCGTTGTCGCCGTTCGACGTGGTGACGTAGAGGGTGCCGTCGGGGGCGGTTCGGGTGGCTCGGAGGCGGCCGAAGGTGTCCTGGAACTCGTCGGGGATGGCTACCGAGGTGACTGTGCCGTCGTCGGCCAGGGTGAAGATCATCAGCTTGGCGCCGCGCAGGGCGGTGGCCACCAGGGCGCCGTCCAGGTCACCCCATTGGGGGCCGGTGAGGAAGGTGGCGGCGCAGATGGCTTCTGTGGTGTCGCCGGATTCCCAGATGGCGGGGACGGCGTCGGGGTAGCGGGTCAGGTCGGTCATGGGGACGTCTTCGTCGTAGCCCTCGACCATGCCGCCCTGGGCTGGGTCCCAGCCGTAGTTGCCGCCGGGGGTCAGGAGGTTGATCTCGTCGTTCTTGTCGGGGCCGTGTTCGGCGGTGAAGACCTGGTCGGTGCCCGGGCGGAGGGCGACGCCCTGGATGTTGCGGTGGCCGTAGGTGTAGACGGGGGAGTTCGGGGTGGGGTTGTCGGGCAGGGGCTTGCCGGTCTTGAGGTCGATCCGCAGGACCTTGCCGCCCAGGTTGGCCGGGTCCTGGGGGTAGGCGCCCACGGCCGTGTCGCCGGTGCCGACCAGGAGGGCGCCGTCGGCGGCGATGGTGGGGCGGCAGCCGGAGTGGCGGCCCGACGAGGCGATGGGCAGGCCGGTCAGGAGTTCGCGGACCCGGGTGGCGGTGGTCTCGTCCTCGGTGAGGCGCCAGGTGACCAGGCGGATGTCGCGGGGCTGGCCGTTCTCCGTGTGGGTCTGGCAGGTGGTGAACTCCCGCGACGTCGCGAAGTCGGGGTGGACCACCAGGCCCATGAGGCCGCCCTCGCCACGGACCATGACGCTGGTGGTGTCGGCCTTGAGGGTGGTGACGGTCGCGCCGGGGGCGGCGGAGGACAGCAGCGCCATCTCGCCGGTGCGCTGGGTGACCAGGACCTTGCCGTCGGGGAGGAAGCCGATGTCCCAGCCGTGGGTGAGGCCACCGGTGACCTCCTCGACCTTCAGCCGGGGCGCGCCTGCCTTGCTCGGGGTGACCGCCGAGGTGGACGGACCCGCCGGGACACGGCCGGTCTGGGCGGTCGACGAGCAGCTCGCGACTGCCAGGAGGGTCACCACGATCAAGGCGCGCATGGGGGCCAGTATGGTCCCCGAACCGTGTGGCGGCCGTCTCGCGCGCGGAGGCGGGCTCGGCGGCTACGGTGACTCGGGTGAGTGAGCATCTCGTCCTGGCTGTTGACGGTCCGGTGGCCACCCTGACCATTGACCGGCCCGCCAAGCGCAACGCGCTGAGCTACGACATGTGGGCGGCCATCCCCATCATCGCCGCCCAGGTCGCCGCCGATGAGAGCGTGCGGGCGTTGGTCATCCGGGGGACGGACACGTTCTCGGCCGGGGCGGACATCAGCGAGTTCACCGACCTGCGCCGGGACGCTGAGGGGGCCCGGCGGTACCAGGTGGCCATCCATGCGGCCACCGAGGCGCTGGTGGGGTTGGGCAAGCCGACCATCGCGGCGATCACCGGGTTCTGCATCGGTGGGGGGTGTGAGCTGGCGTTGGCCGCTGACCTGCGGTTGGCCGCTGATGACGCGCGGTTCGGGATCACTCCCGCGAAGCTCGGGATCGTGTTCAGCCTGCCGTCGACCAAGCAGTTGGTCGACGTGGTGGGGCCGTCCTGGGCCAAGCAGATCCTCTACACCGCCGAGATCATCGACGCCCCCACCGCGCTGCGCATCGGCCTGGTCAACGAGTTGCACCCGGCCGACGCGCTGGACACGCGCGCACGGGAGCTGGCCGAGCTGATGGCAGGCCGCTCCCAGGTGACCATCCGGGGCGCGAAGACGATCATCAACCGGATCACCGACGGGCGTACCACCGAGGACGCCGACGTCCACGCGCTCTACGAGCACTCCGTCAGCAGCGCCGACTACGCCGAGGGTGTGGCCGCTTTCCTGGAGAAGCGGGCTCCCCGCTTCTAGGATCGCGGTATGCGAGACGCCGTGGTTGTGGGGGCCGTGCGGACGGCGGTGGGTCGTCGGCGGGGTGGGTTGAGCCGGGTGCACCCGGTCGACCTGTCCGGGGCGGTGCTGGTGGCGCTCGCGGAGCGGGTCGGGTTCGACCCGGGGCGTGTTGACGATGTGGTGTGGGGGTGCGTGGGGCAGGTCGGGGAGCAGTCGCTGAACGTCGGCCGAAACGCGGTGCTGGCGGCGGGGTGGCCAGTGTCGGTGCCGGGGACCACTGTGGACCGCCAGTGTGGGTCGGGGCAGCAGGCGGTGGCGTTCGCGGCGGCGACGGTGGTATCCGGGCAGGCGGATTTCGTGGTGGCCGGTGGGGTCGAGGTGATGAGCCGGGTGCCGATGGGCGCTTCCGCGACGGGCGGGTCCGGCAGGGCCAGCGAAACGGGCGGGACCGGCGGCGCCAAGGGGCTTGGCGGGACGGCTGGGGCCGGTGAGGGGAAGGTCGGCGAGCAGTTTGCCGGGATGCCGTATGGGCCGATGGTGCGGGAGCGGTTTGGTGGGTTGGCGGGGTTTGATGCCGAGGAGGCGGTCGCGTTCGACTTGGGGGTGGCGGCGGAGCTGATCGCGGCCAAGTGGGGGCTTTCGCGGGCGCGGTTGGACGAGTACGCGCTGGGCAGTCACGCCAAGGCGGCGACTGCCACGGACTCGGGCTGGTTCGCCGGTGAGATCACGCCGGTGGCGGGGCTGACGGTGGACGAGTGCATCCGGCGCGACACCTCCCCGGCGAAGATGGCGTCGCTGTCCACGCCGTTCCGCGAGGACGGGGTGGTGACGGCCGGAACGGCCTCGCAGAACTCGGATGGGGCGGCTGCGCTGGCGATCACCACGTCGGAGTGGGCGCGGGCGCATGGGCTGACGCCGCTGGCCAGGGTGCACACGTGCGTGGTGGCCGGGGACGATCCGGTGATCGGGCTGACCGCGCCGATCCCGGCTACCGCGAAGGCGTTGCGGCGGGCTGGGTTGGGGATCGGGGATATTGGGGCGTTCGAGGTCAACGAGGCGTTCGCGCCGGTGGTGCTGGCGTGGCTGGCGGAGACGGGGGCCGATCCGGGGCGGGTCAACGCGCGGGGTGGGGCGATCGCGCTGGGGCATCCGCTGGGGGCGTCGGGGGTTCGGGTGGCCACGACGCTGGTGCACCACATGCGGGATGCTGGAGTCCGATTTGGACTACAGACGATGTGCCAGGCAGGCGGCCTGGCCAACGCCACGGTGTATGAGTTGCTTTAGCGGAGCAGGCAGGCGGCCAGGTTGCCTGCGACCTCAATCCTGAACCACCGAAGGACGCCCACCACTCCTCAAGAACTCCACCAATCCCTGCCGCACCAACTGCATGTCCACCTCGACATCGGCAGACACTTCGCTCAAGTTGCCCATGTACACGTATTCCACGTACGCCTCGGGGTCGCCCTCTCCCTTGGTACTGCCACCATCCTCGGCGTGATACTGGACGAAGCCCTTCTCCTGGCCAAGCCCGACTTCCAGGACGGGGTAGCCGTCGTTGCCCTTGATACCGACTTGGATAGCAGCAGGGCAGCGGTGGTCTTTGGTGTCGTCCAGCACGCGGTCAATGAGGGCGTTCAGCTCATCCTCCGTCCGGACGACGATCTCATCCTGCCCCTCGTCCTGGTCGTACCAAACAGCTAGCTCGACCACTTCTTGCCTCCCTTGAAGACGCCTTTGCAGTCAGGGCCATACACCGTGAGGGTGTAGCCCTCGGGTAGTAGTACCGGAAGCAGCTTGTCGCAGCTCAAGAACCCCAGACACGGCCGGTTGTTGATCGTCAGCTCCAGGTTCTTGGTGCCATTCTTGACCATCCGCAGCGCCACCTTCATCTCCACGTGGTGGATGGACATGGGCTTCCTTCGAGGCGACAACCCCGCCTCGATGAGGCGCTGCCACACCTCGGCCGACTCCTCGTCCACCCCGCTCGTGATGACCTCCTCGCTGCCAACCACCTTGCCGAAGGTCTTCTTGCCGGTCGGGTTGGGCTTGGGCACCTTGGGCGGCAGCGTGGCGAGGATGTCGCTGATCTGCTTCGGCTTGTCCGCCGAGGAATCAGGTGTCGTCGGCGTCACCGTGCTCGTCAAGCTGCTGGTGTTTCCCGCTATCGCACCTCCACCCGCGATGTTCGCCAGGTACTGCTGAACAAGCTTTCGAGCCGCCTCGACCTGTTGGTAGATCTGCCCAAGCCGCTGCTTGACGTGGGCGAGAAGGCCAAGCGCGTGAGCGGATTCGGGGCGTTGGCTGCCCTCAGTAGCACGGGTCAAGGCCGTCTCGGCTTGGTCGATGGTCTTCAGCGCGTGAACGAGCGCGGCCAGATCAAGCGCACCGAGCACTTGATGCAGCTCTGCCTCGATCTTCTCGACCGACACTGCCAGGACCTGGCCAATACCACGGTGGGTGAGTTGCTTAGTGGAGCCGGTTGGCCTTCACCGCGCCGATGAGCGCGGTGATGTCGCGGTGATGATGGGGCCGGAAGTGTTCTTCGAGTCCCGGATCGCGCCTGCGGACAGTTCGACGCAGTTCTGGTCGTTCTGGCTACGGCTGGACTTGCGCCACGCCAACTCGACGCAGTTCTGGCTGCTCGGGCTCCGACTGGACTTGCGCCAAGTCCACCTCAACATCGCGTACCCCTATTTCTCGGAACGACGTGCCAAGTCCGGCTTTGGTCAACACCACAGCGTGCGAGCTGCTTCAGCTGAAGCGATCGACCTTCACAGCGCTGACCAGCGCGGTGATGTCAGCGGCGAGGGTGGGACCGGAGGTGTTCTTCGAGTCCCGGATCGCGCCTACTGACAGCTCGACACAGTTCTGGCCGTTCTGACTCCGACTGGACTTGCGCCACGCCAACTCCACGCAGTTCTGTCCGTTCTCGCTACGGCTGGACTTGCGCCAGATCGTCATGGGGAAGTCTCCATTCTTGCTATCAGGCGGGAGATGCATCGCATGGAATCAAAGGGGTTCAACGCGAGCCGGGCGATCTTGTCCGCTGCCCGCTTGTAAGCCTTCACATCATCGAGCTGGTGCAGCCACAGGATCGTTCTGCGAGTCTCCACGAAGGCAGAACGAGCAGGACCATCGGGGTCCATGAGGTCGAAGGCGCCCTCGACCCCTGGGTGCCAACCAGCGGAGAGCGGAACCACACGGACTTCGACGTTGGCGAGCCGTGACATCTCCAGCAAGTAGCTGAGTTGTTCGGCAACCACAGAAGCGCCGCCGACGTTGAGGTAGAGGGCAGGTTCGCCGATCAGAGCGAGCAGGGTCGCGGGCAGCGGCTTGGTGATGACTTCCTGGCGAGCGGCACGAGCGACGACTCGATTGGCAATCTCGTCCTCAGGCACCTCAGCGGCGGACATGATCGCCCGCGTGTAGTCAGGAGTTTGCAACAAGCCGGGAATCAGCATCGGCGCGGCAGCGATGATGCTGCTCGCCTTCTTCTCGTATTCGATGAAGGCGGCCATCTGCTGTCGCTGCTCGGGCAGGGTCGTCGCGACCCACTGGGTCGCGGATGTGCCGTGGACCAGCGTCATCACGTCGTCGTAGCGCTGGCCGGTCACACCGAGGAGTGCGAGGATTCTCGCCACTTGCTCGGGCTTCGGTGAGCGCTCGCCGCTCTCCCATCGCGAGAGCATGGCCGGGTCACGGCTGATGTGCGTGGCGAAGTCGCGGAGCTTGATGCCCTTGTCGTGCCGTGCCTGGCGCAGCGCGCTGCCCAGCGCGACCGCTTTCGGTGTCTTGGCCATGCCTCACCTGTTGTCGCTAGCGCATTTGCTTGATCGATGGGGACGCGTAGCAGAACCTCAGGGTACCAACGGAGAGTGAGGGAAGCGATGCGCAACGCACTGGAAGTTACAGCTTGGGTGAAGCTCCGCGAGGACTGCTCCATCAGCTACAGCATCAACGGCGACGAGGACGTCGAAGTGCTCTTCGGCGGGCTCTACGACGGCTTCGAGCTGATCATCCCGCTCACGAGCATGGCCCGCCTCGCCGAGGTGGCGAAGCGGGCCATCGAGGAAGCCGGCTCGAAATCAGGCGTCGCCGTCGAAGAGTGAGGTCACCGAACCATCCTCGAACACCTGCTGGATCGCGCGGGCAATCAGTGGCGCGATCGACAACACCGTCATCCCGGGGAACCTCTTGTCCTCCGGGATCGGCAGGGTGTTCGTGAAGATCACCTCTTTGGCCCCGCAACCGGACAGCCGCTCGCGGGCCGGACCCGACAGCACCCCGTGCGTGGCCGCCATGACCACGCCCGCCGCGCCCTCCGCCAACAGCTGGTCGACGGCCTTGGCGATCGTGCCACCGGTGTCGACCATGTCGTCGATCACCACGCACAGCCGACCCTTGACCTCACCCACCACGCGGTTCGCCACGACCTCGTTCGGCCTGCGGGGGTCGCGCGTCTTGTGGATGAAGGCGATCGGCACGCCGCCGAGCTCGTTCGCCCACTTCTCGGCCAGCTTGGTCCGGCCCGCGTCCGGGGACACCACCGTGATGTTGTCGGCGGGGTAGTTCTCCTTCAGGTACCTGGCCAGCAGGGTCTGGGCGAACAGGTGGTCCACCGGGCCGTCGAAGAAGCCCTGGATCTGCGCGGTGTGCAGGTCCACCGTCATGATCCGGTCCGCCCCGGCGGTCCGGAACATGTCCGCGATCAGCCGGGCCGAGATCGGCTCGCGGCCCTTGTGCTTCTTGTCCTGCCTGGCGTACGGGTAGAACGGCATGATCACCGTGATGCGCTTGGCACTGGCCCGCTTCAGCGCGTCGACCATGAGCAGGTGCTCCATGATCCACTGGTTGATCGGCGCGGTGTGGCTCTGCATGACGAACGCGTCACACCCGCGCACCGACTCCTCGAACCGGACGAAGATCTCGCCGTTGGCGAAGTCGTAGGCCGACTGCGGGGTGATCGAGACGTTGAGGTGCTTGGACACCTCCTCGGCCAGTTCGGGGTGCGCCCGCCCGGAGAACAGCATCAGGCTCTTCTTGGGGATACCCGACTTCGCGTTCATGCCCGTCCCTCGCTCTCGTCCTGCCCGGCCTGGGCCCGCTCGGCCGCCTCGGCGGCAGCCGTTCCGGGCCGCATGCGCAGGACCCAATTGTCTATGTTGCGCTGCGGTCCCCCTGACACCGCGAGCGCACCCGGCGGCACGTTCCGCCGGACGACGGTGCCCGCTCCGCTGTACGCGCCGTCGCCGACGGTCACCGGGGCCACGTACATATTGTCCGACCCCATCCGGACGTGCGACCCGATGACGGTCCGGTGCTTGCGCACGCCGTCGTAGTTGACGAAGACGCTCGCCGCGCCGATGTTGGACTGCTCGCCGATCGTGGCGTCGCCCACATAGGACAGATGCGGGATCTTCGAGCCCGCGCCGATCTCGGAGTTCTTCACCTCGACGAAGGTGCCGATCTTGCCGTCGGCGCCCAGGGCCGTTCCCGGGCGCAGGTAGGCGTACGGCCCCACCGTCGCGTTTGGACCGATCACCGCGCCCGAGCCGTGGCACCGCACGACCGAGGCGCCCGCGCCGACGGCCACGTCCGTCAGGGTGGTGTCAGGGCCGACGGTCGCGCCCTCGCCGATCGTCGTCGCGCCGCGCAACTGGACATTCGGCTCGATCAGGACATCGCGCTCCAGCGTCACGTCCGCGTCGATCCACGTGGTGGCGGGGTCGACGACGCTCACGCCCGCGCGCATCCACTTCTCGACCGTGCGGCGGTTCATCTCCGCGCCGAGCCGGGCCAGCTGCACCCGGTCGTTGACGCCCTCGACCAGCCACGGGTCGTCGCACACCAGCGCGCCGACGCGGCGACCGTCCCCGCGCGCGATGCCGAGCACGTCGGTCAGGTACAGCTCGCCCTGGGAGTTGTCGGTGGAGAGCCGGGACAGGCCGTCGGCGAGGATCTTGGCGTCGAAGGCGTAGACGCCGGAGTTGACCTCGGTGACGGCGCGCTGCTCGTCGGTGGCGTCCTTGTGCTCGACGATCGCGCGGACCGCGCCGTCGGTGTCGCGCACGATCCGGCCGTAGCCGGTGGGGTCGTCCAGGCGCGCGGTCAGCACCGTCACCGCGTTGGCCTCCTCGACGTGGGCGGTGAGCAGGCCCGCCAGCGTCTCGGTGTCCAGCAGCGGCACGTCCCCGTAGGTCACCAGGACCGTGCCCGCCAGGCCCTGCGGCAGCACCGCCAGCCCGCAGGCCACCGCGTGCCCGGTGCCGTCCTGGGTCTCCTGGACGGCGGTGGCGCAGTCGGACACGCTCGCCAGGTGCGCGCCCACGGCGTCGCGGCCGTGGCCGAGCACGACCACCAGGTGCTCCGGGCCGAGCCCGGCCGCGGCCCGGACGGCGTGTTCGACCAGCGGCCGCCCCCCGACGGGGTGCAGCACCTTCGGGGTGGCCGAGCGCATCCGGGTGCCCTCCCCCGCGGCGAGTACCACTGAAGTGAGCGGGCCGAGGCGGTCCGGGGCGATTGCGGACATCGCACTCCCTAGCGTCGTCAAGCGGAGCGGGGCAGGGCGCGGTGTCGGCGGTGTTCCGGCGCGACTCCGGCCGGGAGTCGATCCTACGTGGTCTCCGGCAGCGCCCACGCCCGGTCGTCGACCGGCTCGCCGACCACCTCGGCGGGCTCACCGGCGCGGATGGCCACGATGTCGTTGCCGCCGCGCCGCTTCGCCTGGTACATCGCCGCGTCGGCGCGTGCGAGAGCGCGCACAGCGGTCTCTTGGGGACGCAGCGCCACCACCCCGATGGACAGCGTCACCCCGTGGGAGAGGTCGTGCGGCAGGTCCGCGACCGCGGTCAGGGCACGGCGCAGCGCGGCCTCGGCCGAGGAGAGCGGGGCGCCGGGCAGCAGCACGATGAACTCGTCGCCGCCGTAGCGGGCGACCATGTCGCTGCCGCGCAGGGCGTCGCGCATCGTGCCCGCGACCACGCGCAGGACGTCGTCGCCCTCGGCGTGGGAGAGGCGGTCGTTGACGCCCTTGAACCCGTCGAGGTCGACCAGGGCGATGGCCAGCGGGTGGTTCGCGGGGCTGCCCGCCAGCGCCTCCAGCCGCTCGTCGAGGGCGCGGCGGTTCGGCAGGCCGGTCAGCGGGTCCTGCAGCGCTTGGCGGGCGATGGCGCCGTGCATCCGGGACAGGCGCTCGTGCTCGCGGCGGGTGTGCAGGGTGGCGATGCGGGACTCGCGCATCTCCCACAGCTGCGCCTCCAGCTCCGAGGCGTAGTGCTCCAGGGCGCTGGTGGTGCGCTCGCCGCCGTCGGGGCCGGAGAGCCGGGCGTACTCGCGGATCAGGCACAGGCGCAGGGTCGGCTCGGAGGCGTCGTGGTACATCCCGGAGCGGGCCTCGTCGAGGATGGCCAGGGCGGCCTCGTCGTGGCCCTCGTGCTCCAGGCAGCGGGCCAGGGCGACGGCGACGATCACCAGCTCGCGCGGGTAGCGCACGGAGTCCAGCAGCGTCCTGAGCCGCTCCACGTGCACCATCGACGGGTGGGCCAGGGCCAGCGCGGAGCCGATGATCGGGTTCTGGTCGGCGGCGGGGCGGGTCGGGTCGCGGGGGAACAGCGACTCGCGGAACGGGGCCTCGACGGCGACGGCGATGGCCGCGGCGGTGGCGAAGCGCTCCGCGGCGCGCTCGTCCTCGCCGATGCGCTCCAGGCGCAGGCCCCAGCCGATGAGCAGGCGGCAGCGGTTGATCAGGTGCACCGAGATCAGGTGCGGGCCCGCCGAGGCGCGGATGCACTTGTGCGCGCGGGTCATGACCTGGTCGGCGATCTCGTAGACGCCGAGCTGGGTCAGCACGCTGCCGATGTCCAGCAGCGTGGAGGCCATGATCATGTCCCAGGTGCGCCCGCCGAGCATGACGTCGGGGGTGATGTCCTCGTCCAGCATGGCCAGGGCGACGGCGGCCTCGGTGAGGGCGGCGTCCTCCGCGCCCGCGATGAGCAGGCGGCGCCCGCGCAGGGCGTGCGCGTCGGCCTGGAGCACGACCAGGCCGTGGCGGCGGGTGTGGGCGAGCATCTCGTCCAGCAGGGGCTCGGCCGAGTCGGCCAGCTCGGCGTTGACCACGCGGACGGCGACCGCCGAGCGCAGCAGCTGGGCGACCATGCGCGGCTCGCCGCGGTGCTGGGCCTCGGCCAGGAGCCGGTCGACCTCGACGGTGTGCCTGCGCCGCTCGGGCGCGGGACTGGTCTGGATGATCGCCAGCAGTTCGCGGGCGCGCCCCACCAGCCAGGCGTCGGAGCGTTCCTCCAACGCGGGCAGGTCTGCCTCGTCGCGCTGCTCGGCGTCCACGTGCGTCGCTGCACCCCTTGGTGTGTGGGTGGGGATAGGCCGTGCTCCGCCGCCAGGATTCGAACCTGAACCATTGGAACCAAAATCCAAGGTGCTGCCATTACACCACGGCGGATCGAACGGCCCGGGGACCGTTCACGTGGGCACCATCGTGGCACGGTTGCCTGCCAGGGAGCACCAGTACCCGGGCGATTGGCCTACTCTCGCGTCCGATCGGGTGTTATCGGGGTCACACGATCGCGGGCCGTTGTGACGCAAAGGGCTCGTCCGACTGCGCACTGTTTATGTATTCGCGAGATTGACGTCGACCGGGACCCACCCGGATCGCCTATGCCGAGCTGTTCCCCGCGCCGACCGCGGCCACGCTGCCGCCGCCCGAACCTGCCGACGCGACCGGCCAAGATCGCGGCCTGTCGGGGGGAACCCCTAGGGTGGCCGTGGTGGCGGTGGGGCCTTGACGGTGAAGCGCAGTCGTGAGCCCGCGGGCGCCGGATCGGAGGTGCCCGTCGTGGCGCGAGTGCGCATGACCGGCAAGGAGCGGCGCGAACAGCTGCTCGACGTGGCCAGGGCGCTGTTCGCCGAGAAGGGCTTCGACGCCGCGTCGGTGGAGGAGATCGCGCACCGGGCCAACGTCAGCAAGCCGGTGGTCTACGAGCACTTCGGCGGCAAGGAGGGCGTCTACGCCGTCGTCGTCGACCGGGAGATGGACGCGCTGCTCACCGGGATGACCAGGGCGTTGTCCGAGGACGCGCACCCGAGGCTGCTCCTGGAGCGCGCGGCGTGGTCGCTGCTGGACTACATCGAGGGCTCCACCGACGGGTTCCGCATCCTGGTGCGCGACTCGCCCGTGGCCACCGGGGCGGGCACGTTCTCCAGCCTGCTCAACGACATCGCCAGCCAGGTCGAGCACATCCTCGGCGTGCAGTTCAGCAAGCGCGGCTACGACCCGAAGCTCTCCGCCCTGTACGCCCAGGCGCTGGTCGGGATGGTCGCGCTGACCGGGCAGTGGTGGCTGGAGGCGCGCAAGCCCAAGAAGGACGAGGTGGCCGCGCACCTGGTCAACCTGGCCTGGAACGGGTTGTCCAACCTGGAGGGCAAACCCACGCTGCGGGAACGGCTGTAGGCTCCGGCCCCGTGACTCCCGCGCTGCTCAGCCCCGTCGACATCCGGCGGATCGCCGACGCGCTGGGCGTGCGCCCGACCAAGAAGCTCGGGCAGAACTTCGTCCACGACCCCAACACCGTGCGGCGCATCGTGGCCGCGGCGGCGCTGGCACCGTCCGATGTGGTCTTGGAGGTCGGGCCGGGGCTGGGGTCGCTGACCCTGGCGCTGCTGCCCGCGTGCGCGTCCGTGGTGGCCGTGGAGATCGATCCGGTGCTGGCCGCGCAGCTCCCGCTGACCGTGGGCGAGAAGGCCCCCGAGGTGGCCGACCGGCTGACCGTCATCGAGGCCGACGCGATGCGGGTGGGCGAGCTGCCCGGTCCGCCGACGGCGCTGGTGGCCAACCTGCCGTACAACGTCGCGGTGCCGGTCGTGCTGCACCTGCTGGCCGTGGCGCCGTCGCTGCGGCGGGTGCTGGTGATGGTGCAGGCGGAGGTGGCCGACCGGATGGCGGCCGGGCCGGGCGGGCGGGTGTACGGGGTGCCCAGCGTCAAGATCGCCTGGTACGCCTCGGCGCGGCGGGTGGCGACCGTGCCGCGCGCGGTGTTCTGGCCGGTGCCCAACGTCGACTCCGCCCTGGTCCTGCTGGAGCGGCGGCCCGAGCCCGACGCGGACCGGGCCGCGGTGTTCGCGGTCGTGGACGCGGCCTTCGCCCAGCGGCGCAAGACGCTGCGGGCGGCGCTGGCGGGGTGGGCGGGATCGCCCGCCCTGGCCGGGGAGATCCTCACCGCGGCGGGCGTCGACCCCGGGGCGCGGGGGGAGCAGTTGGCGGTCGAGGACTTCGTCCGGATTGCCCAAGTAGGGCATACCCGCCGGTAGTAGGCCGTTCGGCGTCCGGTTCCGCACTCCGGGAGTGTGACGTTGCGGACGGTACGGCCGAACCTGCGTTAAGCGGCTTGCGCCGCGGCCGAGGGATCGGGTGTACTCAGGTCAGCTATCCATCAGGAGCGGCCGAGAGACCTGGCTCGACGAAGCCGCAGCAACCACCCATCGCGGGCAGGTGCTACCGCCAGGACCGATGGAGGAACGAGATGGGGATTCTCACCAGCAGGCGGGTCATCGACCAGTGCAGGCGCACTGTGAGTGGCTGTCGACGAATGCGCGTATCCGGCTGATCCAGCCGTTCGTCTTCATCCACTTCGGACTCAAATCCCCTCACCGCCGTGCCCACGTGTCTTGGCGCGCGCGGTCGCCTTGGAGCCTGCCATGATCACCGTTGAGAACCTGACCAAGACCTTCTGGACCACCGCCGGCCAGGTCACCGCGATCGATGACGTCACCCTCGACCTCACGCCCGGGGCCATCACCGGCGTCCTCGGCACCACCGGCTCGGGGAAGTCGACCCTGGCCCGCCTCGTCTCCCTGCAGGACCGGCCCGACAGCGGCGTCGTCCGCGTCGAGGGCTACAACACCGCCGGGCTCGACCAGCGGCGGCTGCGCGCGGCGCGCAGGCGCATCGGCGTCGTCGGGCACGGCGAGCTGCTGCCGCAGCGCACCGCGGCGGGCAACATCGCCACCCCGCTGGAGCTGGCGGGCATCGACGGCCCGCAGCGCCGCGACCGCGTCGGGCGGATGCTGGACCTGATCGGCCTCACCGGGCGCGCCGACGCCACCCCCGCCGACCTCTCGCCGGGGCAGCGGGCCCGGGTCGAGGTCGCCCGCGCGCTGGTCGGCGACCCCGGGCTGCTGCTGGCCGACGACCCCACCCGCGGCCTGGACGCCGACGGCGTCGCGGGCGTGCTGGCCGTGCTGGACCGCGCGCGCAGCGAACTGGGCACCACGGTGCTGGTCACCACCGGCGAGGCGAACGTGGCCCGCCGCATCGCCGACGACGTCGCGCTGCTGGTCGACGGGAAGGTCACCGACAGCGGGTCGCTGCTGTCGCTGATCCAGTCCCCCGAGAGCCCGGTGGTCGACGCGCTGCTGCCCTCGATCGACACCCCGGAGTCCGTGCGCGCCGGGCACGACCGGACCGCCGAGGTGGTGCTGATCGGGTTCGCCGCCGTCGGCGCGCTGCTGCCCGAGGCGGGCGGGCGGTTCGGCACCGACATCGCGGTCATCGGCGGCGGCCTGACCCGCGTCGGGGAGACCCCGGTGGCCCGTTTCCTGCTCGGCGTCTCCGGCGCGGCGGCGGACTCCACGCTGTCCTGGATCGGCGAGCGCGGCGGCGTCGTGAAGCGCAGGGCGCGCGGTCCCGAGGGCATCGCGGCCTGAGGTCTGGCCGTAGGCTGGACGGCGTGCTCGCTGTCGTCCCGCATCCCGTCACCGTTCGCGTGCCGTCAAAGGTGAACCTGCACCTCGCGGTCGGCGACCTACGCCCGGACGGCTACCACGACCTGACGACGGTGTTCCAGGCGCTGTCCCTGACCGACGAGGTCACCGTGGCCATCGCCGACGAGCCCGGGGTGGAGGTCGTCGGGGAGAACGCCGACGCCGTGCCCACCGGTCCCAGCAACCTGGCCTGGCGCGCGGTGCAGGAGCTGGCGCTGTTCGCCGGGCGGGACCCGGAGGAGCCGCGGGTACGGGTCGTTATCCGCAAGGGCATCCCGGTGGCGGGCGGCATGGCGGGCGGGAGCGCGGACGCCGCGGCGACGCTGGTCGGTCTCGCCGCCCTGTGGCGCCTTGAGGTCACCCGGGACGACCTGGCCGAGATCGCCGGGCGGATCGGCAGCGACGTGCCGTTCACGCTGTACGGGGGGACGGCGCTGGGGACCGGGCGCGGGGAGAAGCTGGTCCCGGTGCTGTCGCGGCACACCTACCACTGGGTGCTGGCCTTCGACCGCCGCGGCCTGTCCACCCCGAAGGTCTTCACGGAACTGGACCGCCTGCGCGCCGACGGCGACCCCCCACGGGCCGGGGCGGTCGAGCCGGTCCTGGAGGCATTGGCGACCGGCGACCCACGGCAGTTGGCACTGTTGCTGGGAAATGATCTCCAAGCCGCCTCGGTGTCATTGCGCCCGGGTTTGCGGCGGACCCTGCGCGCCGGGGTGAATGCGGGCGCATTGGCCGGAACCGTTTCCGGCTCGGGCCCCACTTGCGCCTTTCTGTGCGCCGATGATCAATCCGCTTTGCAGGTCGCGGCGGAGCTGGCGGGGGCTGGGGTGTGCCGGACGGTACGGGTCGCCCACGGCCCGGTACCGGGCGCACGGTTGATCACCGGCGAGGACGCCCACCGGCCGATCCCGCCCGAGGTGAACGCCTAGCTCGCCGCCTCCCTGTCGACACAGGGCGATTTTCGTCAGTTTTTGACGAGCACCCGGCTATGCTGACCTCATGAGCGAGGTCTGGAGCACGTGGTGCTGATCCGGTTCGAGGTGGCGAACTTCCGGTCCATCCTCGAACCCGTCGAGCTGTCGATGGTCGCCGTGGACCGCGACCGCGACGCTGCCCGCCCGTTCGACAACATCGGCGAGAGCCTGCTCACCGTCGCCGCCATCTACGGCCCCAACGCGTCGGGCAAGTCCAACATCATCGCCGCCCTGACCTGGCTCCGCGACGCGGTCTTGAATTCGCTTCGCGGCTGGGATGACGATATTCCAATCGAACCGTTCGCGTTCTCCGAAGGACATAGCCGACCGACTGAATTCACGATCGAATCCATAGTCAAGGGCGTGCGCTTCGAATACGTTGTCGAACTTACCCGGGAAAAAGTTCACTATGAAGGACTGTTCCACTACCCGGAGAAGAAACGTCGGCGGATCTACGAACGCAGTGGCCAGGAGCTGAAACTCCAGCGTGGCCTCGGCAACCTGTCAGGAACCCGGGAACTGCTGACGGATCGTACACTCGCCCTGTCGGCCGCTCGGAGGTTCGATGAGCCTTTGGTCTCAGAGTTCGCGCAGGACCTCCTCTCAGGCCAGACCTACGGACCGCGAGGACCCTTTCACTCAGGCCGCACCAAGTCGCCAAGACACCCTTACCCTTCCAGCTGTCATTGGTTCAAAAGTGACAATCGGATACGTGCACTCGCGATGCTCAGGCTGGCAGATCTTGGTATCGACGACGTTGTGTTCAGGCAGATCGGAGCACCGTCGCTGACTCCCGATGGCGATTTGACGTTCACTCAAGAGCTGGTTCAATTTGTTCACCAGTCCGGTGATGAACAAGTAGAACTAGGATTGATTGACGAGTCGGAAGGCACCCAAACTTGGTTCCGCCTCATCGGCCCCGTGCTGTCCGCACTGACAGCCGGCTCCCTGCTGCTGTTCGATGAGCTTGACGCCAGCCTGCATCCCACCCTGTCCATGCAGCTGATCCGGCTGTTCCAGGACCCGGTGACGAACCCGGCGGGCGCACAGCTGGTCTTCACCTCGCACGACACAAGCCTGCTCAACCACCTCAACCGAGATGAAGTCTGGCTCACCGAGAAGCCGAAGGATGGCGCGACCCGGCTGGGAGCCTTGGCCGAATTCGCGGGCGAACGCGTTCGGAAGTCGCAGAACCTGGAGAAGGCGTATCTACACGGGCGGTTCGGCGCGCTACCCGAGGTGGACCGAACCGAGTTTCTCCGCGCCCTGGGTTTGATCGGCTGAGCGATGGCACGACGAGCCTACGGCAAAGACCTTAAGCGGAAGACGGCCAGCCGACCCGAGCGAAGGACCATTGTGATCTTCTGCGAAGGAGAAGCGTCAGAGCCCGACTACATCAAGGGATTGAAGCAGCTTCCCGCCATTCGGCGCAATACGGCAATCGACATTGAGATCGACCCAGACCAGGGAATGCCGTTGACGCTCGTGAAGCGTGCGGTGGAGCGGAAACGCGATGACGAGGTCGATGAGTGCTGGTGCGTCTTCGACGTGGAGTGGCCGCAGACCCACCCCAACCTCAGCCAGGCCATCAGCCTCGCCAAGGATCACGGCATTCGCCTGGCCATGTCGAATCCGTGCTTCGAACTCTGGCTGATCCTCCATTTCGAAGACCAGTCAGCCTGCATATCCACGGCCGAAGCGGA
This sequence comes from Actinokineospora lacus, assembly GCF_053813445.1. Classification (NCBI taxonomy): domain Bacteria; kingdom Bacillati; phylum Actinomycetota; class Actinomycetes; order Pseudonocardiales; family Pseudonocardiaceae; genus Actinokineospora; species Actinokineospora lacus. The sequence goes on from NZ_JBQERA010000003.1 coordinate 359,724, forward strand.
AAGCAGGAGCCGCAAACTCGAAGGGCGCAGCGGGAAGAGGATCAACGCCGCCGCTTACATGCCCAAGCGAGCAGAAGCGTCCCGGCGCGCGCAGCGGCTGGCGGTACGCCACGTGGGCAACGGCACGGCCTGCCCCAATGACAACCCCTCGTCAGGCATGAGCGAGCTGATCGCTGCCATCGAGCCCGCTGACGCCTAGAACTCCCAGCGCCAGCCTTCGGTGTTGCTGGGGAGGTTGTGGGGGCTGTAGACGAGGGTGCCGTGTTCGGCCGCGGTGTCCAGGAGGACCACGCCGTAGTAGCCGGCGTCGGAGAGGTAGAAGTCGTCGGTCAGGTAGCGGTGGGTGGGGAGGCAGGAGGTGATGGTGCCCTGGCCGGTCTCCTCGCCCTCGGCGTCGACGGTGCGGAAGTCGCGGGCGCTCATCCACCAGCCCCAGTCGGGCTCGTACTGCTCGGTGGTCTGGAGGACGATCGTCACCGCCAGGTAGTGGCCGCGGTTGGGGGGCAGGCTGCCCGGTTCGGTGCAGGTGACCGGGCGGATGCTGTCGAGCCAGAGGGCGGCGAGGGTGGGGCTGCCGCTGGAGCGAATGTGGATCTTGTGGCCGAACTCCGCGGGAATGGTGTTCTCCGATGATGATGAGCCACCGCATCCGGTGAGGACGAAGATCAGCGCGACAACGGCGCCGAAGATCCGGAACATTGCACCTCCACAACAAAAAGTAAGGCGTGGATAGCTGGATATTCCGTGGTTGTCAAAATTGTCGACAGAGGGTATTCAGGCCATCGCCAACAGGTCTCTTAACTGGGAAAACAGGGTGACCGGGGCCACTGGGTAAGCTGGTGGCGACTATGCAGGCCCGGTGAAGGTGCGTGGATGACCAATCTGGTCAATCTGGAGAAAGTCGGGAAGAGCTTCGGCGTCCGACCACTGCTCGACGATGTGTCCCTGGGGGTGGGCCGCGGCGACCGGATCGGTGTCGTGGGGCTCAACGGCGGGGGCAAGACGACACTGCTGGAGGTGCTGGCCGGACTGGAACCCGTCGACAGCGGGCGGGTGAGCCGCGTCCGCGACCTGCGGATGGCGGTGGTCACCCAGCGCACCGAGCTGGCGCCGGGGTCGACCGTGCGCGAGGCGGTGCTGGGCGGGCTGAACGTGACCGCCGAGCACCAGTGGGCCTCCGACGCGCGCATCCGCTCCATCCTCGACGGGCTCGGGGTGACCGCGCTGGGCATCGACAGTCCGGTCGACACCATGTCCGGCGGCGAGCGGCGGCGGGTCGCGCTGGCGGCCACGCTCGTGCAGGAGCTGGACCTGGTGGTGCTCGACGAGCCCACCAACCACCTCGACATCGAGGGCGTGCAGTGGCTGGCCGAGCACCTGCTCGCCCGCGGCACCGCGCTCGTCGTCGTCACCCACGACCGCTGGTTCCTCGACACCGTCTGCACCACGACCTGGGAGGTCGTCGGCGGGCGCGTCGAGCAGTACGAGGGCGGCTACGCCGACTGGGTCTACGCCCGCGCCGAGCGCGCCCGGCTGGCCGACACGCTGGAGGAGAAGCGGCGCAACCTCGCCCGCAAGGAGCTGGCCTGGCTGCGCCGCGGCGCACCCGCCCGCACCTCCAAGCCGCGCTACCGCATCGAGGCCGCGGAAGCGCTGATCTCCGACGTGCCCGCGCCGCGCGACAGCGTCGAGCTGCTGGCCTTCGCCAAGCGCAGGCTCGGGCGCACCGTGCTGGAGCTGGAGGACGTCTCCATCTCCGCCGGGCCCAAGCCGATCCTGCGCGACGCGACGTGGCGGATCGGGCCGGGCGACCGGGTCGGGCTGGTGGGGGTCAACGGGTCGGGCAAGTCGACGGTGCTGCGGCTGCTGGCCGGTGAGCGGGAGCAGTCCTCCGGCAAGCGCGTCCAGGGCCAGACGGTGCGCCTGGCGCACCTGAGCCAGGAGCTGCACGACCTGCCGCCCACGCTGCGCGTGCTGGAGGCCGTCGAGGAGATCGCGCGGCGGGTGGTGCTGGGCAAGCAGGAGATGACGGCCTCGCAGCTCGCCGAGCGGTTCGGCTTCCCGGCGGTGAAGCAGTGGACGCCGGTGGGCGAGCTGTCCGGCGGCGAGCGGCGGCGGCTGCAGCTGGCCCGGCTGCTCATGGCCGAGCCGAACGTCCTGCTGCTCGACGAGCCCACCAACGACCTCGACATCGACACCCTCCAGCAGCTGGAGGACCTGCTCGACTCCTGGCCGGGCACGCTCGTCGTCGTCTCCCACGACCGCTACCTGGTCGAGCGGGTGTGCGACACGGTGCACGCGGTCTTCGGCGACGGCAAGGTCACGCACCTGGTCGGCGGCATCGAGGAGTACCTGTCGCGGCGGGCGGCGTCGCTGGCCGCGCCCGTCGCCGCCCAGAAGAAGACCGTCGACGACGCCGCCCCGCGCGCGGGCTCGGCCGAGCACCGGGCCGCGCAGAAGGAACTGGCCCGCCTCGAGCGCAAGCTGCAGACGCTGACGACCCGGGAGGCCAAGCTGAACTCCCAGGCCCACGACGCCGCCACCGACCTCGACCGCCTGGCGGAGCTGGACGCGGAGTTGCGGAAGGTGTCGGCCGAGAAGGACGAGGTGGAGGGCCGCTGGTTGGAACTGGCCGACTCGCTGGAGTGACCGAGTGCCCCGGCCCAGGGTCTTGGCCGGGTATCGGCGTGTCCACGGCGTGCTGGCAAGGCGCCGGAACGTCGCCGTACTGGTTGTACGGAGGCGGTCCGGCAACGCGGCCAGGCGCGTCGTGGGCATGTCGAGACCCGGTGAAGACCCTGGGCCGGGGCACTAGGCTCTCGGCCATGAGCCGGTTTGTTGACATGCTGCTGGATTCCGCCCGGACGCGGGGGGACGCCAAGGGTATGACCACCGGGGAGCCGCACGCCCCCGTCCGCCACACCTGGGCGCAGGTGCACGAGCAGGCGACCCGGATGGCGGGCGCCCTGGTCTCGGGCGGCCTGGCCCGCCACGGCGCCGTGGCGGTGCTGGCCGCCGAGCCGGTGACCATCGCGCCCGCGGTGCAGGCGGTGTGGCTGGCGGGCGGCAGCGTGACCATGCTGCACCAGCCGACGCCGCGGACCGACCTCGCCGAGTGGGCCGCCGACACCGTCCGGGTGCTGGAGATGATCGACTCGAAGCTGGTGCTCCTGGGCGCGCCCTTCGACCAGCTCGCCCCGGTGCTGGACGAGCACGGCGTGTCCTACCGGCTGCTGTCGGAACTCTCCGGCGAGCCGCTGGCCGAGCCGGTGGAGGCCGACGAGGACGCCCCGGCGCTGCTGCAGCTGACCAGTGGCTCGACCGCCGAGCCCAAGGCGGTCCGGATCACGCACGGCAACCTGTACAGCAACCTGACGGCGATGGCGGCGACGGCGGAGCTCGACGTCGACAACGACATCATGGTGTCGTGGCTGCCGCTGTTCCACGACATGGGCATGGTCGGGTTCCTGACCGTGCCGATGACGGTGGGCCTCGAACTGGTCAAGGTGACCCCGGTGGAGTTCCTGACCGGCCCGCTGCTGTGGGCCGACCTGGTCTCCCGCCACCGCGGGACGATCACCGCGGCGCCGAACTTCGCCTACGCCCTGCTCGGCCGCAGGCTGTCCAATGTGGACTCAACGGACACCTACGACCTGTCGTCACTGCGCATCGCGCTCAACGGCGCCGAGCCGATCGACGAGGCCGCGGTGGCCGCGTTCGTCAAGCAGGGGGCCAGGTTCGGGCTCGACCCGAACTGCGTGTTCGCCGCCTACGGCATGGCCGAGACGACGCTGGCGGTGTCGTTCGCGCCGCTGGGGACGGGCCTGACGCTCGACTACATCGACGCGGCCCTGCTGGAGTCGGAGAACCGGGCGGCGCCGGTCCCGAAGGAGGAGAGCATCCGGTCGTTCGCGGTGCTGGGCAGGCCGCTGCCGGGCATCGAGGCCCAGATCCGCTCGGAGTCCGGGGATGTGCTGGGAGAACGGGAAGTCGGCGAGATCTTCGTGCGCGGCGAGGCCGTCACGCCGGGGTACCTGACGGTGCACGGCCCGGTCGCGACCCAGGATTCCGAGGGCTGGCTGGCCTCCGGGGACATCGGGTACACAGTGGACGGTCAGCTCGTCATCTGCGGGCGGCAGAAGGACGTCATCATCCTGGCCGGGCGCAACATCTACCCGACGGACATCGAGCGGGCCGCCGCTGGTGTCGAGGGGGTCCGCGCGGGCAACGCCGTGGCGGTCCGGGTCGACGCCGGGTCCCGCCGCGAGCGCTTCGCCGTGGTGGTGGAGTCGCGGTCGGCGGGGGACGCCGACGTGGAGAAGCGGATCAAGCGCGAGATCGGGGCCCGGGTGTTCGAGTCGGTCAACGCCCGGCCGAGCGCGGTCCTGGTGCTCCCGCCCGGCACGCTGCCGAAGACCCCGTCGGGCAAGCTCCGCCGCGCCGCAGCGGGCGCCCAGCTGGTTGGCGGTCTCGCGGACACCGAGGAGTGACCCACCTGCCGGGACGGGTCGGAACTCGTCCCGGCGACCGGGACCTCGCCTGCGCGCGAAGCAGTAGAGGTGGCGGCTCTCAGGATGGCGTTCCGTAGCAGGTGGTGATCGCGGCGGCGCGGTCGCGCAGGGCGGTTCGCAGCCATTGCGGGGCCAGGGCTTCGGCGTTCGTGGCGAGCTGCCACAGCGCCCATTCGGCGTGCCGGGAATCCTGGAAGGTCACCTCCAGCCGCAGCCTGCCGTCGGTGTCGGGCTCTTCGGCGAGGACGGCCAGCGCGGTGCCCACCAGGTCCTCGCGCCGGGCCGGGTCCACCCGCACCAGCACGGTGACCTGGTCGCCGCCGGTCCGGAACCGGGTGCCGCGTTCCTGCCAGGCCCGGTCCAGGTCGACCCGATCCGGCCGCTGCGCGGGTTCGGCGAGTTCCTCGGCGGCGACGATCCGGGACAGCCGGTAGGTGCGGTCCGCGCCGGACCTCGTGGCCAGCAGGTAGCCGTGGTCGCGCACGGTGACCAGGCCGATCGGGTCCACCGTGCGCCATTTCGGGCTCTGGCCCACTGCCGCGTAGTGGATGCGCAGCTTGTGACCGGCGAACACCGCGCGCCGGACCTCGGCGACTACGGAGTCGGGCACCTCCTCGGCGACCAGCCGACGCGAGAGGAGGTCGGTCTCCGGGTCGATGAGCAGCCGCTCGGCCACGCCCGCCGCGGTGTGCCGGTGGCTCTCCGGCAGCGCGTCGACCACCTTGAGCATGGCCGAGGCGAGCGCCGAGCCGAGCCCGAACGCCTGCGCGCCGCGCCGCGACCCGGCGACCAGCAGGGCGAGGGCCTCGTCGTGGTTCAGCCCGGTCAGCTCGGTCCGGAAGCCGGGCGACAGCGCGAAACCGCCGTGTCGGCCGCGTTCGGCGTAGACCGGGACGCCCGCCGCGGACAGCGCCTCGATGTCGCGCAGCACGGTGCGGGTGGTCACCTCCAGCTCGCGGGCCAGCGCGGTCGCGGACAGCCTGCCGCGCTGGCGCAGCAGCAGGACCAGCGATACCAACCGGTCGGCGCGCACACGAAAAACATTACCGGAATACACGACACAGGATGTCGTGATTCGTTGACAGGCTTGCCACCACAACGTCAAGGAATGGAGCTTTTTGTGGCGATGGAGCGAACGGCCGTCAACCCGGTGGCGTGGTCGGTGGCGATGGGATTCAACCAGGGCGAGGTCGTCTCCGGGCACACCCGGACCCTGTACTGCTCCGGGCAGACCGCGACGGACGGCGACGGCAAGCCGCAGCACGACGGCGACATGGCGGCCCAGCTGGCGCTGAGCCTGGACAACCTGGAGGCCGTCCTCGCCGAGGCGGGGATGTCCCTGGCGGACCTCGTCCGGCTCAACGTCTACGCCACCGACGTCGACCTGCTCTTCCAGCACTACGGCGTGCTGGCGTCGAGGCTGGGCGCCGCCAGGGTCGCCCCGACCACCACGATGCTCGGCGTGACCCGCCTGGCGATCCCCACCCTGCTGGTCGAGCTGGAGGGCACCGCCGTCGCGTGAGGCGCCCCTCGCCGCCTCCGGTACGGGCCCGGAGGCGGCGAGCACCAGCCGTCAGGCGCCGACGTAGGCGGCGAGGTGTTGGCCGGTGAGGGTGGAGCGGTCGGCGACGAGGTCGGCGGGGGTGCCCTCGAAGACGACCCGGCCGCCGTCGTGGCCCGCGCCGGGGCCGAGGTCGATGATCCAGTCGGCGTGGGCCATGACCGCCTGGTGGTGCTCGATGACGATGACCGACTTGCCGGAGTCGACCAGGCGGTCGAGGAGGCCGAGGAGCTGTTCGACGTCGGCGAGGTGCAGGCCGGTGGTGGGCTCGTCGAGGATGTAGACGCCGCCCTTGTCGGACATGTGGGTGGCCAGCTTGAGCCGCTGGCGCTCGCCGCCGGAGAGGGTGGTCAGGGGCTGGCCGAGGCTGAGGTAGCCCAGGCCGACGTCGGCCATCCGCTGGAGGATCTTATGCGCCGCCGGGGTCTCGGCGTCACCCCCGCCGAAGAACTCCTCGGCCTCCTCGACCGACATCGCCAGGACCTCGGCGATGTCGCGCCCACCGAGGCGGTACTCCAGCACCGACGCCTGGAACCGGCGGCCCTCGCACTCCTCGCACGGGGTGGCGACCCCGGCCATCATCGCCAGGTCGGTGTAGATGACGCCCGCGCCGTTGCAGGCCGGGCACGCGCCCTCGGAGTTGGCGCTGAACAGCGCGGGCTTGACGCCGTTGGTCTTCGCGAACGCCTTGCGGATCGGGTCGAGCAGGCCGGTGTAGGTGGCCGGGTTGCTGCGCCGCGAGCCGCGGATCGCGCCCTGGTCGACCGAGATCACCTCCTCGCCCGCCGGGATCGAGCCGTGCAGCAGCGAACTCTTGCCCGAGCCCGCCACGCCGGTGACCACGCAGAGCACGCCCAGCGGGACGTCGACGTCGACGTCGCGCAGGTTGTGGGAGTCGGCGCCGCGGATCTCCAGCCTGCCGGTGGCGGCGCGCACCTCCTCCTTCAGCGCGGCCCGGTCGTCGAGGTGGTGACCGGTGGTGGTGCCGCTGGTCCGCAGCCCCTTGACGTCGCCCTCGTAGCAGATGGTGCCGCCCGCGGCGCCCGCGCCGGGACCCAGGTCCACGACGTGGTCGGCGATGGCGATGGTCTCCGGCTCGTGCTCGACCACCAGCACCGTGTTCCCCTTGTCCCGCAACCGCAGCAGCAGGTCGTTCATCCGCTGGATGTCGTGGGGGTGCAGGCCCGTGGTGGGCTCGTCGAAGACGTAGGTGACGTCGGTCAGCGACGAGCCGAGGTGGCGGATCATCTTGGTGCGCTGGGCCTCGCCGCCGGAGAGCGTGCCCGCGGGCCGGTTGAGCGAGAGGTAGCCCAGTCCGATCTCGACGAAGGAGTCCAGGGAGTGGCGCAGCTTGGCCAGCAGCGGCGCGACCGAGGGCTCGTCGAGGCCGCGGACCCACTCGGCCAGGTCGCTGATCTGCATGGCGCAGGCGTCGGCGATGTTGACACCGGCGATCTTCGAGGACCGGGCCGCCGCGCTGAGCCTGGTGCCGTCGCAGTCGGGGCAGGTGGCGAAGGTGACCGCCCGCTCGACGAACGCGCGGATGTGGGGCTGGAGCGCCTCGGGGTCCTTGGCGAGGAACGACTTCTGGACCTTGGGGATCAGTCCCTCGTAGGTGAGGTTGACGCCGTCGACCTTCACCTTGGTCGCCTCTTTGTAGAGGAAGTCGTTGAGTTCTTTCTTGGTGTACTTGCGGATCGGCTTGTCCGGGTCGACAAAGCCCGACTCGGCGTAGACGCGGACCGTCCAGAAGCTGTCGGACTTCCAGCCGGGGATGGTGAACGCGCCCTCGGCCAGCGACTTGGAGTCGTCGTAGAGCTGGGTGAGGTCGATGTCGGAGACCGAGCCGCGGCCTTCGCAGCGCGGGCACATGCCGCCGGTGACGCTGAAGGTGCGCCGCTCCTTCACGGACTTCCCGGCGCGCTCCATCGTGACCGCGCCCGCGCCGCTGATCGAGGCGACGTTGAAGGAGAACGCCTGGGGCGAGCCGACATAGGGCTTCCCGAGCCTGCTGAACAGGATGCGCAGCATCGCGTTGGCGTCGGTGGCGGTGCCGACGGTGGAGCGGGGGTCGCCGCCCATCCGCTGCTGGTCCACGATGATCGCGGTGGTCAGCCCGTCGAGCACGTCGACGTCGGGCCGGGCCAGCGTCGGCATGAAGCCCTGCACGAAGGCGCTGTAGGTCTCGTTGATCATCCGCTGGGACTCCGCGGCGACCGTGCCGAACACCAGCGAGCTCTTGCCCGAGCCGGAGACGCCGGTGAACACCGTCAGCCTGCGCTTCGGGATCTCGACGCTGACGTCCTTGAGGTTGTTCACCCGGGCGCCGTGCACGCGGATCAGGTCGTGGCTGTCGGCGGCGTGCGCCTTGGCGGCCTTGCTCATCGTGTCTCCATCTGCCAGGCGGGGCCTCGCGGGTGTCCGGGTTCTCCGCCGCGCGTCCCCGGCGGCACTGGTCACGCTAGGCGCGGTCCCGGGTCCGCGCTTCTCGATTCCTGACCGGTCGATTCCTGGTGGGCCGGTTCCTGGTTGGTCCCGGGCCGGTCACGCCTCCCTGCGGCGCAGCTCGATCGCCCACGCGTCCACCAGGGCGTCGACGGCACGGGGGTCGTAGCCCTGGCCGACGAAGAACGTGAGGCCGAGCCGCAGGCGGGACAGCTCCTCCGCCGTGACGCCACTGTGGTCGGTCGCCGCGCCGGTCAGCAGGCGGGCCAGGCGGGCGACATCGCCGGGGCGGTAGCCCCGGACGCCGGGCGGGGCGGGCGGCAGCGGCAGGAACGGCACGTCCGAGTCCGGGGGCGGCGGGGCGGGGTCCCCGCCATCGTCCTGCCTGCCCCCGACCGGCACCCGGTCGAGGACCACGGTCCCACCCGATTCGAGGGTGGCGACCACCATGTCGAGGAAGGCGTCCACCTGGTCCTCGTCGTACCCGCGCCGCACCAGCGACGCCGCGTCGAAGACGGCGGCGCGGACGTCGTCGGGGGTCAGCGCGCCCACGCCCGCGAGGGCGGCCTCCACGAGGTCGAGGAAGTCGTCGACCTGGTCCTCGTGGTAGCCGCGCTTGCCCAGGGGGGCGCGGTCGAACTTGACGCCCCGCACCCGCTCAGGAGTCAGCGACATCGGCGAATCCTAGGGCCTGTCCTCAAACCCTGGTCGATGAGAGTCGGGATCGGATCGGTCGCTGGCGGCGGCGCCGCAGGGCCCTCGTACCGGGTCGTACTCGGGTTCTGCGGCGGTGCCGCCAGCGGCCGATCCGGCCCGGCTATCGCGATCAGGGTTTGAGGACAGGCCCTAGGACACGTGGAAGGTGTTCTGGGCCGAGATCAGCCCCTGCCCCACCAATGCCTCCACGGCGTCGGCGCAGCGGTCGACCTCGAAGGCCAGCTCCTTGCGCTCCACGGCGGAGAAGTCCTTCAGCACGAAGTCGGCGGGGTCCATCCGGCCCGGCGGACGGCCGATGCCGAAGCGCACCCGGACGTACTCCTTGGTGGCCAGCGACTTGGTGATCGAGCGCAGGCCGTTGTGGCCGTTCTCGCCGCCGCCCAGCTTCAACCGGAGCTGGCCGAAGGGCAGGTCGAGCTCGTCGTGCACGACGGCCACCTGCTCCAGCGCGGGCTTGTAGAACCGCACCACCGAGGCCACCTGCCCGCCGGAGACGTTCATGTACGAGCGGGGCTTGGCCAGCACCACGCGCCTGCCCGCCAGCCTGCCCTCGAGCACGTCCGCGCCGGACTTGTGGGCCTTGAACCTGCCGCCCACGCGCCCGGCCAGCTCGTCGAGGACCAGGAAGCCGATGTTGTGCCGGTTGCCCGCGTAGGCGGGGCCTGGGTTGCCCAGGCCGACCACGACCGCCGGTGTGTCGTCCACATCCACCCCTCACACATGACGATGCCCCGGGCCTGCGAGGGCCCGGGGCATTGACGCAAAGAACCGAACTCAGCCCTCGGCGGACTCGCTGTTCTTGGGCTCCTCGACGACGCCCGCACCCTCGGTGTCGAGCTCGGCCTCCATCTGGGCCGCGGTCGGGGAGGCGTTGACGGCGACGACCATCGCGTCGGCGTCGGTGATCAGCACCGCGCCCTTGGGCAGCGGGACGTCGCTGGCGTGGATCTGGGTGCCCGCGGTGGCGCCCTCGATGCTCACCTCGACGCTGTCGGGGATGTGCATGGCCTCCACCTCCAGCTGGATGGTGGTGAGGTCCTGGTTGACCAGGGTGCCGTTGGCGGCCTCGCCGGTGATGTGCACCGGGATCTCGACGGTGACCTTCTCACCGCGCTTGACCAGCAGCAGGTCGACGTGCTCGATGTAGTTCTTCAGGGGGTGCGTCGTGACCGTCTTGGTCAGCGCGACCTCGGTCCCAGCGCCCAGGTCCAGCGTCAGCACGGCGTTGTTGCCGTGCTCGCGGACCACGCGGGCGAATTCGAGGGCGGGAAGGGACAGGTGCTGGGGCTCGGAACCGTGGCCGTACAGCACGGCGGGAATCCTCCCCGCGCGACGCGTGCGGCGCGCGGCGCCCTTGCCAAACTCCGTGCGCTGCTCGGCGGCCAGACGTACCTCGGACACGGGGGTGCTCTCCTTGCGGTCGAACGCGGCGGGGGCGCTGCTTCAGGACTGGGAGCGCCTGCGGCGGAGGGGCAGCGGAGAGCATGAAGACGTGCGACTGATGATCAGCCGCCACGTCGATCACGCTGGCACATGGCCCGCCTCGCCGAGGCAACCCCGATAGCTTACGCCGGTACCGAACCCGGGGTGAGGCGGGGGTGTCCGGCAGGCGAAAGCCCCGGTGACCCGCGTGGCGGTGCGGGTCACCGGGGCTTTGCCGTGAGACGTGGGACTAGCGGGGCAGACCGAGCTTGCTGGAACAGTGCGGCCACGCGCCGTAGCCGCCGCGGGCGTCGCGGAGCTTGGTGGCGATGGCGATCTGCTGCTCGCGGCTGGCCTGGTGCGGGTAGGCGGCGTACTGGGAGCCGCCGTAGGCGTCCCAGGTGCTCTTGTTGAACTGCAGGCCGCCGTAGTAGCCGTTGCCGGTGTTGATGGCCCAGTTGCCGGTGGCCTCGCACTGCGCCAGCCGGTCCCAGACCTGGCCGTCGGGGATGACCGGCACGGGCGGCTTCTTGGTGCCGACCTTGACCTTCTTGGCCTTCGGCTCCTTGGTGACCTTGGAGCCGATCTCCTCGCGCTTGACCTCTTTGCCGTTCTTCGAGGTCACCCGCAGGGTCGCCATCCGCTCGCCGGGCACGCCGGGCTCGACGACGACGGTCTTGCCCTGGTCCAGCGTCGGGTCCTCGACCTCCTCGACCGGGGGCGCGATGGCGACCTTCTGGTTGATCACCGTGACGCCGGTCCGGCTGATGCGGACCTCGGCGCCCGCGCCCAGCTTGGTGTCCGCGGCCGGGGTGAGCGCGTCGGCCTTGCCGACGGTCAGGCCCAGCTCCTGGAGCAGCTCGCCGACGGTGACCGCGGTGGTCTTCATCGGCTTGGGGGCGCTGCCGCCGTCGTAGAGCGTGATGCCCTTGACCGTCTTGATCTCGACGGCCATGCCCTCCAGCGGCACGGGGGCGTCGGCGGGCGCGGAGACCCACGAGCCGTTGAGCGGCGCGTTGGCCTGGCGCAGCGCGTCGCCGAGGTTGGTCGCGCGGACCCAGACCTCGGTGCGCTCGCCGTCGACGGTCATCGCCAGCGGGCGGCCGCGCTCCAGCACGATGTGGCCGTCGTCGCCGATCTCCGCGGCCGGGGACGGGCTGATGAGGTCGTGCTGCCCGACGGTGATGCCCTCTTCGGCGAGGACCTCGGAGACGGTGTCGGCGTAGGTGTTGACCTCGCGGGTCTGGCCGTCGACGTTGACCGTGACCTGGTTGTTCATCGCGATGGCCGCTGCGCCGCCGCCGACCAGCGTGGTCAGCACGGCGGCGATGGTGGCCTTGAGGAAGGTCGACTTCCAGCGCCGGATGGCGGTGACCAGGCCGGGCGAGGGCGCCGAGTCGGGCTGCGGCGATGAGGAGATCTCGTCGGGGATCACCGGCAGGACGGTCGTCTCGGCGTTGATCAGCCGGATGAGCTCGTCGACGTCGACGCCCGCGGTCGCCATGATCTCCTCGGCCTGCGGGCCGAGGGCGTGGCGCACGTCGTGCGGGGTGACGGCGAGGGCGTCGGAGAAGCCGGTGTCGCAGTCGTACTCCGGGAACTGCGAGCGCCAGGCGTGGAAGTCCGCGTCGCTCTCGTCCACGGTCGCCACCGCCGCGGGGGCGCCGACCGGGGTGAACCAGTCGGTGTCGGCGAAGTAGCTGTCGTGCGAGTTCTGTTTACCGCTCACTTTGGGTCGTGTCCTCCGAGGAAGGCGGAGCCGTCGTCCGCGCGCTGGGGTGTGTCCCACCTGCCAACTTCGACTGGCGAAATGCACTCCTTCTCGCGCGGCGCGGCACTGCGCCTCGTGCTGTGTCGACCCGCAGCCGGCCACCCCGACGGTGTACTGGCTTGCTCCGGGTGCCCGCGACGGTGTGATCGCGGGAGGTACGATCACGGGACAGTAACGAGGGTCGGGGGGTCGCGCAAACACCTGCGGCAAACTCGTGAGACCCGTCACACCGGAGAGTGAGCAAGCTGTCCCCCATTCATCGCAATCTCTCACCGCGGGAATCATGGGATGTTACAGAGGGCAACGAAAACAGTCGATCCGCCGTGGCCGAGACCGTCGCGGCCAACTCGGCCACGTCCACTCGGCGCAACTCCGCGATCGCCCGAGCGGTGTACGCCGCGCAGTACGGCTCGTTGGGCCTGCCGCGGAACGGGTGCGGGGTCAGGTACGGCGCGTCGGTCTCCACCAGCATCCGGTCGGCCGGGACGTAGGCCGCGGCCTCCCGCAGCGCCGCGGCGTTGGTGAACGTGACGGGTCCGGCGAAGCTGAGCACGTAGCCGCGGTCCACGCAGCGGCGGGCGAAGTCGAGGTCGCCGGAGAAGCAGTGGAAGACGACGTCTTCGGGTGAACCCTCGGCGTCGAGGACCGCCAGGATGTCCTCGTGGGCGTCGCGGTCGTGGATCATCAGCGGCTTGCCGACGCGTTTGGCCAGGTCGATGTGCCAGGCGAAGGCGTCCTTCTGGGCCTGCGGCGGGGAGTAGTCCCAGTAGTAGTCCAGGCCGGTCTCCCCCACCGCGACCACGCGCGGGCGGGACACCAGGTCCTCGATCGCGGCGCGGTCGGCGTCGGAGAAGGCCGCGGTGCGGGTCGGGTGGATCGCCACGGCGGCGAAGACGCGCTCGTCCCAGGTGGCCGCCTGCGCCGCCCAGCGCGCGGCGGGGAGGTCGTCGGCGACGGTGATGACCCGGTCGACGCCCGCCTGGGCGGCGCGGTCGAGCAGCGCCGCCACCCCGGCGGCGTCGGTCGCCCCGCACGCGTCGAGGTGCGTGTGGGCGTCGATGACCGGCGCCGGGAGGGCGTCGGGGATTGGCGGGCGCTCGCCGCGGCGCGGGGTCACTTGATGATCGGGGCCCACTCGGGGCCGGTCTCGCCCAGTTCGGCGTCGAGCTTGGCGAACAGCGGGGACGGCTTCTCCAGCGGCCTGCCGACCTCGATGTCCACCGACGCCCACTTGGCCTGCTCGGCGGCGTAGTCGCCGGTCAGGATCGGGTAGCCGCGCTCGGGCACGTCGAGGTCGGTGACCTCATCGATGCGCGGCTGGGCCGACCACACCCCGGTCCCGCCAAGGGCCTCGTGGACCTTTTGCGCCGCGTGCGGCAGGAACGGCGTCAGCAGCGTGTTGGCGTCGGAGACGACCTGCAGCGCGGTGTGCAGGATCGTGTCGCGGCGCTCGGGGTCGTCCTTGCGCTTCCACGGCTCCTCGTCGGAGAGGTACTTGTTCGCCGCGGACACCACGCGCATGGCCTCGCTCGCGGCGGCCTTGAACCGGGAGCGGCGCAGGTTGTCGCCGACGGTGGTGAACGCCTGCCGGGACAGCTCGCGCAGGGCGGCGTCCTCGGCGGTCGGGGCGCTCGGGCGCGGGATGGCGCCGACGTTCTTGTGCGCCATGGCGACCGAGCGGTTGACCAGGTTGCCCCACTCGTTGGCCAGCTCGAAGTTCGTCCGCCGGACGAACTCGTCCCAGGTGAAGTCGGTGTCCTGGTTCTCCGGGCCCGCCACGGAGATGAAGTAGCGCAGGGTGTCCGGGCCGAACTGGCGCAGGAAGTCGCGCACGTAGATGACCGTGCCGCGGGAGGTGGAGAACTTCGACCCGCTCATGGTCAGGAACTCGCTGGAGACGACCTCGGTGGGCAGGTTCAGCGTGCCGAACCCGCCCGGCTCGCCGCCCTTGTCGCCCGCGCCGTTCTGGCCGAGGAGCAGGGACGGCCAGATGAGCGAGTGGAAGACGATGTTGTCCTTGCCCATGAAGTAGTAGCCCTGGGCGCCCGGCGTCCAGAACTCCTTCCAGGCGTCGTCGTCGCCGCTGCGCCGAGCCCACTCGACGCTGGCGCTGAGGTAGCCGATCACCGCGTCGAACCAGACGTAGAAGCGCTTCATCGGCGCGTCGCGCCAGCCGTCGAGCGGGACGGGGACGCCCCAGTCGAGGTCGCGGGTGATCGCGCGCGGGCGCAGGTCGTCGAGCAGGTTGGCGCTGAACTTCAGCACGTTCGGGCGCCACTCGGTGCGGGTGGACAGCCAGGAGCCCAGGGACTCGGTGAACGCGGGCAGGTCGAGGAACAGGTGCTCGGTCTCGATGAACTTCGGGGTCTCGCCGTTGATGCGCGACACCGGCCTGATCAGGTCGGCGGGGTCGAGCTGGTTGCCGCAGTTGTCGCACTGGTCGCCGCGCGCGCCGTCGTAGCCGCAGAGCGGGCAGGTGCCCTCGATGTAGCGGTCGGGCAGGGTGCGGCCGGTGGACGGGCTGATCGCGCCCATCTGGGTCTTGGGGACGACGTAGCCGTTGCGCCAGAGGCTGAGGAACAGCTCCTGCACGACCTTGTAGTGGTTGCCCGTCGTGGTGCGGGTGAACAGGTCGTAGGACAGGCCCAGGCCCTGCAGGTCCTCGGCGATGACCCGGTTGTACTTGTCGGCCAGCTCGCGGGTGGACAGGCCCTCTTTGTCGGCCTGCACCGAGATGGGCGTGCCGTGCTCGTCGGTGCCGCTGACCATGAGCACCCGGTTGCCCGCCATGCGCTGGTAGCGGGAGAAGACGTCGGAGGGGACACCGAAACCGGAGACGTGGCCGATGTGGCGGGGCCCGTTGGCGTACGGCCAGGCGACCGCCGTCAGCACAGGGGTGCTCATGGCCACCTAGCCTACGGACGCCGGGCAACGCGGTTTCGCTGGGCTGACCGCGCGGGTGATCAGGCCGGGGGCTTGCGCCGCCCGCCCATCCGGAGCTGGTTGTCGGCCAGTGACCCGTCGATGATCCGGGCGGCGACGTCGCTGAGCTTGCGGTTGTGGCCGCGGGCGTAGTCACGCATGGCCTGGAACGCCTGGTCCATCCCCACGCCAGAGCCTTGGGCGAGCATGCCCTTGGCCTGTTCCAGCTGGACCCGGCTGTGCAGGGCGTTCTGCAGCTGGGTGGCCAGCAGCTCGCCCGCGCTGATCGCGCGCTCCTGTATGAGGCCGACGGTGGCCACGTCGGCCATGGCCTGCCCGATCCCCAGGTCCGCCTCGCCGAGGCTGCCGGGTTTGGTCCGGAACAGGTTCAGCGCGCCGATCGTCTCGTCGCGCAGGCGCATCGGGAGTGCCTGCGCCGAGTGGAACCCCCGCTGCCGCAGCTGCTCGGTGAAGGCGGGCCACGACGAGCGCATCGCGGGCAGGTCGTCGCGGGCCACGGGACGTCCCGAGCGGTAGCAGTCCAGGCAGGGGCCCTCGTTGTTCTGCAGTTCGTAGAGCTCCAGCAGCCGGGCCTCCTCGGTGGAGGAGGCCATCACGTGGAGCCCGCCGTGGGCGTCGGCCAGCATGATCCCGGCGGCGTCGGCGTCGAGCAGGTCGACGCTGCGGGTCACCAGCGTGTGCAGGAAGTCGATGACGTCGAAGTCGGCCACCAGGGTGTCCGCGAGGTCGCGGAAGGTGGCCGCGAGGAGCTGTTCCCTGTCTGTCACTGCCCCAAGGGTCATGGACTTTCCCTGTCGCGTCGTCGTGCCGGACTCGCTGAGGTCCGGGATGGTCAGCGGTCCTGGCGTGTCACGGTAGAGGTCCATGACTCCGACGCGGGCGGCGCCGACCCGCAAGAATTCCGGGTCATCCATTTGGTCCGCGCGCCCGAAACGGCGTGCGCGCGGTCCGGGTGGATGTCGAAGCCCGCATCCATCCCGGTCACCCGCAATGGCATGAGAACCGGGCGCGTGTTCGCGACAATGGACAGGCCCGCCTCGGCCACCATCGCCGCTTCCCTGATATTGACGAGAACGGCGATACCGGCCGCGTCGAAAAAGCTGACGGCGGTGAGATCGACGACCAGGTGGCGGATGGAATTCCGCAGGGGCGCGATGAGGCTGTCGCGCAGCACCGGGCCGGTGAGCAGATCCACCTCGCCGGTCACCGCGAGCACGACGACGCGGCGGGGCAACGGGTGGGCCGTGACGGTCAGCAGATGCCTGGGGTGCGGGCGGCCCGACAGGACGGTGACCAGGGCGGTGGCAGGGAGCGGCAGGAGAAAAGTCATGAGTCGGCCCCTCGGCTAGCGGATGTCACGCCGGGGTCCAGGGCACTTGTGCAAAATCATACACCTCCCCAGCCCTTCCAACGATTTGAGAAAATGACCCCTCCTCCTGAGGCGGAGGTACGACCATTCGAGGTACTTCGATATACATTCCGGTGACGACGGAGTAAATTCGAGATTGCCCAAGACCTCGGTAGCGCGGAAAAGGCGCGAACCGGGGTCCTTTTGTGCTCGTTCACCCCCAGGAACAGAAGGCGTCATGCGCAAGTCCCGCACGTCCATCCATACCGCGATCGGGGCCGCCGTCGTCATCGGCGGCATGGCCGTCGTCGCCCCGGCGGCACAGGCCATCACCATCCCGGTGGCGTGCGGCGAGAACGCCCTCGTCACGGCGGTCAACCTCGCCAACTCCACCCCCACCGCCGACACCCTCGTCCTGGCGGGCGGCTGCACCTACCGCCTGAGCGCGCCCCACGGCGGCCTGACCACCGGTCTGCCGGTGATCACCACGCCCATCGAGATGATCGGCCCGGCGACGATCACCCGCTCCTCGCTGCTGCGCTTCCGCATCGCCGAGGTCAGCTCCACCGGCAGCCTCACCCTCACCACCTCGGTCGCGCTCACCAACGGCAGCGTCGTCGGCAGCGGCGGCGGCATCCTCAACCGCGGCGCGGTGACCCTCACCAACAGCAGCCTGAGCCGCAACGCCGCGACCCTCGACGGCGGCGGCCTCGCCAACGCCGACACGGACTCCGGCACCGCGCCCGCCGCGACGTTCACCAGGAGCCCGGTCCGCAACAACAGCGCGGTGCTGCGGGGTGGCGGGATCTACAACGGCACGCGCGGCACGCTGACGACCACCGGCGTCTCCGGCGGCCCCATGGCGATCAGCGGCAACACCGGCGCGGAGGGCGCCGGGGTCGCGGCGGTCAACTCGACCGCGACCACGATGACCCAGACCGCCGTGACGACGAACAAGGCCCTGCTCACCGCGGGCGGCGTCTTCCGCATCGGCGGCACCATGACCACCACCAACTCGCCGATCAGCGCCAACACGCCGAACAACTGCGTCGGCAGCGTCCCCGCTGTGCCCAACTGCACCGGGTGACCCGACGCGCGGGGCCTCCTCCTTACACCAGGGGGAGGCTCCGCCTCCTGTCCGCAGGACGCTCAGCGCACGGCGGCGTCGTAGAGGGCCTTCTTGCTGACGCCGGTCTCGGCGGCGATCGCCGCGACGGCGTCCTTGAGGCGGGTGCCCGCGGCGGCCATCTCCCTGGCGCGGGCGACGAGGGTGTCGAGGTCGTGCTCCAGCGGCTCGGCGCCCGCGAGGACGACGGTGATCTCGCCGCGGAGGCCGGGCTCGGCCCAGGCGGCGAGTTCGGGCAGCGTGCCGCGGCGGACCTCCTCGTAGGTCTTGGTCAGCTCGCGGCAGACCGCGGCACGGCGGGTGGGGCCGAGCAGGTCGGCGGCGTCCTCGAGGAGGCTGTGGATTCGGTGCGGGGACTCGAAGAAGACGGCCGTGCGCGGTTCCCTGGCGAGCTGGGTGAGCCAGCGGGCGCGCTCGCCGGGCTTGCGCGGGGCGAAGCCCTCGAAGCAGAACCGGTCGCAGGGCAGGCCGGACAGGGCCAGGGCGGTGGTGACGGCGGAGGGGCCCGGCAGGCAGGTGATCGGCAGGTCGTCCTCGACGCAGGCGGCGACGAGGCGGTAGCCGGGGTCGGAGACGCTGGGCATGCCCGCGTCGGTCACCAGCAGGACGGTCTGGCCGTCGTGGACGGCCTGCCGCAGGCCATCGATCTTCTGCGCCTCGACGGCGTCGTAAAAGCTGACCATGCGGCCGGTCGTGGTGACCTGCAGGGCCGCGGCAAGCGTTTTCGTCCTGCGGGTGTCCTCGGCGGCGATGACGTCGGCGGTGGCGAGGGCGTCCTTGAGCCGCGGCGAGGCGTCCTGGACGTTGCCCAGCGGCGTGGCGGCGAGGACCAGCCTGCCCTCAGCCACGGCCGGTCCGCTTGACCTCGGTGTGCAGCTCGGTGGACTTCCAGTCGCTGAAGAAGTCGGACACCACGACGGTCCGGTCCGCGCCGATCTTGTGCATCCGGTCCAGCACCCGCTGCGGAATCTGCTTGTCCGCCTGGGTCAGTTCCCCCTTGCGGAAGACCAGCTCGTCGCGCTTGAACAGCCCCAGCGTCCGCACCTCCTCGAAGTCGCGCCACAGCAGCGTGATCCGCACGCGGTCCTTCACCAGGACGATCCCGCCGGGGACCAGGGTGAGCGAGCGCCCGCGCAGGGAGATGGCGGTGTAGGCCCCGAACATCAGCCCGATGCCCGCGCCGATCAGCAGGGCGCCCAGGACGTCGTTGGCGCCGATGACCAGGTCGATGAGGAGGTTGACGGAGGTCACCACCATCGCGGTGACCGCGGCGGTGGTGACCGCGTAGACGAAGGTGAAGGCGGGGGTGGGCCGAAAGGTAGTCGCCACGACGGGGCAGCGTACGCGCCCCCGCCGACCGGCCCGCGGCGCGAAATTGTGATCGGGGTCATCCCGACGCGGATCGCACACGGCGCGGCCTACGATCTGCACTCGTGAGCGTCCTGGTGGCCGAAGACGAGGCGGAGCGGGCCGTGGCCTCGGAGCCGCGCGTGCCCGACGCGGTGGAGCGGGCCCGGCTGCGGGTCACCGGGCGGCCGATGCCGCTCGACCGCGGGCGGGCGTGGCTGGTGACCGCGGTCATCGGGCTCATCGGGGGGATCGTCCGGTTCCAGAACCTGGGCTACCCCACCGACAAGGGCACGCCGGTCTTCGATGAGAAGCACTACGTCCCGCAGGCGTGGCAGATGCTGCGCAACGGCGGGTTCGAGGACAACGCGGGCTACGAGCTGACCGTGCACCCGCCCCTGGGCAAGCTGCTCATCGCGGGCGGGGAGTGGATCTTCGGGTACAACGGCTGGGGCTGGCGCTTCGCCGCCGCGCTCGCCGGGGCGCTGATGATCGTCATGATCGTGCGGATCGCGCGCAGGCTGACCCGGTCGACGCTGCTCGGCGCGGTCGCGGGCATCCTGCTCATCGCCGACGGCGTGTCGCACCTGCAGTCCCGCATGGGGATGCTCGACATCTTCCTGGCCTTCTTCGTGCTCGCGGCGTTCGGCTGCGTGCTCGTCGACCGCGACCAGATGCGGGCCCGGCTGGCGACGGCGGTCAGCGAGGGCTGGGCGGGCGAGTCGGCGTTCGGGCCGCGCCTCGGCGTGCGCTGGTGGCGGCTGGCCGCCGGGGTCATGATCGGGCTGGCGTGCGGGGTCAAGTGGTCGGGCCTGTACTACATGGTCGCGTTCGGGCTGCTCACCGTCCTCTTCGACGCCACGGCCCGGCGCGCGGCGGGCGTCCGCAGGCCCTGGCTGGGCGCGCTGGTGCGGGACACCGCTCCGGCG
This sequence comes from Actinokineospora lacus, assembly GCF_053813445.1. NCBI lineage: Bacteria > Bacillati > Actinomycetota > Actinomycetes > Pseudonocardiales > Pseudonocardiaceae > Actinokineospora > Actinokineospora lacus. The sequence continues at coordinate 379,844 of NZ_JBQERA010000003.1, forward strand.
CTCTGGGCGTTCGTCGGCGTCGCGCTGCTGGCCTATTTGGCCACCTGGTGGGGCTGGTTCACCGGCGAGACGAGCCTGGACCGGCACCTGGTGGCCACCACCGGCGGCGACCCGTGGTCGGTGGTCAAGGGCGCGGTCGGATCGCTGTTCCAGTACAGCGAGCACGTGCTGAAGTTCCACAGCGAGCTGGTCACCAAGCCCGACCAGCAGCACCCGTGGGAGTCCAAGCCGTGGACGTGGCCGATGGGCCTGCGCCCGATGCTCTACTACTACGAGGGCAGCACCACCGGCTGCGGTGAGGTCACCTGCGTCTCGGCGACCATGCTGATCGGCACCCCGGCGATGTGGTGGCTGGCCCTGGCGATGGTGGGCTGGAGCCTGTGGCGGATCTTCACCCGCCTGGACTGGCGCTACGTCGCGGTCCTGGTCGGGTACCTGGCGGGCCTGCTGCCCTGGTTCCTCAACATCGACCGCCAGATGTACTTCTTCTACGCGACCCCGATGGCGCCGTTCCTGGTGCTGGGCCTGGTGCTGGCGCTGGGCCACGTCCTCGGGTCGAGCAGGCAGGGCCCCGAGCGCCGGGGCACCGGCCTGCTCGCCGTCGCGCTGTACGTCGGGCTGGTGGTGGCCAACTTCGTCTGGCTGTGGCCGATCCTCAACGGCGACCCGATCACCGAGGCCCGGTGGCAAGCCGAACTGTGGCTGCCGTCCTGGCGCTGACCTCGCGGTGGCGCGGGATCGGGTCCACGGCGGCCAGGTCCGCGCTGATCCGCGCCCAGTCGCGGTCGATGACGTCGGTGGTGCCCGCGAGGCGCTGACCAGCGCGGTGGTTGCGGTCGAGGAGGAGGACGAGGGCCGCGGCGAGTGCGATCAATACGAGCATGGCACTAAGTTTGCGCTCCACCAATTCCTGCCACGAGTGGCAGCACTGACCTTGTGCCACAAAATCCTGCCAGCTAGGGTTCGGCCATGCTCACGACCATCGCCGCCGTCCTCATCGACGACGTGGCGCCGTTCGAGTTCGGGGTCCTCTGCGAGGTCTTCGGCATCGACCGCTCCGAGGACGGCGTGCCGCCCTTCGAGTTCCGCGTGTGCGGGGAGCACCCCGGCAGGCCGGTCCCGACGAACATCCCGAAAGTCACCCTGACCCCGGAACTGGGGCTGGAAGCCCTCGTCGGCGCCGACCTGGTGGCCGTCCCGGCCGCGAACATCCGCGACGACTACCCGCCCGCCGTCCTGTCCGCCCTGCGCGAGGCCCACGACGGCGGCGCGACGCTGATGTCGGTGTGCAGCGGCGCGTTCATCCTCGCCGCGGCGGGCCTGCTCGACGGCCGCGCCTGCACCACCCACTGGCGCCACGCCGACCAGTTCGCCGAGCGCTTCCCCGCCGCGCACCTGGACCCCGACGTGCTCTACGTCGACGACGGCTCGATCGTCACCAGCGCGGGCACCGCCGCCGGGATCGACGCCTGCCTGCACCTGGTCCGCCGGGAACTGGGCTCGGCGGTCGCGGTGGCCATCGCCCGGCGCATGGTCGTGCCCCCGCAGCGCGACGGCGGGCAGCGCCAGTTCATCGACCTGCCCGTGCCCGCGTGCACCAGCGACAGCCTCACCCCGGTGCTGACCTGGATGCTGGAGACCATCGCCCAGGAGCACACCGTCGCCGCCCTGGCCAAGCGCGCGGCGTTGTCCGAGCGCACCTTCGCCCGCCGCTTCGCCGCCGAGACCGGCACGACCCCGCACCGCTGGCTGTCGACGCAGCGGGTGCTGCACGCGCGTCGGCTGCTCGAGGAGACCGCCCTGTCGGTGGACGAGGTGGCGCGCCGCTGCGGCTTCTCCACCGGCGCCCTGCTCAGGCACCACTTCCAGAAGATCGTCGGGGTCGCCCCCGTTGACTATCGGCGCACCTTCGCCGGTCGGCCCGCCTGACCTGCGACACTGCTGGGCGTGCCCAGGATCACAGACGAAACCCACGGCGTTGTCGTGGTCACGGTCGCCGAGACCCGCGTGCTGGCCGCGGTGGGCGCGCGAGCCGCGGAGATCACCCGAGCGGGCGAGCGAACCCGCCAGGACGTCCCGATCGGCACCCGCGACCCCGACCGGCTCTCCCTGCTGATCGACGGCCGCAGAGCGCGCCTGGTGCCCGGGGTCGGCAAGTACAGCCGCAAGTCCTACCGCGTCGAGGCGTGGGTGGGCGATGCGCACTACCTGCTCAAACCCGAGGCGGACGGCAGCGCGCTGTGCGTCGACGGCGCCGAGCGGGCGTTCTTCCCCGGCGGCGACCAGCCCGCGATCTGGCTGCCCGACCAGGCGACCAGCCGCGACGCCATGGTCGGCTACGCCTTGGTGGGCGCCTTCGGCGTCGGCGCCCGCAGCCTCTACGACGCGGTGATGACCGTGGCGGTCATGCCGGTCGTCGGCGGTAAACCACCCGCCTGACCGATCGCCCGGCCCGCCGATCCGCCCGGCCCGCCGATCCGCCCGGCCCGCCGATCCGCCCAGCCTGCTGATCTCCCCGGCCCGCTGATCCGCCCGGCCCAGCGGACCTGTCAGCTCATGATCGGGGTCAGCTCATGATCGGGCGGCCAGCGAACACCGCTGGCTCGTGGATTGGGCGGCTGGTGGATCTGCCGGGCCAGCGGATCTGCAAGTTCGGGGCTCGGGCGGCTCGTAGGTCGGGCGGGTCAGCGGATCGGGCGGCTAGCGGATCGGGCGGGTGCGGTCGGCGCCTTCGATGTCCTCGCGGCGGACGATCTGGGTGACCGGGCCGGTCTCGGTGTGGCCCTCGCGGGAGAGCCAGTCGCTCAGTTCGCGGGCCACCGCCTGCAGGGTCGGGCGGCGGCGGGGGTCGTTGTCCAGAGCGGCGCTGAGCAGGCGCAGGTGGGCGCTCTGCTTGGGCACCTCGCTCAGCGGCTCGGCCTTGGCCGCGGCCATCAGCGCGGCCATCGCGTTCTCCCGCGAGCCCCGCGGCGGCTGGCCGGTCAGCGCGTAGCTGACGGTGGCGGCCAGCTGCCAGGCATCGGAGGCCGGGGTGGCGTTGGCGCCCGCGGCGGTCTCCGAGGCCAGGAAGTCCGGCGTGCCGACCATCATGCCGGTGGCGGTCAGCGTCGAGTCGCCCTTGGACCTGGCGATGCCGAAGTCGATCAGGTGCGCGTTGCCGTCCGGGTCGAGGATGATGTTGGACGGCTTGACGTCGCGGTGCAGGACGCCCTTGGCGTGCGCGGCGGCCAGCGCGCCCGCCATGGTGATCCACAGCCGGGCCGCGGCGACGTCGTCGACCGGCCCGCCGGTGGTGACCCGGTCGGCCAGCGGCTGGCCCTCGATGTACTCCATGACCAGGCCGAGTCCCTCGGGCTCGGAGACGATGTCGTACACCCGCACGCAGTTGGGGTGGTGCACGGCGGCCAGCGCGCGGGCCTCGCGGAGCATGCGCTCCTCGGTCTCGGCGTCGGGGGCGTGCGCCATCTTCACCGCGACGGTGCGGTCGAGCTGGGTGTCCACGGCCAGCCACACCGTGCCGAAACCGCCGCGGCCCAGCGCGCGGACCTTGCGGAAGCGGCTGCCCGACGGCCGGATCTGCGGCGGGGTGGCCGCGCCGCGCGGGGTGAACGGCAGCGGACCGGGGTCCGCGGCCAGGGCGCCCTCGGGCTCGCCGCGCAGCGTCGGGGGGTGCGACGGCCGCGGGCCCACCGGGGCCGCGGGCTGGTACGGCCCGCCCTGCCCGACCGGCGGCTTGTAGCTGGGCAGCGGCGGGGGCGGCTGGTACGGGGGCGGCTGCTGCCCGGAGAGCAGCGGCGCGTGCTGGCCGGACAGCAGCGGGCTCTGGTTCTGCGGCGGGGTCTGGCCGGGCTTGTGGTTCTGCAGCGCCGCAGCCGAGTCGACCCTGGTCGCCTGTGACGGGTTCTGGCCCGGCTTGGCGTTCTGCAGCGCCGCGGCGGCGTCGAGCCTGGTCGCCTGCGGCGGGCCCGCGACGCGGGCGGAGTCGGCCTGCCGCGGGCGGACGGGCTCCGGGTGCTGCGGCGCGGGCGGCTCCGGCCGGGCGGGCTCGGGGCGCTGGTAGCGGCGCTCGATGGTGGCCCAGCTCGGCGGCCCGATCACCAGGACCGGGATGAGCCCGAGGACGGCGATCGGCAGGAAGCCCGCCCACAGGTGCGCGGCGGTGTTGGCCTCGATCGGCAGCGTCAGCAGGACGAAACCCGCGAAGGGCCCCCACAGCAGCCTGCCCGGCCACTTCGGCCCGCGGCGCAGCGCCAGCCTGCCCTGCATCAGCACGAACAGCAGGCACAGCCCGGGGACGATGAGCAGCATCAGCACCCGCAGCAGGTACATCGGGGTGCTCTCGTAGGGGTGGAACAGCACCTCGTAGGCGTTGGCGCGGCCGCCGAGGTACGCGGCCTGGGTGCCCTCCACCCAGCAGTGGCTGTCGTCGAAGGTCGCCAGCTCGGCCTTGGACAGCGGGACGGCCTCCCCGGCGAAGACCCGCTGGTAGACGGCGCCGACGCCGTTGGACAGCAGCCACGGCAGCAGCATCGCCATGACGCCGCCGATCACGGCGAACGTGGTGATCGTGGCGGCGTTGTAGAGGTTGCCGGTGAACTTGCGGACCAACGCGATGGTGACCGCGCCGAGCGTGGGCAGCAGCGCGATGAGTGCTCCGGCTGTGCTCGTCGCCCACACCCAGTCGCCGGGACAGATCCCGGGTCCGAAGATGCTGTGCGCGAACGACAGCAGCGAAGCGGCCAGCTCGAGCACTGCGTCCACTGCTCCTCTCTGCTCCAAGCCGTCGGTGGTGTTGGAACCAGCCTAGTGCCGAACGGACGGCGTCCTCGGGGCTTATCCACAGGACGTTCCGCAGCCGTCGAGGTTGTCCACAGGCGGGCTCGGACAGTGGCAAGGTATCGGGCAAGGTATCGGGGAGGACCAGCCGACCATCACGGAGGCCGCGACATGGGCGGACACGCCGAGGCGCACCGGCGCAGCATCGCCGATCCCGAGGGCTTCTGGCTCGACGCCGCCCGCGCGGTGGACTGGACCCGCCCGCCGACGCGCGCCCTGGACGACTCCGGCGCCCCGCTCTACCGCTGGTTCCCCGACGGGGAGCTGAACACCTGCCACAACGCCCTCGACAGGCACGTCGCGGCGGGCCGGGGCGAGCAGGTGGCGCTGGTCCACGACTCCCCCGTCACCGGCACGCGGACGAGCCACACCTACGCCGAGCTGACCGACCTGGTCGCGCGCTTCGCCGGGGTGCTGGCCGGGCTCGGCGTCGGCCGGGGCGACCGGGTGATCGTCTACCTGCCGATGGTCCCGCAGGCCGCGGTGGCCATGCTGGCGTGCGCGCGGCTGGGCGCGGTGCACTCGGTGGTCTTCGGCGGGTTCGCCCCGCGGGAGCTGGCCTCGCGCATCGATGACGCGACGCCGAAGGTGATCGTGGCCGCCTCCGGCGGGATCGAGCCGACCCGGGTGGTGCCCTACCGCCCGATCATCACCGAGGCGCTGGCGCTGAGCACCCACCAGCCCGACCACGTGGTGGTCCTTCAGCGCCCGCAGGTGCCCGCGGAGCCGGAGCCCGGCGACGTCGACTGGGACGCGGCGATGGCGGGCGCGGAACCGGTCCCGTGCGTTCCCGTCCGCGCGACGGACCCGCTGTACGTGCTCTACACCTCAGGGACGACCGGCAGGCCCAAGGGCGTGGTGCGCGACAACGGCGGGCACGCGGTGGCGCTGGCGTGGTCGATGCCGAACATCTACGACATCCACCCCGGCGAGGTCTTCTGGGCCGCCTCGGACGTCGGCTGGGTCGTCGGCCACTCCTACATCGTGTACGCGCCGCTGTTGATCGGGGCGACAACGGTGTTGTACGAGGGCAAGCCGGTCGGCACGCCGGACGCGGGCGCCTTCTGGCGGGTGATCGCCGAGTCCGGCGCCAAGGCGCTGTTCACCGCGCCGACGGCGTTCCGGGCGATCAGGCGGGCCGACCCGGACGCCGCCGAGCTGGCGAAGTACGACCTGTCGGCGTTCCGGACGCTGTTCCTGGCAGGCGAGCGGCTGGACCCGGAGACCTACCACTGGGCTGCGGAGAAGCTGGGCGTGCCGGTGGTCGACCACTGGTGGCAGACCGAGACCGGCTGGCCGGTCTGCGCGAACCTGCGCGGCCTGGCGCCCATGCCGGTCAAGCCGGGCAGCCCGACCGTGCCGGTGCCCGGCTTCGACGTGCGGGTGCTGGGCCCGGACGGCGCGGTCCTGCCCGCGGGGACCGAGGGCGCCATCGCCATCGCGCTGCCGCTGCCCCCGGGCACGCTGTTGACCCTGTGGGGCGACGACCAGCGCTACATCGACTCGTACCTGAGCCAGTACCCGGGCTACTACCTGACCGGCGACGGTGGCTATTTCGATGACGATGGCTACCTCTACGTCATGGGCCGCACGGACGACGTGATCAACGTGGCGGGCCACCGGCTGTCCACCGGGGCGATGGAGGCCGTCCTGGCCGGTCACCCCGCGGTGGCCGAGTGCGCGGTGATCGGGGTGCGGGACTCGCTCAAGGGCCAGCTGCCGCGGGGGTTCGTGGTGCTCAAGGCGGGCGCCGACATCGATCCGGACACCCTGCGCGAGGAGCTGGTGGCCGCCGTGCGGGCGCAGATCGGGCCGGTGGCCGCGTTCCGCGACGTGTCCATCGTGGACGGCCTGCCGAAGACCCGCAGCGGCAAGATCCTGCGCAAGACCATGCGCGGCATCGCCGACGGCCGGGCCGAGCCGGTGCCGTCGACGATCGAGGACCCGGCCGTGCTGGAGGCGCTGCGGCCGATCCTGCTGGGCTGAGAAACGCCGATGGGCCCGCCGGAGCGGGCCCATCGGGAAAACCAGGTCTACTTCGTCTCCTCGGCGGCCTGCGCCTCGGCGATCTTCGCCCGCACCTCGCCCATGTCCACGGCCTTGACCTGGGTGATCAGGTCCTCCAGCGCGGCGGCGGGCAGCGCGCCGGGCTGGGCGTAGAGCACCACGCCCTCGCGGACGGCCATCACGGTGGGGATGGACGAGACGCCGAACGCCTGCGCGAGGGCCTGCTGCGCCTCGGTGTCCACCTTGCCGAAGACGACGTCGGTGTGCTTGTCCGACGCGGCGTCGAAGACCGGGGCGAACTGGCGGCACGGGCCGCACCAGCCCGCCCAGAAGTCGACCAGCACGGTGTCGCCCGCGCCCACGACCTCGTCGAAGTTGTCGGTGGTCAGCTCGACGGTTGCCACATGGCCTCCCTGTATTCGGCTGTCATCCAGGTTAACGAACCTGCTCCTGGGTGCATTCCCCGTCCACGGGGGTCAGCAACCCTGAATGCGTCCGGGCTAACGCGGGCGGTAGGCCGTCAGCGTGACCGACGCGGTGACGTGGACGGGGCCGCCCATGCGGGCGATGCGATCGGCGCGGTCGCCGCCGCTGTGGAAGGCGTTGGGCCCCATGCCGACGAGCGCGGCGACGTCCGCGGGGGTCAGGGAGAGGGGGAATTCACAGGTGGTCTGACTTCGTACAGCGAAGTGCGGGTCGAGGCGGGCGTCGATGCGGTCCTGTTTGCCGTCCTCGACGCTGAGCAGGTCCAGCTCGGCCACCAGCTCGGCGAGGTGCCTGGCGGTGGGCGCGGCGACCAGCAGCGTCCCGTCGGCGCGCAGGACGCGGCGCAGCTCGGCGGGGTTGCGGGGGGCGAAGACGTTGAGCACCAGGCCCGCGGTCGCCTCGCGGACGGGCAGCGGCTGCCAGAGGTCGCAGGCCACGGCGCCGATGGCGGGGTGGGCCCGCGCGGCGCGGCGCAGGGCGGGCTTGGCGGAGTCCAGGGCGATTCCCGGGCCGGGGTGCCTGCCCAGCACGGCGGCCAGGTAGTGCCCGGTGCCCGCGCCCGCGTCGACCACGCAGCCCTCGCCCGGCTGGACGAGGGCCGTCAGCGCCGACACCAGGGGCGCGTAGTGGCCCGCGTCGAGGAACGCGGCGCGGGCGGCGACCATCTCGGCGGTGTCGCCGCTGGCCGGGGCGCTGCCGCGCAGCAGGGTCACGTAGCCCTGCCTGGCGATGTCGAAGGTGTGTCGCCGGGGGCAGCGCAGCGCGCCGACGTCCGCCGCGAGGTCGTCACCGCAGTGCGGGCAGACCAGGTGCGGCAGGACGTCGGCGAGCATGCGCCGACCCTACGGTGCGGCTCAGCGCCTGCCGAGTGCTCCGCGGACCCTCGGGCTGACCAGGGCGAGAGCGCCGGCGATCAGCAGGAGCAGACCGGTGATCAGCAGCCAGCCGGGGTTGGCGCCGGTGTCGGCGAGGTCGTCGCCGCCCGGGTCGCCAGGGTTGCCGGGGTTGCCCGGGTCGCCAGGGCCGGTGCCGCCGGAGGTCGGGGTGACGTCCGGAGCCGTCGTGCCGCCCACGCTGGTCGTGGTGCCAGGCGAGGTGGTGCCAGGCGTGGTGGTGGTGCCCGGCGAGGTGGTCGTCGTGGCCGTGGTCGGCGTCGTGGTCACGTCCACGTCCACGCCGCAGGCGAACCAGTGGCTGATGTCGGCGATGTTGCCGCCGTTGTTGAGCGGGGAGCGCAGGTCCAGCCAGGGCAGCTCGCCGAGGTTCCCCGCGTCGTACTTGTTGTACCTGGGACCGCCCTTGACGATCACGCCGACGACGTCGACGCCCGCGGGCTCGGCGGTGATGTCGACGTAGGTCTTGTCCACGGTGACATCGGTGAGGACGACCCCGTGGCTGCCGGGCCAGAGCGTGGGGCAGTCGTCCCGTCCCCCCGGCTCGAACACGACGTTGCCTTCGACAACGGTCGCGCGGGGGTCTTCAGCGGCCTGCGCCACCGCTACCGATGGCAGGCAGCTCAGAATCCCCGCGAGTAGTGCGACTGCTCCAACACGTCCCAGTGTGACCACGTTCTCAACCTTCACTCGGGCATAGGCCATATGGGCGATAACGACCTTCGGGGACGGAAGTTATCGCACACACGTTGCGAGTCGGTCACGTTGCCTGGTCACCAAATAGGGTGAAGTCAGAGGTCCGCCAACGCGGAGGCGATCGCCCGGTGGAACGTCGGGTAGGCGAAGACCATCCCGCGCAGCGTCGAGACAGGCACCTCGGCGTGCACGGCCACGGCCAGCGCGCCGAGCACCTCCCCGCCCGCCGGGCCCGCCGACGTGGCCCCGACCAGCACCCCGCGGTCGTCGTCCACCACCAGCTTGATGAAGCCCTCGTTGCCCGCCTTGTGAATCCAGCCCCGCGAGGACGACGGGATCAGCGTGGACCCCGTGCGCACCGCCAGCCCCCGCTCGCGCGCCTGCGCCTCGGTCATCCCGACCGCGCCGACCTCTGGGTCGGTGAAGGTCACCCACGGGACGGCGCGGTAGTCCCCGCCCTGGGTCTCGCGGCCGAGGATGTCGGCCAGCGCGATCTCCCCCTGGTACATCGACATGTGGGTGAAGGCGCCCTCGCCGGTGACGTCGCCGATGGCCCACAGCCCGTCGGCCGCGCGCATCCGCTTGTCGACGGGGATGCCGCGCGCGGACTCGTCCAGCCCGAGCGCGCCGACGCCGAGCGCGGCGAGGTCGGTGCGCCTGCCGGTGGCGACGAGCACCTGGGCGGCCCTGACGGTCTCGCCGTCGACCACGACGGAGAAGTTCACCCCGTCGTGGCGCACCTGGGTGACCGTGGCGCCGGTCCGGACGTCGATGCCCTCCGCGGCGAACTGCTCGGCGATCAGCTCCCCGGCCTCGGGCTCGTCGTGCGGCAGGAGCCGGTCGGCCGACTGCACGACCGTGACCCGGGCGCCGAAGCGGCCGAAGGCCTGGGCGAACTCACAGCCCACGGGTCCGCCGCCGATCACCACCAGCTCGCTGGGCACGGCCTTGGCCCGCACGGCGTCGCGATTGGTCCAGAACGGCGTGCCTGCCAACCCGTCGATCGGCGGGACCGCGGGGTCGGTGCCGGGGTTGAGCACGATCCCCCGCTCGGCGTGGACGACCACCTCGTCGTCGGCGCGGCGCACGAGCAGCTCGCCGGGACCGGTGATCCGCGCCCGGCCGCGCAGGAACTCCGCCCCGGCCTTGACGAGCCGGTCGACGGCGACGGCGTCGTCCCAGTCGTCGGTGGCCTCGTCGCGGATGCGGGCGGCGACCAGGCTCCAGTCGGTGTGCACCTCGGCGGTCCCGGCCAGCTCGCCGACCCGGCGCGCCTCGGCGAGGGAGTCCGCGGCGCGGATCATCATTTTCGTCGGCACGCAGGCGTAGAAGGGGCACTCGCCGCCCACGAGCCGGGACTCGATGGCCGCGACCCTGAGCCCGGCCTCCGCAGCCCCGGTGGCCACCAGCTCACCGCCCGGCCCCAGTCCGACCACCGCGATGTCGACCCGCACCGACTGCGTCACACCGACTCCGATCCCTTGGTTCCCGTGTGCGGTCAACTCTGCCACCACGGGCCGATCCCGGCCGCCCCCACGGGCGACCGGGATGGGAGGACCGGGCTTACTGGAAGATCACGTCACTGCAGAAGTAGTACGACTGGTCCATGTGGCTGGCCTGCCAGATCGTGTACACGACGTGGCGGCCGGTCCGGGTGCCCGCGTTGACGTTGACCCGGTAGGCGCCGTCGGGCGCGTAGCGCCCGGTCTGGGTCACGTGCTCCAGGTTGCTCCAGCCGAGGGTCTGCGTGGTCGGGTCGAACCCCTGGCGCGTGATGTAGACGCGGATGTAGTCCGCCCCGTGCCGGGCCTGGTCGGTGACGGTGAGGGTGAACTGGCGCGGCTTGGTGGCCGCCTGCCACCTGCCGGGCTTGTCCATCGAGCGGTAGCGGCCGTTGTCGGTCAGCCCGCCGCTGCACAGCTGCCCGTTCGGGATGGCGCCCTGGTGGTTGCCCTGGAGGTTCTCCCGGTACAGCCCGTTCCAGTTCCACATCGCGTTGGTGTTGTCCTGCCACGCCTGCCAGCACATCGGGTCCTGGGTGGCCATGGCCGGGTTCTGGAAGTCGTGCCCCCACCGCTGCCAGCAGCCGTAGTTGCGCGACGCCGGGTCGGTGGTCGACCCGTGTGCCGACGCGACCCCGGGTATGACCACCATCCCGGCCATCAACAGTCCGGCAACCGCCAGCCCAGCGGTCAGTCTCCTGCGCAAACGCCCTACGAGCGACACATCGCCCTCCACGTTGAGGATTAACCAACAGTTGGTCTGGGAGCGCTCTCAGTTTGACTGTAAAGGGATGATCACACCTTGTGAACCCCGCGAGCCGCCCGAAACTTTTTCGGACGGCTCGGGGCGGTCAGCTCGGGCTTTTCCAGGAAAGCGCGGCGAGGAGGTCGCGCCCCTTCTCGGCGTTGCGCGGCTGGCACAGCACGTCGTAGCGCCGGGCGACGAACTGGCTCTGGGAGACGAAATCGCGCTGCCCCCGCGTGGACGCGTAGCGGACCGCGGCGGACGCGAGCCCGAACCCGACACCGATCGCCAGGCCGAGCGCGATCGGCACCAGACCCGCCCCCGGGGTGAACAGGCTCAGCAGGAGACCGACGAACAGCCCCAGCCACGCCCCGGACGCCGCGGCGGAGATGAGCACCTTCCGCCAGGTGAGCCGCCCCGCCACGCGCTCGACGAGCATGGGCTCGACCCCGACGATCGTCACCTCCTGCACGGGGAACGCGTTGTCGGCGAGGTGATCGACGGCCCGCTGGGCCTCCTTGTAGGTGTCGTAGGAGGCGATGGGCCAGCCGTCGGGCAGGGTTGGCAGGTTCGTCGTGGTCGGGTTGGCGAGAAATGCCCTCGTCATTCGCGTCACCTCCGGTGAAGTCGATTTTGCTCTTCACTTCGCACAACGGCCGCGGTGCTCATTTTGTGCCCGGTTTCCCGTATTCACAGTCAATTCTCAGCCGATTCCGTGAATCGATGCCCGGTAGCGTAAGCTTGGTGTTGTCGAGACCAGCCGCACGCGGAAGCAGCACCCCGCGACGCCCTCGGCACACCACGCCGGCCCTAGTCGGCCGGGGACGGGAGCGCCGACATGTCGTCGGACCCAAACCACCCCCCCACCACCGAAGCATGCGCCACCTGCGCCCACGAGTGGCAAACCCACGACGTCATCGCCAAGCGCTACTGCACCGCCACCGCCGCGGGCGACTACAGCCGCGGCTGCGTCTGCGTCCCCCAGACCGCCGCCCACGTGAAAGCCCCCACCACCGCAGGGGTTTAAACAGCTCACGGGCGACGTGCCCACCACACCACGCCGCCCGTGAGCTGTTACCAGGCGCAGCAGCCTGGCGTCCCGCCTATCCGGCGACCGCAGCCGTGGAGCGCCGCTGCCGGAAGAGCAGCACGAATTCGGTGCCCAGAACGAGCACCATCGTGCTGCACACCTCGGGCATCGCCTGCGGTGCCAGTTCGTTGGTGAACACCAGCGTCAAAGCCATGACCAACGCCAGCGTGACCAGCGTCAGCACCGGCCGCCTGCCATGAGCCTTGGCAATCGCCGCAACCCGCCGCAACCACTCCCGCCGCACAGGAGAGACGTGCCGCTGAACCGAGGCCACGTAGTCCCGCTCGCCGAGGAGGAGCAACTCCTCCAAGGAGACCTCGGGACCGTGGGCCCGGCCAGATCGGCAGCAAGACGCCCGATCGGGGCCGCCTTCCTCTGGCGGTTCCGCAGGACTTGCCACTAGATTCATCGGGTTCGTACTCCATCTCTTAGTGGGGATCAGTACGGACGCTCGAGGGTGTGGCTCCTCCTGGCCGAGGAGCCCACTCCCAAACTTCGGAGCGCCGCTTACCGGTAATAATGCTTGCACGTCTGAGCGCGATAAGCCAAACCGGGTCTCGTAGCGACGAATGGCCTGCTCCAGGCGGTGAGCGGTCGATAGCGAAAACACGCCCGGAAACGGCCGAACCCATCCATGTCGACCAGCCCACACCCCCTACCACGGGTTCCAGATACATTCATCACCCGATCGTGTGAGCAACCTTTCGACGGCTAAAAGGGTCGCAGCGAACGACGACGGCCACCAATAAGCCCGCTTTCGTATAACCAACATTAACGCCAATCGTCAAATAGTCGCAAAACAATTGAACATGGCGCTGTTCGGACTGGTGTTGGAAACCGCGTGACCCGCCACTCCACCCGACCACGCCGGAGGCGAGATACCGCACCGTGGGCAACCCAACCGATGCTTACGTCCCGCCCCTCACGCCGGGTCGCGAGATGCCGCACCGCGGGGGCGTGGGGGCTCGGCCCCCACAACAAAGAACAGGCGACCTGTGTCCACGCTTTCCGTGGACACAGGTCGCCTGTCGCCTGTGGAGCTGAGGGGAATCGAACCCCTGACCTTCTCGATGCGAACGAGACGCGCTACCAACTGCGCTACAGCCCCCGTTGTGGTGCGTGGAGAGCATATCAGCGGTTCCGCGCGCCGTTGGCAGGGGGGTTCTACTCGCCTGCCGCGCGGCGGTAGGCGAGGTGGCGGGGGTCGCCGAGGTGGTCGAACCAGGGGTCTTCGTCGTCGATGTCGACCACGACCGTGCCGGGGTGGACCAGGCGGGGGGCCTGCCGGGGGGCGTAGTCCTCCATGGGGCGGGCGTGGTGGCGGCGGACGGCGGTCATCCTGGCGAGCCTGCGGCGGCGGATCTCGTCCTCGATGCGGACCTGCCTGCGCAGGTAGCTGAGGTAGCCGATCAGCAGCAGGTCGGCGGCGCCGTGCAGCCACCAGACCCACGGCACGGCGACGGAGGCGACGACCGCCGTGGCGATGGCCGAGAGCAGCACGAAGAGCACCACGCGCTGGCGGAAGGCGTACTTGGCGCGCGCGGCGCGGGCGGCGGCGTCGGGGTCGTAGCCGCCTCGGCCGGGGCGGTAGCGGCGGGGCTCGATGTCGTCGTCGGGGAGCAGGTCGTCGTCGGGCTCGGGGTGGTCGGCTTCGCGCATGACGAAGTCCTCCCGCAGGTCGGCGTGGGTGTCCTCGGGGTCGGTGTCCTCGGCGTCGTCCGCGCTGCGGACGACGCGGCCCGTGAGGGCGGACTCCGTCGTGCGCGCGATCTCCTGGCGCTTGCGCACGACCATCGGGACGAGAACGACGAGCCAGGCCACGACGAGCGCGACCACGATCAATGAGCTGGGCATGCCCGGTACCTCCCCCGTCCGTTCTCCCACAAGCTCCCGGCATTCGCCACGTTAGTCACAACAGTCACACGTGTGGCGGAGGCGCGCCGACCCGGATCGCCCATTCGGGTGTTCGCTTGTGGACCTTGCCCCATAACGGCCTTGCTCAAACATTTACGACCGCGAAGCCCCGCCCTCCGCGATCAGCCCGGCCACCAGGCCCGCCGGAATGTCCTCAGTGGTCAGTGCGAGGCAGCGGTGGTCGCGCCAGTCCCCCGCGACGTCGAGATAGCGCCGGAACAGGCCCTCCTCCCGGAACCCGAGCTTGGCCAGCACCCGCAGGCTGGCCGCGTTCTCTGGCCGGACCGTGGCCTCGACCCGGTGCAGGCCAGCGGTGGTGAAGCAGTGGTCGACGACCAGCGCGACGGCCGCGGTGGCCACCCCGCCGCCCGCGGCGTGCGTCCCGATCCAGTACCCGACCCAGGCCGAGCACAGCGCGCCGCGGACGATGCCGCCGACGGTGATCTGCCCGGCCGGGCGCCCGTTCACGGTGATCACCAGCGGCAGCGTGGCCCCGCGCCTGGCCAGCCCGCGCAGGGTGGCCCACTGGCCGAGCCAGGCCACCGGGGCGTTGCGGTCGGCCCAGGTGCCCGGCGCGGCCGGTTCCCACTCCTCCAGGTACGCCTGGTCGCGCAGCCGGATGCGGCTCCACGCCGAGCCGTCGGACAGGCGCGGTGGGCGCAACACGACCTCACCGGCGCGCACCCGCAGCGGACCGAGCCGGACGGGCCAACCGGGGTGGCGGGCGGGCGGGTCAGCCACGCTGGGCGAGGAAGCTGACCTGGACCTGTTCGCCCGCGCCCACCTCGGTGGTGTCCTCGTCGACGAGGATCAGGCAGTTCGCCTCGGCCAGCGAGGCCAACAGGTGCGAGCCGGACAGGCCCAGCGGCTGGACCAGGTAGTCGCCGGTGGTCTCGTCGCGCAGCAGCTGCCCGCGCAGGAAACCCCGCCGCGCCTTGGTGGAGGAGATGGGCGAGAGCAGGTTCGCGGTCACCACGCGCCGGTGCGGGTTGCGCTTGCCCTGCGCCGCGCGGATGAGCGGGCGCACCAGCACCTCGAAGACGACCAGCGCGCTCATCGGGTTGCCGGGCAGCAGGAACGTGGGCACCGCGTCCGGGCCGAGCCTGCCGAAGCCCTGCACCGAGCCGGGGTGCATGGCCACGCGGGTCATGTCGATCTCCCCGAGGTCGACCAGCGCGGCCCGGACCTCCTCGGCCAGGTCGCCGCCCACACCGCCCGCGATGACGACGATCTCGGAGAGCAGCAGCCTGCTCTCCACCACCTCGTGGAGCTTGCGCGGCTCGGTCGGCACGATGCCCACCCGGATGACCTCCGCGCCCGCGTCCCGGGCGGCGGCGGACAGGGCGTAGGAGTTGACGTCGTAGACCTGCCCCTGGCCCGGGGCCCGATCGATGTCGACGAGCTCGTCGCCGACGGAGATGATCGAGACCCGGGGGCGGGGGTAGACCAGCACCTTGGCGCGGCCGACGGCGGCGAGCAGGCCCACCTGCGCGCTGCCGATCACCGTGCCCCGGCGCACGGCCACGTCACCGGTCTGCACGTCCTCGCCCGTGCGCCGGACGAACCCGGCCGAGGGCACGGGCTGGTGCACGGTGACGCGGGCGTGGTGGCCGTCGGTGTAGCCGGTGGGCAGGACGGCGTCGGCCAGGGTGGGCAGCGGCGCGCCGGTGGCGATGCGCACCGCCTGGCCGGGCTGGAGCCTGCGCGGCTGCCGGGAGCCGGAGGCGATCTCGCCGACCACCGGCAGCACCACCGGGTCCCCGTCCGCGGACTGGGTGTCGACGCTGCGCACCGCGTAACCGTCCACAGCGGCCTGGTCGAAGCCGGGCAGCGCGCGCTCAGCGACGACTTCCTCGGCGCAGAGCAGGCCCTGCGCCTCGGAAATGGCCACGCGAACCGGGGCGGGCCGCACCGCCGCGGCCAACGCGCGCTCGACTTGCTCGTCGACAGACCTCATCCGCTCTCCCTGAACACCCTCGCTTTATGCCAGCCGATCGGTCAGCCACGCGCGCAGGTCGGCCCCATACTCCGGATGGTCGAGCGCAAAGTCCACGGCGGCACGCAGGAAGCCACCTGGATTCCCCAGGTCATGTCGCCCACCGCGGTGGACGACCACGTGCACGGGGTGGCCCTCGGCGATCAGCAGCGCGATGGCGTCGGTCAGCTGCAGTTCCCCGCCCGCGCCAGGGGTGATCCGCTTGAGGGCGTCGAAGACGGCCCGGTCGAGCAGGTAGCGGCCCGCCGCGGCGAAGGTGGAGGGGGCCTGGTCGGCGGGCGGCTTCTCCACCATCCCGTTGACCTTCTTCACCTCGGCGTCGTCGGTGTCCTCGACGTCGAACACGCCGTACGCGCTGATCTGGTCCTTCGGGATGTCGAACGCGCACAACACCGTGCCGCCGCGCCGCTTGCGCACCTCGGCCATGCGGGCCAGGACGCCGGTGGGGAGCACGAGGTCGTCGGGGAGCAGGACGGCGACGGCTTCGTCGTCACCGCGCAGGTTCGGCTCGGCGCAGCCCACGGCGTGGCCGAGTCCGAGTGCCTGTTCCTGCAGCGCGGTCTCGACCTGCAGGAGGGCGGGCGCGCGGCGGACCTTCTCCAGCAGCTCGGTCTTTCCGCGCTCGGCGAGCGTGGCTTCCAGCTCCGGCTGGGGCCTGAAGTAGTCCGCGACCGCCTCCTTGCCCGGCGAGGTGACGATGACCAGGCGCTTTGCGCCCGCCTCCGCCGCCTCTCGGGCCACGTACTCGATGCCGGGGGTGTCGACCACCGGCAGCAGCTCCTTGGGAACCGCTTTTGTCGTCGGGAGGAATCGGGTGCCCAGGCCCGCCGCGGGCACGATGGCGGTGGTGAATGCGCTCGACGCGTTCATGGGCAGTGAGCCTAACCTCGTCGTGTGGCCGGCTCTGGGAGTGATCTCGACGCGACACGGGCGTGGACGAAAGACCAGTGGCGTCGGGCGCTGCTCAGCGAGCGGCGCCGGGTTCCGGCCAGCACGCGCTTCGCGGAGGCCATCACGCTGACAGGGCGCCTGACCGAGGACCGGATTGTGCGCCGCGGCGAGACGCTGTGCGGGTACGTGCCCATCGGGTCGGAGCCGGGTTCGGTGCAGATGCTCGGTGAGGTCGCCGACCGCGGGGTGCGCATCCTGTTGCCGGTGGTGGCCGGGCCCGGTCCGCTGGAGTGGGCTTGGTACGAGGGGCGGGAGTCGCTGCGACCTGGCCCTTTCGGCCTGTTGCAGCCCATCGGCGAGCGGCTGGGCGCGACGGCGCTGCGGATCGCCGACGCGGTGCTGGTGCCCGCGCTGGCGGTGGACCGCTCCGGGGTGCGGCTCGGGCGGGGGGCCGGGTTCTACGACCGGTCGCTGGCGCTGGCCGCGCCGGGGACGCCGCTGATCGCGGTGGTGCGCGACCAGGAGGTCTTCGACATGCTGCCCGCCGAGCCGCACGACGTGCGGATGACGGCGGTGCTGACGCCGGAGCGGGGCCTGCGCACGCTGCGAACATGACGTGGGTCACGTCCGGGGTCGTGGATGTGCGCTGGTGTTTGCGCATCCAGGTCCGCGTGGCGCAGAATTGACTGGCACTCTGACTGGTCGAGTGCCAAGGTGGTGAGGAGAGGTCGTGCCCACGTATCAGTACGCCTGTACGGCCTGCGAGCACCGGTTCGAGGCTGTCCAGAAGTTCACCGACGCGTCGCTGACCGAGTGCCCGTCGTGCGCAGGCAAGCTGCGCAAGCTCTACGGCTCGGTGGGTGTGGTGTTCAAGGGGAGCGGCTTCTACCGCACCGACAGCCGCTCGGGCGGCAAGGGCACCGTCCCGGCTGCCGAGTCCGCCTCGTCGGGGTCGGGTGACGCCGCCAAGCCCGCCGCGGCCGAGTCGACCGAGTCCTCCTCGAGCTCCTCGGCCGCGTCGACGCCGTCGACCTCGTCGTCGAGCACATCGAGCACATCGACCAGCTCGGCGGCCAAGGCGTCCTGAGTTGTCCACAGGCCGGGGAGTACCCCTGGCCGCGGACTCGGCCCCGCTCCTAACGTCGGAATCGGACCTCATCCGACCCGACCGCTGGAGCGACCATGTTCCTCGACCGCCTTCCCCGTGCCCTGAGCCTGCGCCGCGCCGTCGCGGCCCTGCTGGTGGCGCTGGCCGCCGTGCTCGCGTTCCGGCCCTCGGCGCGCGACGGGACGGAGCCGGTGCTCGTCGCGGCGCGCGCGCTGCCCGCGGGGACGGTGCTGTCCCCCGCTGATGTGCGCACGGCGCGGATGCCGCCGGACCTGGTGCCCGAGTCCGCGATCGCCGATCCGGCCGCCGTGGACGCCGCGGTGCTGGCCGCGTCGGCCGGGCCGGGCGAGCCGATCACGCGCACCCGGCTCCTGGGGCCCGAGCACACCCGGCTCGCCGCGGGCCCCGACCGGGCCGCCGTGCCCGTGCGCCTGGCCGACCCCGCGGTGGCGCGGCTGCTGCACCCGGGCGCGCGCGTGGACGTCGTGGCGGCCGAGCCGCGATCGGTGGTGGCGCGCGACGCCGTGGTGCTGGCCGTCCACTCAGGAGAGTCGACGCGGGCCGGGCCGCGCGCGGACATCGTCATCCTCGCCCTCCAGGGGGACTCCGCGGCAGAGGTCGCCTCCGTCTCTTTGGAGCAGCCGGTGGGCGTTACCCTGCGCTAGCGAAATAGTCGTGGCGCGCGGCGGGAAGCCGCTGGTCAGCCTCAGTTCTCGGAGAAGCGGAGTGGGCTTGTGCTGAAGGGTTTCAAGGACTTTGTCATGCGCGGCAACGTCATCGACCTCGCGGTCGCCGTCATCATCGGCGCGGCGTTCACCACGATCGTCTCCGCCTTCACCGACGGGCTGGTCAAGCCGCTCATCAGCGCGGTCGGCGGCAGCAACGCCGCGCAGGGCCTCGGCGTGCGCGTCCTGTCGGCGAACCCGGCGACGTTCCTGGACTTCGGCTCGGTGATCAACGCCGCGATCAACTTCCTGATCGTCGCCGCGGTCATCTACTTCATCATCGTCCTGCCGGTGAAGACGATCCAGGAGCGCCGCAAGCGCGGCGAGGAGGCGGGCCCCTCCCAGCCCTCCGACGTGGAACTGCTCACCGAGATCCGCGACCTGCTCCGCCAGCAGCAGCAGCAGCAGAACAACGGCCCCCGCCCCCCGATGCCACGATAGGAGGCATGACCGAGGACCCGACCCCGAAGCCCCAGCGCACGCCACCCCAGCGCCCCACCCGCACCGACCTCGACCACATCTTCGGCGACGTCCTCCCCGACACCACCGCCGACGAGCGCGGCGACGGCACGGACCCCCAGGACCGCGACGACGACTGGCACCTGCGCAACCGCCCCCCACACCACGGCGGCTGACCGCCCCGCACGACTCCCCGGCGCTCATGCCGGAGCGGAGCGCGCCGCCCGGCTGGTGAGCGGGTGGGCGGGGGCTGCTGCACGCGCGGACGGCCCCCGCCGCGGGGGTCGTCAGGTGGCGTAGAGGTCGGACAGCTCGCCGATGACGTAGGGGACGAGGGTGGAGAGGGTCGCCATGCCGTCGCGGACGGCGCTGCGGGAGCCCGCGAGGTTGACGACCAGGGTGCTGCCGGAGATGCCGACGAGGCCGCGGGAGATGCCCGCGTCGACGGCGCCCGCGGCCAGGCCGGAGGAGCGCAGCGCCTCGGCGATGCCGGGGATGGGGCGGTCGAGCACGCCCAGGGTGGCGTCCGGGGTGACGTCGCGGGGGGAGACGCCGGTGCCGCCGACGGTGATCACCAGGTCAGCGCCGCCGATGACGGCGGTGTTGAGGGCGTTGCGGATGGCGACGGTCTCGCCCTCGACCGGCACGACGCCGTCGACGATGAAGCCTGCTTCTTCGAGCAGCTCGGTGACCAGCGGTCCCACGGGGTCTTGGTGCTCCCCGTGCGCCAAGCGGTCGTCCACGATCACGATGAGGGCCCTGCCCAGCTGCTGCGCGCTGCGTTCCATGCCGCCAACCGTAGTCGGCGCGCCCGAACCGGGCGCCCAGACGTGATCTGTGTCGTCGCGGTCCGCGGTTCCGGCGGATTCGTGACCTCGGGCGCGGTCGGGGCGCGCCAGGGTGGGCGCTGTCTCGGCGTCGACCTTCACGCTTGCGCGTCGTTTTCCGAGGACTTCTC
Organism: Actinokineospora lacus; assembly: GCF_053813445.1. NCBI lineage: Bacteria > Bacillati > Actinomycetota > Actinomycetes > Pseudonocardiales > Pseudonocardiaceae > Actinokineospora > Actinokineospora lacus. The sequence goes on from NZ_JBQERA010000003.1 coordinate 400,150, forward strand.
ATAATTTGTTCGAACCCCATTGCGGCCACCCGCCAGGCGCGGATAGTGGACTCCAGAACGGAAGCGGCCTTCGCACTCCCAGTTTTACCCGGTCAGCGGTGTTGGCGGCATTTCCGGACCGTCCCGGAAAACCCGCTTCCGCCAATATGACGAATCCTCGCGACGACCCGCTGAAAGCCCCGAACTCGACCCGGTGACACAAGCGCGGCAGTAATGGTGACAGAAGCTCACCTACTGGAGTTGGTCACTCAGGGTTTCCAATCCCGCGCCAACCTGCTGAAGTCGCTACCGCCGACCGTCACGATGCGGCATGATCGTAGGCGCGATACGGCCGGACGGGCTACCACGAGTGGCCGCTGCCGCCAATCCATCTCGCCCGGTAACAGTGGAGCCCTTGGCATCGACTACCGGGATTAGACCGGTTCGGCCGGATGCGGGAAGCGACGGTGGAGGAATCCGTGACGAGCAAGGCAGAAAACCGGAGGAACCTTCGGTTTGCGCTGGTGATCGCGGTGTTCGCCGCTGTGTTGCTGAGCCATTCGAGTGGTGTCGCCGCGGCGAGTGGACAAAAGCAGGACATCGCTCGACAAAACACGGCCACGCAGAGCGACGTCGATGTGAAAGCGGCTCGGATCGTCATCCTGGTCGACGAGTCGGGCAGCATCAGCGAGCAGGACATGGTCCGCGAGCGGTCCGCGGCCGAGGTGATCGCCAAGTCCGAGCTGTCGGGTGAGTCGACGATCGCGGTGGTCGGCTTCGCCAGCGACAACGGCGCGGCCTCGCCGGTCGACGTGGTGTGCAGGCCGACGAAGGTCGCGGGCGCCGCCGAGCGCGACCAGCTCACCAAGTGCATCGGCAACCTGCGCAAACGCGCGCCCGGCAAGGGTGAGGGGACCGACCACGCCGCCGCACTGCAGCAGGCGCTCAGCTTCCTGACCGGTGGCGCGCCCGCCGACGGCCCCAAGCTGATCTTCCTGCTCACCGACGGCGACCTCGACGTGCGCGGCAGCACGCGCTACGGCGTGGACAAGTCCGGCCAGCAGCGCAACGACGCCGCGCACGAGATCATCCGCCAGGAGCTGGTCAAGGCCAAGGCGGCGGGCGTGCAGGTCTGGCCGCTGGGCTTCGGCTCGGTGCAGAAGCCCGCGCTGGACGAGTTCGCCGCGGGCGGCCACCAGGGCGACTGCGGCCCGACCGTGCCGGGACCGTCGACCACCGTCGTGCGGGACTCCGCCGACGTGACCAAGGCGCTGTTCAAGTCCTTCGCCACCGGGCGCTGCAACGGGACCGGCCCGGTGGAGAACACCGACCTCGGCTCGGGGGACAACGTCGAGATCCCGGTGATCATCCCGCCGATCGCCACCAACGGCTCGATCATCGTGGTCAAGCACGACCCGCGCATCGCCGTGGAGTACCTCGACCCCGACGGCAAGGCGGCGCCCAAGGCGGGCACCAACGACAGCGGGTCGTTCGAGGTCAGCGGCGAGAGCAGCGCGGTGGAGGTGCTGCGCATCGTCGACCCGAAACCGGGGACGTGGACCGTGCGGGTGACCTCGCTGCCCGACATCCCGCCGCAGACGGTGCTGACGACGGTGACCTGGCAGGGCGCCGCGCAGATCACGCTGGTGGTCGACCCGCCGTCGCCCGCCGCGGGCGAGCCGGTGACGCTGTCGCTGCGGGTGGTGCTGCGCGGCGGCCGACCGGTCACCGAGCCGGACATGCTGCGCGGCCTGGACTTCGCCCTCGAACTGGAGGACGACACCACCCCCAGGGCGGTCCCGCTGTCCGACAGCGGCCAGGACCCCGACACCGCCGCCGACGGCACCTACACCGGCAGGCTGACCATCCCCACCGACGCCGAGCGGGCCACCTTCCGCGGCCGGGTGACCGGGCTGGGCATCAGCGCCGCCGACGCGGTCGCCGTCGTCGAGGTGTCCGAGGGCAGCCCGACGCTGCTGGCCACGGCGACCCTGCCGACCATCGCCAGCCGGGTGGCCCCCGGCGAGGAGGTCGACGCCACCGTCGCGGTCTCCAACAACTCCGGCGCGCGCCAGGAGATCCGGCTCCAGGTCACCGCCGACAACGGCGCCGTGGTGACCATCCCGGCCGAGGACGCGGTCCGCTCGGTCGACCCGGGCAGCAGCTCGTTCGACTTCCCGCTGGCCTTCGGCGAGGACACCCGCCTCGGCATGACCACCGGCGTGGTGCGGGTGGTCGACGCGGGCGGCCGGGTGCTGCACGAGAAGCCGTTCACCGTGGAAGTGGCGCTGCCGTTCCCGTGGTTGCGCTGGATCATCGTCGGATTGCTGGCCATCTCCCTGCTCAGCCTCGGGGCCTTCCTGTTCGCGCGCAGGCGGGCGCAGGAGGTGGAGGGGCTGACGGTGCAGGCCATCCGCAGCGGCAACCGCGTCGGACTGTCCACAGAGGCGCGCAAGGCCAAGAGCTTCCGGTTCGTCGTCGACACCAGCACCCCGGTGCCGCGCCTCGACCTGGCCCAGCCGGGTGACCCCAGCGCGTACGTGCTGACCCGCTCGCAGGCCGGGCTGCGCCTGCGCACGCCGTACGGCGAGGTGCTGAGCGCGCACCTCGGCCAAGAGGTGGAGGTGGGCGAGGGGCTGACCATCGTGGTCACCGACGACTCCGCCTACGCCGAACCCGTCGCCGCGGGCTACGGCGCTGACTACAGCACCGACTACGGCACCCCGCCCGCGAGCGGGACGGACTACGGCACCGGCCCGACGCAGACCATGCGCGACCCGTATGAGTGACCGCCCGGCGGAAGGGTAAGACATGCAGATCTATCAGCCGATGATGTTCGTCGGACTGGGCGGCACCGGGTGCCGGATCGGCGCTGAGCTGGAGCGCAAGCTGCGCGAGGAGCTGTGCGGGCCGGACGGCACGCGGCTGCGCGACCTCATGCCCGGCGAGCAGATGCTGCCCTACCAGCTGCCCGGCTGCCTGCAGTTCGTCTACGCCGACCTCGCCGAGGACGAGTTCGGCCACATCGAGAACCGCGCGGTCCCCGACCGCGCGCACCTGCCCGCCGCCGAGCGGACCTACACCATGGTCCGCGAGCTGGTGCCGCCCTACGACACCTATCCGGAGGTCGCGCGCAGCCTGCGGCTCAGCGCCGCGAGCGCGGTGGACTCGTGGCTGCCGCCGCCGCAGGACGAGCCCAGGGTCGGCCCGCTGGCCAAGGGCGCGGGCCAGCTGCCGACGGTCGGGCGGGCGGCGCTGTTCGAGACCTTCCGCACCGGCCTCGCCCCGGCGCGCACCTCGCTGCTCAAGGCGGTCGGGCAGATCAGCAACTCCGGCGGGCAGCTCTCGCGCCTCGGCGGCAAGCTGCGCGACTCCGTCGACGTGTTCGTGGCGTTCTCGGTCGCGGGCGGCACGGGTGCCGGCCTGTTCTTCGACTACCTGCACCTGGTCGGCGACGTGCTCAACGAGCAGAAGTACAAGGCGCGGATCTTCCCGCTCGTGCTGATGCCCTCGGCGTTCCAGGAGGGCCTGGGCGGCGGACGGGCCGCCGAGCTCAACGCCGCCCGCGCGCTGCTGGACCTCTTCGGCCTGGTCGACGACCAGAACTCCCAGGTCGCGGGCACCGCGCTGGACCGGCGCGGGATCAGCGGGTCGCTGGCGGTGCACTACCCCGGCGGCGATGAGATCCGGCTGCGCCCCTCCACGGTGCAGACGGCGTTCCTGTTCAGCCTCACCGCCGGGATGCACCGCGACGACCTGCACCGCTCGGTGGTCTCGCTGCTGCTCACCCTCATCGGCACGAACCTGCCCAACGAGCTCAACGGCGTGCAGTACACCGACAGCAACTTCCAGTCCTTCGCCGACAGCTTCGTCAACAGCGCCAGCGAGCGCGGCACGCCCGCGGCCACCGGCATCGGCAAGCGCGGGGTGTCCACCAGCGCGGTGGCCTCGATGACGGTGCCGGTCGACGACCTGGCCGACATCGTCAGCTCGCGGCTGCTGGCCGACGCGGTGACCGAGATGGCCAACCCGGGCGGGCTGGCCGGGGAGAACAACCGCGAGCTGGTCGCGGAGATGTTCCAGAACGCCAACATCGACCCGCTGCTGCGCCGCGCGCCGCTGCCGATGGCCGAGCCGCCCGCGGTCAACGGCGCCAAGGCGGTCCTGGCGATGCTCAACACCCGCAGGCGCACCATGGAGTCCAGCGTGCAGTCGCTGGAGCAGGCCCTCGCCCAGGACGTGCCGAAACTGGCCGCGGAGTTCGACCCGCGACGCGCGGTGGCCATGGCGATGGGCCCGCAGAGCGCCTTCCGGGTGGCCAGGGTCGCGCTGGGCGAGCCGAGCCTGAGCGACCCGCTGAGCAAGACCGGTTTCCTCAAGCTCGTGGAGAGCCGGCGCGCGGAACCGCCCGCGCCGCAGGGGATCACCCTCGCCGCGCCGACGCCGGACGTGCGCAAGAGCCGCTGGTGGCGGCGCATCCGGTTCTCCGACCCGCTGGTGCGCGGCTCCCTGCAGCGGCAGAACGACTGGTTCGCCTGGCGGGCGCAGCGGGCGTGGCACACGGCGTGGAACGCCCAGGCGCCGCAGTGGGAGCGCAAGCTGCGCACCGTCGAGCGGGAGATCGGCGCGCTGGTGGAGGGGTTCCGCGAGCACGCCAGGACCGAGGACGCCCGCTTCGCCCGCCGCGCCAAGGCCCTCTACGAGCCGCGCGTCGGCGTGTCGTACCTGCTGCCCCGCCAGGGCCAGCTGATGGCCTTCCACGACGCGGTGATCCGCAGGCTCGTCACGGTCTACGTCACCCAGAACCGGCTGCACCCGACCGCGACCGCCGCGCAGGTGGTCGACGCGATCATCGGCAAGGAGGGCTGGAGCAGCGCCTACGCCGAGTTCGCCGAGCACGGCGTGCTCGACGGCCCGGCGCGCGCGGTGGCCAAGGTCCGCGCGCAGGTCAAGTCCGAGATCGTCAAGCTGTTCCGCTACCGCGACGACATGACCCTGCCGCTGCTGCCCAGCCTCAACGACCTGCTGGTCGCCGCCGCCGGGCGCACCCGCGGCATGGTCAACGACGACGACCTCGGCCAGTTCCGGGAGAAGCTGGCCGGGCTGGTGCCCGGCGGGTTCTCCCCCAGCGGCCGGGGCAGGCTCAAGATCCTGTTCTCCTACCCATCCCCCGCGGGCAAGCGCGACGTGGAGCTGGAGAAGTTCCTGCGCGGGGAGGTGAACCTGCCGCGCGAGGTGGACGCCATCCCGGAGTTCCGCCCGATCGACGCGGAGTCCGTCGTGGTCGTGCTGTTCCGGTCGTCGATGGGGATGACCGAGGTGCCCGAGGTGCAGAAGGTGCTGGTGCACTGGGCGGACGCGGTCGCCGACCAGCGCAAGAACGACTTCCTGCAGTGGCGCCAGCGCACCGGGTACCGGTTCGGCTACCTCGCCACCACCCCGGAGGACCGGGCCCGCATCCTGCACCACGTCCTGTGCGCGGCCTGGAACGGCTACCTGCAGCACACCGGGTCCATCACCTCGCCGGACTCGATCAACCTCTACCTGGGCGACTCCCAGGTCAACATGCGGCTCGACCTGGCCCCGTACCACCGGCTGTCGAGCTGGAGCAGCCTGATCACCGAGTACGAGCGCTGGGTGCTGGCCGACAGCGAGCAGATCCGCCAGGACTTCTGCGACCGGCTGATGGACACCAAGCCGCTGGGCCTCAACCGGGACCTGCGCCCGCCGCACGAGGTGTTCCGGATGCTGGTGGAGCTGGCCGAGCGCGAGGCCGAGGAGACCGCGAAGCTGCTCGCCGAGGGCAAGACCTCCGGCAGGCGCAAGCTGGAGTCGGTGCACGAGTTCTGGGCGTCGACCTTCGCCGACGCCATGCGCCTCGACTTCCGCGGCGCCGAGGACGCCCACCAGGACAACCTCGCCGACCTCTACGAGTGGGTGTTGCGGTGAGGGACCAGGTCATGGTCCTGGACATCCGGGAGCAGGGCCCGGACCTGTCCTTCCTGGACAAGCTCGACAAGCGCACGGCGCACCGCCTCGGCGTGGTCGACCGGGTGGTGCTGCTGGACAACACCGGGTCCCTGGTGGGCAACCACGACCGCTACCAGCGGCTGGTGTCGCTGAGCCACGTGCGCGCGGTGGTCTGCGTCGCGGTGGGCCCGATCGACGTCGACGGCGAGGTCGTGCTGCGCCAGTCCTCCGCGCTGGGCACCACGGGAGTGACCCTGTGGGTGGGCGACGAGTGGGGCAGCCGGTGGGCGGGCGGCACCGACCGGCCGCACCCGATCACCGAGGACCCGCCGAACCTGCCCGACCTGACCGCGGCGCTGCGCAGCCCGCAGGTCTTCGACCGGGTCGTGGCCACCGTCCGCCAGGTGCCGCACCAGACGGTGTGCCCCGGGCTGGCGGTCGTGCGCCCGACGGTGTCCGCCGACGAGCTGCGCCACCTGCGCGCGGCCGCCCTGGACGACCTGGTGGACCACGACACCGCGGTCCACCAGTGGCCGCCCCCGCCCGTCCCGGCGCGGGCCGACGAGCCGGTGGACGCCGCGCGCGACCTCATCTCGCCGGACTCGCGCCTGTGGCACGGCCGCGCCGCGGTGCGCCGCGCGGTGCGGTCCACTCTGGACGCCGCCATGCGGGCGCCCGGCTTCCAGGGCCTGGTCTCCGGGACGCCCCGGGTGGAGCCCGCGGCGCTCGGGCAGGCGTTCAGCACCCACCTGGCCGACCTCGACGAGCTGCTCGACGGGCTGGACCGGGCCGCGACCGGCACCGGCGGCGGGCGGCTCGACCTGCTGGGCGTGCCGCCCGCCGATCCGCCGAGGAACCCGGAGCTGGCCGAGGACCTGCGCGCGCTGGTCCGCGTGGAGCTGCGGGCCGGGCGGTCCCTGCGCGGGCTGGCCACGCACCTGCGGCGGCTGTCCAACCAGGAGGAGTCCTCCGGGACGGCCCGAGCGGAGCTGGCGCGCCTGCGCGTGACCTTGGAGCACCGGCTGCGGGCGCCCGCGCCTCCGCCGCTGCTGCCCGGCCCCCTCACGGTGATCAGCGCGCTGGCGGCGCTGACCACGGCGGCGACGGTGTGGCTGGCGGGCTCGGCCCTGGCCGGTGCGGGCGTCAGTCTTCTATGGACGGTACTGGTCGCACTGCTCGTGTGGCGGCTGCCCGGTCGGAGCGCGCTCACACCGGAGCACCTGCTCGCTGTCGGCGCCGCGCCGCTGGCGGCGCTGGCGGGGGCGCTGGTCGGGTCCCTGCTGCCCGTCGCCGACGTGCCCACCGTGGGAGCCGTCCTGGTCACCGGGGCGGCCATGGCGATCGCCGTGGCGACGGTCCTCGCGCTGTGGCGGCACGTGGTGACCACCTGGGTAAGGGAACTGCGGCTGGACGACGCGGGCCAGATCGCGGGCCGTATCGAGTCCATCGTGGATGATCGGGTGCGCGACCACGTGCGGTCGCTGACGCACCGGCGGCGGCTGGTCGACGCGGCGCTGCTGCTGGCCTCCGGCAGCGCCGAGCTGGCCCGGCTCTACGGCGAGCGGGCCGCGGCCGACCGCGCGGGCGAGGCGGCGGTGCCGCGCGGGCCGGTGCCGGAGCTGGCCGCCGTCCTGCGCGGGGACCTGGTGGAGCTGGTGGTCCGCGCCCTGCAGCGCTACCTGGCCGCGATCGGCGGGGACTCCCCGCTGGCCACCGAGTCGCAGGCGCTGGTCGCCGAGGCGGCCCGCGACCTGCGCGACTACCACGAGCACCTCGACGCCCACGGCGTCCACAGCCCGCCGCCGATGGTCGAGGACAACCCCGCCCGCGACCTGCTGCGCCTGGTGCTGTGGCAGCGCTCCGACGACGCGCGCCGCGTGCTGCGCGGCGACGGCCGCGAGGAACTGGCCCAGCTGTGCCAGATCGGCGACATCCGCGCGCTGAACGTGGCCTGGCGCGACGTCGCCGTGCTGCGGTTCGCCCCGGCCTCGGTGCAGCAGATCGTCCTGGGCGCCACGGCGTCGGGCGACATCATCACCACCGAGACCGACATGATCGGCATTCTGCGGCTGGTGCCGATGGGCGCGGGCCGGGTCGCCCACGAGCACCCCACCCACACCGACCGGGACGCAGGCGCCGATGACTGAGATCACCGACTCGGCCACGCTCGCGGGCCGCGACATCGACGGGCGGCCGAGCCGCTTCGAGGTCAAGGGCGACCAGATGGTGGCCGTCCCGGGGTCCGCCCTGGACACTCAGCGGGTGCGCACCGCCGATGGCACGGTGCTGATCCGGCGCAGCCTGCGCGCCGGTACCGCGCGCACAGCGCTGGACAACGAGATCTGCGCGCTGGCCCGGCTCAACCGGGCGTTCCGCGACGAGGGGCGGCCGTTCCCGCAGCTGCTCGCCTACGACGTCGACAGCACCGACCCGTGGGCACTGGTCACCGAGTACCGCGGCGCGCCCGCCCGGACCGCGGTGGACAGCCTGCTGCGGCCGGGGCTGCTCGACCTCACCATCGGCGTGTTCGACGCGCTGGCGCACCTGGCCTCGGTCGAGCTGACCCACAACGGGCTGGACCTGGGCGTGGTGCACCTGTCGGGCTCGTCGGTGCAGATCACCACGTTCGAGCACGCCGCGCTGGTCGGCGAGCGCACCGCGCGCGGGGGCGTCGCCGGTCCGCAGGACGACCTGCCCGACGCGGGGCGGCTGGTGTACGAGGCGTACACCGGGGTGCGGTCGGAGCAGCCGGACCTGCAGGACGTCGCCGGGCTGCAGGGCTACCTGGCCGGGATCTTCGACGAGCCGCGGCGGCGCCCGCCCGCCGCGGAGGTGCTGCGCCGCTTCGGCCGCGCCGCCGCGCCACGGGACCCGACCCGGGCCGAGCTGGAACGCGGACGCGCCGCGTTTGACGCCGCGCGCAAGCGGAAGCTGCCCCCGGAACCGCCCACGCTGCGCACGCAACCGGCGCAGCAGAACAAGAAGACCACCAGGAAACCCGGCTGGCTCCTGCTCGCGGTCGGCCTGGCCCTGCTCATCTCCGTGATCGTCTTCGGCGTCGTACAGGTGGTGTCGTGACCGAGAAGGCCCGCCGGGTGACCTGTCCACTGTGCCTGGACAGGTTCACCTGGGATGAATCGGAACTGCTGGAGTACTCCGCCACCGAGGGCAAGTACAACCCGGCGAAGCTGCCCGCCGGCGGCAACGCCGAGAAGATCAGGGACGCCCGCGAGCGGCTGTACGTGCGCTGCCCCAACCCTTCGGGCGACAGCGAGAACCACTACCTGCCCACGCAGTACGCCGACTACGACGACCCGCTGGTCGTCGCCACCATCGGCAGGCCGCGCTCGGGCAAGACGCACCTGGTGGTCGCCATGATCCGGGAACTGCTCGGCGGGACGGCGGCCGTCGAGAACGGCCTGCGCGCCAAGGCGATCGACTACTACCGCCACGTCGTGTTCAAGCGCGACTTCCTCGACCCGTTCGAGGCGGGCGTGCAGCTGGCGGGCACGGCGCACGGCCTGGGCACCTACCTGGCGTGGCTGGTGGTCGAGCACGGCAGCGTCAAGCGCCCGCTGGTGTTCTTCGACGTGGCAGGCGAGGACTTCCGCTCCCCGGACGAGAACGGCAGGCGCACGCGGTTCCTGCTGAACGCGGGCGCGCTGCTGTTCGTCGAGGACGCCCCGCACGTGGTGCGCAACGCCGCCGAGGAGCAGGACCTGCGCCGGGACACCTCGCTGGCCAACCCGATGGGCGCGGGCGCGACGAACGAGTACTTCCAGGAGGCGATCAGCAGGCTGCCCAACAGCGGGCGCTCGCTGCCGACCGCGGTCGCGCTGACCAAGTCCGACCGGCTGCGCTACTTCGCCCCCGTGGACCGCTGGCTGCGCGAGGACATCGGCGGCAGGCTCTCCCCCGAGCGGCTGCTGGCCGAGAGCCGCGACATCTACGCGCTGCTGCACGGCGCGAACGCGAGCAGCACACTGCGCCTGTACAACGAGTTCCAGCGCTGCACCATGCACTTCGTGTCCGCGACCGGGGGCGCCGCGGCCGACCAACGCTACCCGGCGGGCATCCGGCCCGCGCGGGTGCTGGCGCCCTTGCTGGCGCTGTTCGCCATGGCAGGCGTGATCACCGGACCGGACGCCGAACGGGTGGGCAGATGAACGGCCTCGACCAGATCCTCTTCGGACTCAGCCGGGAGGGCGGGATAGGACCGCTGCAGGTCTCGGCGGGGATGGACTGGCCCTCGGCGCGCATGTGGGACGCCCGGCTCTCGCGCTTCTACCGGCTGACGCCGACCAATCACAACGGCGACGGGCGGCCGTGGGTGCCGCAGCGGGCCTTGTCCTTCCTGCAGTTCTCCGACGGCAAAGCCGCGCTGATCGCCCGCTTCGGGGACACCGACGACGATCCTGGGCGCAACAACTCCCATGCCGTGCTTGGGCCCGCGCACTCTTTGGCCACTTTCGCGCCGTTCGTGTCGGGGTGGTCGGGGTGGATTCCGGTGGCCGACGGTCGCGGCTTCCACGAGATCGACTTCGCTGACTGGCATGAGCTGCGCATGGGCGCCCTGGATGCGGCCCGCGCTGAGCTGGCTGTTCATCAGGTCGCCGTGGTGAACATGGTGCGCGCTGTGCTGGCTGATGACGCCGCGTATTTCGCGCCGATCACCCGGGACGAGCCGCTGTCGTTGCTCATCCTGGCGCAGGAGATCTTGGACCCGGTGCTGTCGACGGGGCATTCGGCTTATGACTGGACGTTCTCGACTTACGAGGACTCGGACACCACCTCGCCCGCTTCGCCCAATGTGGACGGGTCGCCGCGGTTCTGGTGTTTGCGGGGTACCGGGTACGGGGAGAGTCATCGCCAGCGGGTTGATGTTGGTCAGCGGTTGGATGATGACGCCGTGACGCAGTTGGCTGTTGACCTGGTTGCGCGGTATGCGGAGGATTCGTCCACTTATCCGACGGCGATCCGTCGTGCGGTGTCCGGGTTGTCGGGGCGGGCTGAGCGGATTCAGAGGCTGATGGGGTCGGGCGAGCCTGCGCCAGTTCGGGTGAAGGCCGCTGTGGTGGAGGAACCGGCGCAGGAGGTGCGGGCGCCGAAGCCGGTTCAGGTGGGGGTGGGGGATGGGCCTGGGCTGGAGGAGACGCTGCTGGAGTTGGAGCGCAAGGATCTCACTGTTGGTGATCGCCGTTTCATGGTCCGGCACCTGCGGGTGTTGTTGGCGCAGAAAGATCCGTTGGGGTATGACGTCCGGCAGCGGTTGGATCGGTTTGACCGGCGGTTGGACGCGCAGCGGGGGGCGCTGGGGGTGGCGGTTGCCGTGTTGTTCGTGATCGCTTTGTTGGGGTGGGTGTGGCGGCCGGTGCCGGTGGTCACGACCATTCGGATGCCGGGGAGCACTGTGGTGCAGGTGGCTCCGGAGACAGTGCCCACTGTTGTGCCTCCGCCTCGGTAGGTGTGGTGGGGTCGATGGGTGGTTGCTCTGTTGGGCGATGAGCTGGGTCGGATTGGGGAGGCCATCTCCTGTGCCGTCGCCTGATGGAACGCGATTGCTATGGGCCCGGCGGGCGGTTGCCTCTTTGGGGCGATGAGCTGGGTCAGATTTGGGCGGCCATCTCCCGTGCCGTCGCTCGGTGGAACGCGATTTGCTATGCAGGTCCGATGGGGTGAATTCCCTTTTGCGGGGCCCCTAAGAAAAGCGGCGCGGTCGTGGAAGAGCGTGGAGCGGCGGAGCCGTCCACGACCGGCGAGGGTAGCACCGCTTTTCTCCCCACAAAAGGGAATCCACCCCATCGGACATTGGGTGGGGCGCGTTGCGTTTGTGGGTGGTTGGGCTGAGTAGAAGATGCTTGTGGTGTTGCGTGGGTGGGTGGGTGGGGGGGTGGGTGGGAATGGTGAGTCGGTCGGTGGAGGCTGTTGGTGGTTGCGTTGGGTTAAGTCGTGGCTAGGGGGAGGCGGACTTCGAAGCGGCAGCCTTGGGGGTGGTTTTGGGCGGCTATGTGGCCGTGGTGGGCTTCTACCAGGCCCTTGGCTATGGCCAGGCCCAGGCCGCCGCCTGGGGGGTCCAGGTCGGGGGGGTGGGGGGTGCGGGCGGGGGTGCCTCGGAAGGCGACGTCGAAGACGCGGGGGAGGTCGGCTTCGGGGATGCCGCCGCAGGTGTCGTCTACGGCCAGGATGGCTTCCTTGCCCTCTACGCCTACCTGGATCGCCACTGTGCCGTCTGGTGGGGTGTGGCGGATGGCGTTGGAGACGAGGTTGCGGACTACGCGGGCCAGTTCTGGGTCGCTGCCGAGGACTACTGGCCAGACGGCTGCCTGGGTGTGGACGGCTACGCGTTTGCGGTGGGCCACGGGGGTTTGGGTGGCCAGGGCGTCGCTGACCACCTCGCGCAGGGCTACGGCGGAGAGGGTCAGGCGGAGGGCTCCGGCGGTGATGCGGGAGAGTTCGAACAGGTCGTCGACCATGCCTGCCAGGCGGCGGGTTTCGTCGCCGATGCGGTCGGCGTAGCGGCGGACCTCGGTGTCCTCGGCGACGATGCCGTCGGAGATGGCTTCCGACATGGCGCGGATGCCTGCCAAGGGGGTGCGCAGGTCGTGGCTGATCCAGGCGACGAGTTCGCGGCGGGACGCCTCGGCGGCGCGTTCGCGGGCGCGGGCCTCGCGTTCCCAGACGGTGCGGGCGGCGGTGCGCTGGCCCAGGAACACCGCCACCGGGACGGTGACCAGCATGACCAGGAGGCAGACCAGCAGCATCGTGTACAGGGTGGGGTTGAACATGAAGCCGCTGATGCCGAGCACGCCGGTCACCATCGCGGCCACCGGGACCAGGACCAGCACCGTCATCGACGTGGACAGCGCGTGGTCGCGCAGCACGTGCAGCAGCAGTGCCCCCAGCAGGACCACGGGGAGCACGAACATCAGCGCGAACGGCAGGATCTCCAGCACGTGGCCGAACATCTGCTTGAGGGTCTCGTCATCGTCGAGCATCAGGCGGTCCTGTCGTAGCGGTAGCCGACGCCCCAGACGGTGGTGATGCGGTCGGGCGCGGCGGGGACGCGTTCGATCTTCTCGCGCAACCGTCGCACGTGGACGGTCACTGTGGACTGGTCGCCGAAGTCCCAGCCCCAGACCTCGTGCAGCAGCTGCTCGCGGGTGAACGCCTCGCCGGGGTGGGCGATGAGGAAGGCGAGCAGGTCGAACTCGCGGATGGTCAGGGCGAGGTCGGCGCCGTCGAGGGTGGCCTGGCGCGCCGCCGGGTCCACCCGCAGGCCGCCGTCCGCCAGCGCGCGGGCCGGGGGCGCGGTCGTGGCCCTGCGCAGCACCGAGGTGACCCGCAGGGCCAGCTCGCGCGGGCTGAAGGGCTTGGTGACGTAGTCGTCGGCGCCGAGGCTCAGCCCGACGATGCGGTCCTCCTCCTCCCCCAGCGCGGTCAGCATGATCACCGGGACCGTGCCGCGCAGCCGCCTGCACACCTCCAGGCCGTCGATCCCCGGCAGCATCAGGTCCAGCACGACCAGGTCCGGGCGGTGCTCGTCGATCCAGCGCAGCGCGTCCTCGCCGGTCGCGGCCAAGGCGACCTCGTGCCCGCCGCGTTCGAGGTAGCGGCGCACCACGTCCGACACCGTCAGGTCGTCATCGACCACCAGCACGCGTCCCATCGGCCCGCCTCTCACCCGTCCGTCACCCCAGATGGTCCACCACGAGCGCGGCGCGGGCGCACCGCGACCACCAGATGGGGCGGACACAAGGAAGCCGCGGCAGGCGCTGATGGGCTAAGCGCCTGCCGCGGCTTGCTCCGGTCCCCAGGAGCTTCCGGCCCGGGGGCAAACGGGTCGGACGGTGGTGGTTACTCGGGTTCGACGACCTGGCCGCCCAGGGTGGCTTCGACGGTGCGGTCGCCCTCGGCGATGGACAGGCTCACGGTGTCGCCGGGGGCCTTGGAGCGGACCGCGGCCACCAGGGCGTCGGCGTTGTCGATGCGGCGCTCGCCCAGGCGGGTGACCACGTCGCCGGGCTTCAGGCCCGACTTCTCCCCCGCACCACCGGGGAGCACCTCGTTGATCAGCGCGCCGGTGCCCTGGGGGTTGTCGCGGACGGTCACGCCGAGGACGGTCTGGGTGGCTTTGCCGGTCTTGACGATCTCGTCGGCCGTGCGGCGTGCCTGGTCGATCGGGATGGCGAAGCCGATGCCGACCGAGCCCGCGTCGCCGCTGCCCGCGCCGGGGCTGTAGATCGCCGAGTTGATCCCGATGACCTGGCCCTGCATGTTGACCAGGGGGCCACCGGAGTTGCCCGGGTTGATCGCGGCGTCGGTCTGGATGGCGTCCATGACGGTGGTCTGGCTGCCGCCCTCCCCGCCCGCCCGCGTGGGCCGCTGCAGCGAGCTGACGATGCCGGAGGTCACGGTGCCGGACAGCTCGAACGGCGAGCCGATGGCCACCACGGCCTGCCCGACCTTGAGGTCGTCGGAGCGGCCGAGTTCGGCGACGACGAGGCCGTCGATGTCCTGCGCCTTGACCACCGCGAGGTCCGAGGTCGGGTCCCGCCCGACGACGGTGGCCTGCGCGGTGCGGCCGTCCTGGAACACGGCGGTGATCTGCCCGCCCTTGGCCCCGCCCTCGATGACGTGGTTGTTGGTGACGATCAGCCCGTCAGCGCTGATCACGAACCCGGAGCCCTCCCCGCCGGAGTTCTGCCCGCGCACCTGTAACTGCACGACGCTGGGTAAGACCTTCGCCGCGACGGCCTCCACCGAGCCGTCGGGCGCGGGGGTGGACGCCTGCTTGGCGGGCTTGGGCAGGTCGAGCGCGCTGGCCGAGGATGACGGCCGCGAGTCGGCCACCAGGTACCCGCCCGCCGCGCCCGCCCCACCGCCGACGAGCAGCGCCAGCACGGTCATGCCCGCGACGAGCCCGCGGGAGCGCTTGGGCGCCTGCGCCGCCTGCGGTTGCGCCCCGGGGCCGTAGTGCCCGTACCCGGAGTAGGACCTCGGCGCCCCCTGCGCGCCCTGTCCTGCCGCCGTGCCGTACAGGACCTGTCCGCCGGAAGGCGTATGGCCGGAAGGGTTGTGGCCGAAGGGGGTCTGATGCGAGGAAGGAGCCTGCGGGCGAGCCCACTCGCTGCCCGACCGCGCGGGAAAGCCGTGCGCGGGGGTGGCCTGGTCGTCGCTCCCGGAGTCATCCTCCCTGGCGGCGATGCCCGAGGCGTTGTCATCCGAGGCACTGTTGTCCGAGGCAGTGCTGTCCGAGGCAGTGCTGTCCGAAGCGTTCTCGAACGTACCGTCGGAAGAATCGACTGGGTTCACGGCTGCTGTGTTCACGGCTTCCGGGTGGCCGGGGCCCTGCTCCCCGGCCACCCGGTCGCCGGATGACGGTTGCCCGGGGCCCTGCTCCCCAAGCGAACCGTGGCCTGTATCTGTGAAGTTCCCCGAATCCCGACGATCAAAACCCGACACCGGGCCATCTTCGGCGGGGTTCTCGTCGGGCCTGTTCTCCGTCATGTCTCCACCTTGCGCTTCCTGACTGAGAAGCACCTGAGATGGGCCTGTGCACCCGCCGTGAGTCTGGAAAACCCAGTCCTAGCGCCCATAGCGGGGCGGGGCCGAGCGGAGACGTTCCGCCAGGCTCTCCGGCGTGACGTCGTTGATCCAGACCGCCATGCCGGATTCCGAGCCCGCCAGGTACTTCAGCTTGTCCGCGGTACGAAGTATGGAGAACACCTGCAGGTGCAGCCACGCGAGGTCCCGCCCCTCGGACACCGGCGCCTGGTGCCAGGCGGCGATGTAGGGCAGTTCGCGGTCGTACAGGCCATCCAGCCGACCGAGGACCCGCAGGTACAGCGCGGCGAAGTCGGCGCGCTCCGCGGAAGTCAAGGCGGGCAGGTCGGGCACCTGGCGGTGCGGCACCAGCAGCACCTCGACCGGCCAGCGCGCCGCCTCGGGCACGAAAGCCGTCCAGTGCGCGGACTCCGCGACCACCCGCTTGCCGGAGGCCCGCTCGGCGGCGAGCACGTCGCCCATCACCGGGCGCCCGTTCTCGGCCAGGTACGCCGCCGCCGTGCTCAGCATCCGCTCGGTGCGCGGGGTGATGAACGGGTAGGCGTAGATCTGCCCGTGCGGGTGCGACAGCGTGACGCCGATCTCGTCGCCGCGGTTCTCGAAGGGGTACACCTGCGCCACCCCCGGCAGCGCGCTCAGCTCGGCCGTCCGGTCGGCCCACACGTCGACGACGAGCCGCACGCGCTCAGGGGACAGCTCGCCGAACGACGTGGCGTGGTCGGAGGTGAAGCACATGACCTCGCAGCGCCCGCGCCCCCCGGAGAACGACGGGAAGCGGTTCTCGAACACCACCACGTCATAAGCGGACTCGGGCACCTCACTGGGGCGCCCCGGCTCGGAAGGGCACAGTGGACACTTCCCGGCGGGCGGCTTGTACGTGCGGGTCTGCCGGTGCGCGGCCAAGGCCACGCACTCGCCGGTCAGCGGGTCCCGGCGGATCTCCGAGGCGGAGTCCTGCGGGGGCAGGTCGCGGCTGTCGACGGCCTCCCGCGGCGGGGCGCCGGGCTCGTCGTAGTAGTGGATCTCGCGGCCGTCGGCCAGCGCCCGGACCGTGCGCCTCACTCGGCGGCCCTGGCACTCTCGGGCACGTCGGCGATGATCAGCTCACCGACCCGGTCGCTCAGGATCTCCCTGGCGTCCTCGGGCAAACCCTCGTCGGTGACCAGCACGTGCGCCTCGTGGAGGTCGGCGATGGTGGAGATGCCGACCGTGCCCCACTTGGTGTGGTCGGCGAGGACGACCAGCCTGCTGCCCGCCTCGACCAGGGCGCGGTCGGTCTCGCTCTCGTTGAGGTTCGGGGTGGTGAAGCCGGGACCGTCGGCCATGCCGTGCACGCCGAGGAACACCACGTCCAGGTGCAGCGACCGAAGCGACTGCACCGCGACCGGTCCGACCAGCGCGTCGGAGGGGGTGCGCACGCCGCCGGTCAGCACGACGGTCCGGTCAGGACGGTCGGTGCTGCGCAGGACGTCGGCCACCCGGATCGAGTTGGTCACCACTGTGATGTCGGACACATCGGCCAGATGGTGGGCGAACGTCCACGTGGTGGTGCCCGCGGACAGTCCGATCGCGGTGCCGGGCCGGATCAGCGAGGCCGCGCGCGCGGAGATCGCGTCCTTCTCCGCCAGCGCCCGCACCGACTTCGCCTCGAAGCCGGGCTCGTCGGTGCTGCGCCCGACCACCGAGGTCGCGCCGCCGTAGACCTTCTCGACCAGCCCGCGCTTGGCCAGCACGTCGAGGTCGCGGCGGATGGTCATGTCCGAGACACCCAGCCTGGAGACGAGCGCGTGCACCTGGACAGCTCCGCTGCGGCGGACCTCGTCCAGGATCACCTCCTGGCGCTGACGGGCAAGCACAACACAATGCTACACACTCGAACGGTTGATTTTGTTGTTGTCACCCGGGGTGACCGGGCAGGCGGAGCGCCATCAGCGCGCCCCCCTCCACCGAGCGCCCCGCGTACACCGCGCCGCCGTGGCGCTGGGCGGCCTGCTTGACGATCGCCAGCCCCAGCCCCGAACCCGGCAGGGTCCGCGCCTCCTCCGAGCGGTAGAAGCGCTCGAACACGTGCGGCAGGTCGCTGTCGCTGATGCCGGGGCCCTGGTCGGCCACCTGGAGGAAGGCGTACCCGGTGCCCGCGTCGTCCAGTGTCACCCGGACGGTGCCTTCCGGCGGGCTGAACTTGACCGCGTTGTCCAACAGGTTCAGCACGGCCCGCTCCAGCGTCGCGGCGTTGCCGATGAGGTGCCACGGGCGCAGGTTGACCTCGAAGCGCACGTCCCCGGCCCGCCGCCGGGCCCGGTCGAGCGCCTGCTCGACGACCTCGGTCAGCTCGACGTGCTCGTGGACGTCGGCGGCGGCGTCGCTGCGCGCCAGCTCGACGAGGTCGCCGATGAGCTGGGTCAGCTCGTCGAGCTGGGCGCGCAGGTCGTCCTGGATCTCGGCGCGGTCCTGCGCCGACAGGTTCGGCGCGCCGGGCTTCTCCGAGGCCAGCAGCAGCTCGAGGTTGGTGCGCAACGAGGTCAGCGGGGTGCGCAGCTCGTGCCCGGCGTCGGCGACGAGGCGCCGCTGCCGCTCCTGGGCCTCGGCGACCGCGCCGAGCATGGTGTTGAAGCTCAGGGTGAGCCGGGCCAGCTCGTCGTCCCCGGCGACCGGGATCGGCCGAAGATCACCTGTGTAGGTGACGTGCTCGGTGGCCGCGGTCAGCCGCTGGACGGGCCGCAGGCTCCCGCGCGCGACCGCGAGACCCGCCAGCGCGGAGACGAGGATGCCCGAGCCGCCGATCACGATGAGCACCACCGACAGCTTGGCGAGCGTGCTCTTGGTCGACTCCAGCGACTGCGAGAGCACCAGCGCGTTCCCGGGCAGGAACGGGTACTCCACGGCGTACACGCGCGTGTCGGTGGCCTGGTCGGTGCGGACGCTGGTGGCCTGGAAACCCAGCGCGACCCGCAGCTCGTGCTCGCCGATGGACGGGCGCACCAGCGGCCGGTTGATGTTGATGGCCGACTTGCCCGAGGCGTCGACCACGTCGAACTTGATGTCGGAGAGCTCCAGGAAGAACACCGGGATCTCGGTGCGCCCCTCGGTGATCACCGTGGTGTTGTTCAGCAGCGCGTTGGCCCGCTCGATCAGGTTGTCGTCGATCTGCTGGTACAGCCCGCGGTACACGGTGATGTAGGCGCCGAGGGAGACCAGCGCCACGGCCCCGCCCACGCAGAACGCGGCGAGCAGGCTGATCCGCGAGCGCATCGAGACCCGGAGCTTGACGCCGTTCGGAGCCGTCATCAGGGTGGGGTCTCCCGCAGGACGTAGCCGACGCCGCGCACGGTGTGGATCAGCCGCGGCTCCCCCTCGGCCTCGGTCTTGCGCCGCAGGTAGCCGACATAGACCTCCAGCGCGTTGCCCGAGGTCGGGAAGTCGTAGCCCCACACCTCCTCCAGGATGCGGCTGCGGGTGAGCACCTGCTTGGGGTGCGACAGCAGCAGCTCCAGCAGCGCGAACTCGGTGCGGGTGAGGCTGATCGGCCGCTCGCCGCGGCGCACCTCGCGGGTGCCGGGGTCCATGTGCAGGTCGGCGAAGGCCAGGCCGCCCTCGGACGGGCCGCTCTGCTCGGGGGTGGCGCGGCGCAGCAGCGCGCGCAGCCGGGCCAGCAGCTCCTCCAGGGCGAACGGCTTGGGCAGGTAGTCGTCGGCGCCCGCGTCCAGCCCGGCCACCCGGTCGGAGACCAGGTCGCGGGCGGTGAGCACGAGGATCGGCAGGTCGTCGCCGACGCCGCGCAGCCGCCTGCACACCTCCAGCCCGTCGAGGCGGGGCATCATCACGTCGAGCACCATCGCGTCGGGCCTGGTGCCGGTGTCGGAGACCAGCTCCAGCGCCGCCTGCCCGTCGCCCGCCAGGTCCACCTGGTAGCCGTTGAACTGCAGCGAGCGGCGCAGCGAGTCGCGCACGGCCCGATCGTCGTCGACCACGAGAATGCGCATGAGGCCAGTGTTCCCCTTGCTGCTGAGACGCACCTGAGAGTCAGAACTCGTCGGCGAGCCGGGCGGGCCGGGCCCCACCGATCAGGGCGTCCAGACCGCTGGCCTGCCCGC
This sequence comes from Actinokineospora lacus, assembly GCF_053813445.1. Taxonomy (NCBI): domain Bacteria; kingdom Bacillati; phylum Actinomycetota; class Actinomycetes; order Pseudonocardiales; family Pseudonocardiaceae; genus Actinokineospora; species Actinokineospora lacus. Next base: position 419,757 of record NZ_JBQERA010000003.1, read on the forward strand.
CCGCCAACAGCCCGGCCCGGCGCAGGGTCGCCGAGTCCGCGCTCCCGGCGTACCAGGCCGCCAGCCCGCGCGGGTGCAGCCGCACCTCGCCGCCACCGCCGGGCTCACAGGAGACCGCCGTGCCGTCCCACACCAGCCGGTGCCTGCCGGAGTGCCACGGCGCGTCCTCGTCGGCCAGCTCGATGTCCACGCTGAACGGCCGCGCGTGGTCGACGGCGGGCCAGCCGCGGGCGGCCACGGCGGCGGGCAGGTCGACCACCCGCAGCATCCAGGGACGCACGTCCACCGGGGTCGCCGTGCGCGGCAGGATCAGCTCGACGGCGGGGTCGGCCAGCCGCAGCGTGACCTCCCCGACCACCGACGACCACGCCGCCAGGCTGCCCAGCAGCGCGCGGACGGTGTCGGCGTCGTCGCCCACGACGTCGTGCACCACCAGCGAGTCCCCGCGGCGTTCGGCGCCGAGGTAGCCGCGCGGGCCGTCCTCGCCTGGCACGACGTGCACGATGTCCAGCTCCAGCACCTCGGCCACGTCGAAGGCGGGCCCGGAGCGGTCGAGCATCCCGTTCACCGCGGCGGCGGTGCGCAGGTAGGTCGCGCGCAGGTGCGGCAGGTCGGCCTCGACAGCCGGGCGCACGGGCCGGTCGGCGCGCAGCCGGGCGAGGGCGTCCATCGGGACCGGAAGCCGCTCCAGCGTGCCCGCGTGCTCCCAGCCGTGGCGCCGGTAGACCGCGGGCAGCGTCGGGTACAGCGCCGAGACCGGCTGGCCGTCCTCCCGCATCAGGCCCACCGCGGCCCGCAGCAGCTCCCCGGCGACCCCCTGCCCGCCCGCGTGCGGGAGGACGACCACGCTGGCGATCCCGCCGCACGGCACGGCCACCCCGCCGAAGAACTGCTGGTACCGCCACACCCGCGTGACGCCCACCACGCCGCCCGCGTCCTCGGCGACGAGCCCCGACCATGCCTCGGCGGGCCCGAGCGGGCCGGTCGAGCCGAAGGCCAGCCGCCGCATCCGCTGCACCGCGTCGGTGTCGGCGGCGTCGAACGGGCGGACGGTCACCACGCGAAGAAGCCCTGGCCGGACTTGCGGCCCAGCTCACCCCGGGCGACCTTCTCCCGCAGCAGCGCGGGCGGCTCGAAGCGCGGGCCCAGCTCGCGGGCCAAGTGCTCGGCAATGGACAGCCGCACGTCCAGCCCGACCAGGTCGGTCAGCCGCAGCGGGCCCATCGGCCAGCCGTAGCCCAGCCGCATCCCGGTGTCGATGTCCTCCGCGGAGGCCACCCCCTCGGCCAGCATCCGGATGGCTTCGAGGCCGACGGCCACGCCCAGCCGGGACGTGGCGAACCCGGGCGAGTCGCGGACCTCGATCACGGTCTTGCCCAGCGCCTCGGCCCAGCCGCAGACCCGGGCGAGCACGTCGGCGCCGAGCCCGTCGTGGTGCACCAGCTCCACGAGGGCCTGCACGGGCACCGGGTTGAAGAAGTGCATGCCCAGCACGCGGTCGCCGGGCAGCGCGGACGCCAGCGCGGTGATCGACAGCGAGGACGTGTTGGAGGCCAGGACCGCGTCCGGGCAGACGGCGGCGATCTGGGAGAGCACGGTCTGCTTGAGCGCCAGGTCCTCGGGGACGGCCTCCACGGCCAGGCCGGTGTCGGCGGGCAGCGCGGCCAGGGTGTCCACTGTGGTCAGATTGGCCAGCGCGGCGGCCGCGTCGGCCAGCTTGCCGCGGTCCTGGGCCTTGCGCAGGGACGCCGCGACGGCGGCCGCACCGGCCTCGGCACGGGCGCTGTCGGCCTCGGCGAGGACTACTCGGGAGCCCGCGGCGAGGAACACATGGGCGATACCCGCGCCCATCGTTCCCCCACCTACCACGGCGACGGTGTCAGGGAGTCTCAATGTGTGACGCTCCTTTGGTACATCCGGTCATTGCACCCTATTGACCGGCCACTCGCCGCCCACAACCGGCACGATGGTGGTGTGCGGATCATTCTCCTGCGACACGCGGAAAGCCTCGGCAACATCGACGAGCTGGCCTACTGCCGCGTCCCCGACCACGCCCTGCCGCTGACCGAGCGCGGCGAGGAGCAGGCCGGGGCCGCGGGCGTCGAGCTGCGCGCCCTGCTGGGCGACGAGCGCGTCGCGGCCTATGTGAGCCCTTACGTGCGCGCCGTGCGCACGCTGGCACTGCTGGACCTCGGCGAGCGCGTCGTACGGCGGGTTCAGGAACCGCGGCTGCGCGAGCAGGACTGGGGCAACCTGCAGGACCCGGTCGAGCAGGAGGTGCAGAAGCGCAAGCGCCACGAGTTCGGCCACTTCTTCTACCGGCTCGCCCACGGGGAGTCCGGCGCCGACGTGGACGACCGGGTCGCCAGCTTCCTCAACGAGCTGGAGCAGCGCGTGGAGTACGACAGCTCCCACCCCAGGACCGCGCTGGTGGTCTCGCACGGACTCACCACGCGCCTGCTGTGCAGGCGGATGTTCTCCTGGAGCATCGATCTGTTCGAGTCGCTGTCCAACCCGACCCACTGCGAGCACCGGGTGCTGACCTTCGCGGGCGGGCGCTGGCACCTGGACCGCCCCTTCGAGCAGTGGCGGGACTCGCCAGACGGCTCAACGCAGCTCTGAGCCCGCGACCGGGTCTAATACCATCTGCGATATCCCCCGACGTTGGAGAGAGTCAGCAGATGAGCGACCAGCAGGTGGTCCGACCGGCTCCGATCAGCGGCTTCAGCGAGTGGCTGCCAGAGGTCCGGCTGGTCGAGCTGGCCTGGCTGGACCGGATCAGGGCCACGTTCGAGCGCTACGGCTTCGCCTCGGTGGAGACGCCGTCGGTCGAGTCACTCGACGTGCTGACCGCGAAGGGCGAGACCTCGCAGGAGGTGTACACGCTGCGGCGGCTGCAGGCCGACCCGCGCGACACCAGCGACGCCAAGCTCGGGCTGCACTTCGACCTCACGGTGCCCTTCGCCCGCTACGTCGCCCAGCACTTCAACGATCTGGTCTTCCCGTTCAAGCGCTACCAGATCCAGCGGGTCTGGCGCGGCGAGCGCCCGCAGGAGGGCCGCTTCCGCGAGTTCACCCAGTGCGACATCGACGTGATCAACGTCGACAGCGTGCCGCTGCACTTCGACGCCGAGCTGCCGCGGATCATCCACGAGGTGCTGACCGGCCTCGGCCTGCCCGCGTGGTCGCTGAACATCAACAACCGCAAGGTCCTCCAGGGCTTCTACGAGGGCCTCGGCATCGCCGACCCGCTGGCGGTCATCCGGATCGCCGACAAGCTGGACAAGATCGGCACGGCGGGCGTCGGCGAGCTGCTGGCGAAGGCCGGGCTCAGCCCCGAGCAGGCCACCGCGTGCCTCGACCTGGCCCAGATCCGCGGCACCGACGCGGGCGTCGTCGACGAGATCACCCGGTTGGGCGTCAAGTCCGACCTGCTGGCCGAGGGCCTGGACGAGCTGGGCTTCGTGCTGGAGTCGCTGTCGGACCTGCCCGCGGGCAGCCTCGTCGCCGACCTGTCCATCGCGCGCGGCCTGGACTACTACACCGGCACCGTCTACGAGGGGAAGTTCCTCGACTGGCCCGGCTACGGCAGCATCTGCTCAGGGGGGCGCTACGCCAACCTGGCGGGCTCGTTCATCCGCCGCGACCTGCCCGGCATCGGCCTGTCGATCGGCCTGACCCGGATCTTCGCCAAGCTGGTCGCCGAGGGCCTGCTGGAGACCAAGGCCAGCACGCCCAGCGAGGTCCTGGTCGTGGTCCCCTCCGACGAGCGCCGCGCCGACGCCACCGCCGTGGCGGCGACGCTGCGGGCCCGGGGGCTCAACACCGAGCTGTACCACCAGGCCGACAAGCTGGCCAAGCAGATCCGCTACGCCTCCCGCAAGGGCATCCCGTTCGTCTGGTTCCCGCCGTTCGAGGACGGCAAGCCCCACGAGGTCAAGGACATGGGCAGCGGGGCGCAGACCCCGGCGGACCCGCGGACCTGGGTCCGCCCCTGACCTGCTTCACGACGGGGGTCGATGCAGGCGAGGGGCCGACCAGGAATCCCACTCTCAGGACTGCGGCACGGGCTGGCGCAGGGGGGCGCCGACCTCGTGGAGGTAGCGCACGACCCAGGCGTAGGAGGCCAGCAGGCCGACCTGGGTGTAGGAGATCTCGCGGGCGGCGCAGAAGTCGCGCACGATCGCCTGGGCCCGGCGCAGGTTCGGCCGCGGCATGCTGGGGAACAGGTGGTGCTCGATCTGGTAGTTCAGCCCGCCGAGCAGGTAGTCGACCCACCAGCGGCCCTCGATGTTGCGCGAGGTCAGGACCTGCTTGCGCAGGAAGTCCAGCTCGTCTTCCTTGGCGAAGACCGGCATGCCCTTGTGGTTGGGCGCGAACGCGCAGCCGAGGTAGACCCCCATCAGCCCCTGGTGGACGACGATGAAGACGATCGCCTGCAGCGGCGTGAGCACCAGGAACAGCGCGGTCAGGTAGATGGCGGTGTTCGCCACCAGCATCGCGCCCTCGGCGCGGGCCCGCTTGACCTCGCCGCGGATCACCGCGTCGAAGCTGGCCAGGCGCAGTATGACGGCCTCGGTCATCAGCAGCGGGAAGAACAGGAACGCCTGGTACTTCGTCACCCAGCGCAGCGGGCCGCGCTTGGCCAGGGCCTGCTCGCGGCTGAAGGACAGGGCCGGGATGTCGATGTCCGGGTCGGCGTCCTCGTGGTTGGGGTTCGCGTGGTGGCGGGTGTGCTTGCCGACCCACCAGCCGTAGCTGATCCCCGCCATGGCGCCGTGCAGGTACCCCACGGCGTCGTTGGCCCGGCGCGACCCGAAGATCTGCCGGTGGCCCGCGTCGTGGCCGATGAAGGCGAACTGGGTGAGCACGAAGGCCAGGAAGGCCGCGGTGAGCATCTGCCACCAGGACGAGCCCAGCAGGAAGAAGGCGGTCAGCCCGGCGCCCAGCATGAGGAAGTTCACCGAGATGCGCACGGCGTAGTAGCCGTGGCGGCGGCGCAACAGCCCGCCCTGCTTGATGGTCCTGGCCAGTTCGGCGTACTCGCTGCCGCGCAGTGTTTGGGTCAAAGTTCCAACGGCCTCAGATCAGGTCGGACGTGGTTCCGAGGGGGTGGGAGGTGGCGCCCAGCAGGCCACGCCGGAACTCGGAAGGGCACCCGCACGCTGCCTGCGGGCCGTGCTGCGGCCACCACCGGCTCAGGCGTTCCATCCGGATCGCCGCCACTCGACGTGCCCCGGTGCCAACACCGTACCCCGGCTCCTCGGGCCCCCGCCCGATGACGCCGTCACTTCCCCGGGTGTTCACGAGCGAGCGGTCCGGGTTGACAGGGGCGGGCGGCCCGTGCTGAACTTGCATCACGGTTCGAGAGTTTTGTGGCGTCACCAGCGCTCGCAGGATTTCTGCGCGGACGTGCTGGGTCTTCTTCTGAATCCCCATACCCCGCGACTAACCTGGCACGTTCTCAATGAGCGTGCGGTAATACTTATTTGTGATGTGGAGAATATAGATGACCCAGGGCACCGTGAAGTGGTTCAACTCCGAGAAGGGCTTCGGCTTTATCTCTCCTGACGACGGCGGCGCCGACGTCTTCGTGCACTACTCGGAGATCCAGAGCAACGGCTTCCGCAGCCTGGACGAGAACGCCCGCGTGGAGTTCGAGATCGGCCAGGGCAACAAGGGCCCTCAGGCGACCCGCGTGACCCTCATCTGAGGTAGCGCAATTCGCTCTTGAGTGAACTTCGGATTAGCCCCTCACCATTGGTGAGGGGCTAATCCGCGTGCCGATCAATGAGTTGGTCGGAAACCGCGCAGCCGCAGGCTGTTGGTGACGACGAACACTGAGCTGACCGCCATCGCCGCGCCCGCCAGCATCGGGTTCAGCAGCCCGGCCGCGGCCAGCGGCAGGGCGGCCACGTTGTAGGCGAAGGCCCAGAACAGGTTGCCCTTGATGGTGGCCAGCGTCCGCCGGGACAGCCGGATGGCGTCGACGGCGGCCAGCAGGTCGCCGCGGACCAGGGTCAGGTCGGCGGCCTCGATGGCGGCGTCGGTGCCGGTGCCCATGGCCAGGCCGAGGTCGGCCTGGGCGAGGGCCGCCGCGTCGTTGACGCCGTCGCCGACCATGGCCACGGTCCGGCCCTCGGACTGCAGGCGCTTGATGACGTCGACCTTGTCCGCGGGCAGGACCTCGGCGATGACCTCGGTGATGCCCACCACCTTGGCGACGGACTCCGCGACCGCGGTGTTGTCGCCGGTGAGCAGGACCGGGGCGAGGCCGAGGCCGCGCAGCCTGGTGATGGCCTCCGCCGAGGTCGGCTTGACCGTGTCGGCGACGACGAGGACCGCGCGGGCCACGTCGTCCCAGCCGACCGCGATGGCGGTGTGGCCGCGCCGCTCGGCGGCGGCCTTCGCCTCGGCCAGGTCATCGGGCAGGCGCTGGCCCCACTGCTCCAGCAGGGCCGCGCGACCGGCGACCACCGCGTGCCCGTCGACCGCGCCCCGCACGCCCAGCCCCTCGACGTTGGCGAACTCCTCGACCGAGGGCAGCTCGCCGACCTCATCGCGGGCGCCGCGCACGACGGCCTGGGCGATCGGGTGCTCGGAGGCGTCCTCCAGCGCGCCCGCCAGGCGCAGGACCTCGGCGCGGTCCTCGCCCTGACCGACGTGGACGTCCACGAGGGACATCTGACCGGTGGTGACGGTGCCGGTCTTGTCCAGCACCACGGTGTCCACCCGCCGCGTCGACTCCAGGACCTCGGGGCCCTTGATGAGGATGCCGAGCTGGGCGCCGCGGCCGGTGCCGACCAGCAGCGCGGTCGGGGTCGCCAGGCCCAGGGCGCACGGGCAGGCGATGATCAGCACCGCGACCGCCGCGGTGAACGCCGCCGCCGCGGAACCGCCCGCGCCCAGCCAGAACGCCAGCGTGGCGGCGGCCAGCGCGATCACGATGGGCACGAAGACCCCCGAGACGCGGTCGGCGAGGCGCTGCACCTCGGCCTTGCCGTTCTGGGCCTCCTCGACCAGCGTGGCCATCCGCGCCAGCTGCGTGTCCCCGCCGACCTTCGTCGCCCGCACGACCAGGCGCCCGCCCGCGTTGACCGTCGCGCCGACGACCGCCGCCCCCGGGGCGACCTCGACCGGGACGGACTCGCCGGTGAGCATGCTCGCGTCCACCGCGGACGAGCCGTCGGTGACGACGCCGTCGGTGGCGATCTTCTCCCCCGGCCGCACCACGAACTCGTCACCGACAGCGAGCTGGTCGACGGGAACGCGCTGCTCGCGGCCCTCGCGCAGGACCGCGACCTCCTTCGCGCCGAGTTCGAGCAGCGCGCGCAATGCCGCGCCCGCCCGGCGCTTGGAGCGGGCCTCGAAGTAGCGCCCGGCGAGGATGAACGTGGTGACCCCGGCGGCGACCTCGAGGTAGATGTTGGCGTCACCGCTCATACGCTGGATGGTCAGCTCGAACGGGTGGGTCATCCCCGGCACGCCCGCGGTGCCAAACAGCAGGGCGTAGAGCGACCAGAGGAGCGCCGCCAGGGTGCCGATGGAGATGAGGGTGTCCATTGTGGCCGCGCCGTGGCGCAGGTTCGCCCAGGCCGCCTTGTGGAACGGCCAGGCCGCCCACAGCACGACCGGGCCCGCGAGCGCCAGGGAGATCCACTGCCAGTAGGTGAACTTCAGGGCGGGGACCATCGCCATGGCGATGACGGGGACCGACAGGACGGCCGAGCCGATGAGGCGCAGGCGCAACGCGTGCGTGGCGTCTGGCTCCTCGGGCGCGGCCTCCTCCTGGGGAGCGGGCACGGTGGCCGAGTAGCCCGCGGCCTCGACCTGCTCGATCAGGACCGCCGGGTCCAGGTCGGGCGGGTAGGCGACCTTGGCCTTCTCGGTGGCGTAGTTGACCGTGGCGGTGACGCCGTCGAGCTTGTTGAGCTTGCGCTCGATTCGGTTGGCGCAGGAGGCGCAGGTCATCCCGCTGATGGAGAGCTCGATTTCGCCGGTGGCCGCGCGTAGATCCGATGTCATGTCGTCCTCACCCGTGCTCGCGGTGTCCGTCCACAGTGACGGTGAACGCCGCCGTGCGGACCTTGCCCTCGTGCTGGAAGTCCAGGAACAGGCGGTAGGCGCCCGCCGAGGGGACCTCCACCCCGAACCCGATCCGCGGCCCCGACCCGGGGGTGTCCTCCGGGTGGACGTGCAGATAGGCCAGGTCACCGGCGCGCAAGGCGACCAGGTGCCCGTAGGCGCCGAGGTAGGGCTCCAGGTCGGTGACCTCCGCGCCGTCCTTGGTCACCGTCGCGGTGACCGTCGACGAGCCCGCCAGGTCGCCGTCGAGGCGCACCTGGTAGCCGTCCACAGTGGCCACTCGCTGGTCGGTGTGCTCCACGCGGGTGGTCTCGCCGTCGGCGAAGAGGTCGACGCCGAGGGTGAGCGGGTCGGACCCGGTGGGGACGAAGTCGGCAAAAGCCCGGTAGACGCCGGGGTCGGCGACCGCCAGGGGAACGGTCCACGTGCCGTCGGCGGACATCGTCGGGTGGACGTGCTGGAAGCCGGTGAGGTCGCGGCGCACGACGATCAGGTGCATCCGCTTGTCGTGGGCGGTGTCGAAGGCGGTGATGGCGTGGCCGTCGGGGCCGGTGATGGTGAAGGCGAACGGCTTGCGCTGCCCGGCGGTCAGCGTCGTCGAGGTGGGCGTGAGGGTGTGACCGCCCCTGGACGACGCGAGGCCTGCGGGCTCCTTGGGCGCCTCCGCGACGGTGTCGCTGTGAGCGCCCCCGTGTCCGGCGCCCTCGGCTTCGGACACCCCGGCCGGGCCGGGGAAGGGGCCGACAGCCGCGCCGACCGCCCAGGCGCCGGTGGCGACCAGGACGACGGCCGCACCGTAGGCGGCGAGCTTCCCTGCTGTGTTCATGTCGGTCCTCTACGCGCTCAGCTGGTAGCCCGCCTCCTCGACCGCGGCGCGCACGCGCTCCGGGTCGAGAGGCCCGCCACTGGTCACGGTCACCCGGCCGGTCGGCACGTCGACGTCGATGTTCTGCACGCCGTCGATCGTCCCGACCTCCTCGCGGACGGAGGCGGCGCAGTGCCCGCACGTCATGCCGGTGACGGTGAAGGTGGTCTCGGTCATGGGTTTCCCTTCTCGTTCATGAGCGCACCAGCCGCGCGATCGCGGCGCTGGCCTCGGCGACCTTCGCCTCGGCGGTCTCGCCGCCTTCGGCAACGGCCTCGGCGACGCAGTGCTTGAGGTGCTCGTCGATCAGTCCGATGGACACGGACCGCAATGCCTTGGTGACAGCGGAGACCTGGGTGAGCACGTCGATGCAGTACTCGTCGTCCGCCACCATCCGGTGCAGGCCGCGCACCTGCCCTTCGATGCGCCGCAACCGCTTCAGGTATTCGTCCTTGTCCTGCGCGTAGCCTCGCACGACACTCCTCCCGACGCGGTCACGGATACCCCGTATGGGTACCTTTGTACCCCTAGGGGGTACCCGCGTCAAGGCAGGCCACGATGGTGTCGACCAGCCTGCGGACCGCGTCGGCCGAGTCGAGTTCGGCGGCGGCGCCGAGGGCGTGCACGCAGAAGCGGGCCAGCTCGTCGGGCGGGACGCGGGGGGTCGCGTCGGCGACCAGGTCGCGGATCAGGGCGTGGAGGTCCCGCTGTCCGTGTCCGCCCCGGTGTAACTCCGCGACCCGTTCCCAGTCGTGCCGCCCGGCCTCCCGGACGATGAAGGCGTACCCAGTGAGCACCGCTTTCACTCGTTCACGTGGCGTTCCCGGCTGTTCGCGCAGCGCGGTGAGCTGGGCGAGGTGCGCGGTGACCTGCCGCTCGTGCCAGGCGCGCAGGATCGAGTCGACGTCGGGGAAGTACTTGTACAGCGTCGCGCGCCCGATCCCGGCCCGCTCGGCGATCAGCGACATGGTCACCCCCCGCAGCCCGCGCTCGACCACGAGCCCGCCCGTGGCGTCCAGGATCGCCTCCCGCACCGCCCGGCGATGCTCGTCGATCGTGTCGTTCCAGAGCCTTGGCACGGGACCAGCGTAGGCACCGCGTATTGACAGCGACACAGTGTCTCGTAAAAGCTGACGCCATGCCTATCCCCCGCTGGGTCCTGGTGTTCGCCGCCGTCTGCGCCGCGCTGGTCATCGTCCTGCTGGCCTCCGGCGTGGACCACGGCCCCGACATGCACCGCTGATGGCCTCGTCACGCAAGCTCGCCCTGACCGTGCACATCACGACGTCAGTGGGCTGGCTGGGCGCCGTCCTGGCGTTCATTCCCCTCGCCGCGGCAGCCCAGTCCGACCCCGACCTGACCCCCGTGCTGCGACTGGCGGTGTGGTCGACCATCGTGCCGCTGAGCCTGGCCAGCCTGGCGAGCGGCGTGGTCTGCTCGCTGATCACCCCGTGGGGGCTGGTGCGCCACTACTGGGTCCTCATCAAGCTGGTGCTGACCGTCCTCGCCACCGCGGTCCTGCTCCTGTACACCCAAACCCTTGGCACGTCCCGCGATCTCGTGCACGCCGTGGCCGCCGCCCTGGTGCTGGTCGTGACCACCGCCTTGGCTGTCTACAAACCGGCGGGCCGGGTCTACCGGACCTGACCGGCGGCGGAGACCGGACCTCGATGACCTCGCGAGACGATGAGGCGGAAGCCCGCGTCCCACTGGTCGAGGGCGAGAAGGTCCTGGTGTTGCTCGTGCCACCGGCCGCTTTCGAGGTCGTCGCGGAGACGGCGGATGCCCCGGACGACGGCGTCGGGGTCGGTTCGGGCGAGGGCGGAGCACGTGCGGCGGACTTGGGGGTCGAGGTAGGCGGCCGGGCGTCGCCAGTGGGCGGGGAACACCCCGTCGGTGAAGTCCCACGGCAGCGGCAGGGGCGTGACGCTGTCGGCGCCCAGTTCGGTAGCGATGTCGTCCGCGGAGGGGCGCGACAGTTCCAAGTCGGCGACCTCGGGGATGTACTCGCGGACGAGCCAGAACTCAGCGTGCAGGCGGGTGTCGTAGGCGAGGACGACCTGGCGCGGCGCCACCCGCCGCAACTCGGCAAGCCCGCCTCGCCAGTCGCCCCAGTGGTGGACGGTGAGCACGGCCAGCGCGGCGTCGACCGCTTGGTCGCGAACCGGCAGCGCCTCGGCAACCCCCCGAACAACGGGCGCGGCGGTGCGCGGGCGCTGGCGAACCATCTCGGCGGACGGCTCAATGGCGAGCACCGTCCGCCCGCCTGGCTCGTAGGACCCGGTGCCCGCCCCTACGTCAACGACCGACCGCGCGTCCCCGAGCGCGGCGAGGATGGCGGCCATCCACCGCGGGTCAGTGCGCCGTCCCAACGAGTACCCGGCACCGATGCCGTCGTAAAGCTCCGCCCCAGCCACCCGTGCCTCCCCGTTGGTCTCCAACCCGGAGTACAGCGTGACTGACCTGCCCGGCGTACGCACGCACCTGGAGCAACCCATCGGGCAACGTCTCCACCTCGCCCCGCACGGTCTGGCGGAGCGGTCCTCGGAGCCGAGATAGCCCGTTGGCTCCACACGTGACTCAACAGAACCATGATCAGTGATCATGATTCTGTGGTCTGGCCTGGTCAGAGCGAGTGCCCCCGGCAGGAATCGAACCTGCGACACACGGTTTAGGAAACCGATGCTCTATCCCCTGAGCTACGAGGGCGTGCGGGGGCAACCTTACCCGGTGGGTGGGGTTGGGTGGGCCACTAGGGGGTGTTCCTGATGTCACCCTGGCGGGGGGCGGGCAGGATGGGGTGGTCGGGTTCTCGCTGGTGGGATGGTTGAGGGGAGAGGCGCATGGGTCGCCTGCTGGAGATTGACGGGGTCTCCAAGAGGTATGGGGACGTTGTGGCGTTGCGGGGGATGACGTTCGAGGTGCGGGCTGGGGAGCTGTTCGGGTTCGTGGGGAGCAATGGGGCTGGGAAGACCACCACGATGCGGATCGCGTTGGGGGTGTTGGCGGCTGACGCGGGGGAGGTTCGGTGGGATGGGGCGCCGATCACGCCGATGACGCGGCGGCGGATCGGGTACATGCCTGAGGAGCGGGGGCTGTATCCCAAGATGAAGGTGGGTGAGCAGCTCGTCTACCTCGCGCGGTTGCACGGGTTGTCGGCGCAGGCGGCGCGGCGGTCCGTTGCGGAGTGGACGGAGCGGTTGGGGGTGGCCGGGCGGCAGGGGGACGAGGTGCAGAAGCTGAGCCTGGGGAACCAGCAGCGGGTGCAGCTGGCGGCGGCGCTGGTGCACGACCCGGAGATCCTGGTGCTGGACGAGCCGTTCTCGGGGCTGGACCCGGTGGCGGTGGACGTGATGAGCCAGGTGCTCAAGGACAAGGCGCGCGACGGGGTGCCGGTGGTGTTCTCCAGCCACCAGTTGGACTTGGTGGAACGGCTGTGCGACCGGGTCGGCATCGTCCGGAGTGGACAGATGGTGGCGTGTGACGACGTGGACTCGCTGCGGGCCGGTGGGACCGTGCGGCTGGTGGTGGAGGCGCCGAACGCGGCCGCCGGGTGGGCGGACGGGATTCCGGGGATCACCGTCCACGAGCACGAACAGGGGCGCACGGTGCTGGAGCTGGGTCCGGGCGCCGACGACCAGGCGGTGCTCAGGGCCGCGCTGGCCACCGGGCCGGTCACGGAGTTCAGCAGGCACAGGCAATCCCTGACGGAGCTGTTCCGCAGCGTGGTGACGGAGGCGGGGGCATGAGCGGGTTGCCCGACGCTCGGCGTGCGCACGAAGACGGAGGCAGGAGCAAGCTGGCCGCTCCATGGCGTAGCGACGGGGGCGCGGGCATGAGCGGGCTGTCCAGCGCGCAGCGCGGGGACCGGGTCGGAGACATGAGTGGGATGCGCGATGTGCGCGTGGTAACGGAGGTGGGGGCATGAGCGGGCTGCCGGATGTGCGGTTGGGGAACTGGCAGGCGGTGGGGTTGGTCGCGGGCAGGGAGATCCGGATCAAGCTGCGCTCCAAGGCGTTCATCGCGGTTACCGTGGTGTCGTTGCTGTTGTTGGTTGGGTTCAGCCTGCTGATGAAGATGATCAGCGGTGGGTCTGATGCCACGGTGGCGATGAGCGGGCCTACGGCGGGGCTGGAGCAGCCGCTCAAGGCGACCGCGGAGAGCATCGGGCTGTCGGTGGAGACCAGGGTGGTCGCCGATGAGGCGGCGGGGCGGGCTGAGGTGGAGGCGGGGGCCGTCGACGCGCTGCTCGTGCCCAGTGGGGACGGGTTCGCCGTCGTCGTGCAGCAGGACATCGACGGGGCGTTGAAGGACACGCTCACGGTGCTCTCCCGGCAGGTGGCGTTCAACAACGAGATCGGCAGGCTCGGGGGCGATCCGCAGGCGGTGAACCAGGCCGTGGCGGGTTCCGCGGTCGAGGTCCGGCCGATCGAGCCGCCGCGGGAGTACGACGGGCAGCAGTTGGTGATCGGGATGGTCGCCGGGGTGCTGATCTACATGTCGCTGCTGCTCAACGGGCAGATGGTGGCGCAAGGGGTGGTCGAGGAGAAGTCCAGCCGGGTCGTGGAGCTGCTGCTGGCGACGATCCGGCCCTGGCAGCTGATGGCGGGCAAGGTGCTCGGCATCGGCGTGGTGGGGCTGGTGCAGATGGCGGTGATCGGCGGGGTCGGACTCGCCGCCGCGCTGGCCACCGGGGTGCTGACCATCGGGCTGTCCACGGCGATCGGCACGGTCGTCTGGCTGGTCGTGTGGTTCCTGCTCGGCTTCCTCGCCTACTCGCTGCTCTTCGCGGCGCTGGCGGCGCTCGTGTCGCGCCAGGAGGACGTCGGCGGGGTGATCACGCCGCCGCTGATGTTCGTCATCCTCGGCTACGTCGTGGGCATCTCCGTGCTGCCGAGCGACCCCGGCAACCGGCTGGTCGAGGTGCTCTCGCTGATCCCGGTCTTCTCCCCCACGCTGATGCCGATGCGGCTGGCGATGGGCGGGGTGCCCGCGTGGCAGGCGATCCTCGCGGTCGTGCTCACCATCGCGCTCATCCCGGCGCTGGTGTGGCTGTCGGGGCGGGTGTACCGCAACGCGGTCATGCGCAGCGGCGGCCGGGTCAAGCTGCGGGACGCGCTCAAAGCGGCTTGACGTTGAAGGGGAGCCGGCCGGCTCCCCTTTTTCGGCAAACATCAGCAACGCGGCGGGCGCAGCGGACCTAGGCCGAGCTGCGGGATGCGTTGGGGCTCATGTGATGCGTAAAGGGGGAGCCTGCTGCCCCCCCTTTACACAGGCATCAGTGGGAGTAGACCTCCATCTCGTATACGGAGTAGCCGTATCCGGTGCCACGGGAGACGCCCTGCATGCGGACGTGGCGTGCTTGGGTGGAGGGGAATACCGCTGTGTCCAGGCCGCCGTCGGCGGTGGTCGTTGACCAGACCGGGCGCCAGGTGGTGCCGTCGGTGGAAACCTCGATGCGGTAGGACTTCCCGTAGGCCGATTCCCAGTGCAGCCGGACGCGGGAGACCGGCTTCGTCGCGCCCAGGTCGACCGTCAGCCACTGGTTGTCGCTGCGGTCGCTGGCCCAGCGGGTGCCCGGGTCCCGGTCCACGGCCAGCCGGGGTGGGTAGCTGGTGAAGAGGCCGCGCTCGTGGCTGGAGGCGGTCGCGGTGCCCGCCAGGTTGTCCACCACGTCGCCCCGGCGGGCCGGGAATTCGATGACCTGCTGGTAGGTGGGGCGGTTCTGGGTGGTGATCGGCTCGTGGGTGATGCCGCCCATGGCGTTGTGGATGATCGCGTCGGCGCACCACTGGTCGCCCGCGGCGCAGTCGCCGTCGCCGGGGTAGACCGCTGTCGCCGGGGTGGCGGCGGCGGCGCGCAGGGAGTCGACCACGACCTGGCGGCAGCGGGCGAGGTCGCCCGCGCCGCAGTACTCCGCGCCGAGCGGGGCCGCGACCGGCTCGTTCAGCACCGCGCGCAGGTCCTTGTGGACGTAGCCCCACCAACCTGCCTGGTACGACGAGCCCTGGTGGGCGTTGCCGTTGGACGGCGACTCGTCCACCTTCAGCACCCTGGTCAGCTCGGTGTACGCCGAGGCGCCCAGGCCGGGCTCGAACTGGGCGCGCACCAGCAGCGGCCACCAGGCGTCCATCACCTGGATGGCGAAGGCGTGCTGGTATGTCCGCGCGCCCTGGGCGGTCTGTTTGCGCAACCCACCCGCGGCCAGCCATTCCCGCAGCGACGTGAGGGCGCGGTCGACCGCGGGGTCGCCGGTCGAGTCGCCGATGACGCGCAGCAGCAGCGGCAGGACCCGCTCGGCGCGCAGGTCGGCCAGGCCCGCCTCGGCCATCGCCTTGGTCAGGTTCGCCCGGTCGACGGGAACGCCGTTGTTGATCATCGCACGCACCCGGGCGTCGAGCAGGTCGCCGCGGTGCACGGCGCCGCGCTCCAGGCCGGACGCGGCGGTGCCGGGCGCCTGGTTGTTGTTCCACGAGATCAGGTAGTCCTGGTTGACGACCTGCGGGTGCGACTCGTAGGAGGTGTAGGAGGCGCGGTTGTCCTCGGGGTTCCAGTTGGCCCAGTCGTAGCCCGCGTTGGCCAGCACCGGCATGCCGGGGTCGACCGACGGGTTGCGGACGGGGTTGCTGCCGGAGTTGTAGTACGCGATGTCGGAGGAGTCGGCGTAGAACCAGTTGAAGGTGTAGCCGATGTGCGAGGCGGCGCGCTGGAAGTCCGCGGCGGACTTGATCGCGCTGGGGTCGTTGAACTCCTGGAAGCCGATCACGGAGTCCAGCTCGTGCAGGTAGGTCGACCGCAGCCTGGTGTAGGCCACCGGCTTGCCCCCGACCAGCGCGCGGTGGGTCACCGGGCCGTACTTCGTGCGGTAGACGCGCAGCGTGTAGGCGCCCGCGTCGACCGGGCTGGCGACCGAGCGGTACCAGGAGTTGCGGCGCTCGATGGCCTCCATCGGCAGGCACTGGCCGCGGTGCAGGTAGTGGTTGCTCGCGGTGGTCGGCGTGCCCGTCGGCGAGCACAGCTCGACGGCGTAGGTGTCGATGATGTCCTGGGAGGACGTGGTGGCGCTCCAGGCGTAGTCCTGGCCGCGGCCGAGCAGCACGTAGAAGCTGATCCCGGCGAAGGACGCCCCGCGCGCGCTGATCCCGGGTCCCTGGAGTTCCTGCAGCATCAGCAGCTGCGGTGCGAAGTAGCCGGTCTGCGGGCCGAACACGGCGACCGGGTGGCCGCTGGCGGTGTGCGCGCCGGAGACCAGCAGCGCGTTGGACATGCCGTGCTTGTTCTCCAGCAGGTCGCCGGGCAGGACGCCGTCGGCGAGGATGCCGCGCGCGGCCTCCGTCGTCAGCGGGCCCGCCTTCGGCGTCGACAGGTCCTTGCGCTCGACGGCCGCCACCTGCGCGCCGCTGCGGTCGAACACCATTTCCTGGCGCGCGACGGAGCCGCGGTCGGGCATCGCCGCGCCGCGCGGGTCGGCGGGGGGCAGGGCGTAGGGGAAGCGCTGTCCGTTGTGGAGCGTCTGGATGTGCTCGGGGTCGTCGGCAGTGCGCATGGAGCGCCAGATCCGCTCCCCCTCGACGAGGCCGTAGCGCTCCTGGATGGCCAGCTTCGCCACCGCCGCCTGCACCTCGCCGCCGCCGCCCGCGCCGAACTGGGCGCCGATCACCGCGGTGATCACGGCCAGGTCGGTGAGCTTGAACGGCTCGATGCGCCCGGCGTTGGTGATCGGGTCGATGTGCCCGAGCAGCACGTACTCCCCGGGGAAGTACCGCCCGTTGTACGCCTCGGTGATGTAGCGGTTGATGCCCTCGACGTAGTCCCGGGCGTCGGTCATCGCCTGCGCGCCGCGCGGACCGGCCGCGGCGGCGTCATCGATCTGGCGCTGGAGGTCGGCCTCGGTGTACGGGGCGTCGGCGAAGAAGCCCTGCTCCAGCTGCTGGTTGGCCGCTGCCCCGCCCGCGAACGGGGTGAGCTGGCCGCGGCCGACGCGGCGCAGGACGTCCATGAGGAACAGCCGGTCCTGGGCGGCGGCGTAGCCCGCGCCGAACATCGTGCCGGAGCGGGTGGTGCCGGTGATGTGCGGCGTGCCGGTGGCCTTGTCGCGCACGATCGTCACGTCCGCGCGCGGCTGCTGGGTGCTCTCCACCTGGCTGGGGGCCACGCCGAAGGAGGAGTCGTTGAAGAAGGCGGCGATCTTGTCGGTGGTCAGGCCCTGGTAGCCGGTGGCCAGCGCGTCGTACTTGCCGAGCTGGTCGGCGGCGTGCTTGGGCCGGGTGCCGAAGACCTGGTGGGCGAGGATCTCGGCGAGCGTGGCGCTGCCGTTCTGGCCGGGTGGGACGATGTCGGCGCACTGGTCGAGGCAGTAGTCGGTGGGGACGGCGGCTGCGGTGGGCGGCAGGACCTGGGCGGTCGCGGGCTGGGGCGCCGCGAGCAAGGAGGCCAGGACCGCCACGCACGCCGCCGCGGGGAGAAGGACTCGCACCGTGGGGCTCCTCTCGCGGAGGTGACGTTGGGTCACGCTACCGCCGCGTGCCGCATTCGCGAAAGACCTTCGGATTTCTCGTCCCAACCGCTCCGGAACCGCCCGCTAAGCTCAGTGAAAGACACCCTTCGGGGAGGGCGTTGTGCTGAAAGTGATCGTCGCCGACGACGAGGACCTGGTCCGATCGGGGCTGCGCACGATCCTGTCCACCGCACCCGACGTCGAGGTCGTCGCCGAGTGCGCCGACGGGAACCTGGTCGCCGACGCCGTGCGGAAGCACCGCCCGCACGTGGTCCTCCTCGACATCCGGATGGGCGCCACCGACGGCATCGCCGCCCTGCGCGCGGTCACCGCGCTGCCCGACCCGCCCGCGGTGTGCATGCTGACCACCTTCGACATGGACGAGTACGTCCGCCGCGCGCTGCGCTTGGGCGCGTCCGGCTTCCTGCTCAAGGACGTCGACCCGGGGTACCTGCTCAAGGCCGTCCACGACCTGGCCGCGGGCGGCGTCGTCCTGGACCCGACGGTCGCCGCGCGGGTGATCGGCGCGGTCGCCCACGGCGAGCGGACCGCCGAGCCCGCCCGCGCGCGCCTGGCCTCGCTGTCCGAGCGCGAGCGCGAGGTCGTGGCGCTGATCGGGCGCGGGCTGTCCAACGCCGAGATCGGGCAGGAGCTGCACCTGTCGGAGGCGACGGTGAAGGGGTACGTCTCCGCGGCGCTCGGCAAGATCGGCGCGAGCAACCGCGTGCAGGCCGCGCTGGTGGCCTACCGCGGCGGGTTGATCGCGTAGGTCTCCTCGACCAGCGAGTGCACCTCGACGCGGTTGCGCCCCCGGCGCTTGGCCCGGTAGAGCGCGATGTCGGCGTTGGCGAACAGCTTCTCCAGGGAGTGCGCGCCGGTCGCCACCCCGATGCTGACCGTGGGGCGCTGGGTCATCCCCAGCACCGCGGTCCAGTCGTGCTGGTCGACCGCCATCCGCACGCGCTCGGCCACGGCGACGCCGACCGGCCGCTCCTGGACGTGGTCGGCGGGGTTGTCCACGAGCAGCACGACGAACTCGTCCCCCGCCCAGCGGGCGATCAGGTCGCCGACGCGGCACTCCGCGCGCAGGACCTGGGCGATCTCCCGCAGCGCCGCGTCGCCCGCGGCGTGGCCCGCGGCGTCGTTGACGCCCTTGAACCAGTCGACGTCGATGAGCACCAGCCACGGCACCCTGCCGCCGGCCACGGCGTGTTCGAGCAGTTCGGGGGCGGTGTGCTCCAGGCCGAGGCGGTTGGCGAGGCCGGTGAGCGGGTCGCGGGCGGCGGCCTCCTGCGCGGCCATCGCCAGGCGCTGGGCGCGGATGGCCAGGCGGCGCTGCTCCAGCGCCTGCCCCAGCCCCTCCTGCAGGGTCTCCACGGCGGTGCGGTGGGCGCTGACCGTGCGGCGCAGGGCCGCCGCCTCCCCCGCGGCGTCGCCGTTGTCACGGCAGATGTCGGCCAGGTCCTCGGAGTACCGCTGCAGGAGCGCGGTGTCGTTGATCTGCTCGGCGGCCTCGACCGCGGAGATGCCGTGCTGGGTGGCGGCGGCGAGGTCGCCGGTGTGCCAGCGGATGCGGGCCAGCACCCAGAAGCCCACCGACTCCGCCCAGCGGTCCGGGCCCGCCTCGGCCAGCTCCAGCGTGCGGTTGGCGATGCGCTCGGCCTCGGCCAGCTCGCCGATGCCCGCCAGCGACGCGCCGTAGGCGGCGAGCAGGGCCAGGTGGACGCGGCCCTCGGAGACCAGGCCGAGGCCCTCCTCGAAGGCGGCGATGGCCTCCCGGTAGGTGGCCTGGGCCTCGGTCCGCCCCTGCTCGCAGGCGCGGAAGTTGAGCGTGCCGCCGAGGTTCTGCAGGGCGTGCGCCAGGGTCTCGACGTCGTCGCCCTTGCGGGCCACCTCGACGGCGACCCTGGTGATGTCCAGCGACGCGCGGCGGTGGCCGATGCCCTCCAGCAGGTAGCCCAGCCGGTGCAGGGTGTCCGCGGCGAAGGAGCCGCGCGGCTGCTCGGCGTCGATGTCGCTCCAGCCCTCGGCGGCCAGCTCCAGGGCGAGGGGGATGCGCCGCAGTCGCCACGCCGAGACCGCTCGGCGGGTCAGGATGGCCGCGCGGGTCCACGGCGCCAGGCCGGGCGGGACTTTGGCGAGCAGCTGGTCGAACAGCGCGTTCGCCTCGTCGGCGCGACCCGCGTCGATGAGCAGCCGCACCTCGCGATCGGCGCGGAGCGCCTCCGCCGCGGCTTCTTGGTCGTCCTGGCCCACACCGTCCTCGGATTTGTCCTGGCCGCCTTCGGCCGTGGTCTGCGACGCCGTGGTCTGCGACGCCGTGGTCTGCGACACAGTGGGAAAAGGCTACAAGGCCCGCTCGACATGACCCATCTGGAGTAGGCCGTTCCGGACCAACCGGACGACAATACGCGATTGGTCCGGCACGGACGGTCAGAAACCGCGGCCTGTGGCGCGAGGTTTACCCATAGTCGATCTTCGAGGGGCCATATGGGGGAAACCGGTTCTCGAAGGTGTGCTCCGGGTGGCCGGGGCTAGGCGGCGGAGGAGGCGGGCTGGTTGCCTGGGCGCACGAGAATCCGCCTGCGCCTGGCGGGGGATGTGAGGGTGGTCGTGCCGCAGCCGTTCCAGTTGCCCGAGTTCTACGTTCCCTACCCGGCCCGGTTGAACCAGCACCTGGAGGAGGCGCGCAGGCACAGCCGGGAGTGGGCCCGGGCCATGGACATGGTCGACGTCCCGCAGAACGGGGTGCGGATCTGGGACCAGGCCGACCTCGACGCGCACGACTACGCGTTGCTGTGCGGCTACACCCACCCGGACGCCTCGGCGGACAACCTCAACCTCGTCACCGACTGGTACGTCTGGGTCTTCTACTTCGACGACCACTTCCTCGAGCTCTACAAGCGCCCCCGCGACATCGAGGGCGGCAAGGCCTACCTCGACCGGCTGAAGCTGTTCATGCCCGCGGAGGGCGACATCGAGGCCGAGGCCACCAACCCGGTGGAGCGGGGGCTGGCCGACCTGTGGAACCGGACCGTGCCGCACCGCTCCGCCGACTGGCGGCGGCGGTTCATCGAGAGCACCACCAACCTGCTCGACGAGTCGCTGTGGGAACTGGCGAACATCAACGCCGACCGGGTGGCCAACCCCATCGAGTACATCGAGATGCGGCGCAAGGTGGGCGGCGCGCCGTGGTCGGCCAACCTGATCGAGCACGTCACCGACGCGGAGGTGCCCGCCACGGTGGCCGCGTCCCGGCCGATGCAGGTCCTGCGGGACACCTTCGCCGACGCCATCCACCTGCGCAACGACCTGTTCTCCTACGAGCGGGAGGTGCACGACGAAGGGGAGCTGTCCAACGGGGTCCTGGTGTTCGAGCGGTTCCTCGACATCGGCACGCAGGAGGCCGCCGACGCGGTCAACGACCTGCTGACCTCGCGGCTGCACCAGTTCGACCACACCGCGGTCACCGAGGTGCCCGCCATGGCGCTGGAGGCCGGGCTCGGGCCCGCCGAGCACCTGGCGCTGCTCGCCTACATCAAGGGCCTGCAGGACTGGCAGTCCGGCGGGCACGAGTGGCACCTGCGCTCCAGCCGGTACATGAACTCCGAGACCCGGTCCTCAGCGCTGGCCGGGCCGATGGGGCTGGGCACGTCCGCGGCCCGCATCGTCCCCTCGCTGCTGTCCGCGCAGCGGTTCGCGCGGTTCAAGCACGTGCCGTTCGAGGCGGTGGGGCACATCGGCCTGCCGGAGATCGAGATGCCGTTCCCGCTGCGGCTCAGCAGGCACCTGGACCACTCGCGCGAGCACGTCGTCGAGTGGTCGCGGGAGATGGGGGTGCTGGACGAAGGGGTGTGGAACGAGAGCAAGCTGCGCGCCTACGACCTGCCGCTGTGCGGGGCGGGCATCCACCCGGACGCCACGGCCGAGGAGCTCGACGTCGCCTCCGACTGGCTCACCTGGGGCACCTACGGGGACGACTACTACCCGGTGGTGTTCGGGCGCGCGGCGAACCTGGGCGCGGCCAAGGCGCTCACCGACCGGCTCAAGGCGATCATGACCGAGCACGCCCCGGTCCCCGCCAACGCGCTGGAGCGCGGGCTGGTGGACCTGTGGGAGCGGACCGCCCAGCCGATGACCGACGCGAACAGGGCGGCGTTCCGGTGGTCGGTGGAGGTGATGCTCGACAGCTGGCTGTGGGAGCTGGCCAACCAGGCGCAGAACCGCATCCCGGACCCGGTGGACTACATCGAGATGCGGCGCAGGACCTTCGGCTCCGACATGACCATGAGCCTCTCGCGCATCGGGCACGACCGCAGGGTGCCGCCGGAGATCTACCGGAGCAGGCCGGTGCGGGCCATGGAGAACTCCGCCATGGACTACGCGATGCTCGTCAACGACGTGTTCTCCTACCAGAAGGAGATCCAGTACGAGGGCGAGATCCACAACGCGGTGCTGGTGGTGGAGAACTTCCTGGGCGTCGACCGCACGCGGGCGCTGCACGTGGTCGGCGACCTGCTCAACTCGCGGCTGCGGGAGTTCCAGCACGTGACCGAGACCGAGCTGCCGATCCTGTTCACCGACTTCGACCTCGCCCCGGAGGCCCGGGAGACGCTGTTGACCTACGCCCAGGAGCTGCGCGACTGGATGGCGGCCGTCCTCAACTGGCACCGGGACTGCCACCGGTACGGCCCCGAGGACCTGGAACTGCACGCCGCGCCCGCCGCCGCGCAGGCGCTGGGCACCGGCGGTCTGGGCATTGGCGGTCTGGGAACCGGGCGCTTCGGAACTACTGGCGGCTTCGGAACTGGCAGCCTGGGAATCGGCGCGGGCAGGCTCGGGCTGTCCGCGCTGCGGCCTACAGCCCTCGCAGGAACTCGGCCAGGGCCGCGTTGACGACGTCCGGGCGCTCGAGGTTCGGCAGGTGGGCCGCGCCGTCGACGATGACGAGCCGCCCGTCCGGCAGCGCGTCGGCCATCTCGCGGGCGGTGGGGACCGGGGTGAAGTCATCCTCGGCGCCGACCAGGACCAGGCCCGGGACGGTGGCCGCGCGCAGGCTGGGCAGGTAGTCGGGGCGGTCGGCGCGGCCCCGCTGGGCGGCGGCCGCGCCCGCCGCGGGTGCGCCGGACATCATCTCCAGGACCACGGCCCCCACCTCGGGGTTGTTCGGCGACACCATCCGCCAGACGACGTCGTCGGCGTAGCCCCGCATCCCCTCCCGGTCGTACTGCTCGGCCAGCGCGAGGCGGTTCTGGCGGGACTCGGGGGTCTCCGCGTGCGGGGTCGTGTCGGCGAGGACGAGGCCGAGGACGCGCTCGGGGTGCGCCCGGTGCAGCTCCATCGCCAGCTGCCCGCCCATGGACAGTCCACACAGGACGAAACGTTCGACGTCGAGGTAGTCCAGCACCTCGATGAGGTCCTGGGTGTGCTGGGAGAACGGCACGGTCCCCGGGGTCACCGGGCTTTCGCCGTAACCGCGCAAGTCGGGAGCGATGGCGCGGTAGCCCAGCGCTGGGAGCGCGACCAGCTGTGGCGCCCACATGGAGCGGTCGAAGGGATGCCCGTGCACCAGCAGAACCGCGGGCCCTGACCCGACATCGTCATATGTCAGCACGATTCCGACCATAGCCGCTGATCAACGTGGGCGCTTACCAGTCCCAGCACACAAGATAGCGCCCGGGAGCGGCGTCGACGGTGGTCAACTGGGCGCTGTGCGAGGCGTCCAGGCGCAGGACGTCGGCGCGGTCGACGGCGTCCGCCGCGGTGCGGTGCTCCCAATGGCAGCGCGACGGGCGGGCGGCGCGGTCGAAGACCACCTCGAGGTGCAGGTCGCGCACCGGGTAGCGCAGTTTGCGCTCGTAGCGGGTCGAGCGGACGGCGGTGGGCGGGCTGTGCACCTCGTACTCGATGAGGATCGCCTCGCCGCGGGCCAGCTCGCGGTCGAAGGCCAGGGCGGCGACCATGCGCCCGCGGGCGGCGTCGTAGACCGAGCGGGCCACGACGCAGTGGCGCAGGGGCCGGATGCGGGGGCCGAGGTGGTGCGGGGTGTCCAGGCCGAAGGCGAGGGTCACCTCGCGCACGCCCGCCCGCTCGGCGCGCAGGACCTGGCGCACGCGCACCACCCGCTCGGCGCCGTCCGCGCCGATGCGGACCAGGTCGTGCTGGCTGATGCGGGTCAGGTGCTCGTCGTGGCCGACGCCGACGCGGCGGACCAGTTTCGGCATGACGCTGTCCTCCGGCCAGACGGCCTCGACGGACAGGTCGACGCGTCTGCGCCTGCCCCGGGGCCGCGGGGCGCCGAGCAGCCCGACCAGCGCCCCCTGCGGCACGCCGACCAGCTGTTCGAGGACTCCCAGCGCGGCCAGCGACTCCCGCCGCTCCGGGCGGCTGCGACCGGACTGCCAGTGGCTGAGGGCGGCCACGCTCACCGCGCAGCCGTGGTCGGTCAGCCGGGACCTGATCCGCTCCAGGCTCAGCCCGCTGCGGTGGATCGCCGCCCGCAGCGCCACCTCGAACGGCCCCTTGGCGAGGACGTCGGCGAACTCCCGCTGATCGACCGGCATGTGAGTTCCCGCCTCCGCACAGCCCCAGCGAATCGGACGCCGAACTGTAGCTCCACACGTCATCCACATGCGATAACGCGTCCGCGCCGGTGATTGTCCGGCGCAGGTGGACCGGCGTCTGCGCGCCTTTCACTGTATTCCACAGTTTTGGGGCTCACCACGACCAGCGGATGCCGGTGATCCCCGGCGGCACGTCCCCGCAGACGATGTGCGGCGCGCGGGTGCGCTCCAGGGCGTGCTCCTCGTCGTCGCGGTACTCCGAGCAGGCCGCCGGGGCCGCGCCCGGGTCGAACACGACCTGCAGGACGTAGTTCTGCGCGCTGCGGGCGAACCGGCGCTCCACATAGGTGGTCGGCTCGGTGGGGGCGGTGGCCATGACGTAGTCCACGACCGCGGTCTCCCCCGCGCGCAGCGGGCGGCCGAACATGATCTGGGCGTTCATCAGGCCGGTGTCCTCGTGCGTGCGGACCGCGCCCAGCCAGCCGGAGACGACGCGCTCGAAGCGGGGGAACTCGCGGTCGGTGGGCTCGCAGGCCGCGGTCACGTGCAGCCGGTCGACCCCGGGCACCTCCGCGCGCACGACCACCCGGCTGTGCACCCGCCGGGCCAGGCCGTCCCGGTCGACGAACTGCTGGTCGTGCACGGCGAGGTAGGAGACCCGGCGCACGGCGGGCGCGACCAGCCCGCCGAGCACCTCGGGCAGCGCGGCGGGCTCCACGCCCCACAGGCGGTCGAAGGCGATCACGCCGCTGCGGTCGGCCGCCCACCGCCCGCGCGGGCGCTTGGGCCCCAGCAGGGCGACCAGGCCGCCGGGGCGCACCCCGAGCATCGCCTCCAGCTCGCGCACCGCGCGGATGGACGCGGGCCGCTCGGGACGGCTGCGGCCGCGGCGCCAGTAGCTCAGGGTGGACAGGCTGACGTCGAGGCCCTTGGCGCGCAGCCGCTCACGGATGCGGTCCAGGGTCAGCCCGCTGTCGTCCACCGCTCTCGACAACGCCGTGGCGAAGCGGTCAGGGTGCCGCCTGCCGGGTTCCATCCAAGCCTCCCGCCCGTCGAAGTGCGGCAAGTATGGGCCGGCGGCACGATCTTGGTAGTGACCTGGAACACATGAGGGTCCGTTGCTATATGCGCGTGGCCAGGCGCGTTCCCTGATCGATGGCGCGCTTGGCGTCGAGCTCGGCGGCCACGTCGGCCCCGCCGATGAGGTGGACAGGCACGCCGGGCAGGGCGTCGGCGAGGGTGTCGGCGAGGTCGCGGACGGGCTCCTGGCCCGCGCAGACGACCACGGTGTCCACGGCCAGCGTGCGCGGGTCCGCCCGCTTCTCGCCGAAGCTGATGTGCAGGCCGTCGTCGTCGACGCGCTCGTAGTTGACGCCGGTGAGCTGTTCGACGCCCTTGCTCTTGAGCGCGGCGCGGTGCACCCAGCCGGTGGTCTTGCCGAGGCCCGCGCCGATGCGGGAGGTCTTGCGCTGCAACAGGTACACCTGGCGCGGGGACTTCGCAGGCCGGGCGGTGGTGAGCCCGTTCTCCGTCACGCCCCACTCGGCGCGCCACGCGGCGAGGTCCAGGGCGGGGGACTCGGCGTGGGTGAGGAACTCGCTGACGTCCACCCCGATGCCGCCCGCCCCGATGACGGCCACCCGCGCGCCCACCGGCGCGCCGTGCCGGACGACGTCCACATAGGACAGGACACTGGGGTGGTCGATCCCGGCGATGGCGGGCATCCGGGGAACCACGCCGGTGGCCAGCACGACCTCGTCGAAACCGGCGAGGTCCGCGGCCATGGCGCGGGTTCCCAGCCGGACCTCGACGCCGGTCAGCGCCAGCTGCCGCTCGTAGTAGCGGATCGTCTCGGCGAACTCCTCCTTGCCCGGGATGCGCCGGGCGATGTCGAACTGCCCGCCGAGGTGCGCGGCGGCCTCGAACAGCTCGACCCGGTGCCCGCGCCCGGCCAGAGTGACCGCCGCGGAGAGGCCGGCGGGACCCGCGCCCACCACCGCGACCCGCTTCGCCCTGCGGGCCGGGGACAGGACCAGCTCGGTCTCGCGGGCCGCCCTCGGGTTGACCATGCAGGACGCCTTGCGGTTGGCGAAGACGTGGTCGAGGCACGCCTGGTTGCAGGCGATGCAGGTGTTGATCTCGTCGGCGCGGCCGTCGGCGGCCTTGGCCACCCAGTCCGGGTCGGCGAGCATGGGGCGGGCCATGGAGACCAGGTCGGCCGCCCCCCGGGCCAGGACCTCCTCGGCCACCTGCGGCATGTTGATGCGGTTGGTGGCGACCACCGGGATGCCGACGTGCGGGCGGAACGCGGCGGTCACGTCGGTGAACGCCGCGCGCGGGACCGAGGTGACGATGGTGGGCACCCTGGCCTCGTGCCAGCCGATGCCGGTGTTGATGATCGTCGCGCCCGCCGCCTCGACCTCCGTGCCGAGCGCGACGATCTCCGCCCAGGTCTGGCCGCCCTCCACCAGTTCGGCCATCGACAGCCGGTAGACGATGATGAAGTCCGCGCCGACGGCCGCGCGGGTCTGGCGGACGATCTCCACCGCGACGCGGCGCCGGTTCTCCGGCGTGCCGCCCCAGCGGTCGGTGCGCTTGTTGGTGCGCGGGGCCAGGAACTGGTTGATGAAGTAGCCCTCCGACCCCATGATCTCCACGCCGTCGTACCCGGCCTGCCTGGCCAGCACGGCGCAGCGGACGAAGGCGCGGATCTGGGCGCGCACCCCGCGGTCGGACAGCGCGCGCGGGCGGAACGGGTTGATCGGGGCCTTGACCGCCGAGGCGGAGACGCTGAACGGGTGGTAGGCGTAGCGGCCCGCGTGCAGGATCTGCAGCGCGATCTTGCCGCCCTCCGCGTGCACCGCGTCGGTGACGGCGCGGTGGCGGCGGGCCTCGGCGGCCGTGGTCAGCTTGCCGGAGAACGGTTTGAGCCAGCCCACGCGGTTGGGGGCGTAGCCGCCGGTGATGATCAGGCCGACGCCGCCGCGGGCCCGCTCGGCGAAGTACGCGGCCAGCTTGGGGGTGTCGCGGGCGCTGTCCTCCAGTCCGGTGTGCATGGAGCCCATGACGACCCGGTTGCGCAGCGTGGTGAAACCGAGGTCCAGTGTGGACAGCAGGGTGGGGTAGCTCATGTGGACTCCATCGCGGTGAGCACTTCGTCGCACCAGTCCACGAAGGCCCGCTCCGCGGCGATGCCGCCGCGCAGGACCAGGTACTGGTGCAGAGTGGAGCCGGTGTGCCGGGCCCCGTCGGGGAAGTCGGCGGCCTCGATGGCCTGGTAGGCGGCGAGCCGCTCGGCGTGGACCCCGCGGTGGCGGGCCACCTCCCCGGCGATCGCGGGGAGGTCGCCGAACGCCGCGCCGCGGATCTTCACGGCGAGGTCGGTGCGCAGCTCGACCGGTTCGCCGGGCTCGGCGAGCCAGCGGGCCAGTTCCACGCGGCCCGCCCGGCCCACGGAGTAGACCTTCTTGTCCGGCTTGCCCTCCTGCGCGACGGGCTCGACGGTGACCCAGCCGTCGTCGAGCATCCGCTTGAGGACGCGGTAGATCTGCTGGTGGGTGGCCCGCCAGAAGAACCCGATGGACTTGTCGAACCGCCGGGTCAGCTCATAGCCGGACCCGGCCCGCTCCCCGAGCGAGACCAGGATCGCGTGCTCCAGCGCCATGCGCCGGAGGCTACCTATACAACGCGTGGCACTGCAACTAGGTGCATATCACTTCCCGCACGCGCCGGGCGGCCTCCGCGGGGTCCTCGTGCTCCCAGACCCGGACCACCCGCCAGCCCGCGTCGGCCAGCCGGGCGTCGGTGTCGCGGTCGCGGGCCCGGTTGCCCTCGATCTTGGCCCGCCAGAACTCGGCGTTGCGGCGCGGCCAGGTGACGTGCTCGGGGCAGCCGTGCCAGAAGCAGCCGTCGACGAACACGGCGACCCTGACCCGGGTGAACACCACGTCGACTTCGCGGCGCACCCCGGCGACCGGGCGGCGGTGGACCCGGTAGCGCAGGCCGAGGGCGTGCAGGGCCCGGCGCAGGGCGATCTCGGTGCCGGTGTCGCGGGCCTTCTGCCGACTCATCCGCAGCCGGGTGGCGTCGGTGCTGTCCACGCGGTGATCGTCGCACCGGCCGCGGCGGGCCGTCGCGCCCGCCTCCATAAAGTTCCGTACCCCTACGGATGCCGACCCTGATTGTTCCTCACCGGGCGTCACTCGAAAGTGACCTGCAGCGAGTAGCCGTCGACCCTGCCTAGAGGCGGCTGTTCCCGATCCGGAAAGGAACCATCGTGAAACGTACACCACGGTCCTGGGGCCTGGCGGCTCTGGCCGCGGCGACGGTGCTGGTGCCGCTGGGCACGACCATCGCGCTGGCGGCCGAACCGACCGCGGACAGTCCCGCGAACGTGCCCGCGGCCAACTTCGAGGGCGACACGGTCCCTGCCCGCGGCGGTGATGCCGGGGCGTTCTTCTACAACGGCGAGAACGCGACCGTCAGCGAGTTCCCCGGCATCATCGCGGGCATTCGCGCCGGGGGTGTCCGTCCCGAGGGGCAGACCTGCACCGGCACGGTCGTCGCGCCCCGCAAGATCCTCATTGCCGCGCACTGCGCCGACGCCCAGGGCGAGAAGAGCTTCGTCCACGGCCTCAACGACCTCGACGCCTACAACGGCGGCAGCGGCCCCGGCTTCCACGCCAAGGTCGTCCAGTACAAGAAGCACCCCCAGTACGTCAACTTCGACCAGGGCTACGACGTCGCCGTCGTCACCGTCGACCGCGACATCGCCCTGCCGGGCGGCGCCGCCTACCCGCAGGTGGCCACCTCGGCCGACGCGGGCCTGGAAGCCCCCGGCAAGAACGGGCTGGGCTTCGGCTACGGCAAGAAGAACCACGACGACAACCCGGCCGACGTCACCCTCGACAAGGCCACCCTGCCGATCGTCAACGGCGCCTCGGTCTGCCAGGGTGTCGGCGCGGGCTTCAAGGCCGACACGATGATCTGCACCGGGTATTCCGACGGCCGCGTCACCATCCTGCCCGGCGACTCCGGCGGCCCGCTGATCGTCAACAACAAGATCATCGGTGTGGCGTCCTGGAGCCGGTCGGACTTCCGCTGGTACGGCATCTACGGGCGCCTGACCAACGCGATGGGCGACTGGGTCAAGCAGGAGATCGGCGAGGTCCCCAACCCCGGCGAGTTCGGCGTCTCGGTCAACCCCGCCTCCGGTTCGGTCGCCGCGGGCGGCACGCTGTCCGTCCAGGTCAAGACGACCGCGGGCGCGGGCGGCCCGGAGCAGGCGACGCTGTCGGCCACCGGCCTGCCCTCCGGTGTGCAGGCGGTCTTCCAGCCCGCGGACGTGACCACCGGCGGGGAGTCGAAGCTGACCTTCGACGCCTCGACGAGCGCGGCCAACGGCACCTTCGAGGTGACCGTCACCGCCCGCGCCTCGGGCGGGGCCAGCGCGTCCGGCAAGTTCAGCCTGACCGTCACCGACGGGCAGAACCCCGTGCCCGGCGAGTTCAGCCTCGGCGCCTCCCCCAGCTCGGTGACGGTAGCCGCGGGCAAGGCGGTCTCCACCACCGTCACCAGCGACCCCGGCAGCGACGGCTCGGAGACCATCGCGCTGTCGGCGTCCGGGCAGCCTTCCGGTGTGCAGGCGGAGTTCCAGCCCGCGAGCATCACCACGGGCAACAACGCCAAGCTGACGTTCACCGCTGGCAGCTCCGTCACCGCGGGCACCCACACGGTGACGGTCACCGGCCGCACCGGTGACGGCAAGTCCGCCACCACCACGGTCACCCTCACGGTCGAAGGCGGCCAGCCCCCGGTCGGCGACGTCCGGGTGACGGCCAACCCATCCCGCGGCACCGGCCAGCAGGGGCAGATGGTCCAGACCAGCGTCACCGCGTCCGGTGGCACGGGCAACCTGACCCTGAGCGCCAGCGGCGTCCCCGCGGGCACCCAGGTCTTCTACAACCCCGCCACCATCCCCCAGGGCGGCAGCAGCGCGGTCTGGTTCTTCACCAACTTCCAGACCCCGGTCGGCACGCACAACGTGACGATCAAGGCCACCGCGGCCGACGGCAAGTCCGGCACCACCACCTTCGCCCTGACCGTGACCCGGTTCGGGTACTCCGCGGGCGGCAACACCGCCAAGGCCTGGTAATCCACAGTTCACCGCGAAACGGCAGGCTCGGGCACTTCCCCGGGCCTGCCGTTCGCTTTTCGGCGTTGGGAGTTCCCCGTGAACCCGGACACCTTTCCCGCTGTCCTGGACCGCACCATCGAGCGCAGCGGCATGAGCCTGGAACACCTGCAGCGCCGCCTGTCCGCGCACGGCATCCGCGTGAGCCTGTCCACCCTGAGCTACTGGCGCAGGGGGCGAACCCGCCCGGAGCGGCCGGAGTCGCTGAAGGCGGTGTCGGTCATGGAAGACGTGCTGGAGCTGCCCCCCGGCGGGCTGACGGCCCTGCTGGGGCCGCGCAAGCCGCGGGGGCGGTGGGCGTCGCGGGCCGGGACGACGCGGACCCCCGAGCTGCTGTGGCGGGACTGCGGCGGGGTCGAGGCCGCGCTGTCGGCATTGGACGATCCGGTGCCGGGAACGCTGACCTACCTGACCATCCACGACCACCACCACGTCGACCAGGAGCGGCGCGACAGCCGGACCGTCGTGCGGATGGTGCTGCGGGCCGAGGCCGACGGGCTGCGCTCGTGCGTCGTGCTGCACCGGGCCGAGGAGACCGACCGGACGCTACCGGTCTTGGTGGCCGGGCCGGGGTGCGCGGTGGGACGCGTGCGGGCGCAGTCGGCGGGGCGGTTCACCGTGGCGGAGATCCTGTTCGACCGCACGCTCTCGATCGGGCAGACGGCGCTGGTGGAGTACGAGGTGCGGTGGTTCGGCACGTCGACGGCGATCCGCTACAGCCGGGGGATGCGGCGCGGTCCCCGGGAGTACCTGGCGCAGGTGAGCTTCCACCCCGCGGCGCTGCCCACGCGGTGCCACGCCTTCACCCAGGCCGACGCCTGGGCGCCGGAGACGGGCGGCGGGGTGCTGCGGATCGGGGCGTTCTCCGGGGTGCACGCGCTGGTCAGCGAACCGGCGTCGGCGATCGTCGGAATCCGCTGGCAGTGGTGAGTCCCCGAACTAACTGGTGCGCCCGGAACCGGTGAGCCCTGAACTGGTGAACCCGGTACTGGTGTGCCCCGGAACTGGTGAACCCCGGAAGGCGCGCGCCGATGCCCCCGGGGAACCCGTCCCCGGGGGCATCGGCGCGCCACCGGTCAGAAGGTGAGCGTCCAGGCGTCGACCGTGCCCGTGTCGTGCCGGTAGATGTCGGTCACGCGCAGCTTCCACGTGCCGTTCCTGGCCTCCGAGGAGGCATCCACGGTGAACGTCTGGTGGATGCCCGCCGGGGAGCCGATCCCGGCGGCGCGGTGCAGGGCGTACGCGCGGCCGGAGGGACCGACCAGCTCGACGTTGAGGTCCGCGGTGTAGGTGTGGTTGATGTCCACCTTGACCGCGGTCGTCGCCGTCGCGTTGCCCGTGCAGTCGGCCAGGGTCACCTCCGAGGTGACCGCGGTGTTGGTGTCCGGGATGGCGACGTCGTTGGTGTTGGCGCCGCCGTCGCAGGACGGGTCCGGGCCGGGGCCGCCACTGATGAAGCCGCTGTAGAGCAGCTTGTTCGGCGACCCGGAACCGGGGTTGGTGACCTTGCCGTCGGTGGCGTTGTTCACCAGGGCGTCGCGCAGGGCCTGCGGGGACGCGCCGGTGTTCACCGACAGGTACAGCGCGGCCACGCCCGCCACGTGCGGGGAGGCCATCGAGGTGCCCGACATGTTCACGCCGCCGGTGCCCGACAGGCCCACCGAGGTGATGCCGTCGCCGGGGGCGAAGATGTCGGTGCACGTCCCGTAGTTGGAGAAGCCCGCCCGGGCGTCGTTGCGGCTGGTCGCGTTCACCGTGACGATCTCGGGGATGTTGGCCGGGCCGGTGTTGCACGAGGTCGTGCCGGAGTTGCCCGACGCCGCCACGAACTGCACGCCGGAGCGGAGCAGGCCCGCGATGGCCTCGTCCCCGATGTCGGCGTTGTCGAAGGTCCAGCTGGCGTTGACCACCGCGGGCTTGACCGCGTTGGCCGTCACCCACTCCACGGACTCCACGCCCGCGGAGTCCGGGGCGCTGTTGCCGCAGTTCTCCCCGAGCATGCGCACCGAGACCAGCTTGGCCTTCTTGGCGATGCCCCAGGTCTTGCCGCCGATCGTGCCCGCGACGTGGGTGCCGTGGCCGGAGCAGTCGATGCCGTTCTGGCCGTCCCTGACGAAGTCGGCGCCGACGCTGGCCCGGCCCTCGAAATCGGCCTGGGAGGTCTTGATGCCGGTGTCGGTGACGTAGACCGTCACGTTCGACGCCGTCTGGCCGTAGTTGTACTTGGTGTCCAGCGGCAGGTTGCGCTGGTCGGTGCGGTCCAGGCCCCAGGTGGCGTTGTCCTGGACGTCCAGGGCGCGGGCGGTGCCGTCCTGGAAGACCCGCTTCACCGCGGGGTCGGCGGCCAGGCGCCGGGCCTCGGCCGCGGTCAGGTCCCTGACGATGAAGCCCCGCATGGACGCGGTGAGCACGGTGCCGAGCGAGCCGCCGTAGGTCTGGGCCAGCGAGGCCGACGTCGCGCGGGTCGCCTCCGCCGACGCGGTGGCATCGCCTGACTTGAGGGAGACGACGAAGCTGCCGCCGGGGGCCGGGTTCCTGGCGGGCACGAAGTTCGCCTCCGCCGCCGCGGCGGGGGTCGCCGTGGCCAACAGGGCCGCTACCGTGGACGCGGCGCCCACGACGGCGAGTGCCACCCGCCCGACCGGGCGAGCTTTTGCTTGCATGAGAAGTCCTTCCGCGATGGTCGACAGCCGTCCCACGAGGACAGCCGACAGGGTTTCGACTTGCGGGGTCCGGCGCCCGCGGCGCGATCGCACCGCGCCGCGGGCGCCGGGGTTTCGCTAGGGCGTGACCGACCAGGAGTCGATGGTGCCCGCGTCGTAGCGCCAGATGTCGACGACCCGCAGCTTCCAGGCGCCGTTGCGGACCTCGCCGGAGACGTTGACGGTGTAGGTCTCGTGGACGCCCGAGCCCTTGCCGCCACCGGCCTTCTTCAGGTTGTGGCTCTCCCCGGACGGGCCGATCAGGTCGATCACCAGGTCGCCGACGTAGCTGTGGTTGATGTCGACCTTGACCTGGGTGCTCGCCGAGGCGTTGCCCGAGCAGCCGGAGACGGTGACGGTGGAGGTCACCGCGGTGTTGTTGTCCGGGATGGACACGTCGGTGCCGTTGGTGCCGCCCGCGCAGCCCGGGTCGCCGCCGCCGAGGAAACCGGTGTAGAGCAGCACGTTCGGCGATCCGGAGCCGACGTTCTTCACCACCCCGGTCGTGCCGTTGGTGACCAGCGCGTCGCGGACCTGCTGCGGGGTCGCGCCCGCGTTGGTCTGCAGGTACAGCGCCGCGGCGCCCGCGACGTGCGGGGTGGCCATCGAGGTGCCCTGCAGGGAGTGCGAGCCGCCGCCGTTGCGGGTGGAGGTGATCGCGGTGCCCGGGGCGAAGATGTCGGTGCAGGAGCCGTAGTTGGAGAACGAGGACCGGTTGTCCTGGTTGTCCGTGGCGTTGACCGTGATCGCCTCGGGCACGCGGGCCGGGCTGTAGCCGCAGGCGTTGCCGTTGTTGTTGCCGGAGGCGACCGCGAACGTGACACCGGTCGCGATGGCGCGCTTGACGGCGTTGTCGACGGTGGAGTCGGCGCCGCCGCCCAGGCTCATGTTGGCGACCGCGGGCTTGACCGCGTTCTGGGCGACCCAGTCGATGCCCTTGATGATCTGGGAGTACTGCCCGTTGCCCTGGCAGTCCAGCACGCGGACGCTGACCAGCTTGACCTTCTTGGCCACGCCCCAGGTCTTGGACCCGACCGTGCCGGCGACGTGCGTGCCGTGGCCCTGGCAGTCGGAGGCGTCGCCGTCGTTGTCGATGAAGTCGTAGCCGTCGGTGACCCGGCCCTCGAAGTCGGTGTGGCGCTTGTCGACGCCGGTGTCCAGGACGTACGCGGTCACGCTGGAGCCGGTGTTCGCGTAGGCGTACTTGGAGTTCAGCGGCAGGTTCCGCTGGTCGACGCGGTCCAGGCCCCAGGTGGGGTTGAGCTGCTCGTCGGAGATGCTCGCGATGCCGTCCTGCTGCACGTAGGCGACCGCGGGGTTGGCGGCCAGCCGCTTGGCGGCCGCCTCGTCGAGCCGCACGGCGAAGCCGCGGATGGTCGCGGTGTAGGTGTTCTTGACCTCGCCGCCGTACTGCTTGGCCAGCCCGAAGGCGGCGTTGTTGGTCTTGGGCGCGCTCGCGTTGCCGTCCTTCAGCACGACGATGTAGCTACCCGCGACCGGGTTGGCGGCGGCCACGACGCTGCCGGTCGCCTGCTGGGCGGTCGCCGGGCTCGTCGTGGCGGCCACCGCGGCCAGTGCGCAGGCACCGGCCGCGAGACCGGCCACGGCCCGGCGGGTCTTGCGATCATGTCGCATCTGGGCTTCTCCATTCACTCCACCGGCTGGGGAACACCAACCGGAGGGGTGGCCGTCGGGCAGGGTTGGGTTACTGACAGCCACTCGGGAATCACGATCGGGCGGTAGCCCAGTGCGAACAATCCGGGTATCGGTACGTAGGGATACCCGACTTTCAATTATGATCAACTTCTCCGCGTTCTCGATTCGTGGCGTTCCCGATCACGCCGCCGACGCCTAGGCTGCGAGACCCGGCCACCACGATCCCGGGGGGAGCTCATGACGCGGACGCCGAAGCCCCACCCCGCCCGGTCCGCCGACCCGCGCATCCGGACCAGCTCGCCGGTGCTCGTCGGCCGGGACGAGCAGTTCGCCTCGCTGCGGTCGGTGGCCGTGCTGCACCCGGCGGTCGTGCTGATCGAGGGCGAGGCGGGCGTCGGCAAGAGCAGGCTGCTGGCGGAGCTGCTGGCGGGCGATCTCGGCCCCACGCTGCCGCTGGTGGGCACCTGCGCCCAGGTCGGCGAGCCGTTCCCGTACGGGGCGGTGCTGGAGGCGCTGCGCGGCGCCCGGCACCGGCTGCCCGCCCACCCGCCGCTGAGCCCGGTCGCGGGCGTGCTCGCCCCGCTGCTGCCCGAGATCGCCGAGTTCCTGCCGCCGCAGCCGACCGCCATCGGCGACCCGCGCGCGGAGCGCCACCGGCTGTTCCGGGCCGTCCGCGAGCTGCTGGGCGCGATCGGGCCGGTGCTGCTGGTGGTGGAGGACCTGCAGTGGGCCGACGACGGCACCCGCCAGCTGCTGCGGTTCCTGATGAGCGACCCGCCCCCGACGCTGACCACAGTGGTCACCTACCGCCGCGAGGACGTGCCCGGCGGGCTGCCGCTCGGCACCGCGTACCGGCCGCCGACCGGGGTGATCAGCGTGCTGCTGGAGGTCATGCCGCTCAAGGTCGCCGAGGTGCGGGCCCTGGCGGAGGCCATCCTGGACGAGGACGGGGTGTCGGCGGAGTTCGCCGCGAAACTGCACGAGCGCACCGCGGGCATCCCGTTCGTCATCGAGGAGACGCTGCGCGCGCTGCGCAATCCCGCGGGCGCGGTGCACGCCGACGGCGCCACCGCCCGGCGGCTGCTGGACTCCGTCGAGGTGCCGGTGCTGCTGCGCGACGCGATGGCCGAGCGGCTCGCCGCGCTGCCGACCGCGGCGACCCGCCTGGCCCAGGCCGCCGCGGTGCTGGGCGCGCCCGCTCCCGCCGAACTGCTCGGCGAGGTCTCCGGGGTGCCCGAGCCGCGGCTGCGGGCCGCGCTGACCCACGCCCTGGCCGGGCACGTGCTCTACGAAGTGGACGGTGGCCGCTACGGCTTCCGGCACTCCCTGGCCCGCAAGGCCGTCTACGACACCCTCGGCGGCCCCGACCGCACGCACCTGCACAACCGGGCCATCGACGCCCTCGACCAGGTTGAGCCGCGCCCGCTGGTGCAGCTGGCCGAGCACAGCGAGCGGGCCGGGCGCGTCGCGGCGTGGCTGCACTACGGCGAGGCAGCCGCCGACCGGGCGAGCGAGGTCGGCGACGCGGCGACGGCCACCTCGATGCTGCAGCGGCTGCTGCGCGAGCCCAGCCTGCCCGCCGAGCACGTCGACCGGCTGGCGATCAAGCTCGGGCAGGTCGCGCACACCGGGCTCGACCAGCGCGACCCGACGGAGCTGCTGGAGCGGCTGCTCGGCGACGCCCGGCTGTCCACTTCGGCCCGCGGCGAGGTGCGGCTGTACCGGGGCCTGCTGCTCCTGCGCGCGGCGGGCGGGCTCGGCGAGGCGCGCACCGAGATCGAGCGGGCCGTCGGCGACCTCGCCGAGCGCCCCGACCTGGCCGCCAAGGGCACCGCCGTGCTGGCCCAGCCGTTCATGGGGATGGTGCCGCTGGCGGAGGTGCGGCCGTGGCTCGCCCGCGCCGACGCCATGCGGGCGGCCTGCGTGGACCGGGAGCTGTGGCTGTCGCTGACGGCCAACGAGTACGGCTCCAAGCTGCACATCGGCGACCCGACGGTGCTGGCGCGGATGACGGAGCTGCCCGAGGTGGTCGAGACCGTCGGCGAGCAGCGCCAGCTCGCCCGCGCCCGGTGCAACCTCAGCGACGCGGCCACCTCGGCCGGGCACCTGCGCCTGGCGAACGACCTGCTGCGCTCGGGCCTGCGGCTGGCCGCGGACTGCGGGGCCACCTTCGTCGTCAGCACCGCGCGGGCGACCCAGGCCAGGGTGGACTGGTTCACCGGCCAGTGGAACGGCCTGGCCGAGCGCACCACCAGGCTGCTCGACGAGTACCGCGACCTCTACCCGGTGGCCAGCGAGCTGGCCCTGGTGCTGGGCTGCCTGGCCGTGGCCAGGGGCGAGTGGGCGGAGGCGACGAGCTGGTTCACCGAGACCGGGGCGTTCGCGCCGGAGGAGGCCATCACCCAGGTGGCCATCGCCGGGTGCGCGGGCCTGGCGTGGAACCTGCTGTCCCAGGACGACGCCGAGCGCGCCTGCGTGGACGTCGACCGCGGCCTGGACATCCTGCGCACCAAGGGGATCTGGGCCTGGAGCGGCGAGATCGGCCCCATCGCGGTGGGCGCGTACCTGGCCTCGGGGCGGGTTGAGGACGCCGTGCGGCTCGTCGGGGAGATCGCCGCGGGCATCGAGGGCCTCGACACCCCGATGGCCGACGCCGCCCTGGCCCAGTGCCGCGGCCGCCTGGCCGAGCACGACGGCGACCTCGCCCTGGCCGTGGCCCACTACCGGGAGGCCCGCGAGCGCTACCAGGGCCTGCCCGCGCCCTACCTGGCCGCGGGCGTCGCCGAGCGCGAGGCCATGTGCCTGCTGACGACCGACCCCGAGGCCGCCACCGACCTGCTCTCCGCCCAGGTGGACGCCTTCGACGTCCTCGGCGCCACCCGCGACGCCGCCCGCTGCCGCCACCACCTGCGCGGCGTCGGCGGCGGGAAGCCGTCGCGGCGCGGGCGCCGCGGATACGGCAACGAGCTCTCGCCCCGGGAGCTGGAGGTGGCCCGGCTGCTGGCGGGCGGGCACACGAACCGGGAGATCGCCGAGGTCCTGTTCCTGTCGCCGCGGACGGTGGAGCAGCACGCCGCCCGGGTGCTGCGCAAGCTCGGGGTGGGCTCGCGGACCCAGCTGCACGCCGAGGACCTGGTCTGAGGAATCCTCCGGGGAACAAGTCAGGCGGGACAAATCAGGCGGGACAAGCCTGATGAGACAAGCCAGGCGGGAAAGCCGGACGGGGGTGGACCGGGCCGCCGCAGGCCGGTCCACCCCCGTCGGGTGGGGATCGTGCTGCCGAGCTGCCCCCCTGCGGGTGCGCAAAGCGCTCGGCGCGGGCGCGGGCGGTGCCGATTCGCCGCGCCTCCTGGTCACGATCCGGTGGGGTGGCGGGCCGGTGAGGACGGGCCCGCGCGGGTGGTCGCGGAAGTGGTCGGCGGGGGAGAGGCGAGGGCGTTGGCGCCTCTCCCCCGAGTTATCCGACGAAGCCGTCCGGCAGGGTTCGGACGGCGGTGCTTCGCGAGGCAGACGATGCCAACCTCGCGTGCGCGAAACAATCACGGGAACACTAGGTAGGGCTACGTGTTTATTGCCCTTGCCGCGAAAGGGCCAACGCCACCCGCGACCGCGGCGGCCCGGCGGCGTCGAGATTTGCCCGGCCCGCGTCGCCCGATCCGTTGGTGTGCAGGCCATCCGCGTGGCGAACACGTGCACGGCAGTTCACACTCGATGTCTGACCAGCGACGGCTCTGTGAAGCAAGTGTGAAAAGAACGGGAAGGACGCCCTACGTACGCAGCCTTGTGGGGGTCGTGTGCGCACGTCACTATTCGACCTGCCAGAGCCGGCAAACGGGTCGTGAGGGCGCCCTTCGGGGTTCGACACGCGAGCAGGCACAACTGAACCTCCAGCGTCCCCGGACGCTCCCTGCAGGAGGCACGTGTGAAACGCAAACGCCTGTCCGTATTGGTCGGCGCGGCGACGGCCGTCGCCTT
Organism: Actinokineospora lacus; assembly: GCF_053813445.1. Lineage (NCBI taxonomy): Bacteria > Bacillati > Actinomycetota > Actinomycetes > Pseudonocardiales > Pseudonocardiaceae > Actinokineospora > Actinokineospora lacus. The sequence goes on from NZ_JBQERA010000003.1 coordinate 458,293, forward strand.
GATCATGACAACGAACCAGAGCGCGGCAGGTGGCGACGCCGCGGCATCCGCCCCCCGGGCATCTGCCGAATACCACGTCATCGGGGTGAACACCGCCCAGCAGCGCACCGCCATCTCCAGGACCGGCGCGGCCATCAACGGGGTCGAGGACAGCCGGACGATGATCACGGCCACCCCGGCCGAGGTGGAGAAGATCCGCAAGCTCGGGTTCCGCGTCGAGGCCGAGGCCGCGCCCGCGGCGCACTCCCACGGTGACATCACCCCGATGGACTTCCCGGGCGCCGACTCGAACTACCACAACTACGCGGAGATGACCGCGGTCATCAACCGCGCGGTGGCCGACCACCCCGGCCTGATCACCAAGCAGGTGATCGGAAAGTCGTACCAGAACCGCGACATCTTCGCGATCAAGATCTCCGACAACGCGGGCACCGACGAGAACGAGCCCGAGGTGCTGTTCACCCACCACCAGCACGCGCGTGAGCACCTGACCGTGGAGATGGCGATCTACCTGATCAACCTCTTCACCGACAGCTATGCCAGCGACAGCCGCGTCAAGGGCCTGGTGGACTCCCGCGAGATCTGGATTCTCCCGGACGTCAACCCCGACGGCGGCGAGTTCGACATCTCCACCGGCTCCTACGCCGGGTGGCGCAAGAACCGCCAGCCCAACACCGGTTCCACGGCCATCGGCACGGACATGAACCGCAACTGGAACTACCAGTGGGGCTGCTGTGGCGGCTCCTCGGGCAGCACCAGCTCCGAGACCTACCGCGGCCCCCGGGCGGAGTCCTCGCCCGAGGTCAAGGCCATGGCCGACTTCGTGCGCAGCCGCAACATCGGCGGCAAGCAGCAGATCACCGTGGGCATCGACTTCCACACCTACAGCGAGCTGGTGCTCTGGCCCTACGGCTACACCTACAACGACACCGCGCCCGGTCTGACAACCGAGGACCAGCGGGTCTTCTCCACCATCGGCCGTGAGATGGCCCAGACCAACGGCTACACGCCGCAGCAGTCCTCCGACCTCTACGTCACCGACGGGTCGATCGACGACTGGCTGTGGGGCAACCAGAAGATCTACGGCTACACCTTCGAGATGTTCCCGAGCGGCGGCGGCGGCCTCGGCGGCTTCTACCCCGGCGACGAGATCATCCCGAGGGAGACCGCGCGCAACAAGGAAGCCGTGCTCCGCCTGGTCGCCTACGCCGACTGCCCCAAGCGCGCGATCAGCCTGACCTGCGGCGGCACCGAGCCGCCGCCCACGGGTGACACCTTCGAGAACACCAACGACGTGACCATCACGGACGCGGGCGCGGCGGTGTCCAGCAGCATCGCGGTCACCGGGCGGACCGGCAACGCGCCCGCGACCCTGCAGGTCGGCGTGGACATCAAGCACACCTACCGCGGCGACCTCGTCATCGACCTGGTCGCGCCGGACGGCACCGCCTACCGGCTGAAGAACTCCAGCTCCAGCGACTCCGCCGACAATGTGATCGCCACCTACACGGTGAACGCGTCCACCGAGGTGGCCAACGGCACCTGGCGCCTCCAGGTCCGCGACGTCTACCAGAGCGACACCGGCTACATCGACTCCTGGAAGCTCGTGTTCTAGCTCGATCTTGATGCCCCGGGCCCGCTGACTCAGCCTCGCGAGGCCCGGGGCGTCGCCACACCCGGATTTCGGCCACCCACCCTGCATCCGTGGCCGATGTGCGAAAGGAAACGAACCATGACTGAGGGCATCTGGTTCACCAGATTCCGGCGCGCGGCGCTGGCGGCCACGGGGGTCGCGGTCGCGCTGGCCGCCGCCGCGGGCCACGCCACCGCCGCGCCGCCGTCGTCGGACCCCGGCGACGTCACCCCGCAGGTCGTCGGCGGCACCCGCGCCGCCCAGGGCGAGTTCCCCTGGATGGTGCGGCTGTCGATGGGCTGCGGCGGGGCGATGTACACCGAGTCGCTGGTGCTGACCGCGGCGCACTGCGTCAGCAGCACCGGCAACAACACCAGCATCACCGCCACCTACGGCGTGGTCGACCTGCAGAGCACCAGCCGGGTCACCCGCAGGTCCAACTACGTCCACCGCAACCCCGGTTACAACACCTCCGCGGGCGGGGACTGGGCGCTGATCCGGCTGTCCGAGCCGATCAGCGGCGCCGCGCTGCTGCCGATCGCCACCACCACGGCGTACGACAGCGGCACGTTCACCATCGCGGGCTGGGGCGCGGCGACCGAGGGCGGCGCGCAGCAGCGCTACCTGCTCAAGGCCGATGTCCCCTTCGTCAGCGACACGACCTGCCGCCAGGCCTACCCGAGCATGAAGACCGCGGTGGAGATCTGCGCGGGCTTCCCCAACGGCGGCGTCGACACCTGCCAGGGTGACTCCGGCGGCCCGATGTTCCGCCGGGACGGCGCGGGCCGGTGGATCCAGGTCGGCATCGTCTCCTACGGCCGCGGCTGCGCCCGCCCGAACTACCCGGGCGTCTACGCCGAGGTCAGCGCGCTGGCGACGGCGATCCAGACCGCTGCCCGCAACCTGGGCGGCAGCCCCGACCCCGACCCGGACCCGAACCCGGGCGACACCTTCGAGAACGCCAACGACGTGACCATCACGGACGCGGGCGCGGCGGTGTCCAGCAGCGTCGCGGTCACCGGCCAGGCGGGCAACGCCCCGTCGACCCTGTCGGTCGGCGTGGACATCAAGCACACCTACCGCGGCGACCTCGTCATCGACCTGGTCGCCCCCGACGGCACCGCCTACCGGCTGAAGAACTCCAGCAGCTCCGACAGCGCCGACAACGTGATCGCCACGTACACGGTCAACGCGTCCTCTGAGGTCGCCAACGGCACCTGGCGCCTCCAGGTCCGCGACGTCTACCAGAGCGACACCGGCTACATCGACTCCTGGAAGCTCGTGTTCTGACCTGCGCCCCCACCGGCCCCGACCAGGCGAGTCCTGCCTGGTCGGGGCCGTTTTCTTGGCATTTCCCCCGAACGGGGCAGGTATCTTTTGCGCACACCCTCTGGCCCAACCGGACAACGGCGGGCAAGATACGCGGGAAAGTTACCGATAGGTAGCGCTCTGGGCACGAGTGCTGCCCATGTGTGTCGTTCGAGGAGCAAATACATGCGCGAATTCGCCGTTCCCGCCGTCGAGAAGCGCACCGAGGCGGGGGGCTTGGCGGACCTGGTCTTCACCAACGCCGCCGAGGCGCCCACCCACGTCTCCTTCCGGCGGCGCGTGGGCGCGGGCTGGTCCGACGTGACCGCGGCGCGGTTCCGAGACGAGGTCGTGGCCGCGGCCAAGGGCCTCATCGCCTCGGGCGTGGGCCCCGGCGACCGGGTGGCCATCCTGGCCGCGACCCGGTACGAGTGGACGCTGCTCGACTTCGCGATCTGGTCGGCGGGCGCGGTGCCGGTGCCGATCTACGTGACCTCGGCGACCGAGCAGATCCAGTGGATCCTGTCGGACTCCGGCGCGGTGGCGATCATCGCCGAGACCGACGAGCACCTCGCCCGCGTCGAGCAGGTCAGGGCCACGGTGCCGAACCTGCGGAACGTCTGGCGCATCGACGACGTCGACCAGATCGTGGCCGCGGGCGCCGGGATCGACGACGCCGAGGTCGAGGCCCGCCGCACGGCGGTGACCGGCGCCGACGTCGCCACCCTGATCTACACCTCCGGCACCACCGGCCAGCCCAAGGGCTGCGTGCTCACCCACGACAACTTCTTCGCCGAGTGCGGCTACGGCACCACGGTGCTGGCCCCGCTGTTCCGCGGCACCGGCAGCTCCGAGGCCCCCACGACGCTGCTGTTCCTGCCGGTGGCCCACGTGTTCGGCCGGATGGTGCAGATCGGCTGCGTCTACACCCGCGCGACGATGGGCCACGGCCCGGACGTCAAGAAGGTGATGGAGGACCTGGCCACCTTCCAGCCGACGTTCATCCTGTCGGTGCCCTACGTGCTGGAGAAGGTCTACAACGGGGCGCGGCAGAAGGCGCACGCGGCGGGCAAGGGCAAGATCTTCGACGCCGCCGCGGCCACCGCGATCGCCTACAGCGAGGCCGAGGGCAAGGCGGGCCTGGGCCTCAAGCTCAAGCACGCGCTGTTCGACAAGCTGGTCTACGGCAAGCTGCGCGCGGCCCTCGGCGGCAAGGCGAAGTACGCGATCTCCGGCGGCGCGGCGCTCGGCCTGCGGCTGACCCACTTCTTCCGCGGCGTCGGCCTGACCGTCCTGGAGGGCTACGGCCTCACCGAGACCACCGCGGCGTCCACTGTGAACAGCATCGACGGCTTCAAGCCCGGCACGGTCGGGCGCCCGCTGCCCGGCACGGCGGTCCGCATCGCCGAGGACGGCGAGGTGCTGATCAAGGGCGAGGTGGTGTTCTCCGGGTACTGGAACAACGAGGCCGCCACCGCCGAGGCCATCGACGCCGACGGCTGGTTCGCCACCGGCGACCTCGGGTCGCTGGACTCCGACGGATACCTGTCGATCACCGGGCGCAAGAAGGAGATCCTGGTGACCTCCGGCGGCAAGAACGTCGCCCCGGCCGTCATCGAGGACCGGATCGCCGCGCACCCGCTGGTGGCCCAGGCGATGGTGGTCGGCGACGGCCAGAAGTACGTCGCCGCGCTGATCACCGTGGACCCGGAGTACTTCGCTTACTGGAAGACCACCGCGGGCAAGGCCGCCGAGGCCACCGTGGCCTCCCTTGTGGACGACCCCGATCTGCTCGCCGAGGTTCAGAAGGCCGTCGACGACGGCAACGCGGCGGTCTCCACCGCGGAGTCCGTGCGCAGGTTCCGCATCCTGGCCACCGAGTTCAGCCCGGAGACCGGCCACCTGACCCCGTCGCTGAAGCTCAAGCGCCGGGTCGTCATGAAGGACTTCCAGGCCGAAGTAGACAGTCTGTTCCGGTAGATGGGACGACACTCCGCCGCCCACCGCCGCGGCGTCGGCAAACCCGTCGCGCTGAGCGCCGGACTGCTGGTGCTGGCCCTGCTCGCCTGGTTCGGCTACCGCTTCGTGGCCGAGCGGGTGGGCGGCCCGGAGTGCGCGGGGGCGCCGCTGTCGGTGACCGCGGCCCCCGAGATCGCCCCGGTCGTCGACGCCGCCGCCCGCCGCCTGGCCGCGGCCGACCCGTGCGCCAAGGTCCTGGTGGCCAGCCGCGCGTCCGGGGTGGTCGCCGAGGACCTGGTGGTCTCCGAGGGCGGGGAGTACCCCGACGTCTGGATACCGGAGTCCACCCGCTGGCTCCAGCACGCCCAGTCCACCGGCGCGTGGGACGTCCCGGTGACCGGGACGTCGGTGGCGTCGTCGCCGGTGGTGCTGGCCGTGGCCGAGGACACCGCGCGCGAGCTGGGCTGGCCCGCTGAACCGCTGACCTGGTCGGCGGTGCTGGCGGCCGAGGCGGGCTCGGTCGGCCTGCCCGACCCCTCCCGCGACCCCATCGGCGTGGCGACCCTGCTGGGCGTGCGGGAGGTGACGGCGGCGGCCCCCGACCCGGGCGCGGCCGCGACCGCGCTGATGCGCACCCTCTCGCCGAACACCCTGCCCCAGGTGGGCGACCTGTTCACCCGCCTGCCCGGCGGCGGGAGCGAGGGCCGGGCGCTGACGGCGTTCCCGGCCTCGGAGCTGTCGGTCCTCAAGCACAACGTCCGCGACACCGGCGCCCCCCTGGTCGCCGCGTATGCCGAGGTACCCGCGCTGGACTACCCGTACGCGGTGCTGCCGCGCACCGTGGAGCGCGACCTCGCCCAGCGGCTGCTGGCCACCCTGATGGCCGAGGAGACCGCCTTCGCCGACGCGGGCTTCCGCTCCCCCGACGGCGCCGCCCTGCGCGACCGCTCCCAGGACAAGCGCACCTCGGCCACCCCGGCCGAGCGGGTCCCCCTGCCCGACGCCGACACCCTCGACCAGGTCCTCAACCGCTGGGCCGGGGTCAACCGCAGCGGCCGCGTCCAGGTGCTGCTCGACGTCTCCGGCTCGATGGCCGAGCCGGTCCCCGGGACCGGCACCGACCGCATGGGCGTCACCCTCAAGGCCGCCGAGCTGGGCCTGGGCCTGTTCAAGCCGACCACCCGCTACGGCATGTGGCTGTTCTCCACCCGCCTGGACGGCGACAAGGACTACCGCCAGCTCCTGCCCGTCGCCGCGGTCTCCGAGCACCTCGACGGCGACGCCGTGGCGGCACTGCGCGGCGTCCGGGCGATCGAGGGCGGCGCCACCGGCCTGTACGACAGCGTGCTCGCCGCCTACAAGTCCTCGCGGCAGAGCTGGGAGCCGGGCCGCATCAACCTGGTCATCGTGATGACCGACGGCAGGAACGAGGACGCCGACGGCATCTCGCGGAAGACCCTGCTCGCCGAGCTGGCCAAGCTCCAGGACCCCCGCCGCCCCCTGCAGATCATCGGCATCGGCATCGGCCCGGACATCGACACCGCCGAGCTCGACGCCATCACCAAGGCCACCGGCGGCCAGGCGTTCACCACCCCCGACCCGACCAAGATCGGCGACATCTTCTACGCGGCCCTGAGCAAGCTCTCGGGTTCCTGAGCCCGCTTGTCCGGCGGGACAACCGGCTTTGTCCGCGCGCCACCGTCCCCACGGAGTAGGTTCGCCCCTGATGAGCTTCGACGAAGTGCGCCGGGACTGGACCCGGCTCGGCGAGTGCGACCCGCTCTGGGCCGTCTACGTCAGCCCCGGCAAGCGCGGCGGCCGGTGGGACGTCGAGGAGTTCCTCGCCCTGGGCCGCGACGACGTCGCCGACACCCGGGCCTGGCTCGCCCGGCTGGGCCGCCCGACGCGCTGGCGGCGGGCGCTGGACTTCGGCTGCGGGGCGGGCAGGCTGACCACCGCCCTCGCCGACCACGCCGAGGCGGTGACCGGCGTCGACGTGTCCCTGCCGATGCTGGAGACCGCCCGCGCGATCGACGCGACCGGCCGGTGCGAGTTCGTCCTCAACGACGCCCCGGACCTGGAACTGTTCGGCGACAACGAGTTCGACCTCGTCTACACCGCGCTGGTCCTGCAGCACCTCCCCCGCGAGGTGATCGAGGGCTACCTGCCGGAGTTCGTCCGCGTGCTCGCCCCGGGCGGGACCGCCGTCCTGCACTGCTCAACCACTCCACTGTGGACTTTCAAGGGCGTCCTGTGGCGGCTCGTCCCCCACCGGCTCATCGCCTTCGGCCAGCGGAAGCTGCTCGGCTACCCCGCTCCGATGCGCATGACGGCGTTGTCGGACAAGCGGTTCACCGCGATCATCACCGCCGCGGGCGGCACCGTCGTCGACACCCTGACCGAGGACGACCGCTCAACCCACTGGCGCCTCACCCGCTACGTCATCACCAAGACCTAGGCCGTGTTTCAGGCGTGGAGCACGATCTAGTACGGGTCCACCGGGCTGTGGTGCCCCAGCATCCGCGCCACCGGCCGCAAACGCAGGCGCAGCAACACCTTCAGCAGCACGTTGCGGACGAACCACGGCAGCTCCCCCGCCAGGCGCAGCCGGTCCCGCCACGACGGCCGCGCGACGGTGAACCGCGCAAGCGAGCCCACCCGGTCGTGGTAGGTCAGGCGCGAGCCCGTGAGCACCTTCGCCACCGTCCCGCTGGTCACCCCGACCGACGAGAAGCAGTCGTGCACCAGGACCTCCGCGCCCGCGGGCAGGAAGGCGGACCAGCGCAGGTCGTCGGTGTAGGTCCAGTAATCGTGCTTGCCGTCGATGAACAGCAGGTCGGCGGGCCGGTCCCAGCCGGGCCGCAGCCGGGTGCTGTAGCCGACGACCAGCTCGACGGTCCCCGTCAGGCCGGACGCGGCGATGTTGGCCTCGAACGCGTCCCTGGTCCTGCGCCCGCCGAAGGGCGGCCCCTCCAGGAACGGGTCGATGGCCACGACCCGCGCGCCCACCGACGCCGCGGCGTGGCCGAGAACGACGGTCGAGCGGCCCTGGTGGCTGCCGATCTCCACCACCACCGACCCGGGCGCGAGCCTGCGCACCGCGTCCCACAGGGCCCGGCCCTGGTCGCGGGTCGTCCAGCCGGGCACGGCGTCGGCAGTGGACCAGACGCGCTCAAAGGCGTCGTCGCGCGATCGGGGCATTGCCTGCACCTGCCTGGGAATCGGGTCAGCCCGCATATCTACCCATTGGTAACCGTGTTTGGCAAGATGCGCACAACCAAGGCGGAGGTGATCTGTGCGGCTGGACAGTCCTGCCGTCGGCGGGCGCGGGCGGCTGCTCGGCGCCGCGGCGCTGCTGATCGGGCTGGTCCCGTTCGCGCTGCACGCGACGACGGTCCTGAGCGGATACTTCTGGCAGGACGACTTCGCCATCATCCAGCGCGCCGCGGCGGCGGTGCCCTATGACCCCGCCTACCTGTTCCAGGACTACAACGGCCACCTCGCCCCCGGCGTGTTCCTGCTGGCCTGGCTGGCCACCGCCATCAGCCCGCTGAACCACACCGTCGCCGTCCTGCCCGTGCTGGCCATGCACGCGGGCGCGCTGCTCGCGTTCTGGCGGCTGCTGGTGGTCTGCTTCGGCGCGCGCCGCGCGGTGCTGGTCCCGTTCGCCGCCTTCGCGTTCTCGCCGATCGTGCTGTTCAGCACGCTGTGGTGGGCCTTCGCCGTGCAGATGGTGCCGGTGCTGCTCACCATGGCCGCCGCCCTGGACTGCCACGTCCGCCACCTGCGCACGGGCCGCCGGGGTTATGCGATCGGCGCCGTGCTGTGGCTGGTGGCGGGCCTCGCGTTCTATGAGAAGGCGATCCTGGTCCCGGCGTTGCTGTTCGCGGTGACGGCGCTGCTCGCCCCCTCGGGCGCCGAGGCGCTGTCCTGGGCCTGGCGGGAGCACCGCAAGCTGTGGTTCGGCTACGGAGCCCTCATCGCCTGCTACGCCTTGGTCTACCTGATCCTCGTCTCCGTGCCGCCCGCCCTGGGGACCCCCACCATGGACACCGCCGAGTTCGTCCGGCGCGCGGTCGTCGACACCCTGCTGCCCGGCCTGTTCGGCGGCCCGTGGCCGGGCGACGCGGTGGGGATGACCTGGGCCGACCCGGCGGCGGCCGTGCGGGTCGCCGTCGGGCTGGCCGCCGTCGCCGTGGTCGCAGGCGGGATCGCGCGGTCGCGTCGGCGGGCCGTGCTGGCGTGGGCCGCGCTGGGCGGCTACCTCGCCGTCGACCTGGTCCTGGTCGCCACCGCCCGGCTGCCGCAGTTCGGCGTGCTCATCGGCAGCGACCCGCGGTTCCTGGCCGACGCGGTGCCGGTGGCGGTCCTGATGGGCGCCTTCGCGTACCTCCCGCCCGGGGAGCGCGCCGAGCGCGGCCGCCGCGCGGTGGTCCCGGCCGCCGCGCTCACCGCGCTGACCGCGCTGTTCGCGGTGAGCGCGACCGTCGCCGCCCTGTCCCTGGCCACCGCGGTGCCCTTCACCGCGGCCCGTGACTACGTGGCGAACGTGCGCTCGGCGCTGCAGGCCCGCCCCGACCTGCCGGTCTTCGACTCCCACGTGCCCAACGACATGATGGTGACCTGGGGGTTCGGCCACGACGCCCGGGTGTCGCGGCTGACCGCGCTCCTGCCGGTGCGGGCCCGGTTCGACCAGCCCGCCGAGACCCTGCACATGTTCGACACCACCGGCACGCCCCGGCCGGTCGAGGGCGTCCTGGCCCCCGTCGCCGCCGAGCCGGGGCCGGTGGCGGGCTGCGGCTGGGCGGTGACCGGGGAGCTGACCGCGGTCCCGCTCACCGAGGCGGTCTCGGGCAAGCTCGTCGTCCTGATCGGCTACTACACCGCCGACGCGGGCGAGGTCTCGGTGTCGGTGGCGGGCGCGGAGCAGCTGGTGCGCGTCGAGGCGGGCGTGCACCGGCTGAGCCTGGTCGTCGACGGCGCGTTCAGCCGGATCGACCTGCGGCGCACGACACCGGCGGCCGCGGTCTGCGTCGACACCGTCCAAGTGGGACACCCCTGGGTGGAGCCCGCCCCGTGAGCCACCTGCGGGCGGGAAACCGGGTCGCCGCGCTGCCCCGGAACCCCACCGTGATCGGGATGCTGGTCCTCGTCCTGGTCTCGTTCCTCCAGCGGCCGGGCCGGACCACGTTCGACACCAAGCTCGACCTGACCGTCGACCCCTCGGGGTTCCTCGCGCGCGCCCTGCACCTGTGGAACCCGGAGTCCACGGCGGGCGAGATCCAGAACCAGGCCTACGGGTACCTGTTCCCGATGGGGCCGTTCTTCACGGTGTGCCAGGGACTCGGGCTGCCGCCGTGGGTCGCGCAGCGGCTGTGGTGCGCGCTGCTGCTGTGCCTGGCGTACGCCGGGATGCTCGCCCTGGCCCGCGCGCTGCGGATCGGCGGGCCCGCCGCCCGGCACATCGGCGCGTTCGGCTACGCCCTCGCGCCGCGGATGCTCACCGAGATCGGCCCGGTCTCGGCGGAGATGCTGCCCGCGGTCGCGCTGCCGTGGATTCTCCTGCCGCTGGTGCGCGCCGACCGGATCGGCTCGCCGCGGCGCGCCGCCGGGCTCTCCGCGCTGGCGGTGCTGTGCGTCGGCGGGGTGAACGGCGCGATGGTCGTCATGGCGCTGGTGCTGCCGGGGCTGTGGCTGCTGACCAGGACGTGGACCCGGCAGCACGTGCGGCTCGTGCTGTGGTGGTGCGGGTTCGTCATCGCGGTGTGCCTGTGGTGGATTCTCCCGCTGCTGCTGCTCGGCCAGTACAGCCTGCCGTTCCTCGACTACATCGAGTCCTCGGCCAACACCACCGCGCCGGTCTCGCTGTTCCAGGCGCTGCGCGGCACGAACCAGTGGGTCGCCTACGTCGCCCAGGGCGAGCCGTGGTGGCCGTCGGGCTTCCTGCTGGTGGACAACCCGGTCCTGATGCTGGCCACCGGCCTCCTCGCCGCGGTGGGGCTGGTCGGGCTGGTCCTGCCGCGGCTGCCGGAGCGGCGCTTCCTCGTGCTCGGCGTCGTCGTCGCGGTGACGCTGCTCTGCGTCGGCCACGTCGGCGCGCTCGGCAGCCCGCTGGCCGAGTCCGCGCGCGCCCTGCTCGACGGGCCGCTGGCGCCACTGCGCAACGTCCACAAGTTCGAGCCGGTGCTGCGCCTGCCGCTGATGCTGGCGTTCGCGCACGCGGTGTCCACGCCCGCCCCCGGCCTCGACCGCCGGGCCCGCGCCGGGTTGGGGGCCGCGCTCGTGCTGGTGGTCGCGGCCCCGGCCTGGCTGTTCACCCTGCGCCCCGGCCCCGGCTGGGAGGAGGTCCCCGAGCACTGGCCCGCGGCGATGTCCTGGCTGGCCGAGCAGGACCCGCACGCCCGCACGCTGATGCTGCCCGCGTCCTCGTTCGGCGAGTACACCTGGGGCCGCACGGTCGACGAGCCCGCGCAGGCGCTCGCCGAGGCGCCGTGGGCGGTGCGCGGGCAGGTTCCGCTCGGGTCGGAGGGCAACACCCGGCTGATGGACGCGGTGGCCGACGCGGTCGGCTCCGGGCGCGGCTCCCCCGGGCTGGCGGCGTTCCTGGCCCGCTCCGGGCACCGGTTCGTGCTGCTGCGCAACGACCTCGACCGCTCGGCGCCGGGCACGCCGCCGATGACCCTGCTGCGCGCGGGCCTGGCCGCCTCCCCCGGGCTGGCCAGGGTGGCCGAGTTCGGCCCCGGCGTCGACCCGCGCGCCGTGCCGGGGACCTCGGTGGTGGACGAGAGCCCGGTGCCCTCGATCGAGGTGTACGAGGTGCGGGCGCCGGTGCCGCGGGTCGGCGTGGTCGTCGACGAGGACGTGCCGACCGTGGCGGGCGGGCCGGAGTCGCTGCTCACCCTGCTGGACGCGGGAATCCTGGACCCGGCCGCGCCGACGGTGCTGGCCGGGGACGGCGGCGCGGGCGGGCCGGTCATGGCCACCGACGGGCTGCGCAGGCGCGAGCGCGACGTCGGCTCCGTGCACGACAACCTCGGCCACACGCTGACCGCGGGCGAGCCCGGCCGCTTCGGCAGGCAGTCGCTCGACCTGCTCCCGTTCCAGGACGCGCGGACCCAGACCGCGGCCGTGCTGCGCGGCGTGCGCGCGGTGACCGCGTCGACCTCGGCCGGGTTCGCCGACGCCGTGGGCGCCACCGACCCGTCCCGGCAGCCGTTCGCCGCGGTGGACGGGGACCAGGGCACGGCGTGGCACTCCTCGACCTACACCGGCCCGGCGGGCCAGTGGCTGCGCGTCGAGCTGGACACCCCGCGGGTGGTCGAGGAGGTCACCCTCACCCTGGTGGACGACCTGGCGCTGGGCTGGCCGGTCACCGCGGTGCGGATCACCACCGACGGCGGCTCGGTCGACCGCGAGATCCCCCGGGGCAGGCAGCCGCGCGCCCTGACCACGGCGGGCGGGCTGACCAGCACCGTCCAGGTCACGGTGCTGTCGGTGGCGGCGGGCCGGACGGCGGGCAACGTGGGGATCGCCGAGCTGGCCATCCCCGGGGTCACCGCCGAGCGCGCGCTGCGGGTGCCCGCCGCGGGCTCCCCCGCGGCGCTCGCCTTCACCCGGGGTCCGCTGCCGCGCTATCCGTGCGTGGTCGAGGACGGGGTGCCGCGCTGCGACGGCGCGCTGGCCCGCGCCGGTGAGGAGCCCGGCGGCGTCCACCGGCTGTTCAGCACGACCGCGCCCGCGAACTACACCCTCTCCGGCACGGTCCTGCCCCGCTTCGGCGGCACGAGCCCGGTCGGGGGTCCAGTGGGTGGCACCGTGACGGCGTCGTCGTCGCTGGGCGGGGACCCGGCGGTGGGGCCGGTGGCCGCGGTGGACGGCGACCGGATCACGACCTGGATCGCCGCCGCGGGCGACAAGGACCCGGCCCTGCGGATGACCTGGCCGACGCCGCAGAACGTCACCGGGCTGCGGATCATGACCGACCCGAGGACCGGCGCCGTCCGGCCGTCCGAAGTGGAGGTCCGCACCGACGCGGGCGTGCGCCAGGTGGCGCTGGACCGCTCGGGCGCCGCGGACCTGACGGTGCGCACGCGGTGGTTGGAGCTGGCGTTCGCGCCGCCGGGGAACAGCGCGCCGGTCGGCGTCAGCGACCTCGTCGTCGAGGGCGCGTCCCGGCCGTCGGTGACGCCGGAGACGGTGTTCGAGGTCCCCTGTGGACAGGGGCCTGCCGTCACGGTCGACGGGACCGCCTACGACACCGCGGTCACCGGCACCTACGGCGACTACACCGGGCACCGCCCGCTGCCCCTGCGGATGTGCCCGGACAGCGAGGGCGGGATCGACCTCCCGGCGCGGGGCCACGAGCTGCGCACCGCGCCGTCGGCCGGTTTCGTCGTCCAGGACATCTCCCTGCGGGGCGCCCTGCCCGCCGAAGCGCCGCGGACGCGGGAGGTGCGGGTCGAGCGGTGGGGCGCCACGGAGCGGGTGCTCACCGTGGGCCCCGGCCCGGCGGCGCTGCTGAGCGTGCCGGAGAACGCCAACCCCGGCTGGGTGGCCACGGTGGACGGGCTGCCGCTGCCGAGGACCAGGGTGGACGGCTGGCAGCAGGCGTGGCGGCTGCCCGCGGTCGGGGAAGCGGTGGTGCGCCTGGAGTTCACGCCGGACCGCGACTACCGGCTCGCCCTGCTGACCGGCGCGCTGGCCGTGCTCGCCGCGCTCGTGGTGGCCGCGCTGCCGGTCCGCGGGCGTACGCCGGTCGGCACCGCGCCGGGTGGCCGCCGGGTCACGCAGGCGGCGCTGGTGGGGCTGATCGCCGTGCTCGGCGGGATGCCCGCGGTGGTGGCCCTGCTGGCGTGCCTGTTCCTGCGCGCGGTCTGGGCGCCCGCCCCGCGTCTGCTGGTCCTCGCGGGCGGGGTCACCGCCGCGGTGACGGCGGTGGCGGGACGGGTGGCGGGCCACGGCCAGGACTGGGTCTACGGCCTGCCCGTGCAGGCCGCGCTGCTGGTCGCGCTCGCCGCCGTCATCGCCGCCTGCCTCGACTGGCCGGAGTCAGCGCCGCAGTGACCTGGCCTCGGCCACCGCCCCGGCGCAGACGAGCAGCCCGGTCGCCAGGACGGCCGCGGTGACCACCTCGCCCACCCCGGACCGCAGCACGGTGGCGACGAGGACGACCTCGGCGGCCACCGCGAGCCAGATGAGCGCCGACGAGCGGCGGTCGCCGTGGGCGATGCGGGAGAACAGCAGGATCTGCACGAGCGCGAGCAGGCTGCCGACCAGCGCGAACTGCCACATGGGCAGCGCGGAGGCGGTGTACTGCCCGCCGCCGATCAGGGCGGCCACCTCCCGGCCGAACACCGCCGCGACCAGCACGACCAGCGCGTCGAGGCCCGCGCAGACCGCCAGCGCGACCGGCACCGCGCGGGCGCGGTTGGCCGGGTCGGCGAGCCGGGGCAGCACGAGCACGCCGACAGCGGAGGGCAGCCAGTAGGCGATCTTGGTCAGCACCGCGCCGATGGCGTACTCGCCCGCCTCGGACGCGGACAGGAAGTACCTGGCCAGCACCAGGTCGAGGTTCACCAGCAGCACCAGCGCGAGCATCGCCTGAGCGGCGTGCGCCACCGCGGCGGACTCCGCGCGCCCGCGGCCGGTCGGCCTCGGCGCGCCGCACACGGCCCAGGCGACCGCGGCCACCGCCGTCGAGCCGATCGCGACCCCGGCGAGGGTGGCGGCGGTGGTGCCGAACAGCAGCAGCCCGGCCAGCGCGCCGCCCGCCTTGCCCAGTGCCTCGAGGCCGATCATCACCGCGAGCCGGTGGAAGCGGCCGGTGCCCTGCAGGATGCCGTGGAACAGGCCGAGCAGGGACAGCGGCGCGAGCGAGAGCGCCAGCCACAGCGCCTGCCACAGGCCGTCGAGGTGCAGCAGCGCCATCACCAGCGGCGAGGCCGCCAGGGCGATGGCGGTGACCGCGGCGGTGGTGCGCAGGCCGAGCGCCAGGACCTGCCCGCCTTCGGCGTGACCCAGCGGCGTCGGCTCGCGGTCGACCCGCTGCCCGGCAACCTGCTGGCTGGCCACCCTCTGACTGGCCATCCGCTGGCCGGCCACCCGCAGGGCGACCACGGTCTGCAGGCCCATCGCGGGGACCACGCCGACCACCAAGAGCGCGAGCAGCGCGGCGAGTTCACCGAACAGCGCCGGGGAGAGCAGCCGCGCGGCGATCACCGTCATCAGGTAGCTGGCGCCGTTGTTGGCCGCCAACGCGACCGAGACGAGCAGCGCCTGCCGGGCGGCGAGCGGCGTGGTGGCCAGGGGCGGCACGGTGGCTCCGGATTTCGGGGACCTGACTTGCATTACCAGGCGGTAACTTGTCGGGACTGTAGCGTTTCACCGGCCGGGAAGGAACCAATGGCGATCCGCGGGCGAACGGCGTGGGCGCTGCCCGCGGTGGCGGCGGCGCTCGCCGTCGCCGTGCTGGCGCCGGTGCTCGGGCGCGGCTTCGTCCTGGTGTACGACATGGTGTTCGCGCCCCGGCACTGGCTGGTGCCCGACGCGGTCGGGCTCGGGTCGGCGCTGCCGCGGGCGGTCCCGGTCGACGCCGTCGTCGCGCTCGTCACCACGGTGGTCCCGGGCGACCTGGCGCAGCAGGCGGCGCTGGCGCTGGCGCTGTTCGCCGCGACGCTGGGCGCGGGCAGGCTCGTGCCGAGCGACTCGACCGGGGTGCGGATCGTCGCGGGCGTCGGCTACGGCTGGTCGGCCTACGTCGCCGAGCGGCTGTTCCTGGGGCACTGGGCACTGTTGCTGGCGTACGCGTCCCTGCCCTGGGTGGCGATGGCCGCCCTGCGGCTGCGGCACGGCGGCGGTGTCGCGCGCCTGGTCCTGGCGAGCGCGCCCGCCGCGCTCACCCCGACCGGCGGCATCCTCGCCGCCGGGGTCGCCTTCGCGTGCGCCGGGCGCGCCAAGTCCGGGTGGGCCGCGCTCGTGGCGGTGGTGCTCAACGCGCCGTGGTGGGTGCCCTCGGTGCTGCACCCGGGCGGCGGGCTGTCCGACGGGGCCGCGGTCGCGCTGTTCGGGGCCCGCGCGGAGAACTGGGCCGGTCCGGTGCTCAGCGTGCTGGGACTGGGCGGGATCTGGAACGCCGAGGTGGTCCCGGCCAGCCGCGGCAACCCGGTGCTGCCGGTGCTGACCGTCGCCGTGGTCGGTGTCGCGCTGCTCGGGGCGCGGACGCTGGCCGTCCGCTGGGGTGTGGCGCCCGCGCGGTCGCTGGTCCTCCTGGGCGCGCTCGGCGTTCTCGTGGCCACGGCGAGCACCCTGCCACTGGGCGCCGAGGCCCTGCGGGTGCTGCTCGACACCGTGCCCGGCGCCGGGCTGCTGCGCGACTCGCAGAAGTGGGTGGCCTGGTGGGCGCTGCCCATGGCGGTGGGGGCCGCCTTGGGCGTCGAGCGCGCCGCGGCGTACTTCCGGGGCCGGGGCCGGGCCGCGCTGCTGGCCGGGGCCGCGCTGTTCCCGATCGCCGTCCTGCCGGACCTGGCCTGGGGCGGCGCGGGGCGGCTGCACGCGGTGTCCTATCCGGACGACTGGCACCGGGTGGCCGCGCTGCTCGCCGCGGACCCCCGCCCCGGCGACGTGCTCGCGCTCCCGCTCTCGGCCTTCCGCCGGTTCGCCTGGAACGACGGGCGGACCCAGCTCGACCCCGCGCCCCGGGTGCTGCCCCGGCCCACCGTCATCGACGACACCCTCTACGTCGGCGGGCGGGCGATCGCGGGCGAGGACCGCAGGGTCGCGGCCATCCGCCGGACGCTGCCGCAGTCCCCCGGGCGCCACGGGATCGGCTGGGTGCTGGTCGAGCACGGCACTCCCGGCAGCGTCGACGCCGGGCTCCTGGCGCGCCTGGAGAAGGTGCACACCGGCCCGTGGCTGTCGCTGTACCGGGTGCCGGACCACCAGGCCCCGGCCACGCGGGCGGGTCCGCACCCGTTTCCGGTGCTGGCGGCCGATCTCGCCGCCCTCGGGCTCGTCGCGGCCGCGCTATTGTGGCGGTGGTTACCGAACGGTAGATTGTGGCCGAGTCGACATCGACGTCGGGGCCGATCCGAGGAGTGACCTGTGGGCAAGCTGGTTGTCGGCGCGTTGGCGTCAGTCCTGGTCGGCGCGGCCCTGGCCACCGGCGCGACCTTCGCGGTGATCGCCTCCAGCGCGCCGGACGACAAGGTGCAGTTCAGCCCGATCGCGCCGGTCAACAACTCCGGCGCCGTCGACTACGGCACTCCCTGACCTGAACTAGCCGAGTTCCCGCCTGCGCGGCGTCGGCATCGCGGCGGCCAGCCGCAGCGCCGATTCGAAGCCCGTGACGGTGTTGTCCCAGTGCAGCCCCCGGGCGCGGCGCCTGCCCGCCCGGCCGAGTTCGGCGCGCTCGGCCCGCGCGTCGAGCAGCCGCTCCACGTGCGCGGCGAACTGCTCGAAGTCCTCGGCGAGCAACCCGGTCTCGGCGTCCACAATAGACTCAGCGACGCCGCCCGCGGCCCGGTAGGCCACCGAGGGCACGCCGTGCGCCGCGGCTTCCATGATGGCGATGCCCCAACCCTCCTTCACCGACGGGCACAGGTGCACCCAGGCGCCCGCCAGGATCTCGTGCTTGCGCTGCTCGTCCACCCAGCCGTGCAGGACGACCCGGTCGGCCACGCCGCGCAGCCGGGCGTGCTCGCGCAGGTTCTCCAGCCACCAGCCGGTCCCGACCACCTCCAGCCGCAGCGTCGGCCACCGGGGGCCGAGGCGGGCGAGCACGTCGATGGCGTGCTCGATCCGCTTGTGCGGCACCAGCCTGCTCACCGCGACCAGGGTCGGCTCCCGGCGCTGCCGGGCCCGGGTGGCGGGGACGGCGTCGAGCCCGTTGGGCACCACCGAGGTCCGCTCCTCGGCCACCCCCAACTCGACCAGCTCTCGGCGCGTCACCTCGGAAACGGCGATATAGCGGCACTTGCGATTCACCCGAGGGGCCAGCCACGACTCGATCCACCAGCCGAGGCGCCCGGCCACCGGGCCGACGGCGGAGCGCCACTGCTCGCGGTGGACGTGGTGCACCAGCACGAGGACCGGGCAGCGGGCCACGAGGCGGGCGAAGAACGGCATCCCGTTTTGCACGTCCACGATCACGTCGGCGCGGTGGCGCAGCACCGAGAGCAGGGCCAGCGGGTACACCGAGAGCCTGCGCCCGCGCCTGCGGACCCGCACGCCGCGGACCCACTCGCCGACCGCCGCGCCGGAATACGCCGAACACTGGATGGTGACCCGATATCCGAGCGCGGCCAATCCCTCGGCGACCCGCTCGACATAGCGCTCCGACCCGCCGCCCTCGGGGTGGCCGGTGTCGCGCCAGTTCAGCAGCAGGACCCGCGGGCGATTGTCCGATTCCCGACGCAAACGCGCGCTCCATGCCCTCGGCGGAAAGTGCTAGGTTACCAACCGGTACAGCCTAGAACGCCCGCCTGCGAAAGGGAATCCGCGATGCCGCCGATCCCGACGAGAACCGATTCAGCCAGGAGGGACGCCACCCTGCGCCGGTCGGTCCTGCTGTTCCGGGCATTCCTGCGCGAGCAGTCCGACCCCGATCACTTCTACCAGGTCCTCGCCGCCGACTCCGTGCGCCAGCTCGCCGAGCACACCGGGCTGGACGGCGCCACGGTGCTCGACGTGGGCGGCGGTCCCGGCTACTTCGCCGAGGCGTTCCGCGCCGCCGGGGCCCGCTACCTGGGCCTGGACCCCGATGTCGGCGAGCTCTCCGCCCGGGGGGCGCCCGCCGAGGGCATGGTCAGGGCCAGCGGGACGGCGCTGCCGGTCCGCACCGGCGCGGTCGCGGTCTGCTATTCCTCCAACGTCCTCGAACACGTTTCCGACCCGGGGAGAATGCTCGATGAGATGGTCAGGGTGACCGCGGCGGGCGGCACGGTGTTCGTCTCGTTCACCCCGTGGTATTCCCCGTGGGGCGGGCACGAGACCGCGCCGTGGCATTACCTGGGCGGCCGGTACGCGCGCTCTCGGTATCGCCGCGAGCACGGCAGGGAACCGAAGAACAAATTCGGCGAGAGCCTGTTCCGGATCTCCATTGGCGCCGCCCTGCGGTGGGCCAGGCAATGCGAGACGGCGACGCTGGTCCGCGCGTTTCCGCGATACCACCCGTGGTGGGCCCAGTGGGTCGTCCGCATTCCCGGGCTGCGCGAAGTCGTCTCGTGGAACCTGGTGCTGGTGCTGCGCAAGCACTAGTCCGTGTTTCAGGCGTGGCGGGCGTCCCGGCTGCGGGCGCCGCCGGGCTTGCCGTGCCAGAGCAGCACGAGCAGCGCCAGCCCGACCGCGGCCAGCACGCCGCCCGCGATCCAGAGGATCAGCGGGAACGTGGTGATCAGCCACAGCTTCGACATGTTGCCCTCGGCCGTCGCGACGTTCGCGAACACGGTCTTGTCGTCGAACTCCAGCGTGCCGTCGAAGACGAGCGTGCCCTCGCCGGGCATGTCGCCCGGGGCGCGCAGCTCCTGCTTGCGCTCCTCCTGGCCGTCGATGATCGCGCCGGAGACCGGCTCGACCCACATCGTGCGCCGGTTCTCGTAGTACAGGTCGGCGCGCACGGCGGGCTCGGCCTTGCCCAGCAGCGCGCCGGGCACGTCCCGCTCGCCGATCTTGGTGCGCGGGACCACCTGGACGAAGCGGTAGACGGCCAAGCCGTCGATCTCCTCCTCCGCCTCGAACCGCGCGTCGAGGGAACCGCGCACGGCAATGTCGTACATCGGGTAGTCGCGCCGCTCGGTGCCGAAGGGGAACTTCAGGCTCAGCCCGGGCTGCTGGACGTCGCCGCGCGGCGCGGTCTCCCGCGCGCCCCGCTCCTTGTCCTCGATGTACTGGTTCTCGCACGGGGCGACGGCGAGGTTGGTGGCCCGGTCGAGGCAGACCTCGCGGACGCTGGCGGAGACGACCGTCCCCGTGGCGTCCTCGGTGACCCGGGTGGCCTCGACCCAGGCCGCGACCTCACCGCCGTCGACCACCTCGGGCGCCAGCAGGTCCCCGGTCACGTGCCGGGTGGAGGTGAGGTTGAGCCCGGAGCGGATCTCCGGGTTCGGGACGCCGCCCGGCCCCTCGCTGATCAGCAGCGCGGTCACGTTGCGGCCGACCGCGACGGAGGTGGTGTCGATGTCCACCGGCGCCTTGGCCAGGCTCGGGTACGCCCAGGCCCGCAGCAGCACCCCGAGCACGACCGCGAACACCCCGAGTCCCAACAGGGTGAAGCCCACGATGCGACGCAACGGTCCTCCAACACGAGACGCAGGTCACAACGACCCGAAGGCGTCCAACCGTAGTCACCAGCGCCGACGGCAGACAGAGTGACTCAGATCACGCACTGCCGGTTCGGTCCTCCCCGTGCTCGGCGACGTGGCAATCGGCCCCGCGAATTGCGTCTTTCGCCGCAGCGCGACAACGGGATCTGTCCCCGCGAACAACCGGGCAGGGGTGAAGATGTGGCCCTGCCACCGACCTCGGAGGGAAGCGGCCGTGCCCTTGCGCATCGGAGTGCACCACCACGTCGCCCACGCGCCCCCGCGCACGCGCACCGCGGTCGAGGACACCGCCGCGCTGCTGTCGATGCACGGGCACCGCGTCCTCGACCTGGCCGCGGGGCGCTCGCTGCTCGACCGCCTGCGCGACCGGGCCGCCCTCGACTCCGTCGAGGTGCTCGTGCACCTGCCCGGCCTGGTCCTCGGCGAACGCTTCCCTTGCACGGCAACGGTCACTGTCGGTCGAGGGCCGGGAGCCGAGCCGGTGGGCATCGCCATCTCCGCCCGACCCGGCCTCGCGGGCCAGGTCCGCGGGCTGGCGCGGCTCGTCCTGCTCGACCAGCCCGCGCTCACCACGGCGACCGTCGCCTGACCCCGGAAGGACGGCGACCATGCCGTTGGGCCTGTCCACCCCGTGGGTCACCGCGGCGGTCTCGGCGCTGTCCGCGCGCGTGCCCGACCGCCTGGTCACCGCGGCGCTCGCGGCGACGTACCCGCGCTTCGAGCCCGAACTCGCCCGGCTGGGCGACTTCTGCCCGACCAGCGGCACCGCGCTGGACATCGGCGCCTGGTACGGCCCCTGGTCCCGCGCCCTCGCCCGCCGCCTCGACCGGGTCGTCGCCGTGGAGCCGAACCCCGCCGTGGCCCGGGTGCTGGCCCGCACCGCCCCGCCCAACGTCGACGTCGTCCGCGCCGCGATCACCGACACCCCGGGCGCCGGGGTGCTCTACGTCCCCGACACCGGCCGCGGCACCGAGGCCACCGCGTCGATGGCCTCCGCCGTCGGCCCGGCGGTCCCGGTGACCACCACGACCATCGATCACCTTGCCCCGCCTGACGTCTCCATCATCAAGCTCGACGTCGAGGGCATGGAGACCACCGCCCTGCGCGGGGCCGCGACCGTCCTCACCGAACACTCGCCGGTGTTGCTGATCGAGCTGGAGTACCGGCACGGTCCCGTGGACGAGATCGTCGAGCACCTGGCGGGCTTCGGCTATCGCGCCGAGATCCTGGCGGGGGGCGCCTGGCGGCCGCTGGCCGGTTTCGACCTCGCCGCCCACCAGGAGCGGATGCTCCCGCTGGTGACCAGCCGCGGATACCTGGAGAAGGTCCTGCGCGGCGGACCGCACTACATCAACAACGTCCTGTTCCGGAAGGCTCAGCTCAGGCGGTGAGTCTCGATCGCCAGGTACAGCTCCGCGGCGCCGCGCGGGTCGGCCAGGTCGCGTCTGGTCAGTTCCTGGATGCGGCGGATGCGGTAGCGGACTGTGTTGGGGTGGACGAAAAGGCGCTCCGCGGCGTCCTTGGCCGAGCCGTGCTCGGTGAACCACACCTGCAGGGTCTTCAGCAGCACGTCGCGCTCGGCCACGGGGAGGGTGAGCAGGTCGGCGAGGATGTCGCGGGTGAGCTCGCGGGCCAGTTGCGGGGCGCCCGCGACCAAAGTGGTCAGTGGGCGGTCGGCGAAGGCGACGGCGCCGGTCTCGCCGGGGGCCAGGCAGCGGCGGGCTATCCGGGCGCGGCGAAGGGCCGCGGGGAGCAGGTTGAGGCCGGAGACCGGCGGGCTCATGCCGACCGCGCCGCCCAGGCGGTCCAGGGACTGGCGCAGCCCGCGCAGGTCGACGGTGCGGGCGACGACGACCACGCCGACCTCGGCGTCGTGGCCGCGGCGCCAGACCGCGCGCCAGCGGCTGGGGTCGATGGCGGAGGAGGGGGCCAGGTCACCGGCGTCGGCGTAGAGGACCACGAAGGGACCGGCGGGCGGCAGCCCGAGGCCCCTGGCGGCGTCGTCGAACTCGGCCCGCCGGGTGAAGCGGCCCTCCAGCAGGGCGTCGACCAGCTCGGCGCGGGCCTTCTCGTCATAGCCGGCGTTATCGGCGGCGACCTCGGTGTACGCCGAGGCGATGGCCTCCGAATAGGCGTCGATGATCCGCCAAATGGTGTTGCTGACCGGGAGCAGCTGCTCCGGGGTGATCACACCGGGCGGGATCGCGCGCTCGACAATCGCCTCATAGGAGAACGTCCCGGCGATACGGAACGCGCGGAGCACGGCGGGCAATGGGATACCGAGGCGGGCTTGGGCGCGGGCGGTCTTGCGGGCGCATTCGAGGTCGACGTCGCGGGACTCGATGAACGCGTTCAGCGCGTGGCGCAGGTTGACCTCGCACACCTTGCGCAGCTCCGCGGGGGCGCTCTCGTGCACCCGGCGGTAGAACTCCTCCTTCTCCCGCAGCAGCGCGGAGAGTTCAGCGGCCAGCTCAGGCAGCCGCCCGAGTTGCGCCCTGGCGACGTCGGCCAGCTCGGGAGGCAGCGGCGACGTGATGGTCGGAGCGCCCATCGCACGACTGTAACGCGCTTTTCATCATTTCCGTACCGTCCGGTAGCGAATTCGTTGTCAGACCGGATCGATTCCGAAGGCGCCGAGCAAGGTGGCGAATTTCGCCGATGTCTCGGCCAGCTCCGCCGCCGGGTCGGACGCGGGCATGATCCCGGCGCCCGCGAACAGCCGCACCCGCGCGCCCGCGACCTCGGCGCAGCGGATCGCCACCACCCACTCGCCGTCGCCCGCCGCGTCGCACCAGCCGACCACGCCGCTGTAGAAGCCGCGGTCGAAGGGCTCCAGCGACGCGATCGCCTCGCGGGCCAGGGCGGTGGGCGTGCCGCAGATCGCCGGGGTCGGGTGCAGGGCCGCGGCCAGGCGCAGCGCGGAGACGTCCGGGTCGGCGAGCCTGCCGACGACCCGGGTCGAGAGGTGCCAGACCGTCGGGGTCTCCACCAGCTCCGGGGTGTCCGAGACGGTGATCCTGGTGCAGAACGGGCGCAGGGTGTCGACCACCGCGTCCACCACGACCCGGTGCTCGTCCTGGTTCTTCGCGCTGGCCAGCAGCGCCGCGGCGTTGGCCCGGTCGGTGGCCGCGTCCGCCCCCCTCGGCAGCGTCCCGGCCAGCGGGTTCGCGGTGACGGTCAGGCCGGTGCGCGAGAGCAGCAGCTCCGGGGTCGCCCCCACCAGCGTGGTCTCGGGCAGGTCGACGGCGAAGGTGTACCCCCGCGGGTTGGCCCTGACCAGGCCCGGCAGCAGCGCGGGCAGGTCGAGCGGTTCGGCGAGGTCGAGCTCCAGGGTCCTGGCCAGCACCACTTTGCGCAGGTCGGAACCGTTACGCAGCGTACGCACCGCGGCGGCCACGGCGGCCTCGTACGCGGGCCCGGACGGCACCGACCGGCGACCGACGGCGACCGGCCTGCGCGGTGAGCCCGAGGGCGCCTCGGCCCGGCCCGCGCGCCGCGCCGAGGCCGGGATGACCACGTGCGGGGCGGCTCCCGGCAGGAACGGCAGGGCCCCGACGGCGACCGGCGCGCCGGTGTCGAGCAGCAGCTTGGTGACCCGCCCGGCGAGTTCGTCGGGGTCGGTCTCGGCGAGCACGGCCTGCGCGCCGCGGGCGTGCACGGTGGCCGTCGGGCCGGCGAGCAGGAAGTCCCCCGGCTGGTAGTCGGCCACCAGCCGGGCCGATTCGGCCGCGTCGTCCACGCCCCCATCATGCCCAGGCGCCAGGCGTCCCACGGATCGGGCTCCGCGTGTCCTTGCCCACCCAAAGCCGCAGGTGGGCACCCGTGCGGGTGCCCACCTGCGAAAAGGACCTAGGTCCCGATTCAGCCGAGGGCCTCGATCAGGGCGGCGCGCTGGCGCTCGCCGAGACCGGCCGCGCGCCGGTCGGGGTCGATGCCCGCCTGCTCCAGCAGGGCGGCGACCTTCACCTGGCCGAGTCCGGGGACGGCCTTGAGGAGCGCGGCGACCTTGGTCTTGCCGACGGTCTTGTCGTCCTTGGCCTTGCCGAGCACGGCGGCGATGGTCTGCTCGCCTGCCTTGATCGACGCGAGCAGCTCCGAACGCGCCTTGCGCGCCTCGGCTGCCTTGGCGAGCGCGTCGGCGCGCTGCTCGGGGGTCAACGTGGGCAGAGCCAACGTAGTAATCCTTTCGTTCCACCCGCCGCCTCGCAGCGGCTGGGTCACAGTTGTGTGCGGCACCGCAACTACAGACAGTCACCGCGAGAGTTGTCGTGTCCACCCCGTGGCCAAGCGGTGCTGCCCGGGGTACCCGGGTGCCTTTCGCCAGTAAACGACACCTCGGAACGCAACATACCCCCGACACGCGGAAATCTCCTGTGGAGTGTGGCGTCAACGGGTGACGACGGAGCGTGACAGCATGATCAACTACGGCGGGGACCGTGCCCCGCGCCACATTCCGGCGCTAGAGTCGGGCACTACTCGCCAGTAAGTCGGGGACCGACGCCCAGGGAGCTTGATCGACGATGTTGAGCACCATGCAGGACGGCAACCTGTCCATCGGAACGCTGCTGCGGCACGGCTCCACCGTTCACGCGGGCAGCACCGTCACCACCTGGACCGGCGAGGGCGGGCGCGTCACGACCTTCGCCGAGATCGGCGCCGACGCCGCCCGGCTGGCCAACGCGCTGCGCGGCCTCGGCGTCACCGGCGACCAGCGGGTGGCCACCTTCATGTGGAACAACGCCGAGCACCAGACCGCGTACCTGGCCATCCCCGCCATGGGCGCGGTGCTGCACACGCTCAACCTGCGCCTGTTCCCCGACCAGCTGACCTACATCGCCAACCACGCCGAGGACAAGGTCGTCATCGTCGACGCGACCGTGGCCCCGCTGCTGGCCAAGGTGCTGCCCACCTTCACCACCGTCGAGCACGTCATCGTCGCCAACGGCCCGGCCGCGGCGCTGCAGGCGCCCGATGGCGTCCAGGTGCACTCCTACGACGAGCTGCTGGGCGCGCAGTCCGCCGAGTTCGACTGGCCGGACGTGGACGAGCGCCTGGCCGCCGCCATGTGCTACACCTCCGGCACCACGGGCAACCCCAAGGGCGTCGTCTACAGCCACCGCTCGATCTGGCTGCACTCCATGCAGGTGTGCATGGCCGACGGCCTGGGAGTGTCCCCGTCGGACACCTCGCTGGTGATCGTCCCGCAGTTCCACGCCATGTCCTGGGGCATGCCGTACGCGGCGTTCATGTGCGGCGCCTCGCTGATCATGCCCGACCGGTTCCTGCAGCCGGAGCCGCTGCTGACCATGATCGAGACGCTGCGGCCGACGCACTCCGCGGCCGTGCCGACGATCTGGCAGGGCGTGCTGGCCGCGCTGGAGCAGAACCCGCGCGACATCTCGTGCCTGCGCGAGGTCGTCGTCGGCGGCGCCGCCTGCCCTCCGTCGATGATGCACACCTTCCAGGACAAGTACGGCGTGTCCATCGTGCACGCCTGGGGCATGACCGAGACCTCCCCGCTGGGCACGGTGTGCCGCCCGCCCGCGGGTCTGTCCGATGAGGAGACCTGGAAGTACCGCTACACCCAGGGCAGGCTGCCCGCGAGCGTGCGGGCGCGGCTGATCGGCGACGACGGCGCCGAGGTGCCGCGGGACGGCGTCAGCGTGGGCGAGCTGGAGGTGCGCGGGCCGTGGATCACCGGCTCGTACTACCGGCTCGAGGAGGACGGCGACGGCGCGGAGAAGTTCGACGGCGGCTGGCTGCGCACCGGTGACGTCGGCACGCTCACCCCGGACGGCTTCCTCACCCTGACCGACCGCTCCAAGGACATCATCAAGTCCGGCGGCGAGTGGATCTCCTCGGTGGAGCTGGAGAACCACATGATGGCCCACCCGGCCGTCGCCGAGGCCGCGGTCATCGGCGTGCCCGACGAGAAGTGGGACGAGCGCCCGCTGGTCACCGTCGTGCTGCGCGAAGGCGCCAGCGCCACCCCGGACGAGCTGCGCGGGTTCCTCGCCGACAAGGTCGCCAGGTGGCAGCTGCCGGAGAACTGGGCGTTCATCCCCGAGGTGCCCAAGACCAGCGTCGGCAAGTTCGACAAGAAGGTTCTGCGGGCCCAGCACGCCGAGGGCAGACTGGACGTCACCCGGCTCGACTGACGTCCCAGGCGTGGCGGGGGTGCGCCATTCGGCCCCCGCCAACCCGCTGGCTCGGTAGGGTCGGGGAGCCCTGCCGAGCGAGGAGGTGACGGGGCCTGCCGAGCGAACCTGGCAAGCGCGCCCGCAAGCTGAACGCCACGTCCTACGTGGTGCTCGGGATGCTGTCCTATGCCCCCGCGACCAGCTACGAGCTCAAGCAGCGGGTCGGGATGACCATCGGCAACTTCTGGGCCTTCGCCCACTCCCAGCTCTACGACGAGCCCGCGCGGCTGGCCGAGGACGGGCTGGTCACCTCGGCCGTCGAGGACGGCGGGCGGCGCAAGCGCACCTACTCCATCACCGCGGCCGGGCACGCCGCGCTGACCCGGTGGCTGGCCACCGAGAGCCGCGAGCAGACCGAGGTGCGCGACATCGGCCTGCTCAAGCTGTTCTTCTCCACCTCGGGCAAGCCCGAGGACCTGCGCAAGCTGGCCCTGGACCGGTTCGAGTCGCACAAGGCGCGCGCGGACAACTACCTCGCCCAGCACGAGCAGATCGTCGACCACGCCGACCGCTGGCAGGTCAAGACGCTGGAGCTGGGCATCCGCTTCGAGCGCTGCGTCGAGGAGTTCTGGGCGGACTTCATCGCGGAGCTGGACGCCGAACTCTGACGGTGGTTTACACGGTAGCCGTCATGGGTGGAAAATCCTTCCCATGAGGTTGCTCTGCGCGCTCGTGGTGGCGCTGTTCGTGGTGTCCACCGCCCCCGCCTCGGCGGCGGGCGCCACCGTCGCGCTCCAGCTGTGGCGCTTCCCGGCCGACGCGGGCGCCGGGACGGCCGAGGGGGTGCGGCCCGGGTCGGGCGGCCTGCGGCTGCACCGGCCCGCGGGCACGGTCACCGAGGCGGGCCGGGAGTACGAGTACGCGCGCTGGACCTCGCCCGCGCACCGGCCGGGGCTCGGCGCGACGCAGCTCGTGGCCTCGTGGAACGCGGCCACCCCGCCCGGCACCTGGCTGAGCGTGGAGCTGCGCGTGGACGGACCGCGCTGGTTCACCCTCGGCAAGTGGGCGCACGGCGACGGCGACATCCGCCGCACCAGCGTGCCCGGCCAGTCCGACGCCTCGGGGTACGTCGACGTGGACACCTTCGTCGCGGCGCGGCCGGTGTCGTCGTACCAGCTGCGGGTCACGCTGTACCGGGCGGTGGGGACGACGACCGGCCCGACCGTGCGGCTGCTGGGGGCGATGGCCTCGGCGGTGCCGGACCGGTTCACGGTGCAGGCGAGCACGCCGGGGGTCGGGCGGGGGATCGAGCTGGCGGTGCCGCGGTACTCGCAGAACACCCACATCGGGCAGTACCCGGAGTACGGCGGCGGCGGGGAGGCGTGGTGCAGCCCGACCTCGACGGAGATGGTGGTGGAGTACTGGGGGCGCGGGCCCTCGGCGGCGGACCTGGCGTGGGTGGACCCGTCCTTCGCCGACCCCAGCGTCGACCACGCGGCGCGGCACACCTATGACCTGGACTACGACGGGACGGGGAACTGGCCGTTCAACACCGCGTACGCGGCCACGTTCGGGCTGACCGGCTACGTGACGCGGTTGCAATCACTGTCCGATGTGGAGCGGCTGATCGCGGCGGGCATCCCGGTGGTGACCTCGCAGTCGTTCCGGGCCGACGAGCTGACCGGGGCCGGGTACGGGACCGCGGGGCACCTGATGGTGGTCATCGGGTTCACCGAGTCCGGCGACGTCATCGCCAACGACCCGGCGTCGCCGTCGAACCCGGCGGTGCGGCGGGTGTACGACCGCGCCCAGTTCGAGACGATCTGGCTGCGCACCAAGCGGCACACCGCGTCGGGGTCGGTGGCGAGCGGGTCCGGCGGGATCGCCTACGTGATCAAGCCCGCCGACCGCTGAGCCCCATGCCCGGCCGGGTGGACGATGCCGACTACCCCGCGTCGCCCTACCCGGGCGCGCGGCCCGCGTTCTCGTTCGCGCACGACGAGGGCGGCGGGCACGCGGTGCGACCGTCGCCGTGGCGGGTGGGGTCGCGGGAGGTGGACGCGTGGCTGGCCGCGCGGTCGTCCCCGCCGCTGGCCGCCCGGGTGCCGTTGCTGTCCTACGGGTCGAACGCGTGCCCGTCGAAGCTGACGTGGCTGCGGGCCGCGCACGGCCTGGCGGGGCCGGTGGTGGTCCTGCGGGCGCGGTCGGTCGGGGTGTCCGCGGTGTGGGCCGCCGGCCTTCGGGTGGCGGACGACCAGCGGCCCGCCGTGCTGGCGTCCGCGCCCGGGGTGGTCGAGGACCACGCGCTGATCATGGCGTCGGTCGAGCAGCTGCGGGCCTTCGACACGTGCGAGGGACGCGGGGACCGGTACCTGCTGGCCGATGTCCGCTGCCCGGTGACCACTGAGGACGGTGCGCGGTGGGACACCGTCCTCGCCTACGTCGGGGCACGGGAGACCCGGCGCCCGCTGGTGGTCGACGGGAAGTTCGTCGCGTGTTCCGCTGTGTCCCAAGTGGACGCCGTCCACCTCGTCGGCACGCCCGCGGAGTCCGACGGGTTGGACGCCACCGCCGTGCCCGGCGCGCCCGATCCGCGCGACTACCCCGGCAGGCTGTTCGTCTACGGAACCCTCCAGCCCGGCGCGACCGCGTGGCACCTGCTCGCTCCCCACGCCGCGGGCCCCGGTCGCCCGGCCCGGCTGCCCGGCACCCTCCACGACACCGGGCAGGGCTACCCCGCCCTGGGCCTGCCCGCCCCGAGTACGCCCGCCCTGGGCGCGGGGCCCGGCGTCACCGGCTGGGCGGTCCCGCTGCGCTCGGGCGCGTCGCTGGACTCCCTCGACGAGTACGAGGGCCCCGAGTACGCCCGCGTCCGCGTCACCTTGACCGACGGCTCCGTGGCCTGGACCTACGTCTGGCGGAGCCCCCTCGACGGCCTGCCCGTCCTCACCGGCCCGTGGCCCACGACCGACCCAATCAGGTGAACAATTCTCAATTCACCGACCCCCGTACGGCTGGTCCTGCTGTCATGGCGCGACCGATCAAGGGGGGACCATGATCCACACCACCATGCCGCCACTGGCCCGGGACGTCGTGTGAGATGCCCGAATCCGACGACTGGCCGTGGCTCGCGCCCACCGCGTCCAGGCCGCGTTCCCGATGTGGGGCCTAGTGCACCCGCTTGCGGGGCATGTCCGAGGGCTTGGGCCCGCTCCGCACCGGCGGCGCCAGGGGTGAGGCGTCGGGCAGGCCGTAGTAGCGGAACAGCTCCGCCGCGACGTCCCCCGACAGCAGGCCACCGACTTGGAGGCCGTTGACGGGAAAGCCGTCGACTGGGGAGCCACCGACTGGGGAGCCGTCGGTTGGGGGGCCGTCGACCTGGGGGGCGTCCTTCACCACCGCGAGGAGGACGCCCACCCGCAGGCCATCGGGGTCGCTGCGCGCGTCCCGCAGCGGGACGAACGACTCGCGCTGTCCGAAGAGGCCGGTTCGCACCGTCACCCACTGGGGTTGGCGGGTGGCCCCGTCGACGTAGACCATCCCGACGCGGCCGATGCGTTCACCTTCGGGGTCGTACACGTCGCGCCCGATGAGGTCCTGCGGCTTCATGTGACCAAAATCGCGGTACGGGACCCTGTGGGCAACCGCGGTCACTCGATCGTGGGACGGTTCACCCGAGTAAGGGACGCGGGGCGCGGGACAATGGCGGGGTGATGTCGCTCGACGCGCTCATGGCCGCGCTTCCGGAGTACGCCAAGGACACCGAGCTGAACCTGGGCTCGGTGCTCGGCCGCTCACCCCTGCCCGGGCAGCAGGCGTGGGGCACGGCCCTGGCCTGCGCGGTGGCCGCCCGCGACGGCGGGGTGCTGACGGCCATCGCCGCCGAGGCCAGGACGCACCTGAGCGCCGAGGCGTTCACCGCCGCGAAGGCCGCCGCCTCGATCATGGCGATGAACAACGTGTACTACCGGGCCAAGCACCTCATCGGCGACCCGGAGTACGCCGCGATGCCCGCCCGGCTGCGGATGCGCGTCGTCGCCCGGCCGGGGGTCGACAAGGTGGACTTCGAGCTGTGGGAGCTGGCCGTCTCGGCGGTCATCGGCTGCGGGGTGTGCCTGGAGACCCACGAGAAGCGGCTGCGCGGGGCGGGGGTGTCCCGCGAGACCGTGCACGAGGCCCTGCGCATCGCCGCGGTGGTGCACGCCGCCGCGGTCACCTTGGGGGCCGAGCGGGCACTGGGCGGTCTGCCCGGATCGGCCGACGACCTGGGGTGAACGGCCCATCGGCGCCCCTGAGCCACATCGCGGGGCGAAGCCGCCTTTCGGGCGGATCACCGCGCCGGGGGCGGTCCGACCAGCTTCCCGGGGTTCAGCACCCCCGTCGGGTCCAGCTCCCGCTTGACCGCGCGCAGCACGTCCACGCCCAGGCCGCCGATCTCGTGGGCCAGGTAGGGCGCGTGGTCGACGCCGACGGCGTGGTGGTGGGTGATCGTGCCGAGGTCGGTGATCGCCTCGCAGGCGGCGCGCTTGGCGGCGGTCCACTGGCCGACCGGGTCGACGCGATCGCGGGGCACCAGGACCGTGAAGTAGAGCGAGGCGCCGGTTTCGTAGCTGTGCGAGATGTGGCAGGCGACGACCGGCTTGTGCGCGTCGGTGCTCAGGGTGTCCAGCAGCGCGGCGCGGACCGCGGCGCGCAGGGTGTCGAGCCTGGTCCAGTGGGCGGCGGTCTCCAGGGTCTCCACGCACACGCCCGCGTCCAGCAGGGCGTCGCGCTGGCGGGGGCCCGCGAAGCGGCCGTGCCGCCACGCCTCGCCCGCCGCGGTGCCGAGGGCGACGTTGCGGGGCAGCAGCCGCAGGGTGGCCCGGCGGCGGGCGGCGAGCTCGGCGGCGGTGCGGCCCTCCCAGCCGAGGATGAGCAGGCACGGCTCGGCGATGCCGCGCAGCCGCAGGTACCGGCGGACCGCGGCGATCTTCCAGCCGCCCTTGAGGGCGAACCCGACCTCGGTCTCCTGGGGGTCGGAGAGCCGCACCACGGTGGCCTGGCCGCCGTCCTGGGCCAGCGCGCGCACGGCCGCGGCGCCCGCAGTCCAGCCGTCGAAGACGAAGCCCTCGTAGCGCCGCGCCCCCGGCTTGGCCCGCACCCGCAGCGCGACCTCGGTGATGACGCCGAGGGCGCCCTCGCTGCCGACGACGAGCTGGCGCAGGTCCGGCCCGGCCGCCGACGCGGGCGCCACGCCGAGACGCCAGTCCCCGCGCGGGGTGGCCAGCCGGACCCCCTCGACCATGGTCTCGAACCGGCCGTAGCCCGCGCTGGCCTGCCCGGAGGAGCGGGTGGCCGCGAACCCGCCGATGGTGGCGCGCTCGTAGGACTGGGGGAAGTGGCCCAGGGTCAGGCCGTGCTCCCCGAGCATCCGCTCGGCTTCCGGGGCGACGACTCCGGCCTGGAACACCGCGATCCGCGAGACCGGGTCGACGGAGACGAGCCGGTCGAGGCGGGCGAGGTCGAGCACCACGACGGCGGCCTTGTCCCCGCGCAACGCCTTGACCCCGCCGACGACGGAAGTGCCACCGCCGAAGGGGATCACGCCGATGTCCAGCTCCACACAGGACTCGACGACCCGCAGCACCTGCTCGGCGTCACCGGGCACGACCACGGCGTCGGGAACGGCGGGCGCCCCGCCGCGGTGGGCCATGAGGTCCAGGTAGGACAGCCCGCCCGCGCGCCCGAGCCGGGCCTCGTCGTCGACCAGGACGTGCTCGGGACCCACGATCTCGGCGAGCGCCGCCCGCGCGGCGTCGGGCAGGGTCGACGCGGGCGCGGTCACCGCCGTGACCGGCGTGCTGACCTCGCCGAGCCCGGTCCGGTCCCGCAGCCAGCGCGCCGCGTGGGCGGGCAGGTGGGCGTCGGCGGCGCCCGCGGGCGTCCACGTGGCACGGACGTGCGGGTCGAGGTGGTCCGGGGAGTGGGTCACGCGCTAGAGTGTGACACATGACGGCAAAACGTCACACCCCACCGAGCACCAGGGTGGACGACCGGGTCCTGCTCGACGCCGCCCGGGACTGCGTCCTCGACCAGGGCGTCCGCCGCACCACGCTGACCGACGTGGCCCGCCGGGCCAAGGTCAGCCGCATGACCCTGTACCGACGCTACCCCGATGTGCGCTCGCTGCTCGCCGCTTTGATGACCCGGGAGTTCGGCCACCTCCTCACCCGCGCCACCGCGACGGTCGCCGAGGCCCCCTCCGCCCGTGACCGCCTGGTCCGCGGCGCCGTGGCGGGCCTGCGCGCGATCACCGCCGACCCGCTGATGCGCATCGTCCTCGACCGCGACGGCGCCCTGGTCCTGCCCTACATCGTGGAGCGCCTGGGCAGCACGCAGAAGATCGCCGAGGCGTTCCTGGTCGGGCAGCTCACCGCGGGCCACGCCGACGGCTCCATCCGCAAGGCCGACACCGCCGCCCAGTCCCGGGCGATCCTGCTGACCGTCCAGTCGTTCGTCCTGTCGCACACCCCGGCCACCGCCGACGTCCCCTCCGACAGCCTGCTCGCCGAACTGACCCACCTGCTCGACGCCGCACTGCGACCGGAGACACCGTGAAGAGCACCGCCCTCAACGCCGCCCGGCGCGGCGCCGACCTGGCCGCGCTGACCGAGGAGACCGTGGACGTGCTGATCGTCGGCGGCGGGGTGACCGGCGCGGGCGCCGCGCTGGACGCGGCGTCGCGGGGGCTGTCGGTGGCGCTGGTGGAGGCGCGGGACCTGGCCTTCGGCACGTCGCGGTGGTCGAGCAAGCTGATCCACGGCGGGCTGCGCTACCTGGCCAAGGGCGATGTCGGGCTGGCCCGCGAGAGCGCCGTCGAGCGCGGCATCCTGCTGACGCGCACCGCCCCGCACCTGACGCGGGCCCTGCCGCAGCTCGTGCCGCTGCTGCCCGGGGTCTCCCAGCGGGCCGCCGGGCTGACCTTCGCCGGGCTCGTCGCCGGGGACGGGCTGCGCAGGCTCGCCAGGACGCCCGCGAGCGTACTTCCCCGGCCGCGCAGGGTCTCCGCGCCTGAAGCGCTCGCGCTGGCGCCCGGGTTGCGGCGCCAGGGCCTGCGCGGCGGGCTGCTGTCCTTCGACGGGCAGGTCGTCGACGACGCGCGGCTGGTGGTCGCGCTGGCGCGCACGGCCGCCGGGTTCGGGGCGCGGATCGTGACGCGGGCCAAGGCGCTCACCCTCGACGGGCGCGGCGCGCACGTGCTCGACGAGGTGACCGGGCACGACATCCGGATCAAGGCCCGCGCGGTGGTCAACGCCACCGGGGTCTGGGCGGGCGAGCTGGTCGAGGAGGTGCGGCTGCGGCCATCGCGGGGCTCGCACCTGGTGCTCGACGGCGCGAACCTCGGCATCGGGGGCACCGCGCTGACGATCCCGGTGCCCGGCCGGTTCGGCAGCTTCGCGCTGCTGCTCCCCCAGCCCGACGGCCGCGTCTACCTGGGGCTGACCGACGTCGCGGTGGACGGCCCGATCCCGGACGTGCCCGCGGTGCCCGAGGTCGACGTCGACTTCCTGCTCGACATGGCGAGCACGGTCATCGCCCGCCCGCTCAGCAGGCTCGACGTGCTGGGCTCCTTCGCCGGGCTGCGGCCCCTGCTCGCGGGCGCGGGCGCCCGCTCGGCCGACCTCTCCCGCCACCACGCGATCCTGACCTCCGCGAGCGGCGTCATCACCGTCGTCGGCGGGAAGCTCACCACCTACCGCAGGATGGCCGCCGACGCCATCGACGCCACCGGCCTCGCCGCGGGCCCCTCCCGCACGCGTGACATCCCGCTCGTCGGCGCCGCGCCCAGGGACAAGCTCTCCACAGTGGACGCGCCCGAGTGGCTCGTCTCCCGTCATGGCACCGAGGCCGCCACGATCCACGCCATGGCCCAGCTCGACCCCGACCTCGCCAAGCCGGTCGCCCCCGGCAGCCCGGTCACCGCGGCCGAGGTGGTCTGGGCGGTCCGCAACGAGGGGGCGCTGAGCGCCGACGACGTCCTCGACCGCCGCACGCGCATCGGGCTGGTGCCCGGTGAGCGCAAGGAAGCCGAGGACGCCGTGCTGTCCATTGTGGACAGGGCTCAGCTACGCGGGTGACTCCAGGGCGTTCATCAGCGTCCCCCACTGCGCCAGCATGAACAGCACGCCCGCCAGCAGGTTGTCCACCGGCTCCCAGATGTTGCCGTGCCCGCTCACCTGGTGCTGCTGGAACTGCGGGTCGGTGATCTGCGTGAGGCCCTTGGGCGGGGTGCCCTCGGCCGCGGCCGGGTGGCGCAGGTCCATCGCGTGCGGGTTGCCCCCGGAGACCCGGTCGACGACCTGGGCGATCTGGCCCGCGTCGATGCGGGCCGGGTCGACGCCGTGGTTGATCAGGATTTCCACCGCGCTGCCGATCCAGCGGGCCCGGTCCACCCGGGAGGCGGGCGCGCCGGGGCTCGGCGGCGGTCCACTTGGTCCGTACCCGGTGGACGGACCCGCGGGCAGTGGCTGGTAGCCGGAGTACGACGGCGGGGTGGTCGGGGAGTACACCGGCCGCCCGGTCGGGGTGGTCGGCTGGAACTGGTTGTAGCTGTAGTCGCGCGGCGCGTTCTGCGCGTACGTCGGCCCGCCCGCGGGTCCCGCCGGGTTGACGTAGTGCGCGTTCGCCGCCGCGTCGATCCCCGAGGTGTTCACCGGCGCGCCGTGCCTGCCCTGGGCGCGCGGGGCGGTGTTGGCCCGCCCGCCGATGGTCGCCAGCAACTGCTTGACCGACTTGGCGAGGTTCACGATCTTCTGGACCGTCGAGAGGATCTTCTGCAGCGAGGAGATGAACTTCTGGACCTTGGTCACGATCTTCTGCGCGGTCTGCACGGCCTGGGCGACCGACTGCGCGATCCCCTTGGCGATGCTCGCGCCGAAGCTGAGCCAGGACGCGGCCAGCGCCTCGATGATGATCTGGATGACCCGCTGCACGCACTGGTTGATCAGGTCGAGCACGGTCTTGCGCACCTCGGCCAGCAACTGCCCCGCGCCGTTGACCGCCTGCCCGACGCCCTTGCTGACCTGCGCCAGCGCCTCCAGGCCGTCGGCCTGCGTCGCGCTGGCCGAGCGGTAGGACTCACCCGCGGAGCCGTGCCAGTTGCAGGTCTCCTCGCTGGCGGCCTGGCGGTAGCGGGCCGCGGTCGCGGTGAGCTGCTCGGCGGTGCGGGTCCAGCCCTGGGCGCTGTTGATGATCGAGTTCGCGTCGCCGAGGAGGGCGTCGAAGGGCTCGCGCAGGAACGAGATGTGCTCGATGATCCAGCCGAACCCGGCGCCCGCCGCGGCGCCCAGCGGGTCGCCCGCGATGTTGATGACGTCCATGGCGACGTTGCTGACCGCCATGCCCGCGTCGAGCCAGTCGCCGCCCTCGATGGCCGCCCGCGCGGAGCGGACGTTGTCGGAGATGGTGGTCACGGCCTGCTCGCCGCTGCCCTGCGGGGTGAAGCTGACCGTCATCGCCCACCGCCGAAGGTCACCGCGTTGCCCTGGTCGATCATCTCGTAGTCCGCCGCCACGGCCTCCAGGCCCTGCCGCACGTCGTCGACGGCGGCGGCGACCTTCTGGATGCCCTCCAGCACGTCCCCGCACGCGGAGAGGATCGCCGAGGCGAAGAAGCCGCCGATCACCCCGTAGGCGTTGTCCGAGACGAGCTGCGCCAGGTCCCGGGCGCCCTGGACCTGTCCTGAGCAGTCCGCGACCGTGCGCGCGTGCCCGCGCACCTCGGCCACGTTGACGGTGAATCCGGTGCCCATGCCGATCCCTGCCTTTCAGTTCACCACTTCGGGCGGGTTGTCGAAGTACTCGTCGTCGGAGCGCTTGTCCGGGCTCACCGGCTCCTCGGCGCCGTCCCCGGCGAAGCCCTCGGGCAGGTGGGACTTGACGACCTCCAGCGCGGGCCCCTCCCCGACCAGCTCGCGCATGGCGTCCACGACCTTGGCCGCGGCGTCGCGCTGGGCGGCGCGGGTCACGTCCATGACCACCCTGGCCAGGTGCTCCGGCTCCATGTCGCGCACGCCGGGGCGCAGGACCAGGCCGGTGGTCGCGCCGTTGGCGCTGACCCGCACGGTGACCTCACCGTCGGGCGAGGTGGCCGTGCCGCCGACCTCGCGCAGGGCCTTGTCCGCCTTCTGCGCGTTCTTGGCCGCGGCCTGGAGCTTCTCGTCGTACTGCGCGAGCCACTGCTCGGGCTTCATCCCCGGCCCTCCCATGGTCCAACCCGGATCATTGCTCTTTGACGGAGGATGTCCTGCCCGGTTCCCCGGCGGGAGTGATTCGGCCAACTCGTTTGCAGGCGCACCCGGCCGCCACCCGCGACCGGGGTCCGTCAGGCGATAATGGCACGGCGGATGCGACGCGAGGGGGAGTGCGGGTGGGCCCGGCGAACACGGTGTGGCTGATCGCCCGCCGCGAGATCGACACCCGGCTGCGCACCAAGGCGTTCCTGATCAGCACCGCCGTCGCCGCGGCCTTCCTCATCGGCGTCGTGCTGATGGAGAGC
This sequence comes from Actinokineospora lacus, assembly GCF_053813445.1. Taxonomy (NCBI): domain Bacteria; kingdom Bacillati; phylum Actinomycetota; class Actinomycetes; order Pseudonocardiales; family Pseudonocardiaceae; genus Actinokineospora; species Actinokineospora lacus. Next base: position 495,186 of record NZ_JBQERA010000003.1, read on the forward strand.
ACCCTGTTCGCGAGCGCGCAGTCGAGCAGGGTCGGGCTCTCGGGCCAGGCGAGCGCCATCGCCGAGCCGCTGGTCGCCCAGGCGCGGGCGCGGGGGGTCGAGGTCGAGACCACGACCGTGCGCGACGTCGCCGACGGCGAGGCGCTGGTCTCCGACGGCGAGCTGGACGTGCTGGTCAGCGGGGCCCCGGCCGCGCTGCGGGTGGTCGTGCGCGAGGCGCTCGACGAGGACCTGCGCAAGGTGCTCAACAACCTGGTGCAGGAGCAGGTGCTGCGCGCCGAGCTGGCCGCGGTGGAGGACCTCGACCCCGACCGCGTGCTGTCGACCGCCGCCGACGCCACCATCGACGTGCACGCCCTCACCGTCCCCGACCCGGCCAGGGGGCAGCGGACGGCCGTCGCGCTCATCGTGGTCGCGCTGCTGTACCTGGCCCTGCTGTTCTACGGGACGATGGTCGCCCAGGGCGTGGTGGAGGAGAAGTCCAGCCGGGTGGTGGAGCTGCTGCTGGCCACCGTGCGGCCGTGGCAGCTGCTGCTGGGCAAGGTGATCGGCCTCGGGCTGGTGGGGCTGGCCCAGTTCACCGCCATCAGCGTCCTGGGGCTGGCGCTGGCGCTGAGCACCGACGTGCTGACCATCACCGGCGCCGCCGTGGGCACCCTCGCCTGGGGGATCGTCTGGTACCTGCTGGGGTTCCTGTTCTACGCCACGGTGTTCGCCGCGGCCGGGTCGCTGGTCTCGCGGCAGGAGGAGACCCAGGCGGTGCTGCTGCCGGTCACGATGGTGCTGGTGGTCGCCTTCGTGCTGGGCTTCGGGCTGCTCACCCGCGCGCCGACGGGCACGGCGACGGTGGTGGCGTCCATGCTGCCGCCGCTGGCCCCGGTCATGATGCCCGGGCGGATCGCGCTCGGCGCCGTGCCGCTGTGGCAGACCGCGCTGGCGATCGCGCTCACGCTGGCCGCGGTGGCCGGGCTGGCCTGGCTCGGCGCCCGGGTCTACGCCCGCGCGGCGCTGCGCACCGGGTCCCGGCTCCCCCTCGGCGAGGCGCTGCGCGCTAATCCCTGATCGCGCCGTAGCGCTCCAGCGCGACCAGCCGCTCCTCGGCGTGGTCCACGATCGGGGCGGGGTAGCCGGGGACGTCCCGGGGGTGGTGCGCCGCTTTTCCGTGCAGGGACCGCAGTTCCGGGACGTAGCGGCGGATGTAGTCGCCCTCGGGGTCGAACTTCTCGCCCTGGGTGGTGGGGTTGAAGACGCGGAAGTACGGGGCGGCGTCGGTGCCCGAGCCCGCGGTCCACTGCCAGCCGTGCTGGTTGGAGGCGAGGTCGCCGTCGACCAGGCAGGCCATGAAGTGCCGCGCGCCCAGCCACCACGGCACGTGCAGGTCCTTGACCAGGAAGCTCGCGGTGATCATGCGGACCCGGTTGTGCATCCAGCCCTCGGCGAGCAGCTGGCGCATCCCGGCGTCGACGATCGGGTAGCCGGTCCGGCCGCGGCGCCAGGCGTCGAAGCGGTCGTCGGCGCTGTCGTACTCGAACCTGTCGAAGCGGGGGTTGTAGTTCTCGCGGGCGGTCTCCGGGCGGTGCCAGAGGACGTCGGCGTAGAACTCGCGCCAAGCCAGCTCGGTGCGGTAGACGGTGTCGGCGGGACCGAGGTCGGCGAGCAGGGTGCGCGGGTGCACGCAGCCCCAGCGCAGGTAGACCGACAGGCGGCTGGTCCCGTTGACGCCGGGGCGGTCGCGGTCGCGGGCGTAGTCGGGCAGGCGCTCGTCGCGGAAGACCTCCCAGGCGGCCAGGGCGGCGGCCTCCCCCGCGGGCGGGAGGTCGGCGTCGAGGGCGGGGTCATCGGGGATGGGAACGCCGTCGCCGGTCATCCAGTCCAGTGTGGACGCGGAGGTGTCGGCGGGGGCTCGCCAGCCGTGTTCCAGCCACGCGCGGCTGAAGGGGGTGAAGACCTTGAACGGCTCCCCGTCGGCCTTGTGCACCCGACCGGGGGCGACCGCGTAGGGCGACCCGGTGCGCACGAACTCCACACCGGACAGTGCTTTCTCGACAGCGGCGTCCCGCTTCCGCCCGTACGGCCCGGTGTCGGCCGAGACGTGCACGGAACCCGCGCCGATCTCCTTCGCCAGGCGCGGGACCACGTCGACCGGATCGCCGTGGAGCACCACCAGCCGCCCGCCGAGCTGCTCGTCGAGCGCGCGCAGGCAGCGGTAGAGGAAGGCCAGCCGGGGCGCGCCGGATGGGCCGCGCAGGGCGTCGTCCAGGACGAACAGGGCCAGCGCGTCGCGACCGCGCTCGGCGGCGGCCAGCAGCGCGGGATGGTCACCGAGGCGCAGATCGCGGCGGAACCAGACGATCGAGGGAGCCATGCCGACAACGCTACCCACGACGAGGGGCCGCCCCCACTCGGGACGGCCCCCTCGACGGGTGGTTCTGAGTGTTCGTTTACTCAGCGCTCGTTTATCAGCGCTCGGCGAGTGACTTGTAGTCGCGCACGGTGTGGCCGGTGTAGACCTGCCGCGGGCGGCCGATCTTGGTGGCCGGGTCGTTCATCATCTCGCGCCAGTGGGCGATCCAGCCGGGGAGGCGGCCCAGGGCGAACAGCACGGTGAAGAACTTCGTCGGGAAGCCCATCGCGCGGTAGATCAGGCCGGTGTAGAAGTCCACGTTCGGGTACAGCTTGCGCTCGACGAAGTAGTCGTCGGCCAGCGCGTGCTCCTCGAGCTGCTTGGCGATGTCGAGCAGCGAGTCGTCGCCGCCGAGCTTGCCGAGGATGTCGTCGGCGGTGCGCTTGATGATGGCGGCGCGCGGGTCGTAGTTCTTGTAGACCCGGTGGCCGAAGCCCATCAGCTTGACGCCGTCCTCCTTGTTCTTCACCCGCCGCACGAAGCTCTCGACGTCGCCGCCGGTGTTGCGGATGCCCTCCAGCATCTCCAGCACCGCGCTGTTGGCGCCGCCGTGCAGCGGGCCGAACAGGGCGTTGATGCCCGCGGAGATGGAGGCGAACAGGTTGGCCTCCGACGAGCCGACCAGCCGCACGGTGGAGGTCGAGCAGTTCTGCTCGTGGTCGGCGTGCAGGATGAACAGCAGGTCGAGCGCCTTGACCAGGGCCGGGTCCAGCTCGTAGTTCTCGGCGGGGAAGCCGAAGGTCATGCGCAGGAAGTTCTCCACCAGCCCGAGGGAGTTGTCCGGGTAGAGGAACGGCTGCCCGACGGACTTCTTGTAGGCGTAGGCCGCGATGGTGGGCAGCTTGGCCAGCAGCCGGATCGTGGAGATCTCGACGTGGTTGGAGTCGAAGGGCTTGAGGCTGTCCTGGTAGAAGGTCGACAGCGCCGACACCGCCGAGGACAGCACCGGCATGGGGTGCGCGTCGCGGGGGAAGCCGTCGAAGAACCGCTTCAGGTCCTCGTGCAGCAGGGTGTGCCTGCTCACCTTGTGGGTGAACTCCTCGAGCTCGGTGCGCGAGGGCAGCTCGCCGTAGATCAGCAGGTAGCTGACCTCCAGGAAGCTGGAGTGCTCGGCCAGCTGCTCGATCGGGTAGCCCCGGTAGCGCAGGATGCCCGCGTCGCCGTCGATGTAGCAGATCGCCGACGAGCAGGCGGCGGTGTTGACGAAGCCGGGGTCGAGGGTCACCAGGCTGGTCTTGGCCAGCAGCTTGCCCACATCGATGCCCGAGGTGCCATCGGTGGCCGGGACCACCTTCATCTCGTGCTCCCCGCCGGGGTGGCGCAGGATGGTGGTCTGCTCGGTGCCGGTGGGCACAGCGGTCCCGTCGGGCATGCAAGTACCTCTCACACTCGGACAGGGCGGTGTGGTGTCGGCCGAGCCGGTGCGGGCCTGGTCGGGTGCGATCCGCGGCAGGATCATCGCCGTGGTGCAGCACCGCCCCGTTGGGGTCCTGAGCCCCCTACGCTAGTGCGCCGCGCACAATCCGGACAGCCGTGAACCCATGGGACAGGCACTGTTGGGACACGCATCACAGGCCCTCACGGCACATCCGGGTCGCCGGTGAGCGCCAGGCCACCCAGCAGGAGGTCGGAGAGGGCGGCGAAGGCCTCGGCGTCGGACACCTCGGCGCGGCGCCCGAGCACCCCGGTCTGGATGCCCTCGATCAGCCAGCCCGCCATCTCCCCGACCAGCCGGGCGTGCACGTCGCGGAACAGGCCGTCGGCGACGCCCTCCTGGATGAACGTCCGGATGCGGGCCGCGGCGGCCTGGGCGTTGCGCTCGTAGACGGCCTGGGTGGGGGCGAAGGCGGCGACGTCGGCGACGAAGCGCGCCGACGCCGCGGCCAGCTCCTCGGCGGCGCCGTGCAGGTACCCGGCGATCCGGCCGCGCGCGTCCCCGGCGTCGGCGACGCGCTTCTCCACCCGCTCGGTCGCGGTGCGGAAGAAGCGGCTGACCACGCGCAGGGCCAACTGCTCCTTGCTGGGCGCGAGGGCGTAGAGGGTGGACTTGGAGCAGCGCAGGCGGGCGGCGAGGTCGTCGAGGGTGAACTGGGCGAAGCCCTCGCGGAGGAACAGCGCGTGCAGCTCCGCCAGGACGGTGGCCTGGCGGGCGGTGAGCGCGCGCTGGTTCGGCATCTCCGCCAGCGTATTGCAGTACTGTGAAGTGTCCTGCAGTACTGCGCGCCGTATCGCCGAATGGAGTCATGCCGTGCCTGCCGAGCGTCTCCTGCCCAGCACCGAGGCCGAGGACCTGCTCAAGCTGACCCGTGAGATCGCCCGCGACGAGCTGGCCCCGCTGGCCTCGTCGTACGAGGAGGAGGGGCGGTTCCCCCGGGAGCAGTTCCGGCTCCTGGGGCGCAGCGGTCTGCTGGGCCTGCCCTACGCCGAGCGCTGGGGTGGGGCGGCGCTGTCCTACGAGGTCTACCTGCAGGTGCTGGAGGAGATCGCGGCGGCGTGGATGTCGGTGGGCGTCGGCCTGTCGGTGCACACTATGTCCTGCTACGCCCTGGCCGACCACGGCACCGACGAGCAGCGCGACCGGTTCCTGCCGGACATGCTGGACGGCGACCTGCTGGGGGCGTACGCGCTCTCGGAGTCCCACGCGGGCTCCGACGCGTCGGCCCTGTCGACCCGGGCGGTGCGCGACGGGGACGCGTACGTGGTGACCGGGACCAAGGCGTGGATCACCCACGGCGGCCAGGCGGACTTCTACACGACGATGGTCCGCACGGCCGACACCGGCGGCAAGGGCATCAGCTGCCTGCTGGTGGACGCCGCCACTCCCGGGCTCACGGCGGCCGCCCCGGAGCGCAAGATGGGCCTGACCGGCTCCACCACCACCCAGATGATCTTCGACGGGGCCCGGGTGCCCGCCGACCGGCTGCTGGGCGAGGAGGGCTCCGGGTTCAAGATCGCGCTGACGGCGCTGAACTCGGGCAGGCTGGGCATCGCGGCGTGCGCGGTGGGCCTGGCCCAGGCGGCCCTGGACGAGGCGGTGGCCTACGCGTCCGGGCGGCAGCAGTTCGGGCAGCGGGTCATCGACTTCCAGGGGATGGAGTTCCTGCTGGCCGACATGGCAGCCGCGGTCGAGTCGGCGCGGGCCACGTACCTGGAGGCGGCCCGGCGGCGGGACCGCGGGCTGCCCTTCGTCCGCCAGGCGTCCATCGCCAAACTGGTGGCCACCGACGCCGCCATGAAGGTCACCACCGACGCGGTCCAGGTCCTGGGCGGGGCCGGGTACACCCGCGACTTCCCGGTGGAGCGGTACATGCGCGAGGCCAAGGTCCCCCAGATCTTCGAGGGCACCAACCAGATCCAGCGCGTGGTCATCGCCCGAGCCCTGAAGAACGGCTAGCCCCAGCCACCTCAGAGCGGGGCAATCCCCAAGCGCCACGCGAGCCCGCGCAGCTCCCGGCCCCCGGCGTCCCGGCGGGCGGATGCGAGGACGCCCGCCACCGCCTCACGGGCGTAGACGGTGGCGCGGAGCTGCTGAGGCGCGACCTGCTCGGCGCGAACGAGGGCGGCGATGCCCTGCTGTCGTGTCCCGCGTTCGACGAGCAGCGCCCGGCTGTAGTCGGCCCAGAACGCGCCGCGGCGGGTGGCGGGCATGTCGTCGAGGTGCACGGACTTGGCGGTGTCGTGGACCTACGCGCATTGGCCGGTCTCGACCCCGATGGCCACGCGCCAGATGGCGACGTTGGCCCGCCCGGCCGGCATGAGCCCAGCGGGCCACGGGCTGACGTCCGCCTCGATCGTGTCGGCGACCGCGGAAGAACCCCGAGGCAAAGGGGGTCACGCACACCGCCAAAGCCGACCGCGAACCTACGATGACGCCATGTCGATCAGCGATGTCGCCGCCGACCTCGACGCGGCGGCCGACATGATTGACGCAGGCACAGCGATCTTGTCGCGCGTGGTCGCGGCCTGGGACGAAGCGATCTCCGTGGCCGCTGCCGCCACCGCAGGCAGCTCCCAGCCGGAAATCGTCCAAGCACTGGCCCTGTTGACCCAAGCCCGACAAAACCTGGCGAGCATCCTGCAAACGGCGCGATCGGCGAAAGACAGCGCCCACGCCTACCGCGTACACCTGGCAGGAGGCGGCTCACCGTCTACAGCGGCAATGACGCCACCCACGACTTCCACGCCACCACTAAATCCTGTGCCTTCACCAACAGTGGTCAACCGCCACGGCGACCGGTACCCCGAGGACGCGCTTCCCTATAGCGATGACCTACCGGCGCGGGTGCGGCGAGGTCAGCGCAACTCGCCGATGACCGGAATTGTCGAGGTCGGCGGACGCTTCTTGGGTGAAATCTCGGCCACCACCACCGACATTTGGACCGAAGAGGTCGCTCGCCGCACCCAAAGGCTCGGCCTCACCGATCCGACCGTCCGCGTACTCTACAATCACGTCGAGATGAAAACCGTCGCAATGATGATCCGATCCGGGGCAACTCATGCCCGCATCGTGATCAACCACGCGCCATGTGGGTCCGAACCCAGGGCCGGAAAAGGCTGTGATGCCTACCTGCCCGAATTCATTCCCGCCGGAAGCACTCTGACCGTTCTGGGCACAGACCGCAACGGCAATCCATTCCGTCGCGACTACACAGGGAAGGCCAGCGAGTAATGCACGAGATACTGGAGAACGCGTTTCTGCATGTTGACGAACTTCCCGACGACCTCGATCTCGTCGCCGAAGTCAAAGCACTGAACGATCAAGGAGTCGAGATACCGTGGCTGTGGGCGATCGCGACGGGGTCGACCGCCCCGAGATCACCTGACCAGAAAGCACTCGGCTTCGGGATCAACAACACCATCGGCGCTCTCGACTGGGCCGAAGGAGACACTCGGCTTGTCCCCCGAGACGGCACGAACACCGAGTGGACCGTCTACCACCTTGCCGGGATGCACGACGCACCGATCCCGCCCCATGCGGAAGTTCCCGCCGACACCGTTTACGCCGTGCTCGCCGAGTTTCTCCGAACCCGGTCCCGGCCAACCTGCATCGAATGGACCGACAGCGCGGACATCACCTCTCTGCGCTCGGCCTCCGAAAGCGACGCGCCGTAGGAGCGCACGCGCCGACCGATGCTGGAGTCGTCGAGGTCCACGAGCGGCCCCTTCGCTGAGGTCCTTGGCCGTGTTCCAAGCCAGGGTGGTTCGACTGTCGTGGCTGTTAGGGCTCGTGGGCCAATCAGCGCCCAACCCTGACCAATCCGTGCCCAGCGGAGTTTGTCCTGGTCAAGCTCGACCAGGACGCAAGCCGCCCTGCTAGAGGCTCTGCACGCGGGTGGTCATCGCCAGAGCGTTCAAGACCGGCCGACAAAGCGTCAGCCTTCACTGTACTGTTCGACGTGTGCTGACCTGTGAGACCCGGGAGGCCGCGCTCGCCCGACTCGGGCGGGCGCTGGCCGACCCGACGCGCTGCCGGATTCTCGTCGCGCTGCTCGACGGTGTGAGCTACCCCGGCAAGCTGGCCGCCTGCCTGGGGCTCACTCGGTCCAACGTGTCCAACCACCTGTCGTGCCTGCGCGGGTGCGGGCTCGTCGTGGCGACCTATGAGGGCAGGCAGGTGCGGTACGCCATCGCCGACCCACACCTCGCCCTGGCGCTGCGCGAACTGGTCCGGGTGGTCCTCGCGGTCGACCCGGAGTGCGCGTCATGAGCGCCGGGTGCTCGTGCTGTTCGGGGCCGGTGCTCGTCGACGCCCGGCGGGTGGTGCTCACCCGGCGGGTTCGGCTGCTGGTGGGGGCGACGATCGCCTACAACGTCGTCGAGGCCGTCATCGCGATCGCGGCGGGGACGGTGGCGAACTCGACGGCGCTGGTCGGGTTCGGGCTGGACTCGGTGATCGAGGTCGCGTCCGCGGTGGCGGTGGCGTGGCAGTTCTCCAGCGCGGAGCCGGAGAAGCGCGAGCGGGCCGCGCTCAAGGTGATCGCGGTGTCGTTCTTCGCGCTGGCCGCCTTCGTGGGCGTGGAGTCCGTGCGGGCGCTGGTGACCGGCGAGGTGGCGCGGCACTCCTCGGTGGGGATCGGGCTCGCGGCGGTGTCGCTGGTCGTCATGCCGGTGCTGTCCTACGCCCAGCGGCGGGCGGGCCGCGAACTCGGGTCGGCCAGCGCGGTGGCCGACTCCAAGCAGACGCTGCTGTGCACGTACCTGTCCGCGGTCCTGCTGGTCGGCCTCGTGCTCACCAGCCTCTACGGCTGGCACTGGGTCGACCCGCTCGCGGCGCTCGCCATCGCCGCGGTCGCCGCCCGGGAAGGGTGGCTTGCGTGGCGAGGCGAGCACTGCTGCTGAGCGGTCAGGGCCGGTAGTAGGGGTCCGCGGTGACGCCGCGGCCCGCGGTCTCGTCGTAGTGGTAGACCTCGCGGCCGGAGACGAAGACGCGCATGGCGCGGCTCATCACGTCCAGCGGGTCGCCGGACCACAGGACCAGGTCGGCGTCGAGGCCCGGGGTCAGCGAGCCCACCCGGTCGTCGAGGCCCAGGATCTCCGCGGGGTTGCTGGTGATCGTGCGCAGGCCCTCGGCCGGGTCGAGGCCCTCCTTGACCGCCAGGGTCACCTGGTGGACCAGGAAGTCGATCGGCACCACCGGGGCGTCGGTCGTGATCGCCACGCGGATGCCCGCGCGGGCCAGGATGCCGGGGTTGCGCAGGTGCCGGTTGCGCAGCTCTACTTTGGACCGCGTGGTGAACAGCGGGCCGATGATCACCGGGATGTCGCGCTCGGCGATGGTGTCGGCGATCAGGTGGGCCTCGGTGCCGTGGTTGAGGACCAGGCGGTAGCCGAACTCCGCGGCCAGGCGCATCGCGGTGGCGATGTCGTCGGCGCGGTGCGCGTGCTGGCACCACGGGGTCGTCCCGTCCAGGACGCCCGCCAGGGCCTCCAGGGTGAGGTCGCGGTCGAAGGGCTTGCCCTCCTCGGCGGCGTGCGCGCGCCGGGCGACGTAGTCCTGGGCCTTCGTCAGCTGCTCGCGGATCACCGCGGCGACGCCGAGGCGCGTGGACGGCATGGTCTTCTTCTCGCCGTACACGCGCTTGGGGTTCTCCCCGAGGGCGCTCTTCATGCTGACCGCGTCGCGAATCAGCATCTCGTCGACCGTGCGGCCCCAGGTCTTGAGGGCGACGGTGTGCCCGCCGATGACGTTGCCCGAGCCGGGCTTGACGACGACGGTGGTCACCCCGCCCGCGAGCGCGTCGCGGAAGCCCTCGTCGGCGGGGTTGACCGCGTCCAGGGCCCGCACCTTCGCGGTGACCGGGTCGGTCATCTCGTTGGTGTCCTGCCCCGCCCAGCCCTCGGCCTCCTCGTGCACGCCGAGGTGCGCGTGCGCCTCGACGAAGCCGGGCAGCACCCACGAGCCGGAGGCGTCGACGATCTCGGCGCCGTCGGGGATCTCGACGTCCTCCGCCGTGCCGACGGCGACGATCTTGTCGCCCTCGATGAGCACCGTCCCCCCGTGCACCGGCTTTCCGATGACGGGGACCACATATCCACCAGTTACAGCAAGAGTCACGCGTCCGACACTAGTGGGGCGATCCCCCACGAGCCGCTCCACACCGCGCCGGGCTCGAGGTGGAGCAGGTCCACACCGGAGTTGAGCGCGTCCGGCGGGCAGGTCATCGGCTCGATGGCCATCGCGCGCCCCTCGGAGCGTCCGGGCCAGGACGGCGGGGTGAAGACCTGCACCCAGCGGAAGTCCGGCTCGGCCCACACCTCGACGCCGCCGCCGTCGCCGCGCAGCCAGTGCCGGATGAGGCCGTCGGCGTCGGGGACGCAGCCGCCGAAGGCGTCGTCGAGCTTGAGCGGGCGCACCGGGGCGCCGGTGTTGAAGGCCGGGTCGATGGCCACCTGGCCGTTGGTCGGGACCATGCGCTCGGGGTCGAGGGGCAGGTGGGTGGTGGCGGCCAGGCGCAGGCGGCACTCGTCGGCGTCGGCCTTGCCCGCGCGCGGGTACGGGTGCGTGCCGACCCCGAAGGGCATGGTCCGCGACCCCTCGTTGGCCACCTCGTGGGTGACGGTCAGGCCGCGGCCGTCGAGGGCGTAGGTGATGGCGGTGCGGAACGGGTGCGGCCAGCCGGGGCGCTCACCGACGGAGACCTCCAGGCGCAGCGTCGCGGGGGCGTGCTCGGCGACGGTCCACAGCTCGGTGCGCACCAGCCCGTGGATGGCGTTGCCGCGGGCGGGCTCGGTCATCTCCAGCTCGCCGCCGGGCCACACCGCGCCCGCGACCCGGTTGGGCCAGGGCACCAGGACCGACCCCGACCCCATGGGCGGCGCCTCGTCCTCGGGAAACGTCTCGGTGTAGTGGGTGCCCGCGACGGAGAATTCCCGCAGCGTCGCCCCGTTCGTCGTGACGACGGCCCGCGCGTCGCCGAGGGTGATCTCGAGGTGCTCGCCCGATGGTGCGCTCATGTGCCCAAAGCCTACGGTGATCACCGCGCGCGGGCACCGGGCGCACCGGGGAATCCCATTTCCGCGGACGAATCCGCAAGTGTTTCGGCGCGCGCGGATCGGGCATCATGGATGGATGAGCCGACCGGATGCGGTGCGGTTTTTGCGCACCGAGGCCACGATGGCGTTCCCCGAGGGGCGGCTGCTCGCGCTGCGCGAGGCGCGGCTGCACGTGCTGGCGCCCGACGGCTGGGACCGGCTGGGCCGGGGGCGGCCCGCGGGGGCGCGGTGGGTCAGCCGCGAGGAAGCCGAGGACTGGCTGGAGCGCGAAGGGTGGGACCCCGCACTCCTCGACGCCGTTCCCGGCGACTAGGCCGCGTTTCGGATGTGGGGCGCTAGCCGCGGTTGGAGCGGGTGCCCAGCAGGACGTCCTCCCAGGACGGCACGATCGGGCGGTTCTTCTTGGACTTGGCCCGGCGCGGCGGTTCGGCCTTGCGGGCGGGCTCCTCGATCAGGGCTTCCTGGTCGGGCTCGGTCGGCGGGGCCAGCTCGAAGTCCTCGACGAAGTCCTGCTGGGAGCGCGCCGTGGCCTCGGTCGGGTCCGGCTCGCCCGATGCCGAGATCGAGGCCGAGATGGGGGCAGGCTCCCGGGCCGGGGCGTGCTCGTACACCGGGGCGGGCACGGGCTGCGCGGGCTCGATTTGTGCAGGCTCGATTTGTGCAGGCTCGACTGGCCCGGACTCGATGGGCGCGGGCTCGCCCGGTGCGGACTCGCCCGGTGCGGACTCGGTTGACGCGGACTCGGCGACCGGCACGGCGGCGGGCTCGGCGAGTTCGAAGGGCTCGGCGGGCTCGTGGACCGGCGGCGGCTCGTGGGCGGTCGACGGCTCCACGGACACGGGCTGGTACACCACCGGCGCGGTCTGGTAGGCGACCGGGCGCTCCGCGGGCGGCTCGTAGACCGGGCGCTCGTCGGGCACGGCGACGTCGACGGCGCTAACCTCCAGCGACGACGCCTCCAGCGCCGCGGGCTCGGGGCGCGACGGCAGCAGCGTGGGGTCCAGGTTCAGCGCCGCCTGGGCCAGCTCGGTCACCGGGCGCACGGTGCGCAGCTGACGGGTCGGCTGCGGGTCGAGCAGGTCATGGGCGTGATCGTCCAGCGGGCTCACGGTGCCGCCGTGGGCGCCGGGGTGGAAGCCCCAGTGCGCGCGGTTGACCGAGCGGCCCGCCTGCCAGCACAGCTCGACGATCCACTTGCCGTCGTCACCGCGCCAGGAGTCCCAGGTCGCGGCGGTATAGTCCTGCCCGCGCAGGGTGAACGCGTGCAGGCAGACCTCGCCCAGGGTCTGCAGGTCGGGGCCGTCCTCGCGGACGGGGTGGGCGCGCTGGGCCAGGTCGGCCGTGCGCGCGCGCTCCAGCAGGACCGGGTACGCGAAGCGCTCCACCTTGGCGCTGGGGATGCCCGCGACCTCGGCGACCTGATCGACGGATTCACCCGCACGGATGCGGGCCTGGATCTCACGAGGACGCATCTGGCTCTCCAGCTCAATCTCGATCTGGCCGAGTCGGGTGACGTCCCCGCGGGCGGCAGCCCTCAGTCGCTCATCGGCCGGGAGCGAGAAGCGCTCACCGCGCGCCGGGTCCTCGCAGATGACGGTCTTGCCGCCATCAGCGAGTCCGACGACCCGCAGCGCGCGCATCGCGACCCTCCCGTACGACGTGAGCAGACATCACTCGCCAGCGTCCCACGGTAAATCGGCGATTAGCCTTGACGCGCTAGGCGCGCCGCGATCCCCGTGACATCCTCTCGTGATCTTGCCGTATCCGTACCCCTGCCCGCATCCCCAAAGTCAGGCCAGGCGCTCGACCACCCAGTCGACCGCGCGAGTGAGGGTGGTCACATCCGCGGGCTCGATGGCCGGGAACATCGCCACCCGCAGCTGGTTGCGGCCCAGCTTGCGGTACGGCTCCACGTCCACGATGCCGTTGGCCCTGAGGACCTTGGCCACGACCGCCGCGTCGACCGAGTCGGCGAAGTCGATGGTGCCCACGACCTGGGAGCGGTGCGCCGGGTCGGCCACGTACGGCGAGGTGTAGCCGGTCTTCTCGGCCCAGCCGTAGAGGCGGTCGGAGGAGTCCTTGGTGCGCGCGACGGTCCAGTCGAGCCCGCCGTTGGCCAGCATCCAGTCGATCTGCTCGGCCAGCAGGAACAGCGTGGCGACGGCCGGGGTGTTGTAGGTCTGGTCCTTCAGCGAGTTCTCCAGCGCCACCGGCAGCGACAGGAACTCCGGCACCCAGCGGTCCGACGCGCCGATCTCGGCGACCCGCTCCAGCGCGGCCGGGCTCATCAGCGCCAGCCACAGGCCGCCGTCGGAGGCGAAGGACTTCTGCGGGGCGAAGTAGTAGACGTCGAAGTCGGCGGCGTTGACCGGCAGGCCGCCCGCGCCGGAGGTGGCGTCGATGGCGACCAGCGCGCCCTCGGACCCCGTGGGCCGCGACACCGGCACCGCGACACCGGTGGAGGTCTCGTTGTGCGCCCAGCCGACGAGGTCGGCGCCCTCGGCGTAGGTGATCGCGGGCGCGCCGCCGGGGTCGGCGGAGACCACGATCGGGTCGGCCAGGAACGGCGCGCCCTTGGTGACCTTGGCGAACTTCGAGGAGAACTCGCCGTAGGTGAAGTGCTGCGAGCGCTCGCGCACCAGGCCGAATGCGGCGGCGTCCCAGAACGCCGTGGTGCCGCCGTTGCCCAGCACGACCTCGTAGCCCTCGGGCAGCCCGAACAGCTCGCGCAGACCCGAGCGCACGCGCCCGACCAGGGACTTCACCGGCTTCTGGCGGTGCGAGGTGCCCATCAGCGCCGCGCCCTGGGCGGCCAGCGCGGCCAGCTGCTCCGGCCGGACCTTCGACGGCCCGCAGCCGAAACGGCCGTCGGAGGGCCGCAGGTCGGCGGGCAGCTCCAGGGTGCTCGGGTCGACGGTCTGGGTCATCGATGGCGCCTTTCGCGTGCGTGTACTGGGCGAGCCCCGACTGCGTTGGCGTGGCCCGCCCAGTCTTACACCTCTAGCTGATACCGGAACGCCACCCCTGCGCGTCCACGCCGCCGGGAACGGCCTCCGGAGTGCCGTACGGCTGCCTGGTGAAGACGAAGGTCGCCAGGTCGAAGTGGCTCGGGCGGCCCTCGGCGTCGCGGCGCAGTTCCAGCGTCTCCCCTGCGTAGTAGCCGTCCAGCCCGGTCCACCTGTCGGGACCGGCCGGGCGGAAGCGCGAGGCGCGACCGCGCCCGGCGACCGGGGCGAGGTTGAGCCAGCGGTCGGGGAGCAGCTTGAGCAGGTATGGAGTCGGGCCCCAGTGCCACAGCCCGGTCAGCTCCAGCAGGGCCGGGTCGTGCTCGGCCAGCGGCGCCCACTCCCGGGGCAGCGCGGGCTCGTGCTGCTCGACGAGGTTGATCAGCTCGGCGGCCATCCCGCCGGCGGCGACCCCGGAGGTGGTGTTCGTGGCGACGAACGCGCCGGTGCCGGTGCGCTCGTCGACCAGCACCATGGCCAGGAAGCCGGGCATCGACCCGCCGTGCCCGGCCAGGCGCCGCCCGCCGACCCGCATGGTCTGCAGGCCCAGGCCGTAGCCCGCGGTCCACTCGTCGGCGTCGTCGACGTGGGCGGGCTCGCGCATCTCCGCGACGGTGTCCGGGTGCAGCACCCCGCCGGTGTCGCCCGCGATCAGCCGGGTCCACCTGGCCAGGTCGGTGGGCGTCGACCAGAGCTGGCCCGCCGGGGCCATCGCGCCCGCGTCCGGGGCGGGCTCGGGCAGCAGCACGTCGGCGAAGGGGTGCACTGCCCAGCCGTCGGCGGCGGGCGCCTGCGGGTGCGGGGTCGTGCGGGTCATGCCGAGGGGCTGGAGGACCTCGGCGTTGAGCGCGTCGAGCCAGGACATCCCCCGCTGGCGGGCGACCAGCTCGCCGAGCACGCCGTACCCCACGTTCGTGTAGTGGAACCGCGCGCCGCTGCGGTGCCTGAGCGCGTTCTCGGCGAGGCTCTTCTCCAGCGCCGCCCAGTCCCCGCCGGGCGCGCGCTCCCACCAGTCGCCGGGGGACTCGCTGGTGAGCCCGCCGGTGTGCGCGAGCAGCTGGGCGATGGTGACCCCGCCGAAGGACGTCCCCGGCACGTGGGCGTCCAGCGGGTCGTTGAGGTCGAGCCTGCCCTCATCCCGCAGCCGCATGACCAGCACCGCCACGAACGTCTTGGTGATCGACCCGATCCGGTACTGGGTGTCCACCGTCGGCGCCCGCCCGCCCACCGTCCCCCGCGCGCCGAACCAGGCCAGGTCGCCGTCGCGCACCACACCCGCGGTCACCGAGGGAGCACGACTGTCAGCCTGCTCCGCGGCGACGCGACGCAGCAGGGCGAGTTCAGTGGTCTGCAGCATGGGGAGAATTGTCGGTCATAAAACAACCGCATAAGCCCCAGCCCCCACGAGCGTCATCGAGGTCGCGGCAGCCGGCCCACGAACGCGGGCGCCAAGGCCCGCACCCGCTGCTCCGGGACGCTTCCAGCGAGCGCACGAACCGCCATCTCCACACCGGGCGTCCTGGCCCCGCCGAAGAGGTCGCGGAGATAAGCGAGCCCTTGCGATGCGACTTCGCCCACCCGCTCATGGGACAGCAGCGCCTCGAACACACCCGCCACCGCAGTCGGGGTCGACGTCATCATCAGCCGGAGCACGTCGCCCGCGTCCTTGCCGGAAAGCCGCTCCGGGCTCCCGAGCCGTTCGTGGATCTTGAAGCTCTTGGCCGTCAGCAGCGCGGAGGGGCCTGCCACGTTGACGTCGACGGCCCGCTGGTCCTCCACGTCGAGTGCCGTGAGAAGCCGCCTCGCCGGTTCGCCGTGCGACGGTCGCAGGGTGAGAACACCGTCGTCCGCAGTGATCTCCCAGTCGGCTCCGAGCAGTCGGGTCAGTTGGCTGACACCAGCGTCAACCAACCGCTCCTGAGACGACCAGCCATCATCCACCGCTACACACTGTCACTATCAAGTACAGTGCGTTAAGATTTTTGCCTGAATCCCGGGTTTTACCGAACCAGGCAACAAGCTGTTTCAGGCAACTCCTAGCGCAGCGGGGTGACCGTGGACCAGCCCTCGACCTCGTCCGGGGTGCGGGGGGCGGGGCCGATGTAGGAGGCGGCGGGGCGGACGAGGCGGCCGGTGCGCTTCTGCTCCATGATGTGCGCGCACCAGCCCGCGGTGCGGGCGCAGGTGAACATGGCGGGCATCATGTGCGGGGGGACCTCGGCGAAGTCGAGGATGACCGCGGCCCAGAACTCGACGTTGGTCTCGATGGCGCGGTCGGGGCGGCGCTCGCGGAGTTCGGCCAGGGCGGCCTGCTCCAGGGCGGCGGCGACCTCGTAGCGCTCGGCGCCCAGTTCCTGGCAGGTGCGGCGGAGCACGCGGGCGCGGGGGTCCTCGGCGCGGTACACGCGGTGGCCGAAGCCCATCAGGCGCTCGCGGCGGTCGAGGATGCCGCGGACCACGGCGCGGGCGTCGCCGGTGCGCTCGGCCTCGGCGATCATCGGCAGGACGCGGGCAGGGGCGCCGCCGTGCAGCGGGCCGGACATGGCGCCGATGGCGCCGGACATCGCCGCGGCCACGTCGGCCCCGGTGGAGGCGATGACGCGGGCGGTGAAGGTGGAGGCGTTGAGGCCGTGCTCGGCGGCGGAGACCCAGTAGGCGTCGACGGCCTTCACGTGGGCCGGGTCGGGCTCGCCGCGCCAGCGGGTCATGAAGCGCTCGGTGATGGTGGTGCACAGGTCGACCCGGCGCTGGGAGACCGCGGGCTGGTGGATGCCGCGCGCGGACTGCGCCACATAGGACAGCGCCATGACCGAGGCGCGGGCGAGCTGGTCGCGGGCGTCGTCGTCGGTGATGTCCAGCAGCGGCTCGTAGCCCCAGATCGGGGCGAGCATCGCCAGGCCCGCCTGCACGTCCACGCGCACATCGCCGGAGTGGACCGGGATCGGGAAGGGCTCGGCGGGCGGCAGGCCGGAGCCGAAGCGGCCGTCGACGAGCAGGGCCCACACATCGCCGAAGGTGACCCGGCCCGCCAGGTCCTCGATGTCCACACCCCGGTAGCGCAGCGCGCCGCCGTCGCGGTCGGGCTCGGCGATCTCGGTGCGGAAGGCGACGACGCCCTCCAGCCCGGGACGGAAGCCGTCGTCGGTGGTGAGTTCCTGCACCGCGTTGTGCATCGGTCCGCCTTTCCCGCCATGCCCACGCGCGGCGCCACCAATCCGAGGTCACCGAGGCGGTTCCGCGCGGCCGGATGACAACCATGCTCCCCGCGCGCGAGGTTAGCAATCGTTCACGCCGGTGTCTTCGGTCACGATCCAGTGGAACGATCCAGCGACCCCTGAGCGGGGTGGGGTGGCTGGTGTCACCGTCTGGGCGGTTCCCGTTCATCTGGAATACCCGTACCGTCGCTGACACGTGCGGTGACCCCCACCTGGATGGAGAGCCCGATGGCGGACGGCCCTGACATCACGCTGGAACTGCCGAGCATGCGGGTCTCCTATGAGACAGGCGCCCTCAGCGAGGCGGAGTTGGCCGACACGTGGCACACCCAGCTGCAGAACTGGCTCGACGACGCCCGCAACGCCGGGCTGGCCGAGCCGAACGCCATGGTGCTGGCGACCGCGGGCGCCGACGGCATGCCCTCCTCCCGCACCGTGCTCGCCAAGGGCCTCGACGCCCGCGGCCTGGTGTTCTTCACCAACTACACCTCCGCCAAGAGCCACGACCTGATGGCCGCCCGCTACGCGTCGGCGACCTTCCCCTGGTACGGCCTGCACCGCCAGGCGACCGTGCGCGGGACCGTGGAGAAGGTCAGCCCCGCCGAGACGGCCGCGTACTGGGCCAAGCGCCCCCGCGGCTCGCAGCTGGGCGCCTGGGCGTCCCCGCAGTCGATGGTGGTCAGCGGTCGAGGATCGCTGGAATCCGCGCTGGCCAATGTGGAGCGCCGCTTCGCCGACGGCCGGGCCGTGCCGGTGCCGCCGCACTGGGGCGGCTGGCGCATCCAGCCCGAGGTGGTCGAGTTCTGGCAGGGCCGCCGCGACCGGATGCACGACCGGCTGCGCTTCAAGCTCTCCCGCGACGGCTGGAAGGTCGAGCGCCTCGGGCCGTGACGGCCACCGCGAAAATCACCGGGTGCCGATTCGTTAGCTGTCCTAAGCTCATGAGCCGTGACCGTTGAGGAGCGCCCGCGCGGACTGCTGAGCCGGGCGCTGATCGATATCCGCCCGCTCAAGATCCGGGACTACCGCAGGCTTTGGCTGTCCACGGCGATCACCGCCGTGGGCAGCCAGCTCACCGCCGTCGCCGTGCCCAAGCAGGTCTACGACCTCACCGGCTCGTCGGCGTGGGTCGGGCTGACCGGCGCGGTCGGGCTGGTGCCGCTGCTGGTCTTCGGGCTCTGGGGCGGGGCCATCGCCGACGCGTTCGACCGGCGCGTGGTGCTCATCATCAGCAACACCGGGGTCGCGGTGACCTCGGGGCTGCTGTGGCTGCAGGCGTTCGCGGCCGTCGACTCGGTCTGGGTCGTCCTCGTGCTCCTGGGGCTGCAACAGGCCTTCGTCGCGGTCAACATGCCCACCCGCAGCGCCGCGGTGGCCCGGCTGGTGCCCCTGGAGCTGCTGCCACCGGCGAACGCGCTCAACTTCACCACCTTCACCTTCGGCATGGTCTTCGGGCCGCTGGCCGCGGGCGCGCTGATCCCCGTCCTCGGCCTGTCCACTTTGTACTTGATCGACACCGTCGCCCTGGTCCTGGCGCTGGGCCTGGTGTTCCTGCTCCCGCCGATCCGGCCGGGGGCGAACGCGACGAGCCGGGCCGGGCTGCGCGACATCGTCGACGGGTTCCGCTACCTCAGCGCCCGCAAGCTGCTGCTGGTCAGCTTCCTGGTCGACATCATCGCGATGGTCGCGGGGATGCCGCGCGCGCTGTTCCCGGAGATGGCCGAGCGCACCTTCGGCGACCCGCCCGGCGGCGGCATCGCCCTGGGCTGGCTGTTCGCCGCCATCCCGATCGGCTCGGCGCTGTTCGGGGTGTTCTCCGGCTGGTTCGCCAGGATGACGCGGCAGGGCGCGGTGATCACCGTGTCGGTCATCGTGTGGGGGCTGGCGATGGCCGCGTTCGGCCTGACGTCCTCGCTGTGGCTGGCCGCGGTCTTCCTGGCCATCGGCGGCGGCGCCGACCTGGTGAGCGCCGTGCACCGCAGCTCGATGCTGCAGACCGAGGCCACCGACGAGATGCGCGGCCGGATGCAGGGCGTGTTCACCGTCGTGGTCGCGGGCGGGCCGCGCGTCGCCGACATCCTGCACGGCTGGGGCGGCGCGGCGATCGGCCCGGCGATGGCCGCCACGGTGGGCGGGCTGCTGGTCGTGGTGCTGACCCTGGTGACCGTCGCCGCGGTCCCGGCGTTCTGGCGCTTCCGGTTCGCCCCGAAAGAGCACTGACCGGCGCGGCCTGCCCACGCCGGTCAGGCCGCGCCAGGCCGTGTTTCAGATGTGGAGCACGGCCTAGACGAGGGATTCGCGCCAGCGGGAGTGCAGGGCGGCGAAGCGGCCCGAGTCGGCGATCAGGTCCGCCGGTGTGCCGTCCTCGACCACCCGGCCGTCATCGATGACCAGCACCCGGTCGGCGATCAGGACCGTCGACAGGCGGTGGGCGATGATCAGCGCGGTGCGCTCGGCCAGCACCGACTCCAGGGCCGCCTGCACCGCCCGCTCGGTCGGGATGTCCAGGCTGGAGGTGGCCTCGTCCAGCACCAGCACCGCGGGGTCGGCCAGGAACGCGCGGGCGAAGGCGACCAGCTGGCGCTGGCCCGCGGACAGCCGCCCGCCGCGCTTGCGGACGTCGGTGTCGTAGCCCTCGGGCAGGCGGGAGATGAACGCGTGGGCGCCCACCGCGCCCGCCGCCGACTCGATCTGCGCGCGGGTCGCGCCCGGCCGACCCAGGGCGATGTTGTCGGCGACCGAGCCCGCGAACAGGAAGTTCTCCTGGGTCACCATGACCACCGCGGCGCGCAGCTCGGCGTCGGCCAGCTCGGCGAGGGGCACGCCGTCCAGGCGCACCGCGCCCGAGGTCGGGTCGTAGAAGCGGGCCATGAGCTTGGCCAGCGTCGACTTGCCCGCGCCGGTCGGGCCGACCAGCGCCACGGTCTGCCCCGCCGGGATCGCCAGGTCGAACTCCGGCAGCACGACCGGGCCCTCCGCCGAGTACCGGAACGCCGTGCGCTCGAAGGCGACGGCGCGCCCGGGGGTGCCGGGGCGCTCGGGCAGCGGGCGCGGGTCGGCGGGCTCGCGGACGTCGGGCTCCTCCTGCAGCAGGCCGGAGATCTTCTCCAGCGCGGCGGTGGCCGCGGAGTAGGCGTTGGCGAACATCGCCATCTCGTCGAGCGGGTCGTAGAAGCGGCGCAGGTACAGCAGGAACGCCGTGAGCACGCCCAGCTCCAGGCCGCCGCCGACCACCCGCCACGCGCCGAAGGCCAGCACCACCGCCAGGCTGAGGTTGCCGACCAGCCGCACGCTCATGGTGAACCACGCGACCACGCCGAGGGCCTCGCGGTTGGCGTCGCGGAAGCTGCCGTTGAGCACGCCCATGATCGACTCGTTGCGCTCGGCCCTGCGGAACGCCTGGACCGCGCGCATCCCGTTCATCGTCTCCACGAACTGGACGATGATCTTGGCGATGGCGCCGCGGGTGTGCCGGTACGCGGCGTTGGAGTTGCGGAAGAACCAGCGCGCGGCCAGCAGCAGCGGGATGAACCCGGCCAGGACGAACAGCGCCAGCGGCACGTCGAGCACCAGCAGCAGCACCGCGATGCCCACGATGGACAGTCCCGCCGACAGCAGGCCGTCGATGCCGTTCTCCAGCAGCTCGTCGAGGGTGTCGACATCGCTGGTCAGCCGGGAGATGACCTTGCCGGAGGTGTAGGACTCGTGGAAGGACAGCGACAGCCGCTGGGCGTGCCGGAAGATCCGCTTGCGCAGGTCGAGCAGCAGGTCCTGGCCGATGCGCCCGGACAGCCGCAGGAACGTGTAGCGCGCCCCCGCCGAGCCGACGCCGGTGACGAGGTAGCCGCCGACGCACCACGCCAGCACGGTGGTGTCACCGCCGACGGCCTGCGGGATGCCCGAGTCGATGGCCACGGCGATGAGCAGCGGACCGGCCAGGGCGAGGGCGTTGTCGATGATGATGAGCAGCAGCGCCAGCAGGGCGGCGGCCAGGTGCGGGCGCAGCAGGGTGCCCAGCAGGGCCCGCGAGCGCGCCTGCAGGCGCAGCGTCGTGCGCTGGGTCGGGTTCTCGGTGTCCTCGGCGGCCACGCCGCGCCAGGACTCCTCGTCGGCGCTCATACTGTCGTCCGTTCGTTGTCCATTGTGGACAGCAGGCTGCGGTAGGCGGCGTTGGTCGCCAGCAGCTCGGTGTGGGTGCCGACGGCGGTGATCCGGCCCCCGTCGAGCAGCGCGACCCGGTCGGCCAGCTGCACGGTGCTCGGCCGGTGGGCCACGACCAGCGCGGTGACCCCGCTGAGCACGGTGCGCAGGGCGTGCTCGACCTCGGCCTCGGTCTGCACGTCCAGCGCGGAGAGCGGGTCGTCGAGCACCAGCACCCTGGGCCTGCCCACCACGGCGCGGGCCAGGGCGAGGCGCTGTCGCTGCCCGCCGGACAGCGACAGGCCCTGCTCGCCGATGCGGGTGTCCAGGCCCCAGGGCAGCTCGCCGACGAACTTCTCCGCCTGCGCGACCCGCAGCGCGGTGCGCACGTCGTCGTCGCAGGCGCCCGGCGCCCCGAGGCGCACGTTCTCCGCGACGCTGGCCGAGAACAGCACGGCCTCCTCGAACGCGGTGGCCACGGCGGTGCGCAGCTCCTCCAGCGGCACGTCGCGCACGTCGACCCCGTCGACGGTGACCCGCCCGCCGGTGACGTCGGCCAGCCGGGCGACCAGCGCGGTCAGCGTCGTCTTGCCCGACCCGGTCGGCCCGACCAGGGCGACGGTCTCGCCGGGCCGGACCTCCAGGTTCACCCCGGCGAGCACGTCGGCGCCCGCGTAGGCGAAGTGGACGTCCTCGAAGCGCAGCGTGCCCGCGCCGTCGGCGGGCAGGTGCCTGGGCTCGGCCGGGTCGGTGATGGTGACCTCGGCGTCGCGGACCTCCCAGTACCGCTCGGCCGCGGTGGCGGTCTGGTTGGTCTCGGCCAGCAGCCAGCCGATCGAGTCCACCGGCCAGCGCAGGTACACGGCCACGGTGATGCCCGCGATCAGCGTGCCCACGGTCATCGAGCCGTTGGCGATGCCCAGCGAGCCCACCAGCAGCTGCGCGGCGATCCCCAGCTCGGGCAGCACGATGATCGACGCCCACAGCAGCGCCAGCACCCTCATCTTGGCCAGCTCGGTGCCGCGCAGCTCACGGGCCTGCGCGGCGAAGCGCTTGGCCAGCTCGGGGCCGCGGCCGAACGCCTTGAGCACCCGGATGCCCAGCACGGACTCCTCGACCGTGGTGGCCAGGTCGCCCTCCTGGTCCTGGGACCGCCGCGAGAGCACCGCGTACTTCGACTCGAACAGCGTGGAGATGAGGACCAGCGGCGCCGAGCAGACCAGGGTGATCAGGCCCAGCAGCGGGTGCAGGTAGAACAGCACGCCCAGGCCGATGACCATGGTCAGGGTGTTGACCACCAGGAAGATCCCGGCGAAGGCGATGAACCGGCGGATGGTCGAGAGGTCCGACACCGCCCGGGAGAGCAGCTGCCCGGACTGCCACTGGTCGTGGAAGGAGATGGGCAGCCGGTGCAGGTGCGAGTACAGGTCGGCGCGCAGCTCGGCCTCGACCCTGGTGCTCGGCCCGGCGATGAGCTTGCGGCGGGTGAAGAACAGCACCGCCTCGGTGGCGCCCAGCAGCGCGACCACGGCCACCATCCACAGCAGGTCGCCGGTGTCGCCCTGGGCGACCGGGCCGTCGAGGATGCGCTGGATGACCAGCGGGATGGCCAGGCCGCACACCATCGAGACCAGCACCGCCGAACCCGAGCCGATGAGCCTGCCGCGAACGGGCCGCAGGTACGGGCCCAGCCGCGCGATCGCGGCCAGGCCGCCGCGTTTCGGTTCGCTCTCCACGCACTCCCCCAAGGCAGGTCGACGCTCGACCGTACGCCGGACCCGGCAGGCCCGTCATCCGAGTTTCGATCGTGCGACCTCGTCCGCGGTGGAGGTCAAGGCCCGCCGAAGATGATGAACGGCAGCGCCACCCACCCCGCGAAGATCCCGGCCACGACACCGAAGGCGACCCACCGCCAGACCGGCACCGCGCGGGTCAGCCAGACCGAGGGCAGCAGCCCGGCGGTCACCACGACGTTGGCGCCCAGGGCCAGCAGCGGCGAGGTCTCGTTCAGCGTGGACGCCAGGGTCACCACGGCGAACACCACCAGCACCAGCGCGAACGCCGAGACCAGCAGCCCGGTCCCCCACGGCGTCGGCTCCGCGCTCACCGGGGCGGGCGGGGCCGGCACGGTCGCCCCCGGGTCCACCACCGAGACCTCCCCGGTCACCGGGTCGACGTAGCCGACCGGCGTGCCCAGCGCGTCGGCGACCTGGCCCACCAGCCGCAGGCCGCGGCGGGAGACCACCGACCCGGCCGAGTCCGGGTCGGCGTCGCCGACCGCGGCGGCGACCTTCGCCCACTCGTGCAGGTCGGCGACCAGGTCCGCGTCCAGCGACAGGGTGTCGAGGTCGATCTCCCTCTCATGACCGGCCTTCTCATGACCGGCGCTGCTCTGACCGGCGCTGCCCTGACTGACGCTGTCATGGCTGGCGCTGTTCTGACCGGCGGCGTCCCGACCGACGAGCACGGCCCGCTCATCCCTGGCGCGCAGTTCCACCCGCTGCTCCTTCGGTGAGTGCGTAGAACGCGACCGCGCCCGCGGTCGCGACGTTGAGCGAGTCGACGGCGCGCGACATCGGGATGCGCACGGTGGCGTCGGCGGCGGCCAGCGCCGCCTCGCTGAGCCCGGGGCCTTCCGAGCCGAGCAGCAGCGCCACCCGCTCCCCCGGCCGCACAGCGGTGGACAGCGGGACGGCGTCGGCGCGCGGGGTCAGGGCCAGGACCCGGAAACCGTTGTCCCGCAGCAGCTCCAGCCCATTGGGCCACGGCTCCAGCTGGGCGAAGGGCACCGCGAGCACGTGCCCCATCGACACGCGCACGCTGCGGCGGTAGAGCGGGTCGCTGCAGCCGGGGGCGAGCAGCACGGCGTCGACGCCGAGGGCGGCGGCGTTGCGGAACAGCGCGCCCAGGTTCTCGTGGTCGCCGACGCCCTCCAGCACCGTGACGGTGCGCGCGGTGGCGATCAGGTCGGGCACCGGGACCGGCGTCGCGCGGTCGGCGGCGGCGAGCACGCCGCGGTTGAGGTGGAAGCCGACGGCCTCGGCCATCACCTCGGCGGTGGTCGCGTACGCCGGGACGTCGTGGCCCGCCAGGTCACCGGCCAGCGCCTCGATGCGCCGGGACACGCCCAGCAGCGCGCGCACGGGGTAGCGGGAGGCGAGCAGGCGCTGCACGACGACGACGCCCTCGGCGATCACCAGGCCGCGCCCGCCTGGGCGGTCCGGCCTGCGGTCGGCCGTGGTGAGGTCGCGGAAGTCGTCAAGCCGCGGGTCGGCGGGGTCCGCCACCTCGATCACCTGCGCCACCCGCGAAGTGTCGCACGCCATAGCCGACGGGCCCAGGCGCGCCTTCGTTCGCGCAGCGTGACATCGAGATAACGCACTGCACCAATTTGGCCGCTAGCAAGCAAGTCCGCCCTATGCGAACGTTGGCCTCCCGCGCAGGTTCCGGCTGACGAGCCGGGCAGACGGGAGGGCGGCATGGGCCAGGACGTAGCGACCGAAGCGGGCGGGCTCGACCGACAGCGCTATCGGGCGAAGATGCGGCGCTGTCTGGACGCGCTGGGGCGGATGCTGACCGAGGGCGGTTTCGACGCCGCGCCACCGCAGATGGGCATGGAGATCGAGCTGAACCTGGTCGACGACGACCTGCGGCCCGCGATGCTCAACACCACCGTGCTGGAGAAGATCGGCGATCCCTGCTACACCCTCGAACTCGCCCAGCACAACCTCGAACTCAACGTGCCGCCGAGACCGCTGAGCGGCACGCAGTCGCTGGAGCTGGAGTCCGAGCTGCGCCAGTCGCTGGCCGGGGCCTCGCTCAAGGCCCAGGACGCGGGCGCGCGCCTCGTGGTCATCGGCACCCTGCCCACGCTGCGCGCCGAGCACCTGGAAGCGCGCTGGCTGACCCAGAAAGGCCGCTACCACAGGCTCAACGAGCAGATCTTCGCCGCGCGCGGCGAGGAGATGGTGCTGAACATGGAGGGCACCCCGATGCCGGGGCGCCGGGCCGAGAAGTTGCGAAAGATGCAGGACTCGATCCTGGCCGAGGCCGCGTGCACCTCCACCCAGCTGCACCTGCAGGTGCCGCCCGAGCAGTTCGCCGCCAACTGGAACGCCGCGCAGTGCCTGGCCGGCGTGCAGGTCGCCATCGCGGCCAACTCGCCCTTCCTGCTGCGCAAGGCGCTCTGGCACGAGACGCGCATCCCGCTGTTCCTGCAGGCCACCGACACCCGCCCGGAGGAGCTGAAGAACCAGGGCGTGCGCCCGAGGGTGTGGTTCGGCGAGCGGTGGATCACCTCGATCTTCGACCTGTTCGAGGAGAACGTGCGCTACTTCCCCGGTTTGCTGCCGGAGCTGGACGACGAGGACCCGCTGGAGGCGCTCGACCGCGGCCACCCGCCCCGCCTGAGCGAGCTGCGCCTGCACAACGGCACGATCTGGCGGTGGAACCGCCCGGTGTACGACATCAGCGACGACGTGCCGCACCTGCGGGTGGAGAACCGGGTGCTGCCCGCCGGGCCGACCGTGATCGACATGGTGGCCAACGCCGCGTTCTTCTACGGCGCACAGCGGGCACTGGCCACACAGGACCGTCCGCTGTGGACTCAGATGTCGTTCCAGGCCGCCGAGGAGAACCTGCACGCGGGCGCGCGGCACGCGTTCGGCAGCCAGCTGTACTGGCCGGGGATCGGCTGGGTGCCGCCGGACGAGCTGGTGCTGCGCAAGCTGCTGCCGATGGCGCACGAGGGCTTGGCCGACTGCGGGGTCGCCGACACCGCGCGCGAGCGGTTCCTGGGCGTCATCGAGGCGCGCTGCCTGGCGCGGCGGACCGGGTCGAGCTGGCAGCGGGAGACGGTGTCGACCCTGGAGGCGCGCGGGCTGGACCGGGAGGCGGCGCTGGCGGCGATGCTGCGGCGCTACATCGAGCTCAGCGAGGCCGGTGACCCGGTCCACACCTGGCCCTCGGTGTAGCGCCACCGACGCGAGTGGGCCCCCGCTTCCGGACGCTTGGAAGCGGGGGCCCACTCAGTTCCCGAACTGACTACCGCTCCCACCACGAAGCGGACAAGACTTAGGTTAGCCTTACTTGAGAAGAGCCGCAACCCTCATCCGAGTGACGTGGCTTATGGGGTCAGCGGACCCGGCGGGGGCGGTCGCGGCGCAGGACGCGCAGGCGGGTCCAGTGAGCCGGGGAGACGCGGACGCCGCCGCGGCGCAGCAGGACCAGGCCGCAGACGACGGCGGTCAGCGCGGCCACGGCGCCGCCGACCAGGAACGGCGAGCGCCCGCCGAACTGATCGGCCAGCCAGCCGGTCATCGGCGCGCCGATGGGGTTGCCGCCCACGAAGACCAGCATGTACAGGCCCATCACCCGGCCGCGCATCTCCGGGACCGCGGCCAGCTGCACCGTCGAGTTCGCCGCGGTCATGAAGGTCATCAGGGCGAGCCCGACGGGGACCAAGGCGACGGCGAACAGCCCGTAGGTCGGCATCAGCCCGAGGCCCACCTGCGAGACCCCGAACACGAACGCCGCCCCGAGCAGCAGCCGGGTCCTCGGCCTGCCGCGCGAGCTGCGCCGCGCCGCCAGCAGGGCGCCGCCGAGAGTGCCTGCCGCGAGCATCGTCGAGAGCAGCCCGTACCCGGCCGCGTCCTGGTGGAAAACGTTTGCGGCCGCCACCGCGAGGGTCACGAAGAACGTCATGCCGAAGGTGCTGACGAAGAACACCATCACCATCACGGTCAGGATGTCCGGCCTGCCCCGCACGTACCGCAGGCCCTCGACCAGCTGCCCCCGCCGCGCCTTCATCCGCGGCGACGGGCGCAGCTCGCCGACGCGCATCAGCAGCAGGCCGCCGACCACCGCGCCGGTCAGCACGGCGTTGGCCAGGAACAGCCAGCCGGTGCCGATCAGCGTGATCAGCACGCCCGCGATGGCCGGGCCGACGATCCTGGCCAGGTTGAAGTTCGTGGAGTTCAGGGCGACGGCGTTGGCCAGCTGGTCGCGCCCGACGATCTCGGCGACGAAGGACTGGCGCACCGGCACCTCGACGGCGGAGAACGCCCCCAGGACCACGCACAGCACGTACACGTGCCACACCTGCACCACGCCGGTCACGTCCAGCACGCCGAGCACGACCGCGCTCAGCGCCATGCCCATCTGCAGCGCGATCAGCAGCTTGCGCTTGTCCATGCGGTCGGCGAGCACGCCCGCCCACAGCGAGAGCACCAGCGTCGGCAGGAACTGCAGGGCCGCGGCGATGCCCAGGGCGACCGGGCTGTTGTCGGTCAGCACCAGCACGAGCCAGTCCTGGGCGATGCGCTGCATCCACGTGCCGGTGTTGGACAGCAGCGCACCGCCCGCGAACAGGCGGTAGTTGCGGATGCGCAGGGAGGAGAACATCCCGTCCGAAGTGGACCGGGGTGCCGGAGGTGGCGGGCTGTGCGGCGATGCGGAAGTCCTGTCCAGTTGCCCTGGGGTCTCCGCCTGTGTCCGCACTAGTCCGCTTTACCTGCCATCCTGTCGATGATCTCGGCGGCGCGGTCCAGGATCACCCGTTCCTCGTCGTCGAGCTCTGCCAGCCGTTCGTCCAGCCACGCCTCGCGCGCGGTGATCTCGCCCTTGATGTAGACCAGTCCGGTCTCGGTGAGGGCGACGATCGCCTGCCTGCCGTCGCTGGGGTGCGGACGGCGGCTGACGTAGCCCATGTCCTCCAGCGCGGCGATCACCCTGGTCATCGAGGGGGGCTGCACGCCCTCCTTGCCCGCCAGCTCGCCCGGGGTCAGCGGTCCGCACTTGTGCAGGCAGGACAGCGCCGAGATCTGGGTCAGGGTGACCGCGGCCGTGGTGCGCTGGGCCCGAAGCCTGCGGTTGAGCCGAACGACGGCAAGGCGCAGCCTGCTCGTCAGGGTCGCGTGCTCCGGGGACACGATCGTTAGCATACCTTACTATCCGCGCCGAGACCACGGTCGTCTGCGTCACAGCGCCTGAATCGGCCCCATCGCGAAGTAGACGACGAACGCCGCGGCCACGACCCACATCAGCGGGTGCACGCCCCGCGCCCGCCCGGTCACCAGGCGCAGCACCACGTAACTGACGAAGCCCGCGCCGATGCCGTTGGCGATGGAGTAGGTGAACGGCATCACCACGATGGTCAGGAACGCGGGCAGCGCGACGGTGAAGTCGGTGAAGTCGATCTGGGTGATCTGGGCCATCATCAGCGCGCCGACGATCACCAGCGCCGGGGCCGCCGCCTCGATCGGCACGACCTGGTACAGCGGCGTCAGGAACATCGCGGCCAGGAACAGCAGCCCGGTCACGATGTTGGCCAGCCCGGTCCGCGCGCCCTCGGCGACCCCGGCCGCCGACTCGATGTAGACGGTGTTGGAGCTCGTCGACGCCGCACCGCCCGCGACCGCGCCGAGGCTGTCGACGAACAGCGCCTTGCCGGTATCGGGCAGCTTGCCGTCCTCGTCGATGAGCCCGGCTTCCTTGCCCAGGCCGGTCATCGTGCCGATGGTGTCGAAGAAGTCGGTCAGCACCAGGGTGAACACGAGCAGGGCCGCGGTCAGCGCGGGCACCCGCCACCACGCGCCGAAGGAGACCTCGCCGAGCAGGGACAGGTCGGGGATGCCGAAGACCTGCTCGGGAAGCGCTGGGTAGCCCAGGTTCCAGCCCTTCGGGTTGGTGCCCATCGACGGCCCGGCGTCCACGACCGCCTCGATCACGATGGCCAGCACGGTCCCGGCGAGCACCCCGATCAGGATGGCCCCCTTGACCCGCTTCGCCACCAGGATCGCGGTGAGGACCAGGCCGACGACGAACACCAGCGTCGGCCAGGAGGCGATCGAGCCGTTGATGCCCAAGCCCACCGGCACGGTCGTGCCCGCCGCGTCCGGCAGCCTACGCACGAACCCGGCGTCCACCAGGCCGATCAGCGCGATGAACAGCCCGATCCCGACCGCGATCGCGGACTTGAGCGGACCGGGGACGGCGTTGAACACCGCCGTGCGCACGCCGGTGACGACCAGCAGCATGACCACCAGGCCGTTGACGACCACCAGGCCCATCGCCTCGGGCCAGGTCATCTGCGGGGCGATCGTCACCGCGACGAGGGTGTTGATGCCCAGCCCCGTCGCCAGGGCGAACGGGTAGTTGGCGACGAGGCCGAAGAGGATGGTGATGACCCCCGCCACCAGCGCGGTGACCGCGGCGACCTGGTCCACCGGCAGGATGCCGCCGAGGACGTCCCGGTGCGCGCCCGCGTCGTCAGCGGCGAAACTGCCGATGATCAGCGGGTTGAGGACGACGATGTAGGCCATCGTCACGAAGGTGACCAGCCCGCCCCGCACCTCGCGGGAAACCGTCGACCCCCGCTCGCTGATCTTGAAGAACCGGTCGACGCCGGAAGGCTTCGCCTCCTCGGCCGACGGTGCCGTTGCCTCGCTTGCCATTGCCGTAGCCTCCCGGGTGTGGCTGGACCTCGACCGGCGGACGCCCCGCTACGCCCCCCGCCGCCGCTTCCTCAGCGGCTGCTGGACTTGGGGCCCATCGTGTACATCGGCACCGGCCTGTGGCTGGTGACAGCGCTCGCCCTTGCCGTGGCCCGCCTGGGCTTCGACCGAACGCCGCCGATCTGGCTGTGGACAGCCCTCGCGGGCACAGCCCTGGGCATCCTAGGCGCGGCCCTCATGACCTGGCAGCGCCGCGCCGCGAAGTCCGGCAGACGCGGCGCCCAAAAGGTCGACTGACCCACCACACCACACACACCCACAGTCAACTATTCGCACCAAAAAAAGCATCGACCACCGCACGCACCCTCACGCACCCCCCATTCCATTTCCACACTATTCAGCCGACCACAACGGAACGCAACACGCGCGCCCGAATGTCCGATGGGGTGGATTTGTTTTCGTGGGGAGGAATGCGGTGCGAACCTTGCGGGTCGTGGACGGCTCCGCCGCTCCACGCTTTTCACGACCGCGCCGCATTCCTTAGGGGCCCCGCGAAAACAGATCCACCCCATCGGACAGCCTGAAAAGTCGCGTTGCCATGTCGACGGCGGACGAGATCGCTGACGGACCAGCAGTCCGACTCGGGACTCGCGCGGGTGCACGCCGCTTGACCCCCGTGCGGCCGACCAGTGCGGGTGCTCCTCTTCGCGTATGACCAGTGCGGGTCACTTCACGTTGGCGGCCGGCGGTTGGGACCGGATGCAGGTACGCGACTTGCTAAGAGGTGTCCGATGGGGTGGATTCGTTTTCGCGGGGCCCCTAAGGAATGCGGCGCGGTCGTGGAAAAGCGTGGAGCGGCGGAGCCGTCCACGACCATAAAGTTTAGCACCGCATTCCTCCCCACAAAAACAAATCCACCCCATCGGACATTCAGGCGCGCGCGTTGCGTTCCGCTGTGGTCCGGCTGAATAGTGTGGATTTGGGGAAGGGCGCGGCGGCGTTTGCGTTGGCGTCAGCGTTGCGTCGCCATTGTTGGCGTTGGCGTTGCGTTGGTGTTGGGGTGGTGTCAGCTCAAGTAGAGGGTGGGGTCTTCGATCAAGGCGGTGAAGGTGTGGCGTTCTGGCCAGCGGTCGGTCGTCCAGGCCAGGGTGCGGGCCAGGGCTTCCGGGGTGTCTTCGCAGTGGGCGGTGCCGTCCTGGGTGACCCACCACGAGACCAGGTGTTCGCCGTCGTTCGTGCGGACGGTGAGTTTGTCGTGGACGACCGGGCCGCCCAGGGGGACGGGTTCGCCGAGGAGGTCGCAGGCGGCGGCGACGGCGCCGAGGTCGGACCAGGGGACGTACTCGCCGGTCGAGACCGGGGTGCCGTCGACGTCTTCGCCTGCCAGTGGGAGGTCGAGCAGGTCGGCCAGGGGTTCGGCGAGGGCGAAGTCGGGGCCCGCGGAGACCACCGCGGATTCCGGGAGGACGGCCAGCAGCCAGGGGCCGTCGAGGACCGCGCAGTCGTCGGAGACCGTGCCCGCCAGGGTGCGGGCGTCCTCGGGCGGGGTGATGTCCTCGGGGTCGATGTCCTCGTCGTGCACGGCCTCGGCCAGCGCGGTGTGGGCGCGCAGGACGATGCCGGGCGGGATCTCGCGGTCGGCGTCGGCGAGGCGGGTGAGCAGGTCCTCGGCGTCGTCGGCGGTGTGCACGGCCAGCTCGGTGCGGACGCCGACCGCGGCGAGGACGCGGGGGTCGACGTCCACGTCGGGCAGCGGGTCGTAGAGGCCGGTCAGCGCCGCGGCGCCGGGCATGCGCCACGACGTCGGCGAGGCGCCCGCCAGGGACGCGTGCCTGCCGATCCACCAGGCCGGGTAGCCGTCGGGGTCGATCAGGGCGCGCCAGGTCTCCGGGGACGCGGCGAGCAGGCGCAGGGCGCGGGGCCAGGCGTCGGGGGCGACGAGGTCGAGGTCGCGCACGCCGACGACGCGCGACGGCGGCACCGGCAGGGAGTCCCACCAGCGCGCCTCGTCGGCCAGGTCGTGGTCGGGGCCGGTCGGGGAGTCGTCGACCACCAGGGCGAAGGCGTCGAGGACGCCGACGGCGGTGAGGACGTGGGCGGGCCACTCCTCGGCCAGCGTGGACGACAGCACGCCGATCGGGGAGTCCGGGTCCAGCACGTCGAGCAGCGGCGAGCCGGGCAGGGCCAGCTCGTCGGCGCGGCGCCAGTCGCCCACCGAGTCGGGCAGGGCCAGCGCGCCCAGCCACGGCGCCGAGACGGCGCCGGCCTCGCGGACCAGGCGCAGCACGACCGCGGCGAGGGCCGTGGTGTCGACGCCGGACTCGGCCTCGTCCATGCTCCGCTCGACGGCGTCGCGCAGGCTCTCCAGCAGGTCAGCGGCGGTGCCGTGGTCGGCGCCGAGGCGGTCCAGGATCGGGTGGGCGGCGCCGGGGTGCACCACGCGCAGGGCGCCGACGTCGGTGTGGGTGAGCAGGTCGAGCAGGTCGGGGTCGCCGTCGTAGCGCAGCGCGCCGCGCGGGCCGGGCAGGGTGCGGCCGTCGGCCAGCGGGACGGGCAGGCCGCCCAGCTCGCCGCGGGCGGTGGAGTCGGTCTCCACGACCGGGGCCAGCGCGGTGTACAGCCGGTGCCACCAGTCGATCGGCTTGGCCGCGCCGGTGATCGCGGCGACCACCTCGGCCAGGCGCATCCTGGGCACCTCGAGGGCGTTCAGCGCGCCGGTGTGGGCGGGCTCGGACAGCGCGCCGTCGACCAGGTCGGGGATGACCTCGGAGAGCAGGTCGGCGAGGCCGGGGGCCGCGGCGTCGATGACGCGGGCGCGCACCGGGGTCAGCCAGCGCGGCTCGGCGGTGCCCGCGGCGGGCAGCCACTCGGCCCTGCGCAGCGCGGCGCGGATCAGCTCGCGCAGCCGGTCGTCCACTTCGGACAGCGGGAAACCGGTGCGGGGCACCAGTCCCGTGCGGCGCTTGGCGGGCAGCTTGGCGACCAGGCCGGGGTAGGCCCGAGCGGCTGCGGCCAAGACCTCGTCGGCGGCGGGCCCGGGGCGGGCGCGGCGGCGGCTCGGCTCGATCGGAACCGTCGCGACCAGGCGGGCGGGCAGCGAGAGCCGCTCGTCGGTCGGCGTCGGGGCGTGCAGGACGTCTTCGGCGAGCGGGTGCGGGGCGCCGTCCGGGTCCAGGCGCAGCGCCCACGTCACCGTCCACTGGGGACGCTCACGGGCCTCGACGCCCAGGGTGGCGAGGACGTCGGCGGACAGCTCGCCGGTCACCCGGTGCACCAGCCAGGACAGCGGGTCGCCAGGGCCGTGGATGGTGAGGCGGTCGTCCTCGTCGGTGCGGGTCCAGGTGGTGCCGCCGATCTCCAGGCGGGTCAGGGCGGGCAGGGCCAGCAGGAGGTCGGCGGCCTCGGCGGCGAGCGCGGAGATCAGCGCGTGGCCGTCGACGTCGGCGCGCAGCGGCAGCCGGACCTCGGTGACGAAGCCCGCGGGCGGCGGCGCCTCGTCGGTCGGCCAGACCAGGCGCAGCACCGGCACCCGGCCGTCGCGCTCGGCGGCGCGGGCGGCCAGCTCGGGGTGCTCGGCGATCGCGTCGGTCGTCTTGGCCGCGGAGAAGGCCACGCCGCCGTCGACGGAGACCACGCGCGGGGCGTCGGTGACGGCGAGCACGGCGGAGAAGCCGAGGCCGAACTGGCCGACGCCGCGCTGCTTGGCCGAGGCGCGCAGCGACGACAGGGCCGCGACGCCCGCGGCGTCCAGGGGCCTGCCGGTGTTGGCGGCGCGCAGTTCACCGTCGACGACGTCCACGCGCAGGGTGCCGTTGGCGCCCGCGGCGTCGGCGGCGTTCTGGGCGAGCTCAACGAGCAGGCGGTCGCGGTAGCCGCCGAGGTAGAGGTCCTCCTCGGCGTTGGCGTCCTCGCGGAAGCGGGTCGGCGAGGACGTCCACGCGCCGAGCACGGACGCGCGTAAGGCGGCCGTGCCGAAGTTGTCGGCGCTCACCCTTCGTCGCCGGGCTCGCGGTCAGCAGCGGTGCTGGGGGTGGCCTCATTGGAGGCGGAGACGGTGGTTTGGGGCGGTGGGGCCGTTTCACCATCAGGAGCGGTGTCCGGGGTGGCGGCCTCGACTGCCTGGGGGATGGGTTCGGGCTTCAGGACCGCGTCAGCCGGGTTGGGGTCCTCGGGGTGCGGTGCGTGGGTATGGGGCTTGGAAGCGGCTACCGCCGCTTCCACTTCCAACAGGGCGTCGTCGTAGATCAGGTCGGCGACGAGGACCGGGGAGATCTGCTCGACCTCGGCTTCGGAGTGGGCGCCGCAGCCGTACTCGGCGTGGACGACGCGGGCGTCCGCCGGGGCGATCTCGTTGCCGCAGACCCCGAAGGCCGCGCCGAGCAGGCCCGCGACGGGCAGGTAGAAGCCGCAGGTGCCGCAGTGGGCCGGGGCGCCGCGGGCCATGTCCGAGCCAGGGCCGAACTCGCCGGACTGCCAGCGGTCGGCGGCGTCGAGCCTGCCCTCGCGGGACATCACCCTGGGGCGGCCGAGGCCGACCTCCATGGCCAGGTCCTCCACCGCCGGGTCCTCGCTGGCGGCGTACCCGGGCACGAGGCGGAAGTCGTCCGGGTCGGTGGGCAGCAGGTCGCCGACGCCGAGGTCGCCCGCGCGGACCCGGTCCTGCCAGGGCACCCACGGCGGGGCGACCATGGCGTCCGGGCCGGGCAGCAGCACGACCTCGCTGACGGTGACATCGTGGCCTTCCACCCGCGCGACGGTCACCGCCCAGCGCCAGCCGCGGTAGCCGACCTTGTCGGCCTCGAAGAGGTGGGTGGCGGCGTGCTCGTCTTCGGCGGTGACGGCGACGTGCGCGCCGACCTCGTCCCCCGCCTCGGTCTGAGCGGCGGAACGGGCGATGTCGACCGCCGCGAGCAGCGCGGGGTCGGTCACATCCTGGGGTGCGGGCGTCGAGGTCATCACGCCTGATTGTGCCGCACGCCTGTGCCCGCCCGCGCAGCCGTGCCAGGCTTGGCCCGTGCGCGCGCTCTCCCTGCTCCTGTCCGCGCTACTCACCGTGAGCTGCGCAGCCGAAACACCGGCCGCCGAACCCGCCCGTCTGCGGGTCGACGTGCTGGCCGAAGTGCCCCACGACCCCACCGCCTTCACCCAGGGCCTGGAGCTGGTCGACGGCGTCCTCTACGAGGGCACCGGCCTCGTCGGGCGCTCCGAGCTGCGGATAACCGACCCGGCCACCGGCGAGGTCCAAGCGCGCACGACGCTGCCCGGCGACCTCTTCGGCGAGGGCATCACCGTCGTCGGCGACCGGATCTGGCAGCTCACCTGGCAGCACGAGGTGGCCATCGAGCGCGACCGGGAGAGCCTGGCCGAGCTGCGCAGGGTCACCTACTCGGGTGAAGGCTGGGGCCTGTGCCACGACGGCGGGCGGCTCGTGATGAGCGACGGCACCGACACCCTCACCTTCCGCGACCCGACGACCTTCGACCCGGTCGGCGAGGTCGACGTGCGCGAGGGGGGCGAGCCGGTGCTGCGGCTCAACGAGCTGGAGTGCGTGGACGGGGCGGTGTACGCCAACGTCTGGCAGACCGACCGCATCGTGCGCATCGACCCGGGGTCCGGCGCGGTGACCGGGGTCGCCGACCTCTCCGGGCTGCTGTCGGCGGAGGAGCGCGCGGCCACCGACGTCCTCAACGGCATCGCCCACGTGCCCGGGACCGACGAGTTCCTGATCACCGGGAAGCTGTGGCCGACGATGTTCCGGGTCAGGTTCGCGCCGGCCTGACCCATCCCGCACACGCGCCGTCGGTGTCAAGCCGCCGAATGCGGCAGGATGGGGGACGTGATTCGCTCCGGTTCGCCCGACCAGCCCGAGCGGCGCCCCAAGCGCGGCCGCAAGGGCTGGACCGACGCGCCGCAGCCGGACTGGCGGGCGGCGGAGCCCCCGCCGCGCAGGCGTCCGACCCGCCCCTACGAGCGCCCGGACGAGCCGGACCTGGAGACCTTCGGGGACCGCTACCCGCACGACTACCCGCAGGGTGGTCCCCACGGCGAGCCGTCCGCGGGCGGGTCGCAGCGGCCTCGCCCACCCTGGCGCGACGACGACTTCGCCGACCGCTACGACCGCGGACCCGCGCCGCGCGACACCCGGCGCTGGGGCGCCGCGCCCCGCCACGACGACCGCCACCCGGGCCACCCGTCCGAGCCGCGCCCGCGCCACCCGGACGACCGCCACCCGGACGACCGCCACCCCGACGACCGCTACCCAGGCGGTCACCCGGACAGCCGCCACCCAGACAGCCGCCATCCGGACGACCGGTACCCGGACGACCGCCACCCCGACGACCGCTACCCAGGCGGTCACCCGGACAGCCGCCACCCAGACAGCCGCCATCCGGACGACCGGTACTCAGGCAGCCGCCCGGACGAGCGCCACGCAGACGGCCGCGACGCCGGCAGCCGCCACCCGAGCGACCGGTACCCCGACAGCCGTCATCCCGACAGCCGTCAAACCAGCGGCCGTCACCCGGACAGCCGTCGTTCGGACGAGCGGTACGCGGACAGGCGTCATCCTGACGAGCGATACGGGGACGGCCGTCATACCGACGAGCGATACGCCGACGGCCGCCACCCGGACGACGGGTACCGCGACGACGGGTACCGGGACGGCACGCGCGACCGCGACGACCGGTTCCGCGACGGCCCTTACCGCGACAATCCCCGCGGCGACGGCCCTCACCGCGGGGGCACCGACGGCGACCCGTCCGAGCGCGCCACCGACGAGGTGCCCGGCTCCCCCCGCTTCCCCAAGAAGCTCACCGTCACCCGGGTGGCCGCGCTGCGCAGCAGGCAGCTGACCACGCGGGCGGTGTCCGCCTTCCGCAGGGCCGCGGGCGCCGACGGCGCGGAGAAGTCCGGCCTGACCGCGCTCACCTACGCCACGATGTTCAACTACGCCAGTGACGCGGCGATGGCCGTCGCCCTCGCCAACACGCTGTTCTTCTCCGCGGCGGCCGGGGAGAGCAAGGGCAAGGTCGCGCTGTACCTGCTGATCACCGTGGCCCCGTTCGCGCTGCTGGCCCCGGTGATCGGGCCCGCGCTCGACCGCATCCAGCGCGGCAGGCGGCTGGCCATGTGCGCTGTCTCGGCCGGTCAGGCGCTGATGTGCGTGATCATGGCGCTGAACTTCGACAACTGGATGCTGTACCCGGCGGCGCTGGGCAAGATGGTGCTGTCCAAGTCGTTCACCGTGCTCAAGGCGGCGGTCACCCCGAGGGTGCTGCCACCGGAGATCACGCTGGCCAAGACCAACGCCCGGCTGACGGTGTTCGGGCTGGCCGCGGGCGCGGTGCTGGGCGGGGTGGCGGTCGGGTTCGCCAACGTGTTCGGCTCGGCGGGCGCGCTGTGGTTCACCGTGGTGATCTCCCTGGCCGGGGCGGTGCAGGCGCTGCGCATCCCGGCGCGGGTCGAGGTCACCGAGGGCGAGGTGCCCGCCTCGATCAAGGCGCACCCCGGCAAGGCGCACAGACAGCCGGTCGGCAGGCAGATAGTGGTCGCGCTGTGGGGCAACGGCACCATCCGGGTGCTGACCGGGTTCCTGATGATGTTCGCCGCGTTCGCCGTGCGCGCGGAGTACGAGACCGACGCGTTCCAGCAGATCCTGCTGCTGGGCGTGATCGCGGCGGCGGCCGGGATCGGCAGCTTCGCGGGCAACGCCATCGGCGCGCGGGTGCACGTCGGCAAGCCCGAGCAGGTGGTGATCGGGTGCGCGACCGGGGCGCTGGTCTCGACGGTCGTGGCCACCTTCGCCGCCGGGATCACCACCGCGGCGATCGTCGGGCTGGTGGGCGCGGTGTCCAGCGCGCTGGCCAAGAACAGCCTCGACGCGGTGATCCAGGACGACCTGCCCGAGCAGTCGCGCGCCTCGGCGTTCGGCCGCTCGGAGACGGTGCTGCAGCTGGCCTGGGTGTTCGGCGGCGCCATGGGTGTCTTACTGCCGCCGACCTGGTGGATCGGTTTCCTGGTGGTCTCGGTCGTGCTGGCCGTCGGCCTCGCCCAGACGCTGATGACCCGGCGCGGGGGGTCGCTCATCCCCGGGCTGGGCGGGGACCGGCCGATAAGGCCGGACCCGACCGCCGACCACCCCCTGCCCGACCCGCGAGGGTGGCGGCCCGCGACCCTGCACGAAGGCCCGCCGCCCGGCTCCCCGTAGGGTCGGGCGCGTGCGACCAGCCAAGACCGCCGCCGTCATCGCCGCAGCCCTCGCCGCCGTGGGCTGCGGGGCGCCCCCGCCGCCAGAGGTGACGTTCTACGCCGACGGGAACGCGGTGGCCGCCGCGCCGCAGATCCTGTGCGACCTGGCGTCGCTGACCTGCGCGCAGGACGAGGACGCCGTGGTCACCCTGTCGATGCGCCGCGGCATGCCGGTGCAGATCTCGGTGCCCGCCGCCCTGGCCCGCGAGCCGTGGGGGGTGGTGTTCTCCTACCTCGACGGCGACGGCAAGCGGGTGGACGGCAGCAGCCGGATCTTCGTGCCCACCGCCGAGAAGCGGCACGCGTACACGCTGGAGCTGCCCACGCCGCAGGACCGCCTGCTGTTCGCCGCCGTGCAGCGCCTGGCCATCGTGCAGGGCGAGACGCCGGTGCCCACCGGCTACTGGGTCCTGGAGGCTACGGGTCCAGCTCCCGAGCGACAGCCCTGACCACCTCGGCGACCCGCTTGACCACCTTGCGGTCCGGGTAGCGCCCGCGCGCCAGGTCGGGCTGGATGGTCGACTCCAGCATCTTGATCATGTCCTCGACCAGGCCGTGCAGCTCCTCTGCAGGCCGACGCCGCGCCTCGACCACCGACGGCGGCGCGTCGATCAGCCGCACCGAGAGCGCCTGCGGCCCGCGGCGCCCGTCGGCCACCCCGAACTCGATGCGCTGCCCGGCTTTGAGGCCGGGCACCCCCGCGGGGAGGGCGGAGGCGCGGACGTAGACGTCCTCACCGTCCTCCTGGGTGACGAACCCGAAACCCTTCGCCGTGTCGTACCACTTGACCTTGCCGGTCGGCACCGCACTCACCATTCCCTCGTCGTCTCTGCCGCCATTGCGCGGACTCCGCAAGACGAACGCGCCCTGGGGCACCACCCTGGACGCGTCTGTCCAGCCTAGGCCGGCGGAGGTCGCCTCGGCTCGTCCCCCTCCGGGTGTCACCGAAGGAAGGACTACGCCCGCGGCGAACGTATCCTGCCCGTATGACCGTCCCCCGGACCATGATCGCCGCCGTGGCGCTGTTCAGCGTCGGCCTCCTCGCGGTGATCACCATCTTCGTGCTCGGCGCGCTCGACCGGCAAGCCAGTTGGCTGTGGGCGGTCGCGATGGGGCTGCCGGTGGGCCTCGGGGTGGCCGTCGCCCACGCGGTCCGGCGGCGCTAGTAGCCGGCCAGCCAGGCGGGGAACTCGGTCAGGTCGTTGAGCACGACGTCGGCTTCGCGCAGCATCTCCTTGGTGCAGGGCCCGGTGGGGACGGCCACGGCGGTGGCGTTGCCCGCCCTGGCCCCCGCGATGTCGCCCTCGTGGTCGCCGACGAAGATCTGGGCCCCCTCCTCGGCCAGCACGACCCCCTTGGCCTCGGCCCAGAGCCCACCCGCGACGACGTCCACCTCCCACCCGAACGCCTCGACGTGCAGCCGCGCGTTGGGCTCGAACTTGCCGGTCACGACCAGCGTCCGCCCCCCGAGGTCCCGTACCGCCTGGAGGGCCTCCGCCGCCCCCGGCATCGGGACGGTGGCGGGGACGACGACGTCGGGGTAAAGGGCGCGGAAGCGGGCGACCAACCCGGGAATCCGCTCCTCGGGCGCCTCGAACCCCCGCAGGACGGCCTCCAACGGCGGCCCAAGACTGGCCGCGAACCGCTCCCCGTCCAACGCCAGCCCACTCTCGGCGGCCAGGGCGTTCATGGCCAAGACCATCCCCGGCCTCGGGTCGATCAGGGTCATGTCCAGGTCGAAGCCGACCACCAGGTCATCGCGCACCAACCCGACGGTACTGGCTTCAGACCCTCGAACATGGGCGTGCGGAGGGTCAAGGTCCCTGTACCGCGACATGGATCCTCATCCGATCGGGTGGTCCGACGATCAGGGGCCGACGAACCGCTCTGAACGTCGCCCCTGCTGGCGGAAGATGAGCCGTGTCGATCGAAAAGGCAGCGGCGAGCATGCGAGCGGGGTTGGGCAAGCTCTCCCGCGAGCGGACGGCGCTGCTCGGCGCGGCGACTGCCCTCGATGAGGCGCGGACGATCATCCACAACGTCAGTAGCGGCACCGCGAGGCCCGAAGCCGCTCAAGCAATCGCACTGCTCAGCGCGGCACTAATACAACTTGGCGACGTCCTCAACCAGCAGGACGGAGCAACAAACCTGGTGGAGAAGTACCTCGCCGACGTTGCCGGCCGTCAACGACACCAGCACTGCCATCGCCTACACCGCGCCAAACGCCCTCGGTATCCCCGTTCAACCAACCCCCGACGTCCGAGCGCGTCGAACGGCTACGACAGGAACTGCCCCCACCATTGGAAGGGCCAGGCACCGGTCGTAAGACACACGGCCGGTGGTTCAGCGGCGACCAGCCCGCACAACCGATCGTCAGCGGCGAAGACGAGGATGCCGACCTTGCTGGGCGTTACCTCGCCATGCTCGGCCCGCGCATCCCCACGATCCGCACCCACGCCGAGGCGAAGCTCGCCGCGCTCATCCGGCACCACTGGCAGACAACCGGCGAGACCTCCAGCGCAACCATCGTGATCAACCACGAGATATGCCCCGGCCGCATGTCCTGTCGTACGTACCTGCCCCGCCTACTCCCACCCGGATGTTCCATTACCGTGGTCACACCGAAGACCCGTCACACCTTCACCGGAGAAACGAAGTGACACCCCTGATCTTCTGGTACTCGCCCGACCAGGAAGACGACCACGTGGCCACAACTTCCGACGAGATCGACGCGGCCCTGGACCACGTAGCCAACCTCGCCCCCAACGTCTCAACCGTCGCCGAGATCACGCGCCAAGACGTCGAAACGGATGGCCTCTACGCGGGATTCAACGGCAACGTCGGAACCCTCCACTACGTCGGCAACGGAACCGGCACCTACAGCCAGGGCACCACGATCGCCGACGCCGACGCACTCTCGTACGACCACCAATGGAACGTCATGCAGTTCTCGCCCGACGCGGAAATCCCCATCGCCGACGTCAGGGCCGCCGTACACGAGTACTTCCGCACAGGCACCCGACCAACCGGTGTCCAGTGGCAAGACTGGACACCACCGCGCGAGTCGGACAACGCCTGACACCTCGCCCACGACGACCCGCCTCGGCATGAAATTGTCGCGCCGTCCGGCCAACACGGTCGACTAAGTCAGTATGGCTGGATCGAGGACGCGATCGGGGCGCCGATCACCGCCACGATCGCCGATCTCCTGGTGGATGGAGTCGCCGCGTGAACACAGCCAACTGGTCTGTGCTGGCGCGTGGGCTCGCCGGTGAACTCGCTGACGAGGGTGTGTTGCGGAGCGACGCGTGGCGGGAGGCTGTTGAGGCAGTTCCCCGGCACGTCTTCGTGTCGAGGTTCTATACGCAGCAACCGGATGGCGAGTGGGTGGAGACGGGCGCCGACGATCCCGGGTGGCTTCCGGCGGTGTACCGGAATCAGCCCTTGGTCACCGATCTCGCGGTGGATTCGCGCGGTAACCGGGTCACGGTTTCCTCGTCGACCAAGCCTGGCTTGATGGTGCGGACGCTGGAGGCGCTCGACGTGCGCGACGGGCAGCGGGTGCTCGAGATCGGCACGGGCACCGGGTACAACGCCGGGCTGCTGTCGCACCGGCTCGGCGATGACCGGGTGTTCTCGGTCGACATCGGGGCGGGGTTGGTCGCGGCGGCGCGCGGCAGGCTGGCCGGGTTGGGGTTCACGCCAGTGCTGTCCGCCGCCCATGGCGCGGACGGGATGCCTGGGCACGCGCCGTTCGACCGGATCATCGCGACCTGCTCGGTGCCTTCGGTGCCGTGGGCATGGGCTGAGCAGGTGCGCGAGGGCGGACTGGTGCTGGTCGACGTCAAACGGAGCGGGCACGCGGGCAACCTCGTCCTGCTGAGGCGTCACCCCGACCGGCTCGAAGGCCGGTTCCTGGCGCGGTGGGCCGGTTTCATGGCGATGCGTGACGTAGACCAGGCACCCGAGTCTGGGGTCGCGGTCGCCGAGGTGGCAAGCGGGGAACGGTCGGTGACGCAGCTCGACCCCCTGCCGTGGTCGGCGCAGATCCCCTGGTTCCTCGCCCACGCCCACCTGCCCGGCGACCTCGCTTTCGGCTACCACGGCACCTCAGCGGTATTCACCGCCCACGACGGTTCCCGGGCAGCCGTCCAGACCGGACCTGGCGAACGCGAGGTGCGCCAACACGGGCCGACCAGGATCTGGGACGCCTTCGAAGCCGCCCACCAGGCGTGGGACGCTCTCGGCAAACCAGCCTGGGACCGCTTCGGCATGACCGTCACAGCCGAAGGCGGCCAGCGAGTGTGGCTGGACGACCCGGCAGACGGACCGCAATGGCGGTTTCCTGACCGCAGCGCTCAGTCCACGTCGGCGCGCATTTCTTCGGACGTCACCTTCACCGGAGAGCCGAAGTGACACCCCTGATCGTCTGGTACTCACCCGACCAGGGAGGCGACCACGTAGCTTCGACCTCCGTCGAGATCGACGCGACCTTGGACCACGTAGCCAACCTCACCCCCAACGTCCCAGTCATCGCCGAGATCACGCGCCAAGACGTCGAAACGGATGGCCTCTACGCGGGATTCAACGGCAACGTCGGAACCCTCCACTACGTCGGCAACGGAGCCAGCACCTACAGCCAGGGCACCAAGACCGCCGACGCCGACGCACTCTCATACGACCACCAATGGAACGTCATGCAATTCCCGCCCGACGCGGAAATCCCCATCGCCGACGTCAGGGCCGCCGTACACGAGTACTTCCGCACAGGCACCCGACCAACCAGTATCCAGTGGCAAGACTGGACACCACCGCGCGAGTCGGACAATGCCTGACGCCTCGCCCACGACGACCCCGCCTCGGGGTGAAGCTGTCGCGACCGTCCGGCCAGATTTGGCAGTGGACCGCCCTGACCGGAGCGGTCAGAGGCCCAGGATTTTGGCGGCGGCGGCGCGCATTTCTGTTTTTCGGACTTTGCCGGTGACGGTCATGGGGTATTCGTCGACGATGTGGACGTAGCGGGGGATTTTGTAGTGGGCGAGTTTTCCCGCGCAGAACTCGCGGAGTGTTTCGGGGGTTAGGGGGGTTGTGCCGGGACGCATGCGGAGCCAGGCCATGAGTTCTTCGCCGTAGTGGGCGTCGGGGACGCCGATGACCTGGGCATCCAGGACGTCGGGGTGGGTGTGGAGGAATTCCTCGATTTCGCGGGGGGAGACGTTCTCGCCGCCGCGGATGACCATGTCCTTGATGCGGCCGGTGATCTGGACGTAGCCGTCCTCGTCCATCACGGCCAGGTCGCCGGTGTGCATCCAGCGGGCGCCGTCGATGGCCTCGGCGGTCTTGTCGGGCTGGTCCCAGTAGCCGAGCATGACCGAATAGCCGCGGGTGCAGAACTCGCCGGGCTCGCCGCGCGGGACGGTGTTGCCCTCGGGGTTGACGACCTTGACTTCCAGGTGCGGGTGGACGCGGCCGACGGTGCCGACGCGGCGGTCGATCGAGTCGTCGGCGCGGGTCTGGGTGGAGACCGGGGAGGTCTCGGTCATGCCGTAGCAGATGGTCACCTCGGTCATCCCCAGCCGCTCGATCACCTGCTTCATGACCTCCGCGGGACACGGCGAGCCCGCCATGATGCCGGTGCGCAGGGACGACAGGTCCAAGCCGTCCAGCGAAGGGTCGGCGAGCATGGCGATGAACATGGTCGGGACGCCGTAGAGGGACGTGCACCTCTCCTCCGCGCACGCCGCGAGGCTGGCGGCGGGGTCGAAGGCGGGTGAGGGGATGACCACGCAGGCGCCGTGGGTGGTGGCCGCGAGGTTGCCCATGACCATGCCGAAGCAGTGATAAAACGGCACCGGGACGCAGATCCGGTCGGCCTCGGTGTAGTCGCAGAGTTCGCCGACGAAGAAACCGTTGTTGAGGATGTTGTGGTGCGACAGGGTCGCGCCCTTGGGGAACCCGGTGGTGCCGGAGGTGTACTGGATGTTGATGGGGTCGTCGGCGGACAGCTCGATCGCGTCCAGTGCCGCAGGGTCTCCGTCAGTGGGCAGTGCGTCCCACGAGTCCGTGCCGATGAGGATGACGTCGCGCAGGTCGGGGCAGTCGGGGCGGGCTTCGGTGATCATGGCGGCGTAGTCGGAGGTCCTGAAGGACTCGGCGGCGACGAGGGTGCGGATGCCCGCCTGGGCGAGGACGTGGCGCAGCTCGCTGAGGCGGTAGGCGGGGTTGATGGTGACCAGGATCGCGCCGATGCGCGCGGTGGCGTACTGCACGAGTGTCCACTCAGGACAATTAGGGGACCAGATGCCGACTCGGTCGCCTTTGGCGACGCCCAGCGCGCGCAGGCCGTGGGCGACGCGGTCGACGTCGGTGGTGAGTTCGGCGTAGGTCCACCGCCTGCCCGAGGCGCGGTCGACCAAGGCGTCGCGGTCGCCGAAGCGGGCCGCGGTGGCGGCGAGGTTCGCGCCGATGGTGTCGCCGAGCAGGGGGACGGTGGAGGTGCCGCAGGCGTAGCTGGTCATCGGGGTCTCCTGTCCGACGGGCTGGAGATCATCCTCACCCGGCGCGCCCGCACCGGCATAGGGGCTGTACGGGACAATGGGGGCATGCGCCTGCTGCTGAACGTGATCTGGCTGTTCCTGTCGGGGTTCTGGCTGGCGGTGGGCTACGTCATCGCCGGGGTGATCTGCTGCGTGCTGATCATCACCATCCCGTTCGGGTTGGCGTCGTTCCGGATCGCGAACTATGCGTTGTGGCCTTTTGGGCGGACGATCGAGACCCGGCGGGAGGCCGGGGCGGCGTCACTGGTCGGGAACGTGATCTGGATCGTCGTCGCCGGGTGGTGGCTGGCGGTCGGGCACGTCGTCACCGGGTTCCTGCTCTGCGTCACCATCATCGGCATTCCCTTGGGGATCGCGAACTTCAAGATGGTCCCGGTCTCCCTCGTCCCCCTCGGCTCCCGGATCGTGGACGTCTGAGTTCCACGGCAGGCGCACGACCAGG
This sequence comes from Actinokineospora lacus, assembly GCF_053813445.1. Classification (NCBI taxonomy): domain Bacteria; kingdom Bacillati; phylum Actinomycetota; class Actinomycetes; order Pseudonocardiales; family Pseudonocardiaceae; genus Actinokineospora; species Actinokineospora lacus. Next base: position 540,142 of record NZ_JBQERA010000003.1, read on the forward strand.
CACGGGCCGCCGACGAACAGGCCCGCGTCGATGCCCAGCGCCTTGCCGCCCGCGTACTCGTGCGGGCCGTCGATGTCCGCGGGCAGGACGCCGAGCTGGTCGGCGATGACGCTGTGGCCGTGCACGACCCGCGCGCCGCCCAGCGCGGCCAGCAGTTCGGCGGCCGCGGCCTCGCCGTCGGGGCCGCGGAAGGCGTAGCGGGTGGTCATCCGCCGCCAGACCTCCCACCACTCGACGATGTCCGAGGAGCGCAGCACCGCCCGCACCGCGGCGTTGATCTCCTCGATGTCCGCGCCCCAGCCCAGGTACTCGCGGGTGTCGGAGTGCATCAGCAGGTGCTCGCCGACCAGCGCCAGCACCGGGCGCTCGACCAGCCAGGCGACGTGGGCCTCGGTCAGGCCCTGCTGGTCGGAGACCAGCCCGCCGTTCATCTCCCAGCTGCGGGCGAAGCTGCGCGGGCCGAAGTCCGAGGGCACCTCGGTCTCGCCGAAGCGGTGCATCCCCAGCAGCAGGATCTCGTGGTTGCCCAGCAGGGTCTCCACGCACCCGCCCGCCTCCCGCGCCTGGGCCGCCAGCTCGCGCACGAGGTCGATCACGCCGATGCCGTCGGGGCCGCGGTCGACGAAGTCGCCGAGGAACCACAGGTGCGCCGTGCCGCCCGCCCAGGCGTCGTCGGCGTCGAGCAGACCGGCGGCGCGCAGGGCCGCGGCGAGCTCGGCGCGGTGGCCGTGCACGTCGCCGACCACGTACGTCACCGGTGCGTCCACGCCGTCGACGATAGGCGAGCCGGGGCTCACCCGCGCTCGCCGAACGGGTCGTGGCTGCGGCCCACCAGGTCGGCCACCGAGTCGATGACCCGCGTCGGGCGGTACGGGTAGAGCTCGGCGGTCTCGCGGGTGGAGATGCCGGTCAGCACCAGGATCGTCTGCAGGCCCGCCTCCAGGCCGCTGCGCACGTCGGTGTCCATCCGGTCGCCGATCATCAGCGTGTTCTCCGAGTGCGCGCCGAGGGAGTTCAGGCCCGAGCGCATCATCAGCGGGTTGGGCTTGCCGACGAAGTACGGCGCGCGGCCGGTGGCCCGCTCGATCAGCGCGGCGACCGAGCCGGTGGCGGGCAGCGAGCCCTCCCGGCTGGGACCGGTGGCGTCGGGGTTGGTGGCGATGAACCGGGCGCCCTCCTCGACCAGCCGGATCGCCCGGGTGATCGCGGTGAAGCTGTAGGTGCGGGTCTCGCCGAGGACGACGTAGTCCGGGTCGCGGTCGGTGAGGACGTAGCCGATCTCGTGCAGCGCGGTGGTCAGCCCGGCCTCGCCGATGACGAACGCCGACCCGCCGGGGCGCTGGGTGTCCAGGAACCGGGCGGTGGCCAGCGCCGAGGTCCAAATGGACTTCTCCGGCACGTCGAGGCCGGTGCGCAGGAGTCTGGCCCGCAGGTCGCGCTGGGTGTAGATCGAGTTGTTGGTGAGCACCAGGAACGGCGTGCCGTTCGCGGTCAGCTCGGCGATCAGCGTGTCCGCGCCCGGGACGAGGTGCTCCTCGTGCACGAGCACGCCGTCCATGTCCATCAGGTACGCCCAGGGGCCGCTCATGTGCGCAGGCTACCCAGTGGCGGGGTGCACGGTGATTTCTGTCGCCTTCACGCTGAGGAACACCCCGCTGCCGGGCTCCAGGCGCAGGTCGGCGACGGCGGCGGGGGTGAGGTCGGCGGCCAGCGCGCCGACCCGCACGCGGATCACGTCGCCGTGCGGTTCCAGGCCCGCGACCGTGCCGGGGAAGACGTTGCGCGGGCTGCCGTGGACGCGCTCGGTGTAGACGGCGACGTCGGCGGGGCGGAAGACGGCGACGGCGGGGTCGCCGGGCGGGGCGTCGACGCGGCCCGCGATGGCGGCGCCGTCCTCGGTGCGCAGCCCGGTGGGGGTGGCGGTGCCCGTGATGAGGTTCAGACCGGCGACGCGGGCGGTGAACGCGGTGCGGGGTCGGCTGAGGACGGTGCGGGTCTCGCCCTGCTCCACGACGGCGCCCCGGTCCAGGACGATCACGCGGTCGGCGAGGGCGAGGGCGTCGAGGGGGTCGTGGGTGACCAGGACGGCGGCGCGCTCGCGCAGGACCCGGCGCAGCAGGCCGCGCAGGGCGGGGGCGGCGTCGACGTCGAGGGCGGCGAAGGGCTCGTCGAGCAGGAGCAGGTCGGGTTCGGCGGCCAGCGCCCTGGCGACGGCGACGCGCTGGGCCTGCCCGCCGGACAGGGCGCGGGGTCTGCGGTCGGCGAGGTCGGTGGCGTCCACTTCGGCCAGCCAGCGGCGGGCGGTTGCGGCCGCCTCGGCGCGGGGGCGGCCCGCGGAGCGGGGTCCGAACGCGACATTGGCCAGGGCGGTGAGGTGCGGGAACAGCAGGGATTCTTGGGCGAGCAGGCCGATCCGGCGCTGGTGCGGGGGCAGCGCCGTGACGTCGCGCCCGGCCAGGGTGATCCGCCCGCTGCTCGGCTTGAGCAGCCCGGCGAGGACGTCGAGCAGCGTCGACTTGCCCGACCCGTTGGGGCCGAGCACGGCCACCACCTCGCCGGGCGCGGCGCGGAGGGCGGCGGCGAGGCGGAACGCGCCCCGGGTGGCGACGACGTCGGCGTCCAGGGTCACGGGGTCCGCTCCATGCCCCGCGGGCGCGCCAGGGCGACGACCGCGACGGCGACGACGACCAGCAGCAGCGACACCGCGACCGCACCGTCCACATCGGTCTCGCCGAGGAGGTAGACCTGCAGGGGCAGGGTTCGGGTGACGCCTTCCAGGCTGCCCGCGAAGGTGATGGTGGCGCCGAACTCGCCGAGCGCGCGGGCGAAGCAGAGCACCAGGCCGGAGCCGAGAGCGGGCAGCACCAGGGGCACGGTGACCCGGCGGAACACCGTCCACGGCCGGGCCCCCAGGGTCGCCGCGACGACCTCGTAGCGCTGCCCGGCGGTGCGGAGCGCGCCTTCGAGACCGACCACGAGGAACGGCATGGCGACGAAGGTCTGCGCGAGGACAACGGCGGCGGTCGTGTAGGGCACGCGGACACCGAAGACCGTGTCCAGCGCCTGCCCGGCCAACCCGGTGCGGCCGAGCAGGTAGAGCAGCGCCAGGCCGCCGACGACCGGGGGCAGGACCAGCGGCAGCAACACCAGCGCCCGCACCACTCGCAGGCCGGGAACGCGGGCGCGGGCGAGGACGACGGCAAGGGGCCCGCCGAGCAGCAGGCACAAGAACGTGGACACCGCGGCCGTCCGCAGCGACAGCGACAGCGCGGCGAGCGCACTCGGACTGCTCACCTGGGCCGGGAAGTCGGCCAGATCGGTCCGCACGACCAGTCCGGCGAGCGGAAGCACCACCAGCGCGAGCCCGAACACGGCAGGCACCCACAGCAGCACGGGCAACGCCACCGCCTGCCTGCCCGCGACATCGTCGACCCGCCCGCCTCCGGCCGCCCGACGCAGGCGCCCCCGCCCGACCGTGCCGTCAGCTCGCCCACTCATGACCGCCGCGGCCTGACTCCTCGGTACCCACCAAACCGCCGAACCACCCGCCCGCAGGCTGCCGCAGCCCGCCATGCCCGACCAAACCGCTGGACCGCCTGCCCACGGACCTCCACAGCCCGACTCCCCAACCTGTCCGTGGGCTGTCGCAGCCTGAATCCTCCATGCCCCGGTGGGCCGGTAAGCCGCCTGGTCATGGGGTGCCGAAGCCTGCTCGGACCAGTTCGGCCTGGCCGGGCTCGGTGAGCACCAGGTCGATGAACTGGCGGGCCGCGGTGGGCTGGGAGGCGTCGGTCAGCAGGGCGATGGGGTATCGGTTGACGGCGCGGGTGGATTCGGGGAAGTCGACCGCGACCGCCTTCCCTGCGGCCGACGGGATGTCGGTGACGTAGACCAGGCCCGCGTCGGCCTCGTTGGCGGCGACTTTGGTGAGGACGGCCTTGACGTCTTGTTCCTCGCTGGCGGGTGAGAGGCGGACCCCGGCGGCGGACAGCACGGTGGCGGTCGCCCGCCCGCACGGCACTTGGGGGGCGCACACGACCGTGACGACGCCGTCGCGGGCCAGGTCCGCCAAGCCGGTGACGGCCGCCGGGTTGCCCGAGGGCACGGCGATGGTGAGCCGGTTGGTGGCGAAGACCCGGGCGGGCTCGGCGAGGTCGGCCTCGACCCTGGCCATGGTGGCCTCGTCGGCGGAGGCGAAGACGTCAGCCCGCGCGCCGTTGGCGATCTGCTGGGCCAGCGCGGAGGACGCCGCGAAGTTCAGCCGGAGGTCGACGTCGGGGTGGCGGGCCTCGAACACCTTCTCCATCGCGGAGAAGGTCTCGGTCAGCGACGCGGCGGCGAAGACGGTCACCACGGTCTTGCCCGGCGCGCCCGCGCACCCCGCGGCCAAGAGGGCGAGCACCAGCGCCGCGGCCTTCACCGCGACCCGGGCCGCCTTCATCAAAGCCCTCACCCGCACGCGGTCACCCCCACTCGGGGCGCCTCCGCCCTCATGGGGTCTCCACCACGACCTGGGTCGCCTTGACCAGGGCCACCGCGAGCACCCCGGGTTCCAGGCCCATCTCGACCACCGCCTCCGCGCTCATCAGCGAGACCACCCTGTGCGGGCCGCACTGCATCTCCACCTGCGCCATCACGGTGTCGGTGATCACCCGCGTGACCAGCCCGACGAACCGGTTGCGCGCCGAGCGGCCCACCGCGGTCGGGTCCGGCACCTGCGCGGCGGCGTCGCGGGCGAAGTCGGCGAGGACCGCGCCGTCGACGACCTTGCGGCCCGCGTGGTCGGTCTCGGCGGGCAGGTGGCCCGCGTCCGCCCATCGGCGCACTGTGTCGTCACTCACGCCCAGCAGGCGGGCGACCTCGGCGAACCGATATTGCGGCATGAAACCCACTCTACGTCCGCGCCTGCGGTAACAAAGCTGCATTTATCTCCTCAGATCCGGCCCAAAGCGGTTTCCACACCGGACTCGGCGGGGGGAACGCGGTCTACGCTTGATCGGGTGACCCCCGTTGACCTCGGGTTTCCCGGCGTGGCCGGGCGGAGCCCAGCCCGGCCGGACACCCCCGGGCTGGTGGACTCCTTCGGCAGGGTGGCCACCGACCTGCGGGTCTCGCTGACCGACCGGTGCAACCTGCGCTGCACCTACTGCATGCCCGCCGAGGGCCTGGACTGGCTGCCCGGCGGCGACCTGCTCACCGACGCCGAGCTCGGCAGGCTCATCCGGGTCGCCGTCGAGCTGCTGGGCGTCACCAACGTCCGGTTCACCGGCGGGGAGCCGACCCTGCGCAAGGGCATCGCCGACGTCGTCGCCGCGACCGCCGCGCTGCGCCCGCGGCCGAGGATCTCCATGACCACCAACGGGATCGGGCTGACCCGCAGGGCCGCCGCGCTGGCCGGGGCCGGCCTGGACCGGGTCAACGTCTCCCTCGACACCCTCGACCCCGCGCGGTTCACCAGCATCACCCGCCGCGACCGGCTCGCCGACGTGCTCGAGGGCATGGCCGCGGCCCGCGACGCCGGGCTGACGCCGGTGAAGGTCAACGCCGTGCTGCTGCCCGGGATCAACGACGACGAGGCCGTGCCGCTGCTGAGGTACTGCCTGGAGCACGGCTACCACCTGCGGTTCATCGAGCAGATGCCGCTGGACCCCCAGCACGGCTGGGACCGGGCGAACATGGTCACCGCCGCGGACATCCTGGACACGCTGCGCTCGGAGTTCACCCTGACCGAGAGCCCGAGCCCGCGCGGCGGCGCGCCCGCCGAGCGCTGGCAGGTCGACGGCGGCCCGGCCGAGGTGGGCGTCATCGCCTCGGTCACCCGGCCGTTCTGCGCCGACTGCGACCGCACCCGGCTCACCGCCGACGGCGCCCTGCGCTCATGCCTGTTCAGCGAGCGCGAGACCGACCTGCGCGGCCCGCTGCGCGCGGGCGCCTCCGACGACGAGCTGGCCGGGACGTGGCGGGCGGCGATGTGGGCCAAACTGGCGGGCCACCGGATCAACGACGAGGGCTTCGCCCAGCCGATCCGGCCGATGAGCGCGATCGGGGGCTGATTTTGATCACGGTGCGGGTGCGGTATTTCGCGGGTGCGCGCGCGGCCGCGGGCGTCGCGGAAGAGGACGTGGCGCTGCCACCGTCGGCGACCGTCGAGCAGGCCATCACGGCGGTGTCCGACCTCCACGGCACGGACCTGAACCGCGTGCTGGCGGCGTCGAGCTTCCTCCTCAATTCCGTCGCCGTGCGCGACAAGTCGACCCCGCTGGGTGAGGGCGATGGCCTCGATGTCCTACCACCCTTCGCGGGCGGTTAAACGCTGAATTGGCCTAACGGGCTCGGCCGACGTGACTCAGACCTCACTTAGAGTGAATTATCTCGGCCCGGACACGGCCAGATTACGGCCAGGTTCAGACGCTTGACCTGCGGATTCAGCGAAGATCGCGGCAAGCTGTCCCCCGTTACCGTGACTACGGTCACATCTACTTCCGTTTCCGTATCGGTTCCCGGTTACGTACCGTCGCCCATGGCTGGCCCCGAACCAGCCGCGCACCACCCGGGAGTCCGTAGCGCCGAGCCCCTGTCCGGCGGCCTCCCGGGAACCAACCCCGAGCGAAAGCGAACTTCCGGACAGGGTGACGAGGGACCACGACGAGCGGGCCGATCCGGCCGCGCGGAGTGGCAGCCGGGACGGCGGTCCCGGACGGGCCAGGAGTGTGGGCCCGCCCGCCAGCTCGCAGGCGCGGAAGGAGAGATGGCAATGGGTTATCGAGGCAAGCACCGCAAGTCGTCCATCGCCAAGCGCACCCTCGCTCGCGTCGTCGTGGCGGGCGTCGCGGTGGCGGGACCGGTCGCCATGGCGGCCACCCCCGCTTCCGCCGACAGCGTCAACTGGGACGCCGTCGCGCAGTGTGAGAGCGGCGGTAACTGGAGCATCAACACCGGCAACGGCTACTACGGCGGACTGCAGTTCCTCCCGAGCACCTGGCGGGCCAACGGCGGCTCAGGGATGCCGCACCAGGCATCCCGGTCAGAGCAGATCCGCGTCGCCGAGAACGTGCTGCGCAGCCAGGGCATCGGCGCGTGGCCGACCTGCGGCAAGCGCGGCGGCTCGGCCGCCCCGGCCAAGAGCTACAAGGCCACGAACACCCAGCCGACCGGCAAGAAGGCGAAGGCCACCCCCAAGGCCACCAAGAAGTACGCGCAGCAGTCGGCGCCCGCCCCTGCCCCCGTGCGGGTGACCGTGCCCGTGCTGGCCAAGAGCAACCCCAAGGGCGACTACACCGTCGTCGCGGGCGACACGCTGTCCAAGATCGCCGACACCATGAAGGTGGAGGGCGGCTGGCAGGGCCTGCACGAGAAGAACAAGAGCTACATCGGCGACCCGAACCTGATCCTGGTGGGTCAGAAGATCGCCACCAAGTAGTCACCCGGCATCAGGCAGGCCCCCGACCCCACCCGCGTTCCCCCGGCGGGTGGGGTCCGGCTTGTCCTACGGGCAGTTGACCCACTCGTCGGCGCCGTCGGTGAAGACCTGGTGCTTCCAGATGGGCAGGCGGGCCTTGACCTCGTCCACCAGGTCGGCGCACGCGGCGAAGGCCGCGCGGCGGTGGGCCGCCGAGACGGCGCAGGCCAGGGCGACGTCGCCGATCACCAGCGCGCCGACGCGGTGGGAGACGGCCAGCGCGTGCACGCCGGGGTGCCGGGCGGCGACGTCGGCGGCCACCTCGGTCATGACGTCCTTGGCCGACGGGTGGCCTTCGTAGTCCAGGTTGCGCACCCCGCGACCGTTGTCGTGGTCGCGCACGACCCCGGCGAAGGTCACCACGGCCCCGGCCGCGGCGTCCTCCACCAGCGAGGCGTGCGAGGCCACATCGATCGGGGAGTCGGCGACCTCCGCGCGCAGCACCCGCGCGCCCGACTCGGCGGCGGGCCCGTGGTCGCCGCCGCGCAGCTGGTCGACGGCGTGGTCGAGCACCGGCTCCAACACCGCCAGCCCGTCCTTCACGCCCCCGCCGGACCCCGGCAGGTTCACCACCAGCGTCCGCCCGGCCACGCCTGCCAGCCCGCGCGAGAGCACCGCGGTGGGCACGGCGGGCAGCCCAGCGGCCCGGATGGCGTCGGCCAGGCCGGGGACCTCGTAGTCCAGCACCGCGCGCGTCGCCTCCGGGGTGCGGTCGGTCGGCGTGACGCCGGTGCCGCCCGTGGTCACCACGACGTCCACCCCGGCGGCCACCGCCGCGCGCAGCGCCGCCTCGACCGGCGCGCCGTCCGGGACCACGGCCGCGTCGGGCACCGCGTACCCGCGCCCGCGCAGCCAGGCCACGATCACCGGCCCGGTCTTGTCCGCGTACACCCCCGACGCCGCCCGGTTGGACGCCGTCACCACCCGCGCCGTGCGGCTCACCGGTCCCACGTCCCGCTCTTGCCGCCGTCCTTGTGCTCGACGCGCACCGCGTCCAGCACCGCCCTCGGGTCGACGGCCTTGATCATGTCGTGCAGGGTCAGCCCGCAGACGGCGACGGCCGTCAGGGCCTCCATCTCCACGCCCGTGCGGTCGTTGGTGCGCACCTCGGCGGTGATCCGCACCTCGGTCTCCGCCAGCTCCAGCTCCACCCGCACCCCGGACAGCGCGATCGGGTGGCACAGCGGCACCAGGTCCGGCGTCCGCTTCGCCGCCATGATCCCGGCGATGCGGGCGGTGGCCACGGCGTCGCCCTTGGGCAGGCCGTCCCGGCGGAGCAGGGCGACGACCTCGGCGGTCGTGCGGACGACCCCGGTGGCCACCGCCGAGCGCGCGGTCACGGACTTGCCGGAGACGTCGACCATCCGGGCCGCGCCGGAGGCGTCGACATGACTGAGTTCTCCCACGAACCAATGCTAGTGCCGCGCCCGCGACCACTAACGAGCCACTAGTGGCCCCCGGCCGCCTTGCGGACCGCCTCGGCGACGGCGGGCGCCACGGCCGCGTCGAACACCGAGGGCACGATGAACGAGGCGTTGAGGCTCTCGCCGTCGACCACGTCGGCGATGGCGTCGGCGGCGGCCATCAGCATCGTGTCGGTGATCCCGCGGGCCTGGGCGTCCAGCAGCCCCCGGAACACCCCGGGGAAGGCCAGCACGTTGTTGATCTGGTTCGGGTAGTCCGAGCGGCCGGTGGCGACCACGGCGGCGTGCTTCTGCGCCTCCAGCGGGTCGATCTCCGGGTCCGGGTTGGCCAGGGCGAACACCACCGGGTCCTTCGCCATCGTCGCCACCTGGTCGGCGCCGAACAGGTTCGGGGCCGAGACGCCGATGAAGACGTCCGCGCCGACCAGGGCGTCGTGCAGGCGGCCGGTCATGCCCTCGCGGTTGGTGTTCGAGGCGACCCAGCACAGGTTGGCGTCGGTGTCGCCGCGCTCGCGGTGGACGATGCCGTCGACGTCGACGGCGATGATGTCGGCCGGGCTCCGGCGCAGCAGCAGGCGGATGATCGCCGAGCCCGCCGCGCCGACCCCGCACACCACGATCTTGGTGTCGGTGATGTCCTTGCCGACGCAGCGCAGCGCGTTGCGCAGGGCGGCGACGACGACGATCGCGGTGCCGTGCTGGTCGTCGTGGAAGACCGGGATGTCGAGCTTGTCGCGCAGCCTGCGCTCGATCTCGAAGCAGCGCGGCGCGGCGATGTCCTCCAGGTTGATGCCCCCGTAGACCGGGGCGATCAGCTCGACGGTCCGGATGATCTCCTCGGTGTCCTGGGTGTCCAGGCACACCGGCCAGGCGTCGACGCCCGCGAACTTCTTGAACAGCGCCGCCTTGCCCTCCATCACCGGCAGCGCCGCGGCGGGCCCGAGGTTGCCCAGGCCGAGCACCGCGGAGCCGTCGGTGACCACGGCGACGGTGTTGCGCTTGATGGTCAGCGCCCGCGCGTCGTCGGGGTTCTCGGCGATGGCCTGGCAGATGCGGGCCACCCCCGGGGTGTAGGCGCGGGAGAGGTCGTCGCGGTTGCGCAGGGCGACCTTGGCGGTGACCTCGATCTTGCCGCCGAGGTGGACCAGGAAGGTGCGGTCGGAGACCTTGCGGACATCCACCCCGGGCAGCGCGCGCAGCGCCTCGGTGATGTCGCGGGCGTGGTCGGCGGACAGGGCGTTGCAGGTGATGTCGATGACCACGCTGTCGCTGTGCGAGTCGACGACGTCGAAGGCGGTGATCACCCCGCCCGCCCGGCCGACGGCGCTGGTCAGGTCCCCGGCCACTCCGGTCGACGGCGGAGCCTCGACGCGGATCGTGATGGAGTAACCGGGACCGGGCACGGGCATGGCTGCTGGCCTTTCCGAAGTGGACGGAAATGAGGCAGCCGAGCCTAGCCCTACTTGTTGATCTTCGTCACCGGGTGGACGTACGGCACGGCCTCCAGCGGGAACGTGATGTCCCCGTACGGCGACAGGGCCCCCTGGCGGTCGGCGGTCAGCTCCGAGACCGGGTGCGCGCCGGTCTCGTCGTCAACCTTCCAGTGCGGGTCGACGCGATCGGACTTGGCAACCTTGCCCACGGCTCCTCCTCGACTGATCCGGCGAAGGTGAGGTTACCGGACGCCGTATACCGTGGTCGGGGTGTCCACGCTCACCGATTGGCTGCGCGACGCGGACGAGGCCGCGGTGGTCGCCCTGCTGGCCGCCCGGCCCGACCTCGCCACCCCGCGCCCGCCGGACACCGGCGTGCTCGCCGCCAGGGCCGCCAGCCGCGCCTCGGTGGCCCGCGCGGCGGAGAGCCTGGACACCGCCACGCTGGCCGTCCTGGACGCGCTGCTGGTGGCCGGGGCCGACAGCGCGCCGGTCCCGGTCTCCGCCGTCGACATCGGGCTGGCGAAGACCCGCGTCCGCGCCGCGGTGTCGGTCCTGCGCGAGCTGGCCCTGGCCTGGGGCGGCGACGACGCCGTCGCCCTGGTGCCCGCCGCCCGCGAGGTCGGCAACCTGCCCCCGTCGACGCCCGCGCCCGCCCCCGCCGAGGTCCCCGGCCTGCTCGCCCAGCTCGACGGCGACGAGCGGCAGGTGCTGCACGCCCTGGCCACCGGCACCGGCGTCGGCCAGACCAAGGACGCCGGGTCCACCGCCACCCTCGCGCAGTCCGTCACGCCGATCCAGCGCCTGCTCGCCCGCGGCCTGCTCGTGCGCCGCGACGCGGAGACGGTGATGCTGCCCGGCCAGGTCGCCGCCGTCCTGCGCGGCGCCCCGACCGCGCTCACCGAGCCCTCCCTGCGCACGACCCCGCACCAGCGCGCCACCGTCGACGGCACGGCCGCGGGCGAGGCGATGGAACTGGTGCGGCACCTCGAATCACTGCTGCGGCTGTGGTCGGCCGAGCCCGCCCCGGTCCGCAAGGCGGGCGGGCTGGGCGTGCGGGAGCTGCGCAGGCTGGCCAAGGCCGTCGACGTCACCGAGGCGCGGGCGAGCCTGCTGGTGGAGATCGCCGCGGGGGCCGGCCTGGTCGCCGACAGCGGCGAGACCGATCCGGAGTGGGCCCCGACCACCCTGGCCGACGCCTGGCTGGCCGCCGGACCGGCGCACCGCTGGGCCGCGCTGGCCACCGGCTGGGTCGACCTGCCCCGCCTGCCCGGTCTCGCGGGCCGCAAGGACGCCCGCGACAAGCTGCTCGCCCCGCTGTCGGAGGACCTGCGCCGCCCCACCGCGCCGCTGGAGCGCACCCGGGTGCTGCGCGCGCTGGCCGAGCTGCCCGACGGCGCGGGCGTCGTGTCCGCCGACGAGCTGGCCGCGGTGCTGGCCTGGCGGGCGCCCCGCCGCGGCGGCAGGCTGCGCGACGAGGTCGTCCGCTGGACGCTCGCCGAGGCCACCGCGCTGGGCGTGGTCGCCCTCGGCGCGCTGAGCGGCCCCGGCCGCGCGCTGCTGGACGAGGACGCCTCCGCCGCGGGCAAGCGGATGGCCGCGGCGATGCCCGAGCCGGTCGACCACGTGCTGGTGCAGGCCGACCTGACCGTCGTCGCGCCCGGCCCGCTGGAGCCGCACCTGGCGGCGCGGGTGGCCGAGGCCGCCGACCTGGAGTCCGCGGGCGGCGCCACCGTCTACCGGGTCACCGAGTCCTCGCTGCGCCGCGCCCTCGACGCCGGGCGCACCGCCGAGGACCTGCACGAGCTGTTCACCCGGCACTCCCGCACGCCGGTGCCCCAAGGGCTGACGTACCTCATCGATGACGTGGCCCGCAGGCACGGGCGCCTGCGCGGCGGCTCGGCGGCGTGCTTCCTGCGCTGCGACGACCCGGCGCTGGTGGCCGAGGTCGCCGCCAGTTCGCTCGCGGCAGGTCTGCGGCTGCGCCGGATCGCCCCGACCGTGCTGGTCAGCCCGGTGCCGCTGCTGGAGGTGCTGGAGGAACTGCGCGCCGCCGGGTTCGCCCCCGCGGCCGAGGGCGTCGACGGGCAGGTCGTGGACCTGCGTCCGCCCGGACGGCGCATCGCCGCACCCGCCCGCTCACCGCGCCGCCCGGCCGCCCCGCGCCGGGTCGACCCGGACACCCTGCGGGAACTGGTGAGCGGCATGCGGCTGGGCGACCAGGCCGCCGCCACCCGCCACGGCCGCACCGTCACCCCGGGCGCGGGCCTCGGCGGCAACTCCGCGGAAACGGTGGCGGTGCTGAGCGCGGCCCTGCGCGAGCGGCGACGGGTCGTGGTCTCGCTCGTGGACGGCAACGGGGTGGCGAGCAGGCACGTGATCACGCCCGTGCGGGTGGGCGCGGGCGTGGTGGAGGGAACCGCGGGCGAGCAGACCCACCGGCTGCCGCTGCACCGCATCGCGGGCGTCGCGCTCGTGGAGGACTGAACCACGCCCCTGGCGGAGGCCACCGCTGCCGATGGCCTCCCGCGGCTCACACCGCGCGCGACATCCGCTGCTGCATGGCGTGCTCCACCAAGGTGATCAGGACTTCCTTGGTCGACTCGCGGTCCCGCGCGTCGGTGGTCACGATCGGCACGCCGACGTCGATGGTCAGGGCTTCCCGCACGTCGTCGATCCGGTGGTGCAGCACGCGGTCGAAGCAGTTCAGGGCGATGATGTACGGCAGCCCGCGGTCCTCGAAGAAGTCGATCGAGGCGAAGGCGTCCGCCAGGCGGCGGGTGTCGACCAGCACGACCGCGCCGATCGCGCCGCGCACCAGGTCGTCCCACATGAACCAGAAGCGGTGCTGGCCCGGGGTGCCGAACAGGTAGAGGATCAGGTCCGAGTCCAGGGACACGCGGCCGAAGTCCATGGCCACGGTCGTGGTGACCTTGTTCGGGGTCGACGACAGGTCGTCGACGTCCACGCTGGCCTCGGTCATGACGGCCTCGGTGGTCAGCGGGACGATCTCGGAGACCGAGCCGACCAGTGTCGTCTTCCCGACGCGGAACCCGCCTGCTACCACGATCTTGGCCGAGGTGGTGGGCTGCGGCGTCGCGCCGCGCGCGCTGAGGGGACTAGAGCCTGCGGAGCCCACTGAGCACCCTTTCCATGAATTCGATCGAAGGCCGGTCACCAACGACCATGCCGCTCTGGTGGATGGAGACCAGACCCAGGCCCGCCATGTCGCCGATGAGCACCTTGGCCACCCCCAGCGGCAGGCGCAGGTGGGCGGCGACCTCGGCGACCGAGCGGGTGTCCAGGCACAGGCCGCAGATCGTCCGGTGCTCCGCGCGCACCGTCGGGTCGGGGAACTTGCCCCGGTCGCTGGTCGAGACCAGCGCCTCGATGGCGAGGTCGTAGTCCGAGCGCGTGCGGCCACCGGTCTTGGTGTACGGGCGGACCAGCGAGCCGGTCTCGTGCGGGGCGGGCTCGACCGGGTCGGGGACGGGGTCGGGCTCGCTGACGGCGGGGATCTCCTTGGAGTCCCAGTCCGACTGCGCCGGGATGCCCGAGTCGCCGTACAGCGTGGCGCCCGGTCCGCCGAACAGACGCGCCTGGAAGCCGTTGATGTCGAACCTGTTCGGCGGCTCGCCGTGCTCGGGCAAGTCCTCCCAACCCCGCTCCGACATGTCCGTCTGCCTCCGCTCGACGTCGTCGTCCATGCCGCGGAAGGCGCTGTTGGAGTCGAACAGGTCCCGATAGGGATAGTCCTCCTCAGCTCGCCTGCCAGTGGCTCTGCGGCCGGTGCTCATCGCTTCCTCCGCCGTCTACCTGCGCTGGGCGCCCTGGAGCTGCGCGCGCAGCTCCGGCGTCATCTGCTGGCCGACCCGCTCGACGAGCAGTGTCATCTCGTAAGCGACCAGGCCGATGTCACAGTTCGGCGCGGCCAGCACCGCCAGGCACGAGCCGTCGGAGATGGACATCAGGAACAGGTAGCCGCGGTCCATCTCGACCACGGTCTGGTTGACCCCGCCCGCCTCGAAGCAGCGCGCCGCGCCCTGGGTGAGGCTGACCAGCCCGGAGGCCACGGCGGAGAGCTGCTCGGCGCGGTCCCGTGGCAGGCCCTGCGAGCTGGCCAAGAGCAACCCGTCCGCGGAAACCACCACTGCGTGGGCCACGCCAGGCACCTGGCGGACGAAATCGGTAATGAGCCACCCGAAACTACCGGGCTGCTGTGCGGACGCGGTCACTCCTGCTCCTCGTCTCGGCGGCTCTCGTCGGAACCGTTCTGATCACCAGCGTAGGCGTCGATGAGGGCGTGTCGACCCCGGCGCACCCCCTGCTGGAAGCTGGACATGCGGCCGCGGATCGCATCGGCCGTGCGTGGCGGCAGGGCGGGGATCAGCGGGTGCTCGTCGGTGCTGGACGCCGTCGACTCCCTCGGCGCCGCCGAGCCGGGCACCAGGTGCTGCTTGGGCACGCGCTTGGGCAGGCCCGCGGTGGTGCTGGTGTTCTCCGGCGGGGTGTCCAGCAGCGCCCGCGCCCTGCGCCAGCCGTCGTCACCCGGCGAGGTCCACGCCGCGGCGCGGTCGTCCTCGGCCTGGATCTCGGCGGCCTGGGTCTCCGCGGCCTGGGTCGTCTCCGCCGCGGTGGGGGCGCTGGGGGCGACCGGCTCCTTGGCGGGGGGCTCGTTCCCGGTGACCGGCGCCTGCGCGCCCGCCCCGGTGTCGCCCGCCTCGAACCACTGCGACAGCACGGCCTCGTAGATGGGCAGCCGCTCGGTCGGCGGGTCGATGGCCCGGTCCTGGGCGGGCCGCTGCATGAACGCGGTGGCCAGGCCGTTGGGCGGGGCCTGCGGCTCGGGCAGCGGCTCCGGCTCCGGTTCCGGGGAGTCGCCGGACATCGGGGCGCCGAACAGGGCGTTGACGCCCTCGTCGTCGACCAGGTGGCCGTTGAGGCGGGCCCGGATCTCCTCGGGGGAGGCGGGCGGGCCCCAGCCGCCGGTGTCCTCGGGGTCGTCGTGGCCGAGGCGGAACGGCGGGAAGCCCGCCACCTCCTCGGCGGGGCGGTCGACCTGGGACTCGCTGAGGAAGCCGCCCTCGGTCCGCACGCGGGGCATGCTGCTGGTGAACGCGCCCGCGATGCCGCTGGCCTTCACCGCGGTGTCGCCCGCCTCGCCGCGCATCGACATGCCGCCCGAGGGGGTGGCGGGCGCTGAGGGCAGTGCGGGCAGCGACGGCATCGACAGCGAGGTCATGGTCGGCTGCGCGGACGCGCCGGGGGTGGTGTGGACCAGCGCGGCGGGGACGGTGATCCGGGCGATCAGGCCGCCCTCGATGTCCTCGTTCTCCCGCAGCCGGACCTTGATGTCGTGGCGCTTGGCCAGCCGGGCGACCACGTAGAGGCCCATCCGCCGCGTCACCGCGACGTCGAGGTCCGGCGGGTCGGCGAGGCGGGTGTTGGCCGAGTCGATCTCGTCGGCGGACATGCCGACACCGGAGTCGGTGATCTGGATCGCCAACTCCTTCTTGCGGGTGATGGCCATGCGCACGTAGACGTTCTTGTCCGGCTCGGAGAACGACGTGGCGTTGTCCAGCAGCTCGGCGATCAGGTGCACCAGGTCGGAGACCGCGCGGCCCTGCACGGCGATCTCCGGGGCGGAGAGCACCTCGATGCGGGCGTACTGCTCGACCTCGGAGACCGCGGCGCCGACGACCTCGACGGCGGGCACCGGGCGGGAGAGCTGGCGGGACAGGCCGGAGCCGGAGAGCACCAGCAGCGACTCGGAGTTGCGCCGCATCCGGGTGGCGAGGTGGTCGAGCTCGAACAGGCTGGCCAGCTGGTCGGGGTCCTGCTCGTCCTGCTCGAGGCGGTCGATGAGGGCCAGCTGGCGCTCGACGAGGGTCTGCGAGCGGCGGGAGAGGTTGACGAAGATCGAGTTGATGTTGTCGCGCAGCAGCGCCTGCTCGGTCGCCATCCGGACCGCCTGGTCGTGCACGGCGTCGAAGGAGCGGGCCAGCTGGCCGGTCTCCTCGCGGGTGAACACCGGCACCGGTTCGACGGCGTTCTTCGCCGCCTCCACCGGGTCCGGGTCGGCGAGGATGCGCTGCACCGTCTCCGGCAGCCGCCGGTTGGCCACGTCCAGGGCGTCGCGGCGCAGCACGCGCAGCGGCACCAGCAGCGAGCGGGCCACGACGAAGGTCACGATCATCGCGGCCAGGATGGCCAGCAGCACGATCGCCGCGTCGCGCCAGGCGTTGGCCAGCGCCTGGTCGGCCGCGTCGCTCGCCCGGCCGCGCAGCTTCTCCAGCAGGCTGATCTCGACCTTGCGCATCGCCTCGCTCGCGGCGCGGGCGCTGGCGTTGAGCTCGTTGATGTTCACGCCGAGGGGCAGGCCCCGCTCGGCCCTGCTGATCGCGGTCAGCTTGAGCCGCTCACGGGAGTCGACCTCGGCGCCGGTGTAGGTGTCGGAGAAGAACTGCGCCTCGGCGCTGGAGGCGTTGGCCCGGAAGTTGGCGACCGAGGCGCTGAAGCTGGCGTCGGCGGCGCGGGTCTGGTCGAGGAAGCCCGGCGGGAACGCGTCGCGCTGCGCGGCGACGGTCAGGGTCGCGTTCTGCCTGCCCAGGAACTCCTTGGCCTCGACGATGGCCAGCGAGGCCGCGCCAAGGCGGGAGATCTCCGACTGCACCAGCGAGGACGTGAATTCCGCACCGGCGGAGAGCACCGTCTCCAGCAGACCGGTGTAGGAGCGGTAGACGCCGACGTCGGGGTAGCGGCTGGTCTGCGCGGCGTTGCGCACCGACTCGATCGCGCCGAGGCGGTCGCGCAGGCTGACGAGCAGGTCCCCGCGCGTGGTCCGGACGTTCTCCACGGCCTGGTTGAGCCGGGCCAGGGCGGCGTTGGTCCGCTGGATCTGGCCCTGCATGGGGCCGGTGTCACCGGACCGACCGCCCGCGACGTAGGCCACCACCAGGTTCCGCTCGCTCTGCAGGTCGTGCACGAGGGCGACGACGTCGAGCGTGGCGGTGACGCTGATGGCGGCGTCGTCGAAGGTCTGGGCGCGGTCGAGCTCGTTGGACGCGCGGAGCACGCCCAGGGCGATCGCGGTGATGACCGGGACCATCAGGACGCCGATCAGCTTGGTCCGCAGACGCCAGTTGCGCAGCCGCCAGCGCGAACCGCCCTCGACCGTCTTGCGGGCGGGCGACCGGGGCGGCGAAGCGCCCGTCTCTACCTCGGACACGGCGGCACCACCGACTTTCCCTTGGCCTGCGTCGACCCCACCGGGGTGGTCGGGCACTGCATGCGCACTACTCCCTGCATCTGAGCCAGTGCCCGTTTCTCGGTGTCCAGCTCGAACGGACAACAATCCCAGTCGTTACCGACGGACGCCCCCGGCGGTCCATGATGCCGCATGGCCGGGACCCGCTCGGGCCCCCCGTGCTCACGCGCATCCTGATACCGCTCCCTACCGCCGCAGACGGGGTCTGCACCGGGCCTGTGGGCACAGAAGGTAGCGAACTCTACGCCACGATGTAACCCTTCCAGGGCATCGTCACATGCCGTTCCAGGTAGTTAGCGTCCGCAACAATGCCCGTGCGTGACCCAATTACGATATTCAGGGGTCAGGTTACGCCAAATGATGATCAATGTGAACAGCTGTTCACCGAATCGGTGACGGTACGTAAACGCTGGTCAGCCGCTCGCCGTAATTGCGCCAAGTGGGGCAATGACGTCGCCCGATTCAGTGAGAGAGTTCACCGCGTGGAGAGTGGTGCGCACTCATTGTGACAAGCAGTACTGAGTCTCTAGAGTGCCACCTGGTGCCAGGGGGGCCCACAACCTCGACAAATATCAACCTCCTACGAGGAGAGCTTCATGCTCCGAAGCGTTACCGGACGGACTGCCCGCGTCCGTCTGCCGATCGCGGCCCTGGCCGTTGCCCTCGCCGCGACACTGAGCGGCTGCGGCCTGCTCGGCGGCGAAGACGAGTCGCCCAGCGGCTCCACCGGCGCTGGAGGGGTGGAGAAGCCCAAGATCAAGGTCGGCACCATCCCCGTCGTCGACGTGGCCCCGCTGCACTACGCCATCGAGAAGGGCTACTTCAAGGACGAGGGCCTGGAGGTCGAGGCCGTCGCCGTGCCCAACGGCCAAGCCGCCATCAACGGCATCATGAACGGCAGCCTGGACATCACCTTCTCCACCTACGCGGCGACCTTCATCGCCCAGAGCCGCAGGGTCGGTGATTTCCGCATCGTCGCCGACGGGCTGGCCGCCAAGGCCAACCACCTGATGGTCATGGCCGCGCCGAACTCCTCGGTCAAGAAGGCCGCCGACCTCTCCGGCAAGAAGATCGCGATCACCGCGAAGAACACCTTCACCGACCTCGCCCCGATGGCGGTGATGAAGGTCCAGGGCATCGATTACTCGACCGTCGAGTGGATCGAGATGCCGCTGCCGCAGATGATCGAGTCCATGGAGAAGGGCACCGTCGACGCCGCCGTGCTCGTCGAGCCGTTCGTCACCAACTCCATGAAGAAGATCGGCGCGGTACCGGTGCTCGACGCCGCCTCCGGCCCCACCGCCGAGCTGCCGATGTCGGGCTACATGGCCGTCGGCGGCGAGGGCAAGTTCGCCACCAGCAGCCCCAACACCATCGCCGCCTTCCAGCGGGCCCTCGCACGGGCCGCGGCCGAGTCCACCGACCGGTCCAAGATGGAGCCGATGTTCGTCAAGTACGCCAAGATCGACGAAGAGACCGCGAAGCTGGTCACGATCTCGACCTACTCGACCTCCCTGGAAGCCAACCGAATCCAGCGGGTGGCCAACCTGCTCGAGGAGTTCGGCGCCATCAAGGGACACCTGGACGTGCAGCCGATGCTCGTCAACACCGGGTCGAGCGGCTGAGGTCTGGAGGTGGGCCCCGGGCCAGCCCGGGGCCACGCATCGTGAGCGGAAACCCCCGCGTTCCCGCGAGCCTCGTCGGTCTGGCCGGCCTCTTCGCCATCTGGGAAGTGGCCAGCCAGACCGAGCTCGTGTCGAGCGACTACCTGGTGCCACCGAGCACCGTCCTGCCCACCATGGTCTTCCTGCTGGGGGACGAGGAGTTCCTGCGCGCGGTGATCGCCACCGTGCTCGCCACCCTCATCGCGGTCGGGATCGCGCTGTTCATCGCCGTGCCCGCCGGGCTGGTGCTGGGCAGCGTCGCGACCGTGCGCCGGGCAGCCATGACCCTGGTGGAGTTCCTGCGGCCGATCCCCTCGGTCGCGCTGATCCCCCTCGCCCTGCTGACCATCGGCACCGGCCCGGACACCAAGATCACCCTGGCGGTCTACGGGGCGCTCTGGCCGATCCTGTTCAACACCATCTACGCCCTCGACGAGCTCGACCCGCTGCACGTGGACACCGCGCGCGCCTTCGGGACGGGCAGGCTCGGGGTGCTGACCAGGGTGGCGCTGCCGAGCGCCGCGCCGTTCGTGCTCACCGGGCTGCGGCTGTCGGTGGCGATGGCGCTGGCCGTGGTCATCAGCGCCGAGCTGTTCGCAGGTGGCACACCCGGCATCGGGCAATTCATCATGATTGCGGGCAGCGGCGGCACCAACATGGACCAGGTGCTGGCCGGGACCGTCCTCGCGGGCCTGATCGGGTACGCCGCCAACGCGGGCCTGGAGCGGCTGCACCGGCGGCTGTTCTTCTGGAGCGCGCCGAAGGGAGCCGACCAGTGAGCCTGCTCACCCGGCTGACCCAGCGCTGGGCGGTGTTCCTGGCGGCCGTGGCGTTCTGGGAGCTGGCGACCCGGCTGGCGGGCGACCCGTTCTTCCCGCCGCCGTCGGAGATCGGCCCCACCATGCTCGGCCTGTGGTTCTCCGACGCCTTCGCCGACCACATGGTGCCCGGCGTCGGGCGGATGCTGCTGGGCTGGGCGCTGGCCGCGGCCGTCGGCGTGGCGCTGGGCATCCTGCTCGGGCGCTCCGGCACGGCGATGGCCTACCTCGGGCCGCTGTTCACGTTCCTGCGCTCGGTCCCGCCGCCGCTGCTGGTGCCGTTCTTCGTCGCCACCATCGGCGTCACCAGCATGCAGCTGCCCACCATCGTCTTCGGCGCGCTGTGGCCGGTGCTGCTCAACACCGTCGACGGCGCCCGCGGCGTCGACGCCACCAAGGTGGAGACCGCCAGGGTGTTCCGGCTCTCCCACACCCAGTGGACGCTGGGCGTCGTGCTTCCCGCGGCGCTGCCGAAGGTGTTCGCCGGGCTGCGGCTGAGCCTGTCGATCGCCCTGATCCTCATGGTCATCTCCGAGCTGGTCGGCTCGGTCAACGGCATCGGCAACCAGCTCATCGCCGCCCAGCGCGACTACGACCTGCCCGCGATGTGGGCGTGGATCGTCACCCTCGGAGTACTCGGCTACCTGTTCAACACCGCGCTGCTCGCCGCAGAGCGCCGGGCCCTGGCCTGGCAGCCGCGGCACTCCCTTGAAGCCCACACGCTGGCAACCGGAGGATGATATGAGCTCGATGCTCGATGTCACCGACCTCGGCCACACCTACCCGGCCAAGGACGGCGCGCACGCCGCCATCGCCGGCCTGTCGTTCACCGTCGAGGCCGGGGAGCTGGTCTGTGTCGTGGGCCCCTCCGGCTGCGGCAAGTCCACGCTGCTGCGGACGATCTCCGGGCTGATCCGGCCCACGGAGGGCACGGTCAGCCTGCACGGCACCCGGGTCGACGGCGTGCCGTCCGACCTGGCCGTGGTCTTCCAGGACTACAGCCGCTCGCTGTTCCCGTGGCTGTCGGTGCAGCGCAACGTCGAGTTCCCGCTGCGGGCGCTGGGGCGCGTCGAGCGGACCCGGCGGGCGGCGGACGCGCTGGAGGCGGTCGGGCTGGCCGCCGCGGCCCGCAAGCACCCGTGGGAGCTCTCCGGCGGCATGCAGCAGCGGGTGGCCATCGCCCGCGCGCTGGCCTACCAGCCCGCCCTGCTGCTGATGGACGAGCCGTTCGCCTCGGTGGACGCGCAGACCCGCTTCGAGCTGGAGGACCTGCTGCTGCGGGTGCGCCGCGAGCTGGAGACGACGGTCCTGCTGGTCACCCACGACATCGACGAGAGCGTCTACCTGGGCGACCGGGTGCTGGTGCTGTCGAAGTCGCCCGCGACGGTCGTGGCGGCGCTGGACGTGCCGCTGGGCCCGGTGCGGAACCAGATCACCACGCGGGCCTCGGAGGAGTTCGTGGAGCTGCGCTCCCGGGTGGCCGGGCTCCTGCAGGCCAAGGAACCGGTGGACGCATGAGAAGGGGGCCCGGTCTCCACCGGGCCCCCTTCTTCATGCGTCCCCAGGAAATTCTTCAGGAAGTTTCCCGGGAAATCCTTCAGGAAGTCTTGCCACAGATGATCATTGCGGGCTCGGTGTAGCCGATGCCCATGGTGGCGTTCTCCACGTCGGCGCACTCCTGGCCGTCGGTCTTGCCGTCGATGACCTGCAGCACCTCGAGGTCGACGTCGCCGCCGCCGCAGGCGACCTTCTTGGCGGTGTCGGGGCTGTCGATGCCGGAGAAGCACTCACCGGTCTTCGCGTTGAGGATCAGGCACAGCGAGAAGTCCGAGCCGCGGCCGGACTGGGTGTACTGCAGGTAGTCCTCGGTCGGGCAGTCGGCGGTGGTGCTGTCGAGCTTCGAGGCGACCTTGAACACCGCCTCCGGGCTCTCGCAGCCGATCTTCTCCACGTCGGCGTCGGTGGCGCTGGCGCTCTTGACCTTGATGCAGTCGCCCACCTCGGCGCTGGCCGCGGACTGGTTGAAGAAGTAGAAGCCGACGCCGCCGACGACGATCAGCGCGACGATCGCCGCGACCGCCCGGATGATCTTGGAGTTGGACTTCTTCGGCGGCGTGCCGTCGGCCGGGTAGGGCTGCTGGCCGAACGGCGGCGGCGGCTGCTGGCCCGGCTGCCCGAACGGGGGCTGCTGGCCGGGTTGGCCGGGCTGCCCTGGCTGGCCTGGCTGACCGAACGGCGGCTGCTGGCCCTGCTGGGCATACGGGTCGCCCGGCTGGCCCTGCTGACCGGGCTGGCCGTACGGCTGGCCCTGCTGGCCGGCCTGCTGACCGGGCTGTCCGGGCTGGCCGTACGGGTCGCCCTGCTGGCCGTGGGGCTGGCCGGGCTGGCCGTACGGGTCCTGGGGGTGGCCCGGCTGCTGGGGACCGCCGCCCTGGCCGTAGGGCTGGCCCTGCTGGGGGTACGGCTGGCCCTGGGGCTGGCCGTAGGGCTGGCCCTGTGGCGGCGGCTGCTGGCCGTATGGCGGCTGGGGGCTGGACATGTGCACCTCTGTGGAATCCCGGGGCGAACGCTCACCATCGGCGTGGGCGGCGGTGCAATCTAACGCACACCAGCGCACAGGGAAGTGGCGTTTGGACAAACCCCTCGCGGATCACACCCCGGGCGTCTCGATGCAGAAGACGACGGACGGCTCCGGGTAGCCGAGGCCGCTGCCGTCGGGGCAGCCGGAGGGGTCGGTGGTCCCCTCGATGACCTCGGAGACGCGGATGGCCTCTTGGGAGGAGCAGTCGGCGACCTTGAAGCCGTTGTTGGCGTCGTCGGCCTCGTAGCAGGTGTCGGCCACGAAGTTGGGCATCAGGCACAGCAGGTCCGAGCCGGTGCGCACCTCCCGGTAGGCCCCTTCCGGGCAGCCGAGGTCGTCGAGGCCGCGGGTGGAGGCGAGCTTGAAGGCGGCGGCGTCGTCGGCGCAGTCGACGGTCCGCACCTCGGCGGCGTCGTCGGCGCCGGTCACCGCGACGCACTCGCCCGAGGCGCTGGTCCGCGCGGGTGTGAGGAGCTGGTAGGCGCCGAACCCGACCCCGGCGACCAGCACCGCCGCGAGCACCGCCACGGCCCACACCGGCATCCCCAAAAGCCGCCTGGGCGTGCCTTCTGTCTCCTGCTCACTCATGTCGCCTCCGCGGGGGTGGTACGGACCGGGTGGGACGGTACCCGAGGTCTGGGACACTGTCTGATATGACCGACGGACCGCTGATCGTGCAGTCGGACAAGACGCTGCTGCTGGAGGTCGGGCACGCCAGCGCCGACGACGCGCGCACGGCCATCGCGCCGTTCGCCGAGTTGGAGCGCGCGCCCGAGCACGTGCACACCTACCGGGTGACCCCGCTGGCCCTGTGGAACGCCAGGGCGGCCGGGCACGACGCCGAGCAGGTGGTGCACGCGCTGACCACGTACTCGCGCTACCCGGTGCCGCAGCCGCTGCTCATCGACGTCGTCGACACGATGGCCCGCTTCGGCAGGCTGACGCTGCACAACCACCCCGCGCACGGCCTGGTGATGTCCAGCACCGACCGCGCGGTGCTGGAGGAGGTGCTGCGGCACAAGAAGATCTCGCCGATGATGGGCGCCAGGATCGACCCCGACACCGTCGTCGTGCACCCCAGCGAGCGCGGTCGGCTCAAGCAGGTGCTGCTGAAAGTGGGCTGGCCCGCGGAGGACCAGGCGGGCTACGTCGACGGCGAGGCGCACCAGATCGACCTGGCCGAGGACGGCTGGTCACTGCGCGACTACCAGCGGCACGCCGCCGCGGCGTTCTGGGCGGGCGGCTCCGGCGTGGTGGTGCTGCCGTGCGGGGCGGGCAAGACGCTGGTGGGCGCCGCGGCCATGGCCCACGCCCAGGCGACGACCCTGATCCTGGTCACCAACACCGTGGCGGGCAGGCAGTGGAAGCGCGAGCTGGTGGCGCGCACGTCGCTGACCGAGGACGAGATCGGGGAGTACTCCGGCGAGCGCAAGGAGATCCGCCCGGTCACCATCGCCACGTACCAGGTGATCACCCGCAAGTCCAAGGGCGAGTACCGCCACCTCGAGCTGTTCGACTCCCGCGACTGGGGCCTGGTGATCTACGACGAGGTGCACCTGCTGCCCGCGCCGGTCTTCCGGATGACCGCGGACCTGCAGTCGCGCAGGCGCCTCGGCCTGACCGCCACCCTGGTGCGCGAGGACGGCCGCGAGGGCGACGTGTTCTCCCTGATCGGCCCCAAGCGCTACGACGTGCCGTGGCGCGACATCGAGAACCAGGGCTGGATCGCGCCCGCGGAGTGCACCGAGGTCCGGGTGACCCTGACGGACAACGAGCGCCTGCAGTACGCCACCGCCGAGCCGGAGGAGCGCTACAAGCTGTGCGCCACCGCGCGCACCAAGATCCCGGTCGTGCAGTCCATCCTGGACCGCCACCCCGACGAGCCGACCCTGGTGATCGGGGCCTACCTCGACCAGCTCGAGGAGCTGGGCCTGGCCCTGGACTGCCCGGTCATCCAGGGCTCGACCCGCAACGCCGAGCGCGAGAAGCTGTTCGAGGCCTTCCGCACCGGGGCCGTCGGCAGGCTCGTGGTGTCCAAAGTGGCCAACTTCTCGATCGACCTGCCCGAGGCGTCGGTGGCCATCCAGGTGTCGGGGACCTTCGGGTCCCGCCAGGAGGAAGCCCAGCGCCTCGGCCGCCTGCTGCGCCCCAAGGGCGACGGCCGCCAGGCGCACTTCTACTCGGTGGTCTCGCGGGACACCTTGGACACCGACTACGCCGCCCACCGCCAGCGGTTCCTCGCCGAACAGGGCTACGCGTACCGGATCTGCGACGCCGACGACCTGCTGGGGCCGCTACCGGAGGTCGGCTAGCACGGCGTCGGCGAACTTCGGCCAGGCGCTGACCGCCCACCGCCCGAACACCCGGTCCGCCAGCGCGACGCAGGCGACCCCGGCGTCCGGGTCCACCCAGATGAAGGTGCCGGACTGTCCGAAGTGGCCGTAGGTCCTGGGTGAGTTCGCCTGGCCGGTCCAGTGCGGGCTCTTGCCCGCGCGGATCTCGAACCCGAGCCCCCAGTCGTTGGGCTTCTGCATCCCGTAGCCGGGAACCACGCCGTTGAGCCCGGGGAACACCGTCGCCGTGGCCTGCGCCAGCGACTCCGGCGCGATCAGGGTGGGTTTCTGCAACTCGGCGGCGAACCTGGCCAGGTCATCCACTGTAGACAAAGCGCCGGACCCCGCGGGGCCTGCCAGCCGGGTGGAGGTCATGCCCAGCGGGGCGAACACCCCTTCGGCGAGGTACTCGGCGAAGGAGATCCCGGTCGCCTTGTGGATGTGGTCGGCGAGCACCGAGAACCCGGTGTTGGAGTAGATCCGCCGCGTCCCCGGCTCCGCCTGCACCGCGTCGGAGTCGAACGCCAGCCCGGCGGTGTGGGCGATCAGGTGCCGCACCGTCGCCCCGGGCGGCCCGGCGGGCTCGTCCCAGTCGACCGCGCCCTCCTCGACGGCGAGCAGCACGCCGTAGGCCGTGAGCGGCTTGGTCACCGAGGCGAGCAGGAACTCCCGCCCGGTCTCCCCGTGGGTGCCGAGGACGGTCCCGTCCGCGGCGACCACCGCGGCAGCGGCGTTGTCGACGGGCCACTCGCCCAGAAGGCGCAGACTCTGCATGGGTGAACCCTACGACCTCGCGGCGGCCCGCCCCGCGCCCGCGAGGCTCAGACCGGCGGGTGGATGCCGGAGAAGTGGCCTTCCTTGTCGCACAACGCGCAGGGGACGCCGTTGTCGACCAGGCGGGGGACGCCGCCGATGACGGCGAGCAGGGGGTCGGCGACGGTGCCGGAGCCCCCGCAGTGGTGGCAGATGGTCTGCAGGGTCGGCGGGATGCCGCCGACCTCGTCGGGAACGGGGTCGGTCATCTGGTCCTCGGCAACGGCAGGGCGAAGGCCCGGTCCACCAGGGACCGGGCCTTCGCGGGCAGCCAGGAGGCGTGGATCAGAAGTCCATGCCGCCGGTCGGGTCGCCACCGCCGGCAGCGGACGAGCCCTTCTCCGGCTTCTCGGCGACGACGGCCTCGGTGGTGAGGAACAGCGCCGCGATCGAGGCGGCGTTCTGCAGCGCCGAGCGGGTCACCTTGGTCGGGTCGAGGACGCCGGCCTTCACCAGGTCCTCGTACTCGCCGGTGGCGGCGTTGAGGCCGTGGCCCGGGGGCAGGCCCTTGACCTTCTCCACCACGACGCCGCCCTCGAGACCGCTGTTGATGGCGATCTGCTTGAGCGGGGCCTCGACGGCGACCCGGACGATGTTGGCGCCAGTGGCCTCGTCGCCGGTCAGCTTCAGGCCCTCGAAGGCGGTCTTCGACGCCTGCAGCAGCGCGACGCCACCACCGGCGACGATGCCCTCCTCGACGGCGGCCTTGGCGTTGCGCACCGCGTCCTCGATGCGGTGCTTGCGCTCCTTGAGCTCGACCTCGGTCGCCGCACCGGCCTTGATCACCGCGACGCCACCGGCCAGCTTGGCCAGGCGCTCCTGCAGCTTCTCACGGTCGTAGTCGGAGTCCGACTTGTCGATCTCGGCGCGGATCTGGTTGACCCGGCCCTCGATCTGCTCGGCGTCGCCGGAGCCCTCGACGATGGTGGTCTCGTCCTTGGTCACGACGACCTTGCGGGCCTTGCCCAGCAGGGAGATGTCGGCGTTGTCCAGCTTGAGGCCCACGTCCTCGCTGATGACCTGGCCACCGGTGAGGATCGCCATGTCCTGCAGCATCGCCTTGCGGCGGTCGCCGAAGCCGGGCGCCTTGACGGCGACGGACTTGAAGGTCCCGCGGATCTTGTTGACCACCAGGGTCGCCAGGGCCTCGCCCTCGACGTCCTCGGAGATGATCAGCAGCGGCTTGCCGGACTGCATGACCTTCTCCAGCAGCGGGAGCAGGTCCTTGACCGAGGAGATCTTGCCGCCGAACAGCAGGATGTAGGGGTCCTCCAGGACCGCTTCCTGGCGCTCGGGGTCGGTCACGAAGTAACCGGAGATGTACCCCTTGTCGAAGCGCATGCCCTCGGTGAGCTCGAGCTCCATGCCGAGGGCGTTGCTCTCCTCGACGGTGATGACGCCTTCCTTGCCCACCTTGTCCAGCGCCTCGGCGATCAGCTCGCCGATGGTGGTGTCGCCCGCGGAGATGGACGCGGTGGCCGCGATCTGCTCCTTGGTCTCGACCTCGCTGGCGTTCTTGTGCAGCTGCTCGATCACGGCCTCGACGGCCTGCTCGATGCCGCGCTTCAGCGACAGCGGGTCGGCACCGGCGGCCACGTTGCGCAGGCCCTCGCGGACCAGCGCCTGGGCCAGCACGGTGGCGGTGGTGGTGCCGTCACCAGCGACGTCATCGGTCTTCTTGGCGACCTCTTTGACCAGCTCGGCCCCGATCTTCTCCCACGGGTCCTCGAGCTCGATCTCCTTGGCGATCGACACGCCATCATTGGTGATGGTCGGCGCGCCCCACTTCTTCTCGAGCACGACGTTGCGGCCACGCGGGCCCAGCGTCACCTTGACGGCGTCGGCGAGAACGTTCAAGCCGCGCTCGAGGCCGCGGCGAGCTTCCTCGTCAAACGCGATCAACTTGGCCATTGCGGTGTAGTCCTCCGTCGGGTGGAAACACTAAGCGTGGCCAGGCGGTGCCCGCGACGGACGACCGGCATTACGCCGACCTCACCGTCCCGACCTCATTGGCACTCGGCAGACCCGAGTGCCAATATCTGTTTAGCACTCTCGGCACGCGAGTGCAAGAAAACAGGTCAGGGCGGCGGTGACACGATCGAGATGGACGGCAGTGTCCTGCGGGTGGTCGGGGTGGTCGGCGCCACCGACCCGCCACCCGGTCCCACCTGGATGGACGGCGCTGTCGTCGGCGCCGGACCCGGGGTCTCCCCACCGCTGTCGCCGGTGGAGTTCAGGACCAGCACGACGGCGACGATCACGCCGATCGCGACCGTGCCGACGGCCACCGGGGCCAGCCAGCGGGGGCGGTTGCGCTCCTCCCGGAACGCCGATGCGCCGATCGGCGTCGGCGGGCGCAGTCGCACCGGGTCGCTCTGGCGCGGCGGCGGCAGGGGCTGGGGGTGGCGCTGCGGCTGCTGGGGCGGGCGCGCCTGCTGCGGGCGCGGACCGGCCGGGCGGCGCGAGGGCGGCACCGGCGACTGCGCCGCGCCGCCGAGGGCCTGGCGGGCCACCGCGACCAGCTCGCGGCAGTTGCCGAAGCGCTGGCCGGGGTTCTTCGCCATGCCGCGGCGCACCACGTCGTCGATGGACGGGGGCAGCACGACCTGGTCGGTCACCGGCGGCACCTCGCGGTGCAGGTGGCCCTGGATGACGTCGGAGACCTGCCCGGTGAACGGCGGGCGCCCGGTCAGGCAGGCGAAGAGCACGCAGGCCAGCGAGTACGCGTCGGTGCGGCCGTCGACCGGCTCGCCGCGCAGGTGCTCGGGGGCGGCGTAGGTCGGGGAGCCGAGGAAGTCCCCGCCCCGGGTGCGGTGGCCGGTGGCGCCGCGGCGGGTCAGGCCGAAGTCGGCGAGGTAGACGTGCTCGGCGGTGGACTCGCGCGCGGTGACCAGCACGTTGGCCGGCTTGACGTCGAGGTGGACCAGGCCGCGCTCGTGCAGGTTGTCCAGGGCCTCGGCGACCTGGGCGAGCAGGGCCAGGGTCCGCTTCGGCGACATCGGGCCGTCGGCGATGTGCCCGGCCATGTCCTGGCCGTCGACCAGCCGCATGGCGATGTAGAGCAGGCCGTCGACCTCGCCGAAGTCGTAGAGCGGCACCACGTTGGCGTGGTCGATGGCGGAGGTGTTGCGGGCCTCGTCGACGAAGCGCTCGCGGAACTCCGGGTCGGCGGTCAGGTGCTCGGCGATGACTTTGAGCGCCACTTTGCGGCCGAGGCGGACGTCGGTGGCGCGGTACATGACGCTCATCCCGCCCTTACCGAGCACGCCGTCGATGCGGTAGTGGCCTAGACGCCGCCCGGTGAGATCCTCCGACACGCTCGGCAGCGTAACGTTCAATGGCCGGTGGCTGGGCGCGGCCTGCGGGTTTGCACCAATACCTGCCCTGGTCCCGCCAGGTCCAACAGCAGCCCGGCGCCCGTGCGCAGCGACTGCGGTCCGGACGGGTCGACCGCGCGCAGCCGGACCTGGGTGGTGTCGGTGTAGGCCAGCAGGTGCGCGGGCTCGACGGTGATCGCCTCGCCAGGCTCCAGCGTGGTCGTGTCCAGCGCTCCGCTGCAGGCCAGCACGGTCACGCCGACGCCGGAGATGTGCTCCAGGAAGCCGTGCTCCACGCCGAACAGCGGGTGGAAGCCCACCCAGCCCGCGTCGACGCGCAGCGTGGCGGGCAGGGCCAGGCGCGCGCCGCGGGCGACGCACCACGCGGTGGCGGCGTCGAGTTCGAGCACGTGGGTCTCGCCGGGCAGCGCCGGGGCGATGTCGACCCAGCCGCCCTCGGCGGGCGCGGTGAACACCGCGGGGCGGCTCCGCCCCCGCCCGCGGCCGGAGTCGACCAGGACGCCGTAGCTGGTGGCGATCATCGCGGTGTACTCGGCCTGAACCGCCTCGCCCGGGGCGAGCACCAGGCGCGCCACGGCGAACGTGGGTGTGTGCCGCGTGCGGACCTGCACAGCCTCGTCCCTTCCCCACCGAATCCGCCGCGCAGTCTTCCACGGGGGCAGGATGGGTCCGTGACCAAGCCGATGCTGCGAGCCGACGAGTACCGCGCGCAGGTGGCCGCGCTGGTGCCGACCATGCCGGTGCTGTCCCTGCCGCTGGCCGAGTGCCTCGGGCTGGTGCTGGCCGAGGACGTCGTGGCCGGGGTGTCGCTGCCGCCGTTCGACAACTCGGCGATGGACGGCTACGCCGTGCGGGCCGCCGACCTGGCCGGGGAGTCGACCGTGCTGCCCGTGGCCGACGACATCCCGGCGGGCCGCACTGACGTGCAGCCGCTCGTGCCGGGGACGACCCACCGGATCATGACCGGCGCGCCGATGCCGCCGGGGGCCGACGCGGTGGTGCCGGTGGAGCTGACCGACGGGGGGATGGAGTCGGTCACGCTGACCGCCCGGCCGCCGGTGGGCAAGCACGTGCGGCGCGCCGGTGAGGACGTGGTGGCGGGCACGGTGGTGCTGCGCGCCGGGGCGGTGCTGGGGTCGGCGCGGCTCGGGCTGGCCGCGGCGGTGGGGCTGGGCGCGCTGCCGGTGCGGCGGCGTCCGCGGGTGGTGGTCCTGTCGACCGGGACCGAGCTGACGCCGCCCGGGGAGCCGCTGGCGCCGGGGCGCATCTACGAGTCCAACAGCGTGCTGCTGGCGGCGGCGGTGCGCGAGGCGGGCGGCGAGGCGACGGTGCTGCGGTTCGTGCCCGACGACGTGCCCGCCTTCCTCGACGCGATCGCCGCGCACCGCGACGCCGACCTGCTGATCACCTCCGGCGGGGTGAGCGCGGGCGCCTACGAGGTGGTCAAGGACGCCCTGGCCGGGCGCGGGGTGGAGTTCGTGCGAGTGGCGATGCAGCCGGGCGGGCCGCAGGGGCGCGGCCGGGTGGACGGGCTGGCGGTGGTCACGCTGCCGGGCAACCCGGTGAGCGCGGCGCTGTCCTTCGAGCTGTTCGTCCGGCCCGCGCTGCTGGGGGCCATGGGCCACGCCGAGGTGGAGCGGCCCAGGGCCCGGGCGCGGACGGTGGCGGCGATGTCGTCCCCGGAGGGGAAGGTGCAGTACCGGCGGGGCCTGCACGACAGGGGCGTGGTCGAGGTCGTCCCGGTCGGCGGGCCCGGCTCGCACCTGCTGGCCTCGTTCGCGGAGTCGAACTGCCTGATCGAGCTGCCGGTGGGCGTCGGCGAGGTGGCCGAGGGCGATGAGGTCGAGCTGATCCTGCTGGATTGAGCGAGATCGTTGCCCGACGACAGTGAATAGTTCGTTCGCCAAGCGTAGTATCGGTAATGCCGTCCGGGCACCGCGTGCGACGTCGGGGGCGCACGCGTTGCCCGGGCCGCCGTTGGCGTAGCGTGTCCGCAAATCCTGGCCGAGACCTTGGGGAATCACGCATCCGATGACCGAGAAGCCCGGCGCACTGGCCCACGCGGTAGCGCTGACCAAAAGCATCATCCCGCCGCTGCACCCCGCGGGCAGGCCCTTCGTCGCGGCAGGGCTCGCCGCCGCGCTGCTGATCCGGCTCAAGTCGCGGCGCGCGGGCGTGGCCGGGGCGGTGTTCACCGCCTGGCTCGGCTGGTTCTTCCGCGAGCCCCGGCGCGTCACGCCCAAGCGGCCCGGCATCGCCGTGGCGCCCGCCGACGGCACCGTCTCCCACGTGGTCGAGGCAGTGCCGCCCGCCGAACTGGGCCTCGGCGCGCAGCCGATGCTGCGGATCAGCGTCTTCCTGTCGGTGTTCGACGTCCACGCGCAGCGCACCCCCGCCTCCGGGCAGGTCGTGGCCGCGGTGCACGTGCCGGGCAAGTTCCTCTCCGCCGACCTCGACGAGGCCAGCGAGGTCAACGAGCGCACCAGCGTCCACCTGCGCACCGACGACGGCCACGACCTCGTCGTCGTGCAGATCGCGGGCCTGGTCGCCCGGCGCATCATCTGCTCGCTGACCGACGGGGACAAGGTGCTCGCGGGCGCGACCTACGGCCTGATCCGCTTCGGCTCCCGCGTCGACCTCTACGTCCCCGCGGGCAGCCGGGTGCTGGTGGAGCCGGGACAGCGCACCATCGGCGGGGAGACCGTGCTCGCCGAGCTGGCACCCTGATGGCTCCGGCCGGACCGGGTGTGCGGCTGCTGCCGAACGCCATCACCGTGCTGGCGGTGTGCGCGGGCCTCTCGGCGGTGCACTTCGCGCTCAACAGCCAGCCCGCGGGCGCGATCGCGGCCATCGCGGTGGCCGCGGTGCTCGACAGCCTCGACGGGCGCATCGCCCGGCTGCTCGACGCCACCAGCAAGATGGGCGCCGAGCTGGACTCCCTCGCCGACGCGATCTCCTTCGGCGTCGCGCCCGCGCTGGTGCTCTACGTGTGGAAGTTCGACAGCGCCAACCGGTTCGGCTGGGTCATCACGCTGATCTTCGCGGTGTGCATCATCCTGCGCCTCGCGCGGTTCAACACCCTGATCGACGACACCGAGCAGCCGCCGTACAGCAAGGAGTTCTTCGTCGGCGTGCCCGCTCCGGCGGGCGGGCTGCTCGCGCTGCTGCCGCTGATCCTGGCCATCCAGTTCGGCGGCACCGACCAGTGGTGGCAGTCCGAGGTCGCGGTCAGCGTCTGGATGGTCGCCGTCTCCGCGCTGCTGATCAGCCGCATCCCGACGCTGTCGGTCAAGACGGTCAGGGTGCCCGCGCGGGCGGTCGCCCCGCTGCTGGTGGGCGTCGGCCTGCTGGCCGCGGCCGTGATCACCTACCCGTGGATCGCGCTGTCGGTGGCGCTGGTGCTGTACCTGCTGCACATCCCCTACGCCGTGCGGCGCCAGCGCTGGCTGGCCAAGCACCCCGAGGCGTGGGACGTGCCCGCCCGCGAGCGCCGCGCGATCCGCCGCGCCCACGGCGCCCGGCGTCGGCTCGGGCTGCGCCCGCCGCAGTTCGGCAAGGTCGCCGGGGCCGCCCGGCGCGCGGTCATGCGCGACGAGGGCATGCCGATGCCCCGCGACTCCCGCCGCTCCTGGCGGCGCACCGGCCTCCGCCGCACCCACCGGTCCCGCGACCACTAGTGGCCTAGCCTGACCCCGTGAGCCCACAGATCACCCTGACCGTCCGGTTGTCCCCGTCCGCCATCGACAGCAGGCGCGGGGTCGTGCGGCTGCACCCGGAGGTGCTCGACGCGCTCGGGCTGCGGCCGTGGGACGGGGTGCGGCTGACCGGGGCGCGGGTGAGCGCGGCGCTGGCCGCGGAGGCCCCGCCCGGCGGTCCGACCGGGGTCGTGCTGCTCGACGACATCACGATGTCCAACGTCGGCGTCGCCGAGGGCGGCGAGGTGGTGGTCGCGCCGGTGGCGATCGGGCCCGCGCGGTCGGTGACGGTGGCCGGGTCGCGGCTGGCCGGGACGTCGCTGCCGCCGGAGACGGTGCGGCTGGCGCTGGTCGGCAAGGTGCTCACGGTCGGTGACGCGGTGTCGCTGCTGCCGCAGGACCTGGCGCCGCCGCCGGGGGCCGACGTCGGCGCGGTGCGCGGGAAGCTGGCGCGGGCCATCGGAATGACCTGGACCAACGAGCTGCTGACCATCACCGCGACCGAGCCCGAGGGCGCGGTCACCGTGCACCCGTCGACCGTCGTCGGCTGGCGGGACGGGGCGCGGACCGGCGAGCGGGTCGCGGTCGGCGGTCCGGCTCTGGCGCGTGTCCCCGAGCGCGCACAGCCGATCAACGCGGGCCCGATCGACGCGGAGGTCGTTGACGCCGAGGTCATGACCGCGGAGACGCCCATCCCCGTGACGGACCTGATCGGCGCGCGGGAGGCCGCGCGCACCCTCGGCGAGTGGTTCGAGCTGGCGTTCACCCGACCCGAGCTGCTGACCCGCCTCGGCGCGGAGGCACGGCTCGGGGTGCTGGTCAGCGGGCCGGAAGGGGTGGGCAAGGCGACGCTGGTGCGGTCGGTGGCCGCGGCGGCGGACGCCGAGGTGGTGGAGCTGACCGCGCCGACGGTGGCCGTGCTGGAGCCCAACGCCGCGGCGGCGCGGGTCCGGGCGGCCATCGACGCCGCCCGCGCGAGCACCCCCGCCGTCCTGCTGATCACCGACGTCGACGCGCTGCTGCCCGCCGCCGACGCGCCACCGGCCGCGCCGATCGTGCTGGAGGCGCTGCGCAAGGCGGTGGAGACCCCGCTGCTGGCGCTGGTCGCCACGACCGCGCACCCCGAGGCCGTCGACCGGCGGCTGCGCGGCCCCGACCTCATCGACCGGGAGATCGGCCTGCCGCTGCCGAACGCCGTCGGGCGCACGGACCTGCTGCGGGTGCTGTTCCGCGACGTCCCGGTGTCCGATGTGGATTACGGCGCGGTGGCCGAGCGCACGCCGGGGTTCGTCGCCGCCGACCTCATCGCCGTCCGCCGGGAGTCGGCGATCCGGGCCGCGCTGCGCGACCGCGACGCCGAGGAGCCGAGGGTCACCCAGGCCGACGTGCTCGGGGCGCTGCAGACCGTGCGGCCGACATCGATGTCGAACACCCTGCACACCGGCGGGATCACGCTGGCCGACGTCGGGGACATGGAGTCGACGAAGCAGGCGCTGACCGAGGCGGTGCTGTGGCCGCTGCGCTACCCGGACTCCTTCGCCCGCCTCGGCGTGGCCCCGCCGCGCGGGGTGCTGCTCTACGGGCCGCCCGGCGGCGGCAAGACGTTCCTGCTGCGCGCGCTGGCCGGGACCGGTCAGCTCAACGTGCTGTCGGTCAAGGGCGCTGAACTGATGGACAAGTGGGTCGGCGAGTCCGAGCGCGCCGTGCGCGACCTGTTCCGCCGCGCCGCCGACGCCGCCCCCGCGCTGATCTTCCTCGACGAGATCGACGCGCTGGCCCCGCGCCGCGGCCAGTCCTCCGACTCCGGCGTCGCCGACCGGGTGGTCGCCGCCCTGCTGACCGAGCTGGACGGCGTCGAGCCGCTGAGGGACGTGGTGGTCGTCGGCGCCACCAACCGCCCCGAGCTGATCGACCCCGCCCTGCTGCGCCCCGGCAGGCTCGAACGCCTGATCTACGTCCCGCCGCCGGACGCCGAGGCCCGCACCGCGATCCTCACCGCGACGGCCCGCAACACCCCGCTCGCCGAGGACGTCGACCTCGCCGCCTACGCGGGCACCCTCGACGGCTACTCCGCGGCCGACTGCGCCGCGCTCATCCGCGAGGCCGCCCTCACGGCGATGCGCGAGTCCCTCGACGCCACTGTGGTCACCGCGGGCCACCTCGCCGGCGCCCGCGAGCGGGTCCGCCCGTCGCTGGACCCGCTGCAGCTGGCCGCCTTGGAGTCCTACGCGGCCAACCGCGCCTGACCCGCTACTCGCCGAAGGGGTCGTCGCTGGTGGCCGGGTTCCACGACAGGCCGGGGGTGCCCCACTTGTTGGCCTTGAGCATGCGCTTGGCGTCGCGGGAGTTCCGGCCCACCAGGCGGTTGAGGTAGAGGAGGCCGTCGAGGTGGTCGGTCTCGTGCTGCAGGCAGCGGGCGAAGAAGCCGGTGCCCTCGACCTCGACCGGGTTGCCGTCGACGTCCTGGCCGGTCACCTTCGCCCAGGCGGCGCGGCCGGTCGGGAACGCCTCGCCGGGGACGGACAGGCAGCCCTCGAGGTCGTCGTCCGGGTCGGGCATGCCCTCGGGGACGTCGGTGGTGGTGAGCCGGGGGTTGACCACGTGCCCGACGTGGCGCGTGCCCTCGTCGTCTGGGCAGTCGTAGACGAACACCCGCAGGTCGATCCCGATCTGGTTGGCGGCAAGGCCCACGCCGCGGGCGGCGGCCATCGTGGCGAACATGTCGTCGACGAGGGTCTTGAGGTCGGCGTCGAACACCTCGACCGGCGTGGTCGGGTTGTGCAGGACGGGGTCGCCGACAATCCGGATCGGATGAACTGTCATACCGGCAGGGTAGAGAAAGAGAAGTCGCCGGACGCGCCGGGGAGTTGACGATCTCCGGGCCCTGTCACGTGGTGTAATGGCGACCACGCGCCAGACCATTGCCGCGAGGAGCAGATGGACGCCGCCGAAGTGCCAGCAGGCCCCGCCGACAGCGGGGGGCTCAGCGACCGGGACCGAGCCTTCCTCGCCTTCGAGCGCCAGTGGTGGAAAGCCGCGGGCGCCAAGGACCAGGCCATCCGCGAGCTGTTCGACATGTCGAGCACCAGGTACTACCAGGTCCTCAACGCCCTGATCGAGACCCAAGAGGCCCTTGAGGCCGACCCGATGCTGGTCAAGCGGCTGCGCAGGCTGCGGGCGAGCAGGCAGCGCGCCCGCGGCGCCCGACGGCTGGGAATGGAGCCCCGATGACCACCGAACCGATGCGGCCCGCACGGATCGCCGGTCTGGCGCTACTCGGGGTGGCGGCCGTGGCCACCGTCCTCGGCGTGGTGACCCTGCTCGGCGGTGACGGCGACAACCAGGCGGGCCAGCCCACGCCACCGGCGTCGACCAGCCCGGCCGGGCCCTCCGGCGGCACCACCACGGGCCAGACCTCCATCTCCGGCCCCCCGACCACGACCGCCCCGACCGTCCCGGCCACCACGACGACCAAGGCGGCCCCGACCTCCGCCACCGGCAGGCCCGGCACCACCGCCCCCAGCGCCCCCGGCGGCGGCGACCAGGGGTCCTTTAAGGAACAGCCGGTCCGGGTCTACAACAACAGCAACATCAAGGGCCTGGCCGACCGCGCGGGCGAAGACCTCGCCGCCGCGGGCTGGGACGTCGTCGAGGTGGGCAACCACCAGGGCCTGGTCCCGGTCACCACCGTCTACTTCCGACCCGGCACCCCCGAGGAAGCCGCCGCCAGGGAACTCGGCCGCACCTTCAAGATCCGGGTCGAACCCCGCTTCGACGGCATCGCCGACTCCAGCCCCGGCCTCATCGTCATCATCACCAAGGAATACGCCGAACGCATCCCGGGCAAGCAGTAGCGCTTATACCAGCCCACCCCACCCACCGGGCCGCCATCCACAGCAGCTCCGAGTTGTCCACAGCCCTCAGCTGACACCCCTTTCCAGTCGGCTATAGCCGATAGACTGGATCGGGGATGGCCCCCAGGGTGGGTGGGTCCTGTGTGGAGCGCGCGCGAGGGGCAAACGCGGCTCAGCCGGGTGGCGGTGGGGTGCGGTGCGTGATCGCGTTCGGATGGGTCGCAGCAGATGGGTCGCCTCCGGGTGGTTCACGTCCGGGTAGGTCGCAGCCAGATGGGTCGTGGCCGGGTAGGTCGTGGCCAGATGGGTCGCGTTCGGGTGGGTCGCGTTCGGGTGGGTCGCGGCTGGGCAGGTTGCGGCCGGGTTCGTCGGCAGTTTGTGGAGCGACGACCGCGTTCATCACGGCCGTGGTGAACGCGGCGTCGGGTGCGGCCGCTTGTCATGGGCGGTGCGGCTTGGGTCATCGGTTGCACCCGGGCGCACGCGTGTCGGGATGAGGCGAAACCGACCGTCCGCAGTCGCGGGTTGGCCGTGGGTGCGAGGGCAGTCGTGTGTGGTTGGTGAGGCGCGAGTCGAGCGGGAAAACCGGTTTCGGCGGGTGGGGCCGGGGGCGCACCATCTGCGGGCATGACCGGTTCCAGCCTTCTCGCCTTTCTTGTCGCGTCGATCACCGTGGCCATGGTGCCTGGGGTGGGGACGGCGATGCTGCTGCGGCAGGCGGCGCGTGGGGGGCGGCAGGCGGCGGTGGCCACCGTTGTGGGGATGGAGACGGCGGTGGCGGTGTGGGCGCTGGCGGCGGCGTTGGGGCTGTCGGTGTTGCTGGTGGCCTCCGAGGTCGCCTACCAGGTGTTGCGGGTCGCCGGGGTGGTGGTGCTGGTCGGGTTCGGGGTCAAGGCGCTGGTCTCGCGGGTCGGGATCGAGGTGACGGTCGCCGAGTCGCGGCACCGGGGGTTCCGGGCCGGGCTGCTGGCGAACCTGGCCAACCCCAAGATGGCGGTGTTCGCGGTGTCGTTCCTGCCGCAGTTCGTCACCCCCGGCGCCGGGCGGTGGGTGCTCGTCGCGCTCGCCGTGGCGTGGGTGGCCATCGACACGCTCTGGTACCTGCTGGTCCTCGCGCTGCTCACCCGGGTCATGGAGCTGCTCAAGCGGCCACGGGTCCGCCTGGTCCTCGAGCGGGTCTCCGGGGTCGCGCTCGTCGGGCTCGGGGTGCGGCTCGCGGTCGAGGGCTAGGCCGTGTTCCAGGTGTGGAGGACAAGCCCTAGGTCCGCCAGGGGAGGGCGGGCAGGGCGGTCATGGCGGCGTAGCTGTCGGCCTCGGCCAGTTCCTCCGCCCGCCCGGCCAGCAGCAGGGTGCGGATGCGCCGCGCCTGGGCCGGGGTGAAGGTCTCGCCCGCGAGCAGGAAGGGCAGCGTCAGCCGCCAGAACGCCACGACGGTGCCGCGCCTGCGCTCGGCGGCGCGCAGGGCGGCGACGGCCACGCGCAGGGTGTGCTCGTTGCGCGTCATCGACGCGGGCATGCCCGCGTGGTCCCAGGCCCAGCGGGCCTGGTCGGCGCCGGAGCAGGTCAGGCAGCCCGCCTCACCGGTGCCCAGCTCCATGTGGCAGGTGTCGCACGGCAGCAGGCGCAGCGCCCAGTCGGTGCACGTCCACGGGTGCGTCCCGGGCTTCGCCGACAGCACGGCGGCCGCCAGCTCCCGCTCGTCGACCTCGCCGACGGAGCGCAGGGCGTCCCAGTCGGCCCGCCAGTGGGCGTCCACCGCATCGGCGCAGGTGGAGCAGCCGGGATAGCCACGGCCGAGGGGCTCGTCGCACGCCACGCACGGACTGACCGCATCGGGTCTGGCCAGGAGCCGCGCTCCGGGCGGGTACGGCCGCACCATGGTCGACAACCCTAATGCTCACTTGGCAGTCGCGCGCCTGCCGGCTATGGTCGGCGGGGAAGAACCCCACGCGGGAGCTCGCGCCACAGGCGGGCTGAGAGGGCGACCAGGGAGACCGGTGTCGCCGACCGCTGAACCTGACCGGGTAATGCCGGCGTAGGAAGGACACCGTTCCCGTGACCGCTCTTGACGACCGTTCCGTGCGTCCTGCCGTCACCACCGGGCCGATCGAAGGCTCGCACAAGCGCTACACCGACGCCGGGGGCGGCCTGCGCGTCCCCGTCCGCCGGGTCGAGCTGACCAACGGCGAGCACCTCGACCTCTACGACACCTCCGGCCCCTACACCGACGAGACCGCCCGGATCGACGTCCACTCCGGACTCCCCCGGCTGCGCGAGCCCTGGATCGCCGAGCGCGAGCCGGTCGGCGGCGCGGTCTCCCAGCTGGCCTACGCCAAGGCCGGGCTCATCACCAGGGAGATGCGCTACGTCGCCGCGCGCGAGGGCATGGACCCGGAGTTCGTGCGCTCGGAGGTGGCGATCGGCCGGGCGGTGATCCCGGTCAACCGCCGCCACCCCGAGTGCGAGCCCGCGATCATCGGCAAGAAGTTCCTGGTCAAGATCAACGCCAACATCGGCAACTCGGCGGTCTCCTCCTCCATCGAGGACGAGGTGGAGAAGATGGTGTGGGCCACCCGCTGGGGCGCCGACACGATCATGGACCTGTCCACCGGCAAGCGCATCCACGAGACCCGTGAGTGGATCATGCGCAACTCCCCCGTCCCGGTCGGCACCGTGCCGATCTACCAGGCGCTGGAGAAGGTCGACGGCGACCCGGCCAAGCTGAGCTGGGAGGTCTACCGCGACACGGTGCTCGAGCAGTGCGAGCAGGGCGTGGACTACATGACCGTGCACGCGGGCGTGCTGCTGCGCTACGTCCCGCTGACGGCCAGGCGGGTGACCGGGATCGTCTCCCGCGGCGGCTCGATCATGGCCGCGTGGTGCCTGGCGCACCACCGGGAGTCCTTCCTGTACACCCACTTCGAGGAACTCTGCGACATCCTGCGCGCCTACGACGTCACCTTCTCCCTCGGCGACGGCCTGCGCCCCGGCTCGATCGCCGACGCCAACGACGAGGCCCAGTTCGCCGAGCTGCGCACGCTGGGCGAGCTGACCCACATCGCCCGCGCGCGCGACGTGCAGGTGATGATCGAGGGCCCCGGCCACGTGCCGATGCACAAGATCGCCGAGAACGTCCGCCTGGAGGAGGAACTCTGCGGCGAGGCGCCGTTCTACACCCTCGGTCCACTCGCGACGGACATCGCGCCGGGCTACGACCACATCACCTCGGCCATCGGCGCGGCGCAGATCGGCTGGCTGGGCACGGCGATGCTGTGCTACGTCACGCCCAAGGAGCACCTCGGCCTGCCCAACCGCGACGACGTCAAGACCGGCGTGATCACCTACAAGATCGCCGCGCACAGCGCCGACCTGGCCAAGGGCCACCCGCGCGCGCAGGAGCGCGACGACGCGCTGTCCAAGGCGCGCTTCGAGTTCCGCTGGACCGACCAGTTCAACCTGTCCCTGGACCCGGACACCGCGCGTTCCTTCCACGACGAGACGCTGCCCGCCGAACCGGCCAAGACCGCGCACTTCTGCTCCATGTGCGGGCCGAAGTTCTGCTCCATGAAGATCACCCAGGACGTGCGCCGCTACGCCGAGGAGCACGGGCTGGACTCGGCGGAGGCCATCGAGGCGGGCATGGCGGCGAAGTCCGCGGAGTTCACCGAGCAGGGCAGGAAGGTCTACCTGCCGGTGGTCCCGTGACGCCTCCCCGGGTCCTGACCATCGCCGGGTCGGATTCCGGCGGCGGCGCCGGGCTCCAGGCCGACCTGCGGACGTTCTTCGCCTGCGGGGTGCACGGGATGACCGCCGTGACCGCGGTGACGGTGCAGAACTCCCTGGGGGTCAGCGGTGTCACGGTGATCCCGCCGGAGGTGGTGGCCGCGCAGATCGTCGCGGTCGCCTCCGACATCGGGGTGCAGGCGGCGAAGACGGGCATGCTGGCCACCGCGGAGATCGTCTCCGCGGTGGCCGCCGCCGTCGACTCCGTCCACATCGGACCATTGGTCGTCGACCCGGTGGCCGCGTCCATGCACGGCGACCAACTGCTGCGCGAGGAGGCCCTGGACGCGCTGCGCACCGAGCTGTTCCCGCGCGCGGCGCTGGTGACTCCGAACCTCGACGAGGTGCGGCTGCTCACCGGCATCGACGTGCGCGACCGGGCCGCGCAGCGCGACGCGGCCAGGGCGCTGGCGGACTTCGGGCCGCGGTGGGTGCTGGTCAAGGGCGGGCACCTGTGGACGGACCCGACGTGCGTCGACCTGCTCTACGACGGCTCGGACTTCATCGAGCTGGACGGGCCGCGCTTCGACGTGCGCCACACCCACGGCAGCGGCGACACGCTGGCCTCGGTGGTCACCGCGGCCCTGGCCAAGGGCCGCTCTGTGCCCGACGCCGTGCGCGCGGCCAAGGCGTTCATCATCGAGTCGGTGCGCCACGCGTACCCGCTGGGCGCGGGCGTGGGCCCGGTGTCACCGCTGTGGCGCCTGCCGGACGCCGACTCGTTCCTGCGAACGGAGTAAACCCCTCAGCCGTCCAGCAACGTCTCCAGCACCGGGATGGCGGCGAGGAGGGTGGCCTTCTCCGCCTCGGTGAGCCGGGCCAGGCGCCTGCCCAGCTCCTGCACCCGGATGGAGCGCACCCCGGAGACGATCCGCTCGCCCTCGTCGGTGGCCCGCACCAGCCAGGCCCGGCGGTCGGCCGGGTCCGGCTCGCGCAGCACGTAGCCCGCCTCGACGAGTCCCGCGACGACGCGGGACATCGTCGGGGCGGCCACACCTTCCCGTACGGCCAGGTCACCGAGTCGCAACTGCCCCGCCGTGACCAAAGTGGACAGCGCGGAGACGGACCCGTGGCCCAGCCCGGCGCTGCCGGAGCGGCGCAGGGACCGGGACAGCCGCCCGATCGCCAGATACAGCCGAGCGGAGACGTCAGACTCGGTGGTCATCCGGTTATTGTCGCCGAAACCGGACAGCCGGTGGCTACCGGGGCGGGCTGGAGGCGTGGGCCCAGAAGCGCTGGGGGATGCGGCCCGCCGCCCGGGCCAGCCTGCCCGCGGTCACGGCGTGGCGCATCGCGGCGGCCATGCGCTCGGGGTCCTCGGCGCGGGTGACGGCGGTGGCCAGCAGGACCGCGGAGCAGCCCAGTTCCATCGCCAGCGCGGCGTCGGAGGCGGTGCCGATGCCCGCGTCGAGGATGACCGGGACGCCGGCGCGGGCGACGATCAGCTCGATGTTGTGCGGGTTGCGGATGCCCAGGCCGGTGCCGATCGGCGAGCCGAGGGGCATGACCGCGGCGCAGCCCGCCTCCTCCAGGCGCAGGGCCAGGACCGGATCGTCGTTGGTGTAGGGCAGGACGGTGAAACCGTCGTCGACCAGCGCCTGGGCGGCGTCGAGGAGTTCGACCGGGTCGGGCAGCAGGGTGCGGTCGT
Organism: Actinokineospora lacus; assembly: GCF_053813445.1. NCBI lineage: Bacteria > Bacillati > Actinomycetota > Actinomycetes > Pseudonocardiales > Pseudonocardiaceae > Actinokineospora > Actinokineospora lacus. Next base: position 582,252 of record NZ_JBQERA010000003.1, read on the forward strand.
CGGCGATGACCTCCAGCTTGACCCAGTCGGTGCCCAGCGCCTCGCGGGCCAGGCGGGCGGTGAGGACGGCGTCGGCCGCGGTGCGGCAGCCCGCGGTGTTGGGCAGCGGGTCGATGCCCAGGCGGGCGAGCAGGTCGAGGACGCCGGTGCCGCCCGCGGCGTCCACCCGGCGCAGGGACACGGTGGTCAGCTGGGTCCCCGACGCGACGAGGGCGCGCTCCAGGACGGCGAGGTTGGCCGCGCCGCCGGTGCCGGTGATCAGCCGCGACTCGTACTCGCGACCGGCGATGACCAGGGGGTCGTCCATGTCAGCCTCCTTGAACGGCGGTCAGCACTTCGAGCACCGCGCCGTCGGGGACGGTGGTGGTGGGGTGCGCGGCCCTCGGCACGACGGCCCCGTCGAGGGCGACGGCGATGCCGGTGGGCGGCACCCCGAGGTCGGCGAGCACGTCGGCGACGGTCGCGCCGTCGGCCGCGCCGCGGGGGTCGCCGTTGACGACGATCCTCATTGGACTCCTTTCCGTGGGGCGCCCGACCGTCCTCATCGGACTCGCCGGAGGCGGGCCGGGTCGGTGAGGCGCAGCAGGTCGGACAGCTCGGCCCCGGCGACCAGGTCGACGACGGTGTCGGCGGTGGTGGGGGCCAGGAGCAGGCCGTTGCGGTGGTGGCCGGTGGCGGCGAGGACGCCGGGCTCCAGCCAGCCGACCAGCGGCAGGTTGTCGTGGCTGCCCGCGCGCAGGCCCGCGGCGGTCTCGGTGAGGGCGTACTCGCCGATGCCGGGCAGGACCTGCTCGGCGTCGGTGATCAGGTCCCGGACCCCGCCCGCGGTGACGTCGGTGTCGTAGCCGACCTCCTGCTGGGTGGCGCCGAGCACCAGTTCCCCGTCCCCGCGCGGCACCAGGTACACCGGGCGGGCGGCGACGAGCGCGCGCACGGTCCGGCTCGGCGGCGGGAGGGTGCCCGGCCGGGCGCGCAGGCGCAGGATCTCCCCCTTGACCGGTCGCACGACGGCGGCGAGCGCCGGGTGCAGGCCGCGGCTGTGCGCCCCGGCGGCGATCACCGCGACATCGCATTCCACTGTGGACTCGACTGTGGACTCGGCCAGCTCGACCGTGCCCGGCCGGACCGCGACGGCCTTGGCTGTGACGAACCGCACACCCGCGCCCCGGGCGGCGGTGAGGAGGGCGGCGAGCAGCGCGCGGTTGTCCACCGCCAGGTCACCCGGCACGGCCAGCCCCGCGCGCACGCGGGGGCCGAGGGCGGGCTCCAGGGACCGGGCCGCGCGGCCGGTCAGCCGCTCGACGGAGCGCCCCCGCGCGGCGAGGTGGCCCGCGAGGACGTCCAGGGTGGCGGCGTCGGCAGAATCCACGGCCAGCACCAGCGTGCCCTCGCGGCGCAGACCGGGGTCGCCGAGGTCGGCGGCGAAGGACGGCCAGCGGTCCAGGGCGTCGGCGCCGAGGTCCAGCGCCGCCTCCTCCCCCGGCCACGACTCGGTGACCGGCGCGAGCATCCCGCCCGCCACCCAGGACGCCCCGCGCGCCGGGGCCGGGTCGATCAGCCGGACGTCGTGGCGGGCGGCCAGCCGCCAGGCGCACGCCAGCCCGATGACGCCGCCACCCACGACGGCCACGCTCTTCCGCATTTCCACCACGCTCCCTGCGCCGGCATGACCCGGATCAGGTTCGACGGTCGGAGCGGCGCAGCTCCCTCTCAGCCCGTACCCGGACTCCCGTGCGACCAGGGCCCAACCGTACCTTGGCGGCCATGCCCGGACTAGACGGCGGCCAGATCCGCGCGCGACTGGCAGGCGCCCGCTTGTACCTGTGCACCGGCCTGCGCCCGGACCTGGCCGAGTTCGTCGGCGCCGCGCTCGCGGGCGGCGTCGACATCGTCCAGCTGCGGGAGAAGGGCCTGGAGGCGCGGCCCGAGCTGGCCGCGCTGGAGGTCATCGCCGAGGCGTGCGCGGCCCACGGCGCCCTGCTGGCGGTCAACGACCGCGCCGACGTCGCCGCGGCGGCGGGCGCGGACGTGCTGCACCTGGGCCAGGACGACCTCCCGGTGCCGCTGGCGCGCCGGATCGTCGGCGACGAGGTGGCCGTGGGCCGCTCGACGCACGACGTCGGCCAGGCCAGCGCGGCGGCCGTCGAGCCGGGCGTGGACTACTTCTGCACCGGCCCCTGCTGGCCGACGCCCACCAAACCCGGCCGCCCGGCTCCCGGGCTCGACCTGGTCCGCGCCACGGCGGCGCTGGGGACGGACCGGCCGTGGTTCGCCATCGGCGGCATCGATGAGGGCCGCCTTGGCGAGGTGCGCGCGGCGGGCGCCACCCGGATCGTGGTGGTCCGGGCCGTGACCGACGCCACCGACCCGGGCGCCGCGGCGGCGTCACTGCGGACCGCGCTGGGGGCCTCGCTGGGGCAGACTGGCTGACGTGGAACTGGTCACCATCGCCGACATCGAGGCCGCCGCCGACCGCATCGCGGGCACGGCCGTCCGTACCCCGCTGCTGCCCTGCCCGTGGGCGCCCGGTCCACTGTGGCTCAAGCCGGAGAACCTCCAGCCGATCGGCGCGTTCAAGATCCGCGGCGCGTACAACGCGATCGCCAGGCTCACCGACGCCGAGCGGGCGCGCGGGGTGGTGGCGTACTCCAGCGGCAACCACGCCCAGGCGGTGGCGTACGCGGCCCGCGAGTTCGGCATCCGCGCCTGGATCGTGGTCCCCGAGGACACCCCGTCGGTCAAGGTCGAGGCCACCCGCTCCCACGGCGCCGAGGTGGTGCTGTGCGCGGTGGGGCAGCGCGAGGTCCGGGCCGAGGAGATCGTCGCGGAGACCGGGGCGGCGCTGATCCCGCCGTTCGACCACCCCGACGTCATCGCCGGGCAGGGCACGATCGGGCTGGAGATCGCCGCCGACCTGCCCGACGCCGACCTGGTGCTGGTGCCGGTGAGCGGCGGCGGGCTGATCTCGGGGGTGGCCACGGCGATCAAGGCCCGCTCGCCGAGGACCCAGGTGTGGGCCGTGGAGCCGGAGCTGGCCGCCGACACCGCCGCCAGCCTCGCCGCGGGCGAGCTGGTGCCGTGGTCGGTCGCCGACCGCAACCGCACGATCGCCGACGGGCTGCGCAGCCAGCCCTCGCCGCTGACCTTCGCCCACCAGCTGGCCTACGTGGACGGGATCGTCACGGTCACCGAGGACGAGATCCGCGACACCGTCGCCGTCATCGCCCGCAACGCCCGGCTGGTCGCCGAGCCGAGCGGCGCGGTCTCGGTCGCGGGCTACCTGCACCGGTCCGCGGAGCTGCCGCGGGGCAAGACGGTCGCGGTGGTCTCCGGCGGGAACCTGGAGCCGCGGACGCTGGCGGCGATCCTCAGCGCTTAGCGTCCGGGGTCGGCGACGGGTGGACGTGGGTCGGCGGGGCGTCGATGTCGCAGTGCAGGCACTCGCCGGGACGCGGGCCCTCGGTGCGCTCGCCCCCGGTGCGCTGACCCTCGGTCTGCTGGCCCCCGATCTGCTGGCCCCCGGTCTGCTGACCCTCAGTGCGCTCGCTCTTGGGGGGCTCGGCCGCCAGGACGTTGCCGCGCACGCCGAGGGCGAGCAGCCCGCCCACCGCGGCCAGGCCCGCGCAGATCCACAGCGCCGCCTGCCAGCCCGCGGTCAGCGCCGCAGGGTCGGTGTAGGCCGCGCCGGTGAGCCCCGCGGCGGCCGGGAGCACCGCCACGGCCAGCAGGCTCCCCGTGCGGGCGATCGCGTTGTTCACCCCCGAGGCCACCCCGGCGTGGTGGTCGGGCGCCGCCGCCAGCACCGTCGCCGTCACCGGGGCCACGACCACCGACAGCCCCAGCCCGAAGACCACCACCGCGGGCAGCACCGACCCGACGTACGACGCCCCCGGCGTGACCCGCAGCAACAGCAGCATCCCCGCGGCCACCAGCAGCGGCCCCGCCACCAGGAACCACCGCGGCCCCACCCGCGAGGCCCACGCCCCGAACCGGGCCGACAGCAACAGCAGCAGCACGGTGATCGGCAGCCCGGCCACCCCCGCCGCCATCGGCGAGTACCCCAGGGACACCTGCAGCTGCAGCGCCATCAGCAGCATCACGCCGCCCAGCGCCGCGTAGACCACGAACGTCAGCGCGTTGGAGATCGCGAACACCCGGTCGCCGAACAGCGAGGGCGGCACCAGCGGGTCCTCCGCGCGCCGCAGGTGGACCACGAAAGCGACCAGCGCGGCCACGCCGACCACCCCGGCGCCCACCACCAGCAAGTCCGGCCCCCGGACCGGCGCCTCCACCAGGCACGCCGTCACCCCCGCCAGGCCCAGCGCCCCCAGGACCGAGCCGAGGCCGTCCAGCCTGCCCTCGGTCCCCCGCGTCTCCGGCACGTACCGCACGGCCAGCCACACGCACAGCACGGCGACCGGGACGTTCACCAGGAACACCAGCCGCCACGACCACAGCTCCACCAGCAGACCGCCCACCAGCGGGCCCGCCGCCGCGGCGATGCCCGACAGGCCCGACCACGCGCCGATGGCCCGTGCCCGGTCCTCCCTGCCGAAGGCCGACTGCAGGATCGCCAGGGACCCCGGCGTCAGCAGCGCCCCGCCGACCCCCTGCAAGACCCGCGCCCCGACCAGCACACCCGGCGACCACGCCAGTCCACACAGCACCGACGCGACGCCGAACCACACCACGCCGACCACGAACACCCTGCGCCGCCCGAAGCGGTCGCCCAGCGACCCGGCGACGAGGATCAGCGCGGCCATGGCCAGCAGGTAGCCGTCGACGATCCACTGGAGACCGGCCACGGAGGCGCCCAGCTCCGCGCCCAGGCGCGGCAGGGCGATGTTGACCACACTGCCGTCCAGCATCGCCATCCCCGAGCCGAGGATGGCGGTGGCGAGGATGCCCCGCGCCGCGGGCGTGCCCCAGCGGACCCCCGCGGCCGGACCCGCGCTCACGGGCGGTTGAGCGTGGCCACGAACTTGTAGCGGTCGCCGCGGTAGACCGAGCGCACCCACTCCACCGGGCGCTCCTCGATGTCGAAGGAGTGCCGGGAGAGCAGCAGCATGGGCATGCCGACGTCGGCGCCGAGCAGCTCGGCCTCGTGCGGTCCGGCCAGGGCGGTCTCGATGGTCTCCTCGGCGTGGCCCATCTCGACGTCGAAGCGGTCGCGGAGGACCTGGTAGAGGGAGCCGCCGGAACTGACGTAGCGGCGCAGGCCCCGGAAGCGGCCCAGGGGCAGGTGGGTGGTCTCGATGGCCATCGGCTCGCCGTCGGCCAGGCGCAGGCGGTGCAGGCGCAGGACCTTGGCCCCGGCCCTGACCCGCAGCAGGCGCGCCAGGTCGGCCTCGGCGGGGATCTCGGAGACGTCGAGCATCTTCGTCGACGGCTCGCGGCCCTGGGCGAGCATGTCCTCGGTGTAGGAGGACAGCTGCAGCCGCTGGGCGACCTTCGGCTCGGCGGCGAAAGTGCCCTTGCCCTGCACGCGCAGCAGCCTGCCCTCGACGGTCAGCTCGGCGAGTGCCTGGCGCACGGTGGTGCGCGAGACGTCGAACTCCGTCGCCAGGGAGCGTTCGGTCGGGATCGGCGAGCCGGGCGGCAGGCTGCCGAGCAGGTCGAGCAGGTGGCGCTTGAGCCCCCAGTACTTGGGCTCGCGCTGCCCCCTCGCCACCGACCCATCGGCAGTGGACATCTCCAGCATGGTGTCCTCCTGAGTATCGCTCCCGGTTACAGAATGCCCTGTCCACACCCGCCACCGCGATCACACCCCGGGTGAACGGCGATGAACGTTCGTGAACCGCTGCCCGACGGTGGACGCGGCAGGCCGTCCGCACGCTATGATTGGTCTAGACCTTAGCGAACGAGGAGCCGTCGATGACCAACCCGCCCCCCGGCGAGCGGATGCGCGCGGAGATCGCCGAGCAGCCCGCTGTGCTGGCCAACGTGGTCGCCCGGCGGGCCGGGCTGGCCGACACCGCGGCCCGCGTTTCCGCGGCCCGGCCTCGCTTCGTGCTGTTCGCCGCGCGCGGCACGAGTGACCACGCCGCGCTCTACGCCAAGTACCTGACCGAGGTCCTGCTGGCCCTGCCCGCGGGCTCGGTCTCGCCGAGCACGACCACCCTCTACGGCGCGCGGCCGGATCTCACCGACGTGCTGTACGTGACGGTGAGCCAGAGCGGCGGCTCGCCGGACCTCGTCGAGGCGACCCACGCGGCGCGCGAGCTCGGCGCGCTGACCGTCGCGGTCACCAACACCGCCGACTCGCCGCTGGCCGAGGCCGCCGAGCTGGCGGTCGACATCGGCGCGGGCCCGGAGCTGGCCGTCGCCGCCACCAAGACCTACACCGCGACGCTGCTGTCGCTCTACCTCCTGATCGACGCCGTGCGCGGCGGGACCGGCGAGGCCGTCGCCGACATCGGCGAGCTGGCCCAGCGCGCCCTGGCGGCCAGCGAGGACCCCGTGGCCGAGGCCGTGGGCAGGCTGCGGTTCGTCGGGCGGGTGGTCACCACCGGGCGCGGCTACTCCTCGGCGACCGCCGCGGAGGCCGCGCTCAAGCTCGCCGAGACCAGCTACCTGCCCGCCCGCGCCTACAGCGCCGCCGACCTGCTGCACGGTCCCGTCGCCGCGGTGGACAAGGACACCGCCGTGGTCGCGGTGACCAGCCACGGCCGCGGCGGCGAGGCCATGCGCGAGGTGCTCGAGGTGGTCGCCGCCAACGGCGCCGACATCCTCGCCGCGGGCTCCGCGGCGGACTCGGTGCCCGCGACGCTGCGGGTGGGCCTGCCCGCCACCGCCGAGGAGGTCGCGCCGATCCTGGAGATCCTGCCGCTGCAGCGCCTGGCGCACGGGCTGGCGCTGGCCCGCGGCGGCGACCCCGATCAGCCCCGCGGGCTGAGCAAGGTGACCCGCACACGGTAACCGTTCGGTCTCTGTGCGCGATCACGAACGCTACCTAGACTGGCCCGATGCGGAGGACATCGTTCGCGCGCTGGCCCTGCTCCATCGCCCGGACGATGGACCTGATGGGGGACCAGTGGACCCTGCTGGTCCTGCGCGAGTCCTTCTACGGCACCCGCCGCTTCGACGCGTTCCAGGCCGCGCTGGGCATCGCCAGGAACACCCTCACCGAGCGGCTGGACCGGCTGACCGGCGCCGGGCTGCTCATCCGCGTGCGGTACCAGGAGCGGCCCACGCGCTATGAGTACGTGCTGACCGAGATGGGCCGCGACTTCTTCCCGGTGCTCGCCGCGATCATCCGCTGGGGCGATCACTGGCTGGCCGATCAGGCCCCGCTCGTGCTGCGCCACCGCGCCTGCGGGCACCCCACGGCGGCGGTGGTCAACTGCGGGGAGTGCGGCGGGGAGCTGACCGCGGCGACCGTGGCCGTCGAGCCCGGCCCCGGGATGCCCGACACCGACCGGGCGCGCCTGGCGGGAACGTGAGCGGCCCGCTCCGCCGAGGGGGTGGAACGGAGCGGGCCGCGGCCCATGTTACGCCGAATGGAGCAACCGGCCTCGCCGTGGGGGTCGACGCGGGCGGCACGGCGACGCGGGCGGTGGCCGTCGACGCCACCGGCGCGGTCGTCGGCCGGGGCACGGCGGGCGGCGGCAACCCGAACTCGCACCCACCGGGAGAGGCCGCGGCACAGGTGGCGTCGGCGGTGGCCGCCGCGCTGGCCGGGCGGCCCTGCGCGGGGTGCCTGCTGGGCATGGCGGGGGTGTCGAAGCTCACCGACCCCGCGGTGGCCGCGCTGTTCGACTCGGCGCTGCGCGGGGTGGGGGCGCCCTCGGCGCCGGTGGTGGTCTCCGACGCGGAGGTGGCGTTCGCCGCCGGGGCGACCGAGGCCGACGGGACGGTGCTGATCGCCGGGACGGGCTCGATCGCCATGCGGATCGAGGGCCGCCGCCGGGCGGCGACCGCGGGCGGCCACGGCTGGCTGCTCGGCGACGAGGGCTCGGCGTTCTGGCTCGGCCGGGAGGCGGTGCGGGCCGCGCTGGACACCCTGCAGCGGGGTTCGGCGCCGGGCCCGTTCGTCGCCGCGGTACTGGACGCAGCGGGTCTGGACACAGCGAGCCTGGACACAGCGGCTCTGGACACCTCGGGGGCAAACGCTGTCGCCCGGTTGATCACCGTCGCCAACGCGCAGGCGCCGATCGCGCTGGCCCGGTTCGCGCCCGTGGTCAGCGCCCACGCCGGCGACCCGGTCGCGGCGGCGGTCATCACCCGGGCAGCCGAGGCGCTGGCCGGGCTGGTGGCACGGGTCCGGCGCGGCGGGCCGGTGGTCGTGGCGGGCTCGGTGGCCACCGCGACCCCGGTCGGCGCGGCGCTGCGGTCACTGCTGGGCGAGGTCGACGTGCGCACGGCCGCCGACGGCGTGCTCGGCGCGGGCCGCCTGGCCGCGGTCGCCGTGTTCGGTCAGGCCGGGACCTCGGTACGCGGATGACGCACGCCCGGGTGGCCCTCGGGCAGCGACCTGCGCAGCACCACCGCGCTCACCGTCAGCACGAGCGCCACCAGCGGCCAGGACAGGGCGACCCGCGCGATCGTCAGCAGGGCGACGTCACCGGCCCACCACAGCAGCGCGAACACCGCCGAGCGCAGGGTGTACTGGCCGAAGACCCACACCCAGCTGGCCCGCCCGTACGCCCGCAGCAGGTCGGGGTCGCGTCGCCAGCGGGCCTTCTGACCAAGGACGATGCCGACGACCACGCCGAGCAGCGGCCAGCGGACGAGGATGCTCACCGCCCAGGCCAGCGCACTGCCCACATTGGACACCAGCTGCACGAGGAAGAAGTCCTGGGCGCGTCCGGTGTAGATCGCGATGAGCGCGCCCGCGGCCACCGCGGCCAGGCCGCCGAGCACCGCCGTAGCCTTGCCCCCGGTGGACACCCGCCACACCGCGATGGCCAGCGCGACCCCGCACGCGGCCACCGCGGCCCACCCGATCGAATGATTCGCGAGCGCCCAGACCACCCCGAAGGCCAACGGCGGCACGGTGGCGTCGAGCGCGCCCCGCTTGCCGCCGAGGAGGTCGGCCAGGGAGTCGGTCACGGGGTCCAGCCTGCCTTACGGCGGGGAAGTCAGTTAGCCCTTACCTGGAATGCGACGGGCAAGAATGCGGTTGGTGCACAGAGGTCGTGAATCATACGCTGCGGTAACCGACGGTGGCGTAGGTCGCGGCCGACTTGAGATATTCACGCAGGTCGGACGGGGTCGCCGACGGTTCGAGGGGAGGACCGCGCCGTGCACGGATGGGAGAGCTGGATAGCGCTCGGGGACAGCTTCACCGAGGGGATGAGCGACGAGGGGCCGGTGGGCTTCGTCGGGTGGGCCGACCGGCTGGCCGCGGCGATGGCCGGGCAGCGGCCGCTGCGCTACGCGAACCTGGCCCTGCGGGGGAAGATGCTGGCCGAGATCATCACCGAGCAGGTCCCCATCGCCGAGGCGCTGCGGCCCCAGCTGGTCACCCTGTGTGGCGGGGGCAACGACATCATCACCCCGGGCAGCGACGTCGACGACGTGGCGGCGTTGTTCGAGACCGCCGTGCGCAGGCTGCGGGCCGTGGGCTCGGAGGTCCTGATGTTCACCGGGCCGGACCCCCGCGTGCAGCCCCTGCTGCGGCGCGTGCGCGGGAAGGTCGCGATCTACAACGGACATCTGCGCGCGATCGCGGAGACCCACGGCGCGCGGGTGGTCGACCTGTGGTCCATGCGCATCCTGCACGACCGCCGGTCCTGGTGTGATGACCGTCTCCACTTCTCCACCGAGGGCCACCGGCGCATCGCGCTGCGGGCCGCCGAGGTGCTCGACGTGCCCACCAGCACCGACTGGCGCGAACCACTGCCGCCCGAGCCGCCCCAGCCCTGGCTGCGGCTGCGCCAGGCCGACCTGGCGTGGACGACCACCCACCTGCTGCCCTGGGTCCGCAGGCAGCTCACCGGCGAGTCCATGGGCGACGGCCTGGCCCCCAAGCGCCCCGAGCTGGCGCCGTTACCGGCCGACCTCGGCGCGAACGCCTGAGGGAGGTACCGGCCGGCGCCGCTGCCCCCCTGGGCGCCGGCCGGTGCTCGGACGGCGCTCCCGTGCCGCCCGAGGGCGCCCGGTGTCCCCTCACGGGCGCGGTGGCAGCCTGCCGGCACCCCGGGCCCGGTCGCTAAGCGGTCACTAAACGACCGGTGGCAGGGACTCCAGCGCCGCCCTGGCCGAGTCCGCCAGCGGCGAGCGGACCAGTTCGTAGAGCTCGACGGCCGCGGCGAGCTCGGCCCGCGCGGCGGCGGTGTCGCCGGTGTCGCGCAGCACCCTGGCCAGGACCTCCCGCGCGAACGCCTCGGTCAGCTCCTGGCCGTTGGCCTCGGCCAGCGACACCGCCTCGCGCGCGTCGGCATCGGCCGAGGGCAGGTCCCCGATCGCGTGCTCCAGCTCGGCGAGGTTGGCCAGCGACATGCCGACGAAGCTGGGGTCGCCGACCTCGCGGAACATCGCCACCGCGGCCCGCTGTTGGTCCACTCCGGACTCCGGGCGGCCGAGGCTCAGGTGCGCCTGGGCGATGTTGTTGAGCAGGTGGGCCTCCGTCACCCGGTGCCCGGCCGCGCGGGCAGGCGCGAGTGCCCGCTGATAGCCGTCAAGGGCCTCGGAGAACCGCCTGACTCCGTACAGCGCCGACGACAGCGCGTTGTAGGCCAACGCCAGCACGTGCGGGTCGCCCAGGTCCATGGCCACCTTCACCGCGCGATCGGCGTCGGCGAAGGACTCGTGCGCCAGGTCGAACAGGCTCAGCAGGACCATGCGGCTCAACAGGAGCAGCACCTCGCCGCGCCCGTCGCCGACCTCCCGCGCGCTGTCGAGGCCCACGCCGAGCAGCCACTCCCAGTCATCGCGCCGGGGCCGGACGCGCCGGTACTCCTCGACGACCCTGGCCAGCTGCCACACCAGGTCGTGGCAGCCCGCCTCGGCGCCCGCGGCGACGACCGCCAGCAGGTTGGGCCACTCCCGCTCGAACCACTCCAGCGCCGAGGCGCGGTCGGTGAACCCCGGCAGGGGCACGTCGGGGAAGTCCAGCGCCGGGGCGAGCCCGTCGACGACCGTGCGCAGCCGACGGCGCGCGGTGTCGGCGGCGACGAGGTAGTACCGCAGCAGGGACCGCAGCGGCACAAGGGAATCCGGGGCCAGCTCCCGGGCGTGTAATCGGACGAGGTCGTGCATCCCGAACACGTCGAGGCGGATCTCGGCGACCAGGAACGCCTCGGCCAGCGCGTGCAGCCTGGCCCGCGCGTCGGCCACCGGGACCCCGCACAGCGCCGCCACCGCGTGGACGTCGAACCACTGCCCCGGGAACACCCCGAGCAGCGCCAGCGTGGCCGCCTGGCCGGGGTCCAGCCCGCGGTGGGTGACGTCGAGCGCGGCCCGCACGCCGGTCTCGTCGGGCAGCCCGAGCCCGGCCAGCCGGGTGCGCTCGTCGGCCAGCTCCCCCACCAGGTCCGCTATTGTCCACTGTGGACGAAGGATGAGCCGGGCGCCCGCGATCCGCAGCGCCAGGGGCAGGTACCCGCACAGCGCGACCAGACGCGCGCGGGCCTGGGTCTCCGCCGCGCCGCGCGGGGGCCCGGCGACGTGCTCGATGACCCGCTCGGCCGCGTCGGCGGAGAGGATGTCCAGGACCAGCAGCCGCGCGCCGTCGACCACCAGGGCGTCGAGCCTGCGCCTGCTCGTGACCAGCGCCAGCGAGGTGCCGCCGCCGGGCAGCAGGGGGCGGACCTGGTCGGGGTCGCGGGCGTCGTCGAGCACCACCAGCACGCGCCGCCCGGCCAGCAGCGAGCGGTACAGCGCGGCGCGGTCGGCGAGGTCGGCGGGCACGTCCTTGGCGGCGACGCCGAGCGCCAGCAGGAACCGGGCCAGCCCCTCGGCCGGGTCCAGCGGCGGGCGCCGGGAGTCGAACCCGCGCAGCGACAGGTGCAGCACGCCGTCGGGGAAGGCCGCGGCGTTGCGCGAGCCCCACAGCACCGCCAGCGCGCTCTTGCCGATGCCCGCGGGCCCGGCGATCACCCCGATGACCGGACCGGCGCCGTCGGCGCTGGCGTGCAGCCCGTCCAGCCAGGCCAGCTCCGGCTCGCGCCCGGCGAACCCGCCCGGCGGGGCGGGCAGCTCGGCGGGGGTGACGACGCCGACCCTCGGCGTCACGGTGGGGGCGCGCAGCAGGCCGGTGTCGTCGCGCAGCACCCTGCCGTGCAGGTCGCGCAGGGCGACGCCGGGGTCGAGGCCCAGCTCGGTGGCGGCCCGGCGGGCGTAGCGCTGGTAGATCTCCAGGGCGGCTGCCCGGCGGCCCGCGCGGTACAGGGCGAGCACGAACTGGGCGACGAACTGCTCGCGGAACGGGTAGGTGTCCACCAGCGCGGCCAGCTCGCCGATGACCTCGTCGTGGCGGCCGAGGTCGAGGTCGGCGTCGATGCGCGCCTCGATGACGGTCATCCGCAGCTCGGCCAGGTCGGGGGCGCGCACCCGCCTGCCGATGTCGGACAGCTCCGGCCCCCGCCACAGGTCCTGCGCGCGCGAGAGCAGCGTGGCCCGCTCGGCGGCGGGCTTGCCGCGGGACTCCGCCAGCATGGCCCTGGCGAGGGCGACGTCCAGCCGCCGCGGCTCGACGACGAAGCGGTACCCGGCGCCCTCGGTCTCGATCACCGCGCCACCGGGGTCCACAGAGGACAGCCACTTGCGCAGCCGCGAGATGTAGCCCTGCACGATCGTGCGCGCCGTCGGCGGGGGCTCGTGGTTCCACAGCACGTCGACGATCCGCTCGACGGACACCGGCTTGCCCGCGTCGAGCAGCAGCAGGGCGAGCAGCGCCCGGGTGCCCGGCCCGCCGACGGTGTGCACCCGGTCGCCGCGCATCGCGCCCACCGGCCCGAGGACACAGAAACGCACCGCGTCACCGGGAGAGTCCCAGGCCATCCATCCACCCCCTTTGCGCGCTCCTCCCCGAGCGCGCAAAGGCCAACTTAGGTGGGATGGACGGGGTCGGATGCCCGATTTGCTGTTATTGGCAACCTTCGCTACCCGGATGGCGTAATCGCCTATTACCGTTCAGCGGCCAAGAGGTGTGAACGTCCGCGAGGCGATGAAGTCCGGCCGCGGGTCGGGCGCGGCGTAGGGCTCACCCAGCGTGTTCTCCACGCTGTTGAACACCACGAAAATGTTCGACCGCGGGAACGGCGTGATGTTGTTGCCCGAGCCGTGCATGGTGTTCGAGTCGAACAGCAGCGCCGAGCCCGCCGGGCCGGTGAACTGGTCGATTCCGCAATTCGCCGCCAGCCGCGTGATGTGCTCGCGGCTGGGCACCCCGATCTCCTGCTCCTTCAGCGACGCCTTGTAGTGGTCCGCCGGGGTTTGCCCGACGCACGGCGCGAAAGTGCGCTGGGAGCCGGGCATCACCATCAGCCCGCCGTTGAACGGGTGGTTGTCGGTGAGCGCGATCGACATGCTCACCGCGCGCGGCAGCGGCATCCCGTCCTCGGCGTGCCAGGTCTCGAAGTCGGAGTGCCAGTAGAAGCCCTTGCCCGTGAAGCCGGGCATGTAGTTCACCCGACTCTGGTGCACGTACACCTCCGAGCCGAGGACCTGCCTGGCCCGGTCGAGCACCCGGGGATCGCGGACCAGCTCGGCGACCAGGTCGCTGATGGTGTGCACCTCGAAGATCGAGCGGACCTGCGCGGACTCCTTCTCCACGATGGTGCGCCCGTCGGCCCTGAGCGCGTCGTCGGCGGCGAGCCGGTCCAGCTCGTCGCGGAAGGCGCGCACCTCGGCCGGGCTCAACAGGTCCGGGTACCGGGAGTAGCCGCGGGCGGCGTGGCCTGCCAGCGCGGCCGCGTCCAGGGGGCCGTCGCCACCAGGCCATACCGTGGGCTCGACGCGCTCGACCAGCTCCGCGGGCTCCGCGGTGCGGGTGCGGTAGCGGTCTTCTGTCCTCACGTCGGTCAGCGTCATGCTGCTGTCCTCCTTGGGGAGTGTCAGGAAACGGGCTCGACCACCAGCGGGTACACGCCGTTCTCGTCGTGCACCTCGCGGCCGGTGACCGGGGGGTTGAACACGCACACCGTGCGCATCCGCGTCGCGGGGCGCAGCTGGTGGCGCTCGTGGCCGTCGAGCAGGTACAGCGAGCCGGGAGCGAGCTGGTGGGTCTGCCCGGTCTCCTTGTCCAGCAGCTCGCCCTCGCCCTCGACGACGAACACGGCCTCGACGTGGTTGGCGTACCAGAAGTCGTTGACGGTGCCGCCTTCGAGGACGGTCTCGTGGACGGAGAAGCCGACGCCCTCCTTGGCCAGGATGATCCGCTTGCTGCGCCAGTTCGGCGTCCTGATGTCGCGGTCGGTGTCGGTGACCTCCGCCAGCGTGCGCACGATCACGCGCGGCCCCCCTTCCCCAGCACGGCACGGACCGACTCGGCGAGCACCGCGAGGCCCTGGTCGACCTCGTCCTCGGTCACGGTCAGCGGCGGCATCAGCTTGGCCACCTCGCCGTCGGGTCCGGCGGTCTCCATCAGCAGGCCGCGCTCGAAGGCCGCCGCGCACACCGCGCCCGCGACGTCCCCGTGCGGGAACCGCAGGCCCCGGGCGAGACCGCGGCCCTTGGCCTTGAGGCCGTCGTGCTCCTCGGCCAGCTCGGTCAGGGCCCGGCCGATCTGCTCCCCCTTGGCCAGGGTGCTTTTCTCCAGGGTGTCGTCCATCCAGTACTCGCGCAGGGCGGTGGTGGCGGCGACCATGGCCGGGTTGACGCCGCGGAAGGTGCCGTTGTGCTCGCCGGGCTCCCAGACGTCGAGCTCCGGGCGCAGCAGCGTCAGCGCCAGCGGCAGGCCCATGCCGCCGATCGACTTGGACAGGCAGACGATGTCGGGCACGATCCCGGCCTGCTCGAAGCTGAAGAACGGGCCGGTGCGGCCGCAGCCCATCTGCACGTCGTCGACGATGAGCAGCATCCCGTGGCGCCTGCACAGGTCGGCGAGACCCCGCAGCCACTCCGCGCGGGCGACGTTGATGCCGCCCTCGCCCTGCACGGTCTCCACGATCACCGCGGCGGGCTCGTTGAGGCCGCTGCCGCTGTCGCCGAGCAGCCGCTCGAACCACAGGAAGTCCTCGACGCGGCCGTCGAGGTAGTTGTCGTAGGGCATGGGCGTGGCGTGCACGAGCGGAACGCCCGCGCCGCCGCGCTTCATCGAGTTGCCGGTGACCGAGAGCGCGCCGAGCGTCATGCCGTGGAAGGCGTTGGTGAAGTTGATGACCGACTGGCGGCCGGTGATCTTGCGGGCCAGCTTCAGCGCGGCCTCGACGGCGTTGGCGCCCGCCGGGCCGGGGAACATGACCTTGTAGTCGAGTTCGCGCGGGGCCAGCGCGACATCGCGGAACGTCTCCAGGAATTCCCGCTTGGCCACCGTGTTCATGTCCAGCGAGTGGGTCACCCGGTCCGCCATCATGTAGTCGATGACGGCCTTTTTCAGCACGGGATTGTTGTGCCCGTAGTTGAGCGCTCCGGCGCCCGCGAAGAAATCCAGGTATTCACGGCCGGACTCGTCGTACATGTGGCTGCCGACAGCGCGGTCGAACACGACCGGCCAGCTGCGGCAGTAGCTGCGCACCTCGGACTCGGTCGTCTCGAAGACGTTCACTTCGTTCACCATCCAGGGTCTCGTGTCGTCTCACGCGGACACCGCGGCGGCGGGCTGCAGGGGCCCGATCCGGTGCAGGTCCTCAGGGTCGTGGTCGTCGGGGAACTGCTCGGCGGCGAACAGCGCGGTGGCTTCCCGCCGGGCTCCCCAGCGCCGCGCCAGCGCGTCGAACAGGGCGATCGACGCGGCGTTGTCCGGGGTGATCGTGGTCTCCAGGTATCTGACGCCGTGTTCGGCGAGGCGCCCCACCAGGTGGTCGAGGAGCCGCGCCGCGTACCCGTTGCCGCGCTGGGCGCCGTCCACGGCGATCTGCCAGACCACCACGGTCTCGGGGTCGGCCGGGCGGATGAACCCGATGACGAAACCGACCACGGCGCCGTCGACCCGCACCACGGCGGAGGTGTCCGCGAAATCGCGGCACCACAGCAGATAGGCGTAGGAGGAGTTGAGGTCCAGCTTCCCGGAATCACGCGCGATTCGCCAGAGCGCGGAGCCGTCCCGGCTGGACGGCTTTTCGATCAGATGATTTCCGGACATACCTCGGCAACGTAACAGGGAATTTTCCCGGATACCGGCCCTGCGCGTTCGTGTACCGCGACCCACCTGGGGTTTCACCGAAACCGCCGTGAGGAGTACAACAGTGCGGTTGCCGCCGCGCGCGAGCCTGTGCTACCTGCGGAGACGCTCCACGAACACCATCCGGGGCCGAAATCGAACTGTAACAAGAATGAAAACACGAAAATGTCCGATGGGGCTGAGTCTCCCCATCGGACATCCGTTGCGAGGTGTTTACAGACCTGCCAGCAAGTCCGTTTCGGTGATGCCCGGACCCTGGCCGCGGCGGATGAACCACTCGGTCCCGAAGGCCCCGGCGAACAGCTCGTCCGGCATGGCCAGGAAGAAGGAGTCCTCGGCGATCTGGCTGGCGTGGGCGCGCATCGCGGCGCGCTTGACCTTGACGTACTCGGCCACGTCCACCTGGGCGGTGATCTCGGCCTCCGGCTTGCCCAGTTCCACGTCCTCCGGCGGGCCCCAGCCGTCCTCGCCGCGGGCGCGGGCCGCGGCGGCGTCGCGGTTGAGCTGGTCGCGGTTCATGGTGGCCTCGTAGACCCGGGGCGTGCCCGCCAGCTCGGCGGCGCGGTAGCCGACGTGGTGGACCTTGATGTGGTCGGGGTGGCCGTAGCCGCCGTTGTCGTCGTAGACGGTCAGGACGTCGGCGCGCTCGTCGACGAGGATGTCGGCCAGCTTGCGGGCGGCGTCCTCCACCGGGGCGCGCCAGAAGGCCGCCGGGTGGTCGTTGTCGGGCTCGCCCACCATGCCGGAGTCGCGGTAGCCGAGGAACTCCACCCGGGAGACGCCGAGGATCTCGGCGGCGGCGGTGGTCTCGGCGACGCGGCGTTCCCACAACTGCTCGCCGGGGGCGAGGAAGCCGTCGGCGACCTCGCCCAGCTCGCCGCGGGTGGCCACGACCAGGACGACCCGGTGACCCGCGTCGGCGGCCTTGCGCATGATGCCGCCGCAGCTGATGCACTCGTCGTCGGGATGGGCGTGGAAGGTGACAACAGTTGCCATGCTTACAAACTTACGCGGGTACTCCGACAATCCGCGCCGACGTTCGCTCTGAGCGGGACGCTTCATCCAGGACCGAATCCAGGATCTCGCCCACGCGGACCGCGGTGTTGGACAGCAGGGTGGAGGTCAGGCCGTGGGTGTGCTCGGTGCCGCCCTGCAGGTAGACGCCCGCGCTGACGTGCGGCGCGGTGCGGAGGCGGTGGTCGCGCTCCACGACGGGCAGGCCGAGGGCGTCGCGCTCGCAGACCGAGCCCGCGCGGCCCAGGAGGTCGAAGACGTCGCCGGGGCGGTAGCCGGTGGCGTAGACGACGGCGTCGCAGCGCAGGGTCTCGACCGCCCCCGAGGGCAGGTGCTCGACGGCGACGTAGACCGCCTCGTCGGTCTCGCGCACGAAACGGACCTTCGAGGCCGCGCGGATGTCCAGGCGGCGGGTGCCCGCGACCTTCTCCCGGTACTCGCGCCGGTACAGCTCCTCGATCAGGTCCAAGTCGACCACCGAGTAGTTGGTGTTGCGGTGGTAGCCCATCAGCAGCGCCTTGACCTCGGGCGTGCTGCGGTGGAAGTCGTCCACGGCGACGGGGTCGAAGATGCGGTTGGCGAAGGGGCTGTCGTCGGCCGGGGTGTAGCCGTAGCGGGAGAACACCGCGGTGACGGTGGTGTCCGGCAGCGCGGAGTGCAGCTGCGCCACCGTCTCCGCGCCGCTCTGGCCCGCGCCGACGACCAGGACGCGGCCCGCGCCGTCGAGGGACTTGACGCGGTGCATCAGCTCGATGTTGTGCCACACCCGGTCCGAGGGCTCGGCGTCGGCGGGCAGCACGGGCGAGAGCCCGGTGGCCACGGCCAGGTTCCGCGTCCGCAGGGACACCACGGCGTCCTGGCCCGCGGGGGCGGCGACGACGTCGAAGTAGGCGACCTCGCCGTCGACCTCCACCGGGCGCACCGAGATCACCTCGACGCCGTAGCGGACCTGGTCGGCGACGCGGGCCGCGGCCCACTCGAAGTAGTCGTGGAACTCCGCGCGCAGCGGGAACATCGTCTTGTGGTTGATGAAGTCGACCAGCCGGTCGCGGTCGCGCAGGTAGCACAGGAAGCTGAAGTCGCTGGCCGGGTCGCGCATCGTGACCAGGTCCTTGAGGAAGGAGACCTGCATGGTGGCGTCCGGGATGAGCATTCCCCGGTGCCAGCCGAAGCGCTGCTGGCGCTCGCAGAACAGCGTGCGCAGCGCGCGCTCCGGGTGGCGGCGGTTGTGCTCGTCGACGGCGACCGCCAAGGCCAGGTTGGACGGGCCGAACCCGATGCCCACCAGGTCGTACACCTCGTTGGTCACGTCATCCTCCGGTAGCCGTCCACCAAACCGAGGTAAGGCTAACCTAATTATTCCGCCACCGGGAGTGGTCTGCGTCTCTCAGTTCGGCCGCGCGGTCAGGTAGCCGCCCATGCTGGTGAAGTAGTCCTGCGCGGACAGCTCGGCGCCGTCCTCCGTGCGGACCCTGGTCACCAGCAGCGCCCGGCTCCGGCCCCGGCGCGCCTCGGCGCCCGCGACGATGGCCACGCCCCCGCCCTCGCGGTAGAAGATCCGGCCGGGCGTGCCGCCGTAGACGGCCTGGGAGACCTCGGCCTCGACGATCTCCAGGCGCCTGCCGCGGTGGAAGGTGAACGCGCTGGGGTACGGCGCGCACTGCGCGCGCACGAGGCGGTCGAGCTCCTCGGCCGACCACGTCCAGTCGATGCGGAGGTCCTCCTCGGCGCGCTTGTGGAAGAAGCTGGCCTTGGAGCGGTCCTGCTTGACGAAGTCCGCCTCGCCCCTGGCGATGCGGTCGAGGCCCTCGATGGTCAGGGTCCCGAACAGCGGCAGGGTCTTGTCGAACAGGTCCTTTGTGGTGTCCCGCGGTCCGATCGGGACCGCCCGCTGGGCGACGACGTCCCCGGCGTCGAGCGTCTCGTCCATCATGTGGGCGGTGACGCCGACCTCGGGCTCGCCGTTGACCAGGGCCCAGATGAGCGGGGAGAACCCGGCGTAGGCGGGCAGCAGCGAGTCGTGGACGTTGAGGGTCCCCTTGCGCGGGAGGTCGAAGACGTGCGGCGGAATCCACGTGCGCCAGTTCGTGGCCACGAGGACGTCGGGGTCGGCCTCCTTGAGGGCCTGGACCAGCTCGTCGTCGTCGGCCTTCTCGCGGATGAGCACCGGCACGCCGTGGTCGTTGGCCAGGTCCTCCACCGAGTCGGCGAAGACGCGCTCGTAGGCGCCGTCGCCGCGGGGGTGGGTGACGACCATGACGACCTCGTGCTCGGACTCCAGCAGCGCCCGCAGCGTCTCGTGGCCCCACGTCTGGAAGCCGAACATGACGACCCGCATGGGGCCCCTCCTTAGGTAAGGCTGACCTACCTGTGGAGGTTAACCCAGCTCGGCGTTGTCCACGATGACGGCGGTCACGTTGTCCCGCCCGCCCGCGTCGACGGCCAGCGCGACCAGGCGCTCGGCGGTGTCCCGCGGCCCGTCGGCCTCGGCGAGGACCTCGGCGATGGTGGCGTCGTCGACTTCGAGGGTGAGGCCGTCGGAGCAGAGCAGGAAGCGCTCGGGCGGGGCGGCGGGGAAGACGAGCAGGTCGGGCTCGGGGGCCGGGGCGATGCCCAGGGCGCGGGTCAGGACGTTGCCCAGCGGGTGGCCGACGGCCTCCTCCGGGGTGAGGTCGCCCGCGGCGACCATCTCGGCCAGCTCGGTGTGGTCGACGGTGAGCTGGGTGAGGACGCCGTCGGCGTGGCGGTAGACGCGGGAGTCGCCGATGTTGAACAGCACCCAGTGCGGCGACCCGGCGAACTCGACCAGGCACAGGCCGGTGACGGTGGTGCCCATGCCGCGCGTGCGCGGGTCGCGGACGGTGGCGGCGAGGATGGCGGCGTTGGCCTCGCGCAGGGCGCCGCGCACGTCCTCCGGGCGGACGGTGCGCTCGGCGAGGTCGCCCAGCACGGCGACGGCGAGGGCGCTGGCCACCTCGCCCGCGGCGTGCCCGCCCATCCCGTCGGCGACGGCGTACACACCGTCGGCGACGAGATGGGCGTCCTCGTTGCCCGCGCGCACCTGGCCGGTGTCGGTCGCGGCGCCGGAGCGGATGGTCTCGGTCATGTCCCCCATGTAAGCCGACATCGTCGCGGGATGGGCACGCGTTATGCGTGCGGCTCCACCACACAGTCGGAACCGGGGGACATGATGGACTCATGGCCGCCGCCGTCGCGGACGCGGTAGGGCGGGGCGCCGTCGGGTCCCAGGACCTCGACGACCTCCAGCACCCGGTCGTGGGCGCCCACGACCTTCCCGTGGACCACCAGCCGGTCTCCAGATCGGGCGTGCACGGCATACCCCTTCCGGTGGGCGACGCTTCCGAGTATCGCCCGGACGCGACCGGCCCGCCCGGTCAGCGCGGGCGCACGGCGGTGATCACGCTCTCGAAGTCGGTGTGGCCGTGGCCGCTCTCCACGGTCCGCGCGGCCAGCTCCTCGACGGTCGCCAGCAGGCGCGTGTCGACCCCGGTGGCGGCCATCGCCTCCCGGATGTGGCGCATGGTGTGCACCTGCATGTCCAGGCGGGCGGCGCCGTCGGGGAACGTCCCGGCGGCGATGCCGTCACCCATGAGCGTCACGAAGGAGGTCACCGTGCCCAGCCAGTCTGCGGCCATGGCGGTGAACTCCGTGACCGGGACGCCCGCGGTCTCCACGAGCGCGGCGGCGCTGAGGTAGCCGCCGAACGTCGTCCACATGAGACTGAGCAGGGCCATGTCGTACAGCGCGGCCGCGCCGGGATCGCCGCCGCCGTGCTTGACCGTGCCGAGGGGTTCCAGGATCGCCGGGTCGGCGTCGCCCGCGGCGAGGACCAGGGCGGACGGGTCGCCGATGCCCGGCGGGGTCGCCATGATGGCGCCCGCGAGGAACCGCGCCCCTCGTGCCGTGATCCGGGCCGCCATGTCGCGGGCCTGGTCGGGGGTGCT
This sequence comes from Actinokineospora lacus, assembly GCF_053813445.1. Classification (NCBI taxonomy): domain Bacteria; kingdom Bacillati; phylum Actinomycetota; class Actinomycetes; order Pseudonocardiales; family Pseudonocardiaceae; genus Actinokineospora; species Actinokineospora lacus. Next base: position 603,459 of record NZ_JBQERA010000003.1, read on the forward strand.
GGTGGTCACGTTGACCACCGTCTTGCCCGCGACGTCGGCGCTGCCGATGACCTGGTCGACCGCGGCCTGGTCGAGCACGCACACCACGACGACGTCGGCCGCGCCGACCGCCTCCGCCGCACTCGCCGCGCTCTTGGCGCCCTGGCCGACCACCTCGGCGTCCCGGCCCGGCGTGCGGTTCCAGACGGTGACGTCGTGGCCCGCCTTGAGGTACGCCCCGGCCAGCGCGCGGCCCATCGTGCCCAGCCCAAGGACAGCTGTCTTCCCAGTCATTCGTTCCCCAGCCCCAGTAGTGTCGGACGTGCTCGACCATGCTGGTCCGGCGGCTGTTCGCTGATCAAGTACGCACTTTGAAGTGGGTACTTACCGCCAGGTACGGGGAGAACGGATGGGCAAGGGCCCCTACACATGCGGCTTGGACGCCGCACTGGACGTCGTGGACGGCAAGTGGAAAGCCGTCATCCTCTGGGCCCTGTCCCAAGGCCCCGCCCGCTTCGGCGAACTCCGCCGCCGAGTGGGCCCCATCACCGAAAAGGTCCTCACCGACCACCTACGCCGAATGCAATCCGACGGCCTCCTCACCCGCACCGCCCACCCCGAATCCCCACCCCGCGTCGTCTACACCCTCACCCCCCTCGGCACCTCCCTCAACACCGCCCTAGAACCCCTCGGCGACTGGGGCGACCAACACCAAGCCACCATCACCGCCAACCGCAACCACCACGCGTCCTGATGGGGCGAAACTCGCCGAGCAAGTCAAGAACCGTCGGCACCGGCCACCAACAGAAGTGAACGAAAACCGGCACCCCGACCGCCATAGTCCCAGCTCAACAAGTGTCGTCCCCGCACACGCGGGGCTGGTCCGGCCGCCCAGGGCGACCCGCCCGAGGGCGGCCCGTCGTCCCCGCACACGCGGGGCTGGTCCGCCCCTCACCAGGAGATAGGAGCAGGACGATGAGTCGTCCCCGCACACGCGGGGCTGGTCCCCCACACCTCGGCCGCAGACGGCCAGGCCAGCGGTCGTCCCCGCACACGCGGGGCTGGTCCCACACGTTCGGCTTGCCCCGGTTGTGTCGGAAAGTCGTCCCCGCACACGCGGGGCTGGTCCCGGCCACGGCTTCATCTGCAAGTGCCCGACCGAGTCGTCCCCGCACACGCGGGGCTGGTCCGCGCAAGCCCGCCCGCGACCAGGTCGAGGGCGAGTCGTCCCCGCACGTGCGGGGCCATCAAGATCGGCGAGCGGATAGAGGGCTGCCGTGGAACAAGTGGGCCCCTGACTGAGCCCTCAGAGGGTCCGGAGCGTCCGTGGTGGCCAGCGGGGCGCTGGCTGCGGGAGCCGGTACCGGGACTCGAACCCGGAACCTTTCGCTTACAAGGCGAGTGCTCTGCCAATTGAGCTATACCGGCGTCGGCGCCCCGTGGGGGTGCCGGGAGACATCTTAAGGCGTGCGCGGTTGCGGGGTTGGTGGGCTTCCCTCAGCGTGGGGCGGGCCTACTGGGACAGTGTCGTCCGGTGATCCGATGTGAGCAGCGGTGGAGGTGGTGGGTGTGTGGTTCGCTCAGCGGGGGCGGGCGAACGGGGTGTGGTGGCAGACGAAGGCCGAGCCGGTGGGTTGGGGGGCTGTCCACGGGCCTGAGCTGCCCGATGACCGGACCGTGAGCGTGGTGCTCGATCTCGCGCTGCGGATCGGGGATGTGCAGATGGCGTCGGGGGCCGGGGCGGCTGATGTCACGGCGACGATGTTGGCGGTCACGGGGGCCTACGGGCTCCCGCACTGCGAGGTGGACGTGATCTTCACCTCCATCACCGTCGCCTGCCACCGGGGGACCGAGATGTCGCCGGTGACCTCGCTGCGGGTGGTCCGGTCCCGGAGCCTGGACTACACCCGCCTCGCCCACCTGGAGACCCTGGTGCGCGACATCTCCGACGGGCGGGTCGCGCTCGCGGACGCCCACAGCGAGCTCGACCGGATCACCGAGGCCAACCACCCCTACCCGCGCTGGGTGGCGACGCTGGCCTGGGCGGGCATGGCCTTCGCCGTCACCATCCTCATCGGCGGCCCGGTCGCGATGGCCGCCTGGGCGGCGCTGATCACCGCGGTGGTGGACCGCGTCGGCAGGGTTCTCAACAAGCGGGCGCTGCCGTTCTTCTTCCAGCAGCTCGTCGGCGGCGCCCTGGCCACGGGTGGCGCGCTGGCCCTGCTGGCCGGCGGCCTGCTGCCCGGTGCCAGGGCGACGGTGCTCGTCGGCGCGGCGATCACCGTGCTGCTCTCCGGGCTCTCGGTCGTCTCGACGGTCCAGGACGCCATCTCCGGCTACAACGTCACCGCCGCGGGCCGGGCGATGGAGGTGTCGCTGATGACCGCGGGCCTGATCGCCGGGGTCGTGCTCGCGCTGAACATCTCCGTGGCGCTCGGGATGCCGTACCTGCCGCTGGCCGACGCGCTCCCCCAGACGGCGCTGCGGCTGCCGGTCCAGGCCCTCGCCGGGGCCGCCGCCGCGGGCTGCTTCGCGCTGGCCAGCTACGCCACCCCGCGCGCCCTGCTGATCGCCGCGGCGGCCGGTGGGCTCGGCGCCGCGGTCCACGGCGTCCTGCGGCTCGGCGGGATCGGGCTCATCTCCGCCTCCGCGGGGGCCGCGATCGCGGTCGGGTTCGCGGGCGGGCTGGTCGCGCGCAGGCTGCGGATGCCGGTGCTGATCGTGGCCGTCAGCGGCATGGTGCCGCTGCTGCCCGGCCTCACCACCTACCGCGCCCTCTACGAGCTGGCCATCGCCAAGTCCACCGCGGGCATCCCCACCCTGATGACCGCCGCCGCCATCGCCCTGGCGCTGGCCGCGGGCGTCGTCCTCGGGGAGTTCCTCGCCCAGCCGGTGCGCACGGGGCTGAGCAGGCTGGAGCGCAAGCTCGCAGGGCCGCGGATGTCCGGGCCGCTGCGTCCCGTGAACCGCCGCCTGGAGTAAACGTGAGCGTCGCCACCGGTCTTCCCCACCAGACGCAGGACGCGCCGGGCGGCCAACCTGGCTAGCCTCGAACCGAACCGCGAATCCGAGGAGGCACACCGGCGTGAGCAGCAGCAACGGGTCGGACTTCATCGTCGTGGCCAACCGCCTGCCGGTCGATCTCGAACGCCTTCCCGACGGCGCCACCCGGTGGAAGCACAGCCCCGGCGGCCTGGTCAGCGCGTTGGAGCCCTTCCTGCGCAACCACAAGGGCGCCTGGGTCGGCTGGCCGGGGGTCGCCGACGCCGAGGTCGACGACTTCGAGGAGGACGGGCTGCGGCTGCGGCCGGTCTCGCTGACCGCCACCGAGGTCCGCGACTACTACGAGGGCTTCTCCAACGGCACCCTCTGGCCCCTCTACCACGACGTCGTCGCGCCGCCGGTGTTCGATCGCGGCTGGTGGGACGCCTACGTCAAGGTCAACCACCGCTTCGCCGACGCCTGCGCCAAGGCGGCCGCCCCCGGCGCGACGGTGTGGATCCAGGACTACCAGCTCCAGCTGGTGCCCGCGATCCTGCGCGCCGAGCGGCCCGACCTGCGCATCGGCTTCTTCCTGCACATCCCCTTCCCGCCCACCGAGCTGTTCATGCAGCTGCCCTGGCGCGCGGAGATCGTGCGCGGCCTGCTCGGCGCCGACCTCGTCGGCTTCCACCGGCCCGGCGGCGCGCAGAACTTCCTCTGGCTGGCCCGGCGGCTGCTGGGCCTGGAGCCCACCCGCGGCGCGGTCGGCGTGCGCACGCGCCCCGGCGTCATCCAGCTCGGCGACCGGGCCGTGCGGGTGGGCGCGTTCCCCATCTCCATCGACTCGGCCGGTCTCGACGCGCTGGCCCGCAAGCGCGAGACGATCACCCGCGCCCAGCAGATCCGCGCCGACCTCGGCAACCCGAAGAAGGTGATGCTCGGTGTCGACCGCCTCGACTACACCAAGGGCATCGACCTGCGGCTGCACGCCCTGCGCGAGCTGCTGACCGACGGCCGCGTCGACCCGTCGGAAGTGGTCATGATCCAGCTGGCCACCCCCAGCCGCGAGCGGGTCGAGCACTACCAGCGCATGCGCGACGAGATCGAGCTGACCGTCAGCCGGATCAACGGCGAGTTTGCCAGGGTCGGCCACCCGGTCGTGCACTACCTGCACCAGTCGGTCGACCGCGCCGAGCTCTCCGCGTTCTTCTCCGCGTCCGACGTGATGCTGGTGACGCCGCTGCGGGACGGCATGAACCTGGTCTGCAAGGAGTACGTGGCGTGCAGGCACGACCTCGGCGGGGCACTGGTGCTCTCGGAGTTCGCGGGCGCGGCCGCGGAACTGACGAGTTCATTCCTGGTCAACCCTCATGATCTTGACGGCGTGAAGAACGCCATGCACGCTGCCCTCACGATCGATCCAGCGGAAGGTCGCCGTAGGATGCGCGCTCTGAGGCGTCAGGTGTTGACCCACGACGTCGAACGCTGGGCTCGCTCGTTCCTGGACGCGTTGAACCCCGACCACAACAACTAGAGCGACCCACCCCCGCACACATCACTGCCCCAAGGAGAAGGCGTTGACCGCCGAGGCCCTCCCCGCCGAGCTGCGGCGCGCGATCGTGCAGATCGCCCGCACCCCGCGCCTGCTGGTCGCCTGCGACTACGACGGCACGCTCGCGCCCATCGTCGAGGACCCCGAGAGCGCGCGGCCGCACTCTGAGTCGGTGGGCGCGCTGCGGTCGCTGGCCGGGCTCCACGAGACCACCGCGGCGGTCATCTCCGGGCGCGCCCTGCGCGACCTGGCCACGCTGTCGCGGCTGCCCTCCGAGGTCCACCTCGTGGGCTCGCACGGCTCGGAGTTCGACGTGGGCTTCGTGCACGCGCTCGACGCCGACGCCCGACGCCTGCACCGCAGGGTCGAGTCCGACCTGGCCATCCTGATCGACGGCGAGCCGGGCGTGCACCTGGAGGTCAAGCCCGCCAGCATCGCCGTGCACGTGCGCCGCGCCGCGCCGGAGGTCGGCCAGCGGGTGCTCGACGCCGTCCGCCAGGGACCGGCCACGTGGACGGGTGTGCACGTGACCGAGGGCAAGGCGGTCATCGAGCTGGCGGTGATCCAGACCGACAAGGGCCACGCGCTCGACGTGCTGCGCCACCAGGTCAGCGCCACCGCAGCGGTGTTCGTCGGCGACGACGTCACCGACGAGAAGGCCTTCGCCCGCATCACCGGCCCGGACGTGGGCATCAAGGTCGGCCCCGGGGACACCGCCGCCGCGTACCGCATCGACGACCCGATCGCGGTCGGCGTGGCGCTGGCGTTCCTCCTGGAGGAGCGCCGCGCCTGGCTCTACGGCGAGCAGGCGTGCCCGATCGAGCGGCTGACCATGCTCGCCAGCGAGCGCTCCGTCGCGCTGGTCACCCCGGACGCCCGGCTGACCTGGCTGTGCCACCCCGAACCAGACTCCGCGTCGGTGTTCGCCGACCTCCTCGGCGGACCCGGCGCGGGCCACTTCTCCATCTCCCCCGCCCGCGGCGGCCTGCCCCTGGGCCAGCGCTACCTCCCGGGCACGATGACCGTGGAGACGCGCTGGTCGGGCCTGCTGGTCACCGACCACCTCGAGAACGGCGCCGAGCCGCACCGCACCGACCTGACCCGGGTGCTCACCGGCAACACCACCGCGCTGGTGGAGTTCGCCCCGCGCCCGGAGTTCGGCCAGGTGCAGGTGCGCCTGGAGGCGGTCGGCGACGGCCTGCTGGTGCAGGGCACCGGTGACCCGATCGCGCTGCGCTCCCCCGGCGTGACCTGGGAGATCGCCACCGACGGCATGCACGACACCGCCAGCGCCACCGTCGTGCTGAACCCCGACGAGCCGGTGGTCTTCGAGCTGCGCTGCGGCAGCGACGAACTCGGCGCGCACCCGGTCCCGCACGCCGAGCGCAAGGCGGCGGCCGGGTCGTACTGGTCGAACTGGCTGGACACGCTGGTCCTGCCGCCGGTGGAGAAGGACCTGGTGGCCCGCTCGGCGCTGACCCTGCGCGGCCTCTGCCACGCCGAGACCGGCGCGATCATGGCCGCGGCGACGACGTCGCTGCCGGAGGAGATCGGCGGCATCCGCAACTGGGACTACCGCTACTGCTGGCTGCGCGACGCGTCGATGACGGCGAAAGCCTTGGTGTCGCTGGGTTCCACCGCGGAGGCCGAGGCGTTCCTCCGCTGGCTGCACGCGGTGCTGGCGACGCTGCCGGGGCCGGAGCGGCTGCACCCGCTGTACACGATCGCGGGCACGACCCTGCCGCCCGAGGCCGTGATCGACACCCTGCCCGGCTACGCGGGCTCGCGGCCCGTGCGCGTGGGCAACCTGGCCAACCAGCAGGTCCAGCTGGACGTGTTCGGCCCGGTCGTCGACCTGGTGGCGGCCCTGTCCGAAGCCCGGGGCTCGCTGACCGACGACGACTGGCGCATGGTCGGCGCGATGGCCGAGGCCGTGACCCGGCGCTGGCACGAGCCCGACCACGGGATCTGGGAGGAGCGGCACCGGCCGCGCCACCACGTGTACTCCAAGGTCATGTGCTGGCTGACGATCGACCGGGCGATCCGCCTCGGCGAGGCGTACGAGCGCACCGCGGACCCGGCGTGGGGCCCGCTGCGCGAGGAGATCGCCAACGATGTCCTGACCAACGGCTGGAACGACGAGGTCCGCTCCTTCACCACGGCCTACGACGGCACCGACCTGGACGCGGCCACCCTGCTGATCGGCATGGTCGGCCTGATCGACCCGACCGACGAGCGCTTCCAGGCCACCGTAACCGCGACGGAAGCCGAGTTGCGTAGCGGCTCGACGGTGTATCGCTACCACCGCGACGACGGCCTCCCCGGCGACGAGGGCGGCTTCCACCTGTGCGCGGCGTGGATGATCGAGGCCTACCTGCTGACCGGCAGGCGCACCGAGGCCGAAGACCTCTTCGCCCAGATCGTCGACGCGGCAGGTCCCACGGGCCTGCTGCCGGAGGAGTACGACCCGGTCGCGGAGCGTTCGCTGGGCAACCACCCGCAGGCGTACTCCCACCTGGGCCTCATCCGCTGCGCGCAGCTCCTTTCGGCCTGAACTTCACGGAACGCATCCTGTCGTATCCGCTCGGTAGGTAACCTGCCGAGCGGACACAGGCGCGCGCGACGGGAGGCACCGTGCCGGACGGGCATGAGCAGCAGGTCAACACCGAGGTCGACGGCCACATCGCCGTCGCCAGGACAATCAACGCCATCTCCCGCGTCCTGCCGTTCGGCCCAGGCGCCGGGTACACGGCAGGCGGCGGCGGCGAGGGCGGCCACTTCGCCATCTCCAGCCTCGATGAGCTCAACGCCCTCAAGACGCGGTGGGAAGTCCTCGTCGAGAAGATCGACTCCGCAGGCGAGAAGCTGCGCATGGCCGCCGACCTCGTCAGGCCGCCCGCCCAAGACGGGCCGAGCGAGTACGAGGCAGGCAAGACCCGCCTGACCCTCCAGGCAGCGATCGAGCACAACCAAATGATGGGTCTGTACGCCCAGGGCTACGTCGACAAGCTCACTGCCGCGGCTGCGGACTACGCCGCTACCGAAGGCGACAACACCGCAGGCATCAAGAAGTCGGGAGACTGAGCGCCCATGTCCACTCGGCTCCATCGAGCGACCGTCCTCACCGCCTGCGCGATCGCACTCGCCGCCTGTGGGGACCCACTCACGCCGATTCCGGGGCAGCCGGAAGCAACCACTCCTCAGCCAACCGGCCAACCGACCGCGGCACCGACGGAGGACAGCCGGTTCGGCGCTCCGAGCGTTGACGAACCGCTCGACGCGTCCAAGCAACTCGCCGATCCGTGCACCTCGCTCAGCCCTGACCAACTCCGAACACTCGATATGAAGACCACACCCCGGCCCGGGGACAAGGACTCCTTCAATTCCCTTGGTCCCTACTGCTCTTGGCGCGACTCAACGAACCGCGAGAACTACACCGTCGGCTACAACGTGCCGAACAAGAACGGGCTCGCCGACCTCTACCGTGCTCAGGAAAACGGCAATTGGGCCTACTGGGAGCCCACGACAGTCAATGGCTACCCCGCTGTGTGGAAGGAACTCACGGACCTGCGCGACATGGGTGGGTGCAATATCTCGGTCGGTATCACTGATCAACTGCATTTCTCGGTGTTCGTGGCACGGGCCGTGCCTGCCACCGCGTGTGAGGACGTCAAGAAGGTCGCTGGGGCGGTTGTGGAGACGTTGAAGAAGAACGGGGGCTGACGTGGTGTTCCAGATGCAGTGCATGTCCGGGCAGGCCATCTACGAGAACTTCGTCAACGGCACCGGCGGCGAAGGGCTGGCCGAGTCCGCCCGCCAGGTCAACGAGGCCATGACGCAGTACGGCGAGCTGTCGGCCGAGATCCGGAAGCTCACCGCGGACATGGAGTCCGTGTGGGAAGGGCCTGCCGCCGGGGCGGCGTCGCGGGGCGCGGGGCCGCTGGCGATCGAGCACGAGCTGGCCGAGCCCGAGCTGGGCAACGTCCAGGACCTCACGCAGCGCCAGGTCGGCTCGTACAACGACGCCAAGCACCAGGTGCAGCCGATCCCGTCGGTGCCCGAGAAGCCGGGCCTGTGGGACAACCTCACGAGTTTCGGTGGCGCGAGTGAGACCTACGAGCAGCAGGTCCACGCGAACCAGGCCGCCAATGACAACAACGTTCGGGTAATGCAGACCTATGAGGGCGCGTCGCTGTACAACGGCGACAGCATGCCCCAGAAGTATGGGCAGATGAACCCGGACCAGTCGCAAATCGTCATCGGTGGTGGGGGTGGGACCGAGACGGGCGGGGACGATGGCCGTGGGGGCGGTGATCGTGAGGTTGGCGGTTTCGGGCGGGGGACGGACAGCGGGCGTGGCGAGGGGTCTCCCGAGTACGGGGGCAGGCCGCCGACCGGGGTGCCCGGGCCGACGGGTGCCAGTGGGTTCACGCCTCCGCCTGGCGGTGGTGGGCCTGGGCCGGTTCAGCCGGGGCCGGTGCCGCCGCCCGGAGGCGGGGCCGCTCCTGGGCCGTGGCCGGGCGGTGGGCCGCTGCCGGTGCCGCCGTCTCGGCCTGGTGATTCGACGCGGCCTGGGACTCCGCCACGAGGTCCGGGTGGGCGAGGCCCTGGGGTTCCGGTGGCTCGGCCCGGTGGTCCGGGTACGGGTGGGCCGGGTTCTAGCGGGCCTGGAGCGCGTGGCGGTCTCGGAACCGGCGGGCCGGGGGTGCGCGGTGGCTTCGGGGCTGGGGGGCCGGGCGTCGGCGGGCTGGGCACTGGCGGCCCAGGTGCAGGCGGGCCGGGCACTGGCGGACCGGGCACTGGCGGGCCGGGCACTGGCGGGCCGGGCGGAGGTCAGCGCGGCGGTCCCGGGATTGGGCCTGGCGGACCAGGGGCGGGCGTGGATGACGGGCGGTCGGGGGCCGGGCGGGGTGGGCCGGCTGGCGCGGGAGGCGCGGGGCGTGGTGTGGCGGGTGGGATGCCGATGGGTGGGGTGGGGGCCAGGGGTGAGGAGGACGAGGAGCACCGGCGGCCCTCGTACCTGGTCGAGGACGATCCGGACAGCCTGTTCGGGACCGACCAGGTCACCGCGCCGCCGGTCATCGGGGAGTAGCCGGTGCTCGACAGGCCGCTGAGGTTGTCGGTCAACGCGCTGGCGCGGGTGGTCAGGGCGGAGGGGTTGGGGCAGCTCCACGTGACGATCGCGCCCGCGGCGCTGTGGTTCCCCCGGGATGAGGAGGCGCGGGCGGACGCGGCGGCGCGGGAGGAGCTGGCGCAGGCCGGGGGTCTCGACCGACGCGGGCGGGTGGACGCCGACATCGCGGCCGCCCTGGGGATGCTGTGCGCTCCGCGCGCGGAGTTCTACGGGTGGGTCAGCCACGCCGCGAAGACGATCGGGGTGCTGGTCGCGGTCACCGGGCGCAACGCGGTGCTGGTGGTGCGCGACGAGGGCGTGGTGACGATCGTGCGGGCGGACCCGGACGCACCCGCCGACGCGCTGGTCGCCCAGACGCCGGATGTGCTGCCGGGGCGCGGGCGGGCGATCACGGTGCTGACCGAGGACATCCGCGGCTGCGTGGACGGCAGACAGCGCACCGCCGCGGGCGTCGGGACACGGCAGGCGCCACCTGATGTCCTTGCCGTGCAACGGATCTCGGAACTACCGACCACCGGCGGCGGCCAGCTCTACGCCGCCGTCCGGGACAACGCGGGCCGCAGGCACCCCGTCGCCCAGCCGGTCCGCTACGCCGACACGGTCCACGGCCGCTGGCTCAACCTCACCCTCCCCGGCGACCGCGTCCTGGTCGCCCCAGCCGACCGCCAGGCCCTCTCCGCGCGCGTCCACGACCTCCACCGCGCCCTCAGCCGTCCGTGAACTCGGCCAGGCAGGCGCGGCAGACGGCCAGGTCGTGGCGGTTGGCGATGTCGGTCACCTCGGCGGCGAGGATGCTCCCGCACACCGCCAGGGCGTCGTTCTCCCGCGCGTGGACAACGTTGTCTTGCAAAGGGCTGAACCACCACTCGATGTCTTCCATGAGGCTGGCCACGCAAATCGCGCAGGCTTCCCAGTTCCACCACAGCCTGCGAAGGTCGGCCGCGTCCAGGCAGGGTGCGCCGCAATTGGCGTAATAGGTGATTCCATACTCGTGCTGGAAGTTACGAGTAATGTCGCTTACCCAATGCTTTCGCTGCCTGAAAACTCCTGCCATCCAGCCGATTTCTGACATGTAGTTTTCTCCCCTCAGATAGGTGTGGCCCGCACCGGCTGGAGGCGGGAGCCGGTGCGGGCCAATGACGTCCGCCGCGCACGCGTATTTCGGGGAAGAGCGGCGCTTACGCGGACATGGAACAGGTGGGGATGGTGTTAACGCTACAACGAATTGCTACCTGTACCGCCACTACACGATGGAGTGATCACCCTTCCCTTTCCGTCCGCCCCCAGGAAGCCTCGACACTGGACACCAATCCCAGGAGGCAGGAATGTCCTTCGACGACCCGGTTGTCGCCCAGATCCAGCTCGGGCTGCTGCTGCGTTCCCTGCGCACCGCGTGCGACGTCTCGACGCTCGCCGCGGGCAAGGCCATCGGCACCTCCAACGCGACGATCAGCCGCGTCGAGACCGGCAAGCAGGGCATCAGGCCCACCGACCTGATCAACCTGCTCGACTTCTACGAGGCGGGCGAGTCCACCGTCGCCGAGGCGCTGCGCCTGTCCTCAGCCCGCACGACGGGCACCCGCAGGCGCGGCAGCCGCGACGGCGGGCCGTACTGGTTCCGCCGCTACCTCGCCATGGAGGACGAGGCCACCCACCTCTCGGTCTACGAGAACGAGGTCGTCACCGACCTGCTCCAGACCGACGCCTACGCCCGCGTGCTGGCGCAGGCGGGCACGCCGGTCGCGGGCCGCGCCGAGATCGACCGGCAGGTCGGGCAGCGGATGAGCCGCAGGCGCGTCCTCACCCGGTGCGACCGGGCGCCCGCGCACCTGGACGTCATCATGCTGGAGTCGGTGCTGCACCGGGTGATCGGCGACGACGAGACCATGGCGGGACAGCTCCGCGCGCTGCTGGAGTTCTCGCGGCTGCCCAACGTCGAGCTGCGGGTCCTGCCCTTCCGCCCCGCCCCCACGCCGAACAACGACGAGTCCTTCGTCGTCCGCTCGACGTTCACCCTGCTGCGGCTTCCCGAGCAGGGAACCCGGCTCTACCGCGAGGACCTCACCGGCGCGGTGTACCCCGAGGACCTCGCGGTCATCGAGCAGCACTCCCATGCCTTCCAACGGCTCCGCGCCGCCGCGGCCGACCAGGAGGCGGCCCGGGTCATGATCGGCACTGTCCTCAAAGAATACGAGTGACGCGTCCGTTGGTCGCGATTCGGACAACACGCGGACAGATCTGACCGCCGTCCCCTACCGTGTCGGCTGATTCAGCCAACCAGGTAGGGGGTCGCAGTGGACGCGCTCGTCGTCGTCCTGGTGATCGTGGTCGCGATCGCCGTCGGCGCACTGGTCGCGGGCGTGGTGCTGCGCAAGCGCGCCAGGCCCGCGGCACCCACCCCTGAGGACCCGTTCGCCGACAGCGACCACCACGCGGTCTACGGCGACCCGCGCTCCCTCAAGGCGGGCGACCTGGTCGACCTGCGCGGCGTCTCCTACGTCGTGCGCGGCAGCCTGCGCTGTGACGAGGGCGGCTGGACCTGGTCGGAGCACCTGCTGGAGACCGCCGCCGAGGACCGCGTCTGGCTCTCCGTCGAGGAGGACCCGGACCTGGTCCTCGTCGCCTGGACCGAGACCGACAGCGACCTCTCCCCCGGCCCGAAGACCCTCGCCCACGGCGGCGTCCAGTACCGCTCGGACGAGAAGGGCTCGGCCGCCTACCGCTCCGAGGCCACCACCGGCCTGAAGGACGGCACCGTGCGCTACCACGACTACGAGGGCCCGGGAGGCGAGCTGCTGTCCTTCGAGTCCTATGGCGACGCGGGCTGGGAAGCCTCGACCGGTGACCGGCTCTCCGCCTACGACGTCAAGATCTACCCGGTGGCGGCCACGTGAAAACCCAGCCCAAGACCTGGTTCTGGATCGCCGGGGTCTTCACCCTGATCGCCGGGATCATCGCCGTGGTCATGGTCGCCCGCGGCACCTCGGTGCGCGACCACGTCGCCGACACCTACAGCCGGGCGTCGAACCTCGACCAGGACGAGGAGACGGCCTACACCAGCAGCGCCCTGCCCAGCGTGGTCACCGCGGGGATCGTGGGCGCGTGGAAGCCGGTCGCCCAGTACGCCGACGCCAGCGGGGTGTACCTGCGCTACAACGACGACATGGTGCTGGTGCGCCCGCACAACGGCGGCAGCGTGATCCGCGTCGACGACGTCGACCGCGCCTACCGCAGGCACCACTCCCACGTGGGCGGCCAATGGGGCTGGACGTCGGGGCATGGCGAGTCCTTCCGCGGCCGGGGACCGGGGGCGGGCAAGTGAAGGGCTGGGTCGTCGGCATCGCCATCACCGCGGCGTTCGTCTGGCTGATGGGGCTGGACTCGGGCTGGTGGGAGTCCTCCGACAACGACACCACCGTCCCGGCGCTGTCCAGTCAGGACAGCGCCGACCTGGTCGCCCGCCTCGCCGAGGCCGAGGAGGCGCACGGGATCTGCTACGGCTGGGAGCTGCGCAACGATCAGCTGTCCAGCGACGCGGAGGTCGTGAGCAGCGGGTCCAGCCGCGGCGTCGGTGTCCCGGCCGACACCTGCGCCAAGCACATGACCCTCCAGGCCGCGGTGAGCTACACCGACTCGCTCAGCGAGTCGGAGGACTCCGCGACGATCACCGTGGCCAGCTCCCGCGACCTGACCACGCACCAGCCGTACAGCAGCGACCTGGACCGCATGGGGGTCACCACGGTCGCCGTCCTGGAGGACCCGGCCGCGGCGACCGGGCTGGGCGCGCTGGCGCTGCCACTGCTGATGGTGGAGAGCGGCGCGGCCGAGCCGCTGCCGCTGAGCCCGGCGCCCGCCGACGCCGCGCCGATCTCCCGGCCCGGCTCGGACTTCATCAGCACCAACCGAGGTGCGCTGACCGCCCTGGGCATCCTGGGCGGGATCGCGCTGCTGTGCCTCATCGTCGGCCTGATCATCCGCGGCAAAGAAGCGAGGACGCGACCGTGACCGACCTGCTCGACGGACTGCTGGGCACGCTGGCCTACGGCGGCGCGGGACTGGTGCTGATGGCCCTGGGCTACGTGCTGGTCGACGTGGCCACCCCGGGCAGGCTGGCCGACCTGATCTGGGTCGAGCGCAACCGCAACGCCGCGATCCTGCTGTGCTCCGGCCTGCTGGGCATCGGCGTCATCCTGACCACGGCCATCCTCACCAGCGACGACAGCCTGGGCACCGGCCTGGCCAACACCGCGGTGTACGGGCTGCTCGGCCTGGCGCTGATGGCGCTGTCGTTCGTGGTGGTCGACGTGCTCACCCCCGGCAAGCTCGGCGAGGTCATCTGCGCCGAGGAGCACCACCCCGGGGTGTGGGTGTCGGCGACGGCGCACCTGGTCGTCAGCGTGGTCATCGCCGCCGCGATCACATGAGCGCTCGCCCGGCCCGGATCGCGCTGCTGGCGACGGTGTTCGTCTGCGCCGCGTGCGGGCTGGTGTACGAGCTGGCGCTGGTCGCGCTGGGCAGCTACCTGATCGGGGACACGGTCGGGCAGGCGTCGATCGTGCTGTCGCTGATGGTGTTCGCCATGGGGATCGGCGCGCTGCTGGCCAAGCCGCTGCAGCGCCGGGCCGCGGTGGCGTTCGCCATGGTGGAGCTGGTCCTGGCGCTGCTGGGCGGGCTGAGCGTGCTGCTGCTCTACGCGGCGTTCGCGTGGCTGAGCCTGTACACGCCCGCCCTGATCGCGATGGCGCTGGTCCTGGGCGTGCTGATCGGGGCGGAGATCCCGCTGCTGATGGAGCTGTTGCAGCGGATCAGGGCGCAGGCGGCGGGCTCGGCGGTGGCCGACCTGTTCGCCGCGGACTACGTGGGGGCGCTGCTGGGCGGGCTGGCGTTCCCGTTCGTGCTGCTGCCGGTGTTCGGGCAGATCGAGGGCGCGCTGGTGGTGGGGATCGTCAACGCGGTGGCGGGCCTGGGGCTGGTGCTCACGGTGTTCCGGCGGGACATCGGGCGGCGGGGGCGCGTGGTGCTGATCGGCGCGGCCGTCCTGGTCGGCGGGGTGCTGGGCGGGGCGTACGTGCTGGCGGAGGACTTCGAGGTCAGCGCCCGGCAGGCGCTGTACGCCGACCCGGTGGTGCACGCCGAGCGCACCCCGTACCAGGACATCGTGATCACCGAGTCGGTCGCGCTGTCGGGGAACCGCGACGTCCGGCTGTTCCTCAACGGGGACCTGCAGTTCAGCTCCGTGGACGAGTACCGCTACCACGAGGCCCTGGTGCACCCGGCGATGGCCGGGAAGCACGACTCGGTGCTGATCCTCGGCGGCGGGGACGGCCTGGCGCTGCGGGAAGTGCTGCGCCACCCGGACGTCTCGCGGGTGACCCTGGTGGAGCTGGACCCGGCCGTGATCACCCTCGCGCGCACCGATCCCCGGCTGGTCGCGGCGAACGCGGGCGCGTTCGACGACCCGCGGGTGAGCGTGCGGACCGAGGACGCCTTCACCTGGCTGCGCGGGCTCACCGAGCGGTTCGACGTGGTCCTGGTCGACATGCCCGACCCGGACTCCACGGCCACGGCGAAGCTCTACTCCGTGGAGTTCTACGGCCTCGTCGCGCAGGCCATGGCCCCGGGCGCCCGGATCGCCGTGCAGGCGGGCTCGCCGTTCTTCGCCCCGCACGCCTACTGGTGCGTGGCGACGACCCTGCGCGAGGCGGGCGTGGAGTCCGTGCCGTACCAGGTGAGCGTGCCCGCCTTCGGCGAGTGGGGCTTCCACCTGGGCGCGCTCGGCGGCCCCCCGCCCCTGCGGCTGCCGGCCCTGCCGCTGCGGTCCCTGGACGAGCCGACTCTGGCCGCGGCGGCGGTGTTCCCGCCGGACCGCCGCAGCCCCGCCGACGTCCGAGCGTCCACTTTGATCGACCCGGTGATCCTGCGCTACTCGCGCCAGGAGTGGACGAATTACTAGACGCGGCCCGCGACCCGACGCCTCCGGGCGGCCTCGGCCAAGACGACGCCCGCGGCGACGGAGGCGTTGAGGGACTCCACGTTCGGCGACATCGGGATGGAGATGGTGGCGTCGCAGGCCTCGCGGACCAGGCGGGACAGGCCGCGGCCCTCGGAGCCGACCACGACGACCAACGGCGAGGTGGCCAGGGAGAAGTCGTCGAAGGGCATGGTGCCGTCGGCGTCCAGGCCGACGACCATCAGGCCCTCCGCGGCGTACGCGCGCAGCTGGCGGGTCAGGTTGGTGGCCACCGCGACCGGCATCTTGGCGGCCGTGCCCGCGCTGGTGCGCCAGGCGACCGCCGTCATCCCGGCACTGCGCCGCTGGGGCAGCAGGACGCCGTTGGCGCCGAAGGCCGCGGCCGAGCGGATCACCGCGCCGAGGTTGCGGGGGTCGGTGACGCCGTCGAGCGCCACGATCAGCGCGGGCTCGTCGGTGTCGGCCGCCGCCGCCAGCAGGTCGTCCGGGTGGGCGTACTCGTACGGGGGCACCTGCAGGCCGATGCCCTGGTGCAGGGCGCCGCTGGTCAGGCGGTCCAGCTCGGCGCGGGAGACCTCCAGCACCGAGATGCCGCGGTCGGCGGCCATGTGCACCGACTCCTTGACGCGGTCGTCGGCGTCGATGCCGATGGCCACGTACAGGGCCGTGGCGGGCACGCCCGCGCGCAGGCACTCGGTGACCGGGTTGCGGCCCGCAACCAGCTCGTTGGGCTGCTTGTCGCGGGACTTGCCCTGGTCGCGCCTGCCTGCCACGGTCGCGCGCTTGTAGGCGACGTGACCGGGCCGGTTCTCGGCCTTGGGCGTCGGGCCCTTGCCCTGCAGCGCCCGCCTGCTCTGGCCGCCGGAGCCGACGACCATGCCCTTCTTGGAGCCCGTCTTGCGCGTCGCGCCCTGGCGCTTGGAATTGCCTGCCACGTCTACTCGTCCTTCAAAGTCCACATCGGACCGTCGGGGGTGTCCTCGACGGCGACGCCCGCGGCCAGCAACCGGTCGCGGATGGCGTCGGCCAGGGCGAAGTCGCGATTGGACCGCGCCTGCTGGCGTTCGGTGAGCATGCCGCCCACCAGGTCGGACAGGGCCCGCCGCGAGCCGCTGTCCTTTGTAGAGACCCAGGCCGGGTCCAGCGGGTCGAGGCCGAGCACGCCCATCATCGAGCGCACGGCAGCCGCCGCGGCGCGGGCCACGTCGTCGTGCCCGGCGTCCAGCGCGGTGTTGCCCGCGCGGACGGTGTTGTGCACCTCCGAGAGCGCCCGGGGCGTCGACAGGTCGTCGTCCATGGCGACCGCGAAGGCGGGCGGGAGGTCGCCGGGGGACACCGTGCCGGTGCGGGAGGTCACCTTGCCCAGGAACGACTCCACCCGCTGGTAGGCCCGCTCCGACTCGGCCAGCGCGGTCTCGCTGTACTCGATGTTGGAGCGGTAGTGCGGGCCGACCAGGTAGTAGCGCAGCTCCTGTGGCCGCACCCGGCGCGTCATCTCCGGGATCGAGACCGTGTTGCCCAGCGACTTGGCCATCTTCTCGCCGCTCATCGTCACCCAGGCGTTGTGCATCCAGTACCGGGAGAAGCCGTCCCCCGCGGCGCGGGACTGGGCCTGCTCGTTCTCGTGGTGCGGGAAGATCAGGTCGATCCCGCCGCCGTGGATGTCGAACTCCGCGCCGAGGTAGGCCGCGGCCATCGCCGAGCACTCCAGGTGCCAGCCGGGGCGGCCGGCGCCCCACGGGGTCGGCCAGGACGGCTCGCCGGGCTTGGCGGCCTTCCACAGGGTGAAGTCGCGGGGGTCGCGCTTGCCGCTGACGGTCTCCTCGCCCTGCTGCACCTCGTCCGGCTTCTGCCCGGACAGCTCCCCGTACGCCGGGTACGAGGACACCGAGAAGTACACGTCGCCCCCGGCGGCGTACGCGCTGCCCGCCTCGATCAGCCGGGCCATCAGCTCGACCATCTGCGTCACGTGCCCGGTCGCCCTCGGCTCGACCGACGCGGGCAGGCAGCCCAGCAGCCCGTACGCCTCCTGGAACGCCCGCTCGTGGGTCGCGGCCCACTCCCACCACGGCCTGCCCGCGGCCGCGGCCTTGGTCAGGATCTTGTCGTCGATGTCGGTGACGTTGCGGACCAGCGTGACGTCGAGCCCGCCGTGGGCCAGCCAGCGGCGCAGCACGTCGAAGTTCAGCCCGCCGCGCATGTGGCCGATGTGCGGCACGCCCTGCACCGTGGCGCCGCAGTAGTAGATCGACGCCTTCCCCGGCTCACGGGGGATGAACTCCCGCGTCGTACGAGTCGCGGTGTCGTGCAGGAACAGGGACACGTCAGATCTCCTGGAGTGGAGGTGCATTTCTCGCGCACCCGAAATGGTACGGCTCCCGCCGCCCGGGAGTTCTCAGGCCGCGACGCCGAACGCGGTCAGCGCGCTGACCAGCGAGTCCGGCCGCTCGCTCGTGGCCACGGGCGCGACCCGCGCGAACCGACAGCCCAGCGCGGCGGCGGCCCCGTCGGCCTCGGCGCTGTCGCCGACCATCAGCGTCTCCCCTGGTGCCACGCCGATGCGCTCGCAGGCGATCGCGAAGATCTTCGGGTCGGGCTTGACCACGCCCTCGACGTAGGACAGGACGTAGGCGTCGACCAGGTCGCCGAGGCCGTGGAGGTCGAAGATGGGGCGGATGTCCCAGGCGATGTTGCTGAGCACGCCCACGGGCAGCCCGGCGGCGCGCACGGTCTCCAGGGCGCGGCGGGTGTCGGGGTAGGGCAGCCAGGACCGCGGGTCGAGCATCGAGTCGTAGAGCCGCTCGGCCACCCCGGGCACGACGTCCATCCCGGCCGCCCGGAAGGCCGCCTCGTAGACGCTGCGGTGCACGGCGGGGTCGAGGTCGCGGCGGTCCCAGTCGGGCCTGAGGTCGTCGGGCAGGTGCCTCGACGGGCCGAGGGTCAGCTGAATCATGATCTCGGCCTGGGCGTGCCCGTCCAGGGGCTCGCCGTCGGGACCGCTCAGCCCGCTCAGCCACGCGACGTCGGGCTCCAGCCGGAACAGGGTGCTGGAGTAATCGAACAGGACGCCGCGGATGGCCACGTCCCCACGGTATCGGCTGACGCTCGACGGTCGACCTTCGGCATGAGCTGTGCCACAAGGTCGTGTTGCAGGTGGCGCGGCTACGCCGTGCCCCACCTGCAACACGACCTAGACGAGATCGATGAGCAAAGCGGTGGCGACGGCGGCGATGCCCTCACCGCGGCCGGTGAGGCCGAGACCGTCGGTGGTGGTGCCGGAGACCGACACCGGGCCGCCGATCGCGGCCGAGAGGACGTCCTGGGCCTCGGCCCGACGCTTGCCGATCTTGGGTTCGTTGCCGATGATCTGCACGGCGGCGTTGCCGACGCGCAGCCCGGCCGCGGTGAGCAGGCGACGCACCTCGGCGAGCAGGTCGACGCCGTGCGCGCCCGCCCAGCGCGGGTCGCCGGTGCCGAAGACCGCGCCCAGGTCGCCGAGGCCCGCCGCGGACAGCAGCGCGTCGCACAGGGCGTGCGCGGCGACGTCGCCGTCGGAGTGGCCCGCGCAGCCGTCGACCCCGTCCCAGCGCAGCCCGGCGATCCAGCACTCCCGGCCCGCCTCGACCGGGTGGACGTCGGTGCCTATGCCGACCCTCACAGTCCCTCCATCAGCACCGCTTCGGCGACCGCGAGGTCGTGCGGGGTTGTGACCTTCATCGCGTGCGGGTGCCCGGCGACTGTGGCGACCGGCACACCCAGCTTCTCCACCAAGCCCGCGTCGTCGGTGGCCGCGGCTGGGTCGGCGTACGCGCGCAGCAGGGTGGCCACGTCGAAGCCCTGCGGGGTCTGGACCACGCGCAGCGCGGCGCGGTCCGGGGTGTCCAGGACGATGCCGTCGAGGTCGACGCGCTTGACGGTGTCGGCCATCGGCAGCACGGGGACCACCGCGGGCGCGCCCGCCGCGACGGCGTCGACCACCCGGGCCACCACCTCCGGCGGGGTGAACGCCCGCGCGGCGTCGTGCACCAAGACGATCCGGAGGTCGGGGAACGTGGCGACGGCGTGGCGCAGGGCCAGCCCCACGGACGCGGTCCGGTCGGCGCCACCGGCCACGACGTCGACGGGCAGGCCCGCCAAGGCGGCAGCGGCGGCGTCCACCTGGTCGGCGGGGGCCGCGACGACGACATGCCGCACGCGGCCCGCGCTGAGCAGACCGCGTACGGCATGGACGAGCAGCGGAACACCGCGCACCGGCACGAATGCCTTGGGCATCCCGAAGCCGAGGCGTTCGCCGCGCCCGGCCGCCGGGACGAGCGCTACGGCGGTCACGTGTTGGGTTGTTCTTCTCATCAGGCCACGGGGGCCAGGGTCAAACGGTCGCCGCTGTCAGGACCTCGTCGAGCAGGACCTCGGCCTTGTCCTCATCGGTGCCTTCGGCCAGGGCCAACTCGCTGACCAGGATCTGCCGCGCCTTGGCCAGCATCCGCTTCTCGCCCGCGGAAAGCCCGCGGTCCTTCTCCCGCCGCCAGAGGTCGCGCACCACTTCGGCCACCTTGTTCACGTCACCGGACGCGAGCTTCTCCAGGTTGGCCTTGTACCGACGCGACCAGTTGGTCGGCTCCTCGGTGTGGGGCGCGCGCAGCACGTCGAAGACGCGGTTGAGGCCCTCCTGGCCCACCACGTCCCGCACGCCCACGATCTCGGCGTTGTCTGCGGGGACGCGGACCGTGAGGTCGCCCTGCGCGACTTTGAGGACGAGGTACTTCTTTTCCTCGCCCTTGATCACGCGGGTCTCGATCGCTTCGATGAGTGCGGCACCGTGGTGCGGGTAGACGACGGTCTCTCCGACCTTGAAAACCATGTGTCCTCTGCCCCTTTCGCTGACCCCATGTTAACACGAGTCGCACTACCGAACAGCTCAACCCTGATTCGGTCTTCGCAGGTCAACGGCCTCATACGGGAACTGCCGGGGGTTGACAACGGCCCGGGGAGCGTGCTCACGATCGGGGAAAATCTCCACATTGGACGTGATCCACGTCGTTCTTTCGCCACCACGCGGGGGCGCGATCGGTTGCGCGGGCTACCCTTCTGCCTGGATTGGCCGCACCAGACGCAGGAGCCCACTCGTGAGCCGTGGACAGCAGAACTCGACCGGTCGGCTGCGCCGCGCCAGCGCGGCGCTGGGCCTGGCCGCGATCATGGCCTCCGCGGCCTGCAGCGCGGGCCAGGTCACCCAGACCGCCGCGCACCGGCCCGCGGTCAACGGCACGATGGCCGAGGCGGGCGCCATCGCCCTGCGCGACGCCAAGCTCGCCTACCCGCACGAGGGCCACTTCTCCGCCGGTGACGACGCCCCGGTGATCGCGGCCCTGATCAACACCGGGACCGAGGCCGACACGCTGGTCTCGGCGAGCAGCCCCGTCGCCGAGGCGGTCGAGCTGACCGGCGACACGGCCCTGCCCGGGGGCGTCTCCCTGATGGCGGGCACGCCCGGCGAGGACGTCCAGGCGCCGACCACCACCTCCGCCGCCGCCACCTCCGCGGCGACGACGACCACCTCGGCCCCCGCTGCCACCACCTCCGCGGCGGTCGAGCTGGGCAAGCTGGACATCGTGCTGACCGGGCTGAAGGAGGACCTGTACCCCGGCAAGGTCTACCCCGTGACGTTCGTCTTCGCCAAGGCCGGGTCGATCACCGTCAACCTGCCCATCGCGGCGCCGTCGGAGGCCCGCGTCGGCGAGGAGCACGGCGGTTCGGACCACTGAGCGTCGGTGGGTGTTTGTAGCGTTGCGGCGTGAAGACCAGCTTCCGCTGTGACGAGTGCGGCGCCACCGCCGTCAAGTGGGCGGGGCGCTGCCCGGAGTGCCAGGCGTGGAACACGCTGCGCGAGGCCGCTCCCGTCCGGGCGGGGCGGGTCGCGGCCGGGGCGCCGAGCGCGCCCGCGCGGCGCATCGACCAGGTCGACATCGAGTCCGCGCGGGCCCTCGGCACCGGCGTCAGCGAGCTGGACCGGGTGCTCGGCGGCGGACTCGTGCCGGGCGCGGTGGTGCTGCTGGCCGGTGAGCCCGGCGTGGGCAAGTCGACGCTGCTGCTGGAGGTCGCCTACCAGTGGGGCTCGGGGCCGACGCTGTACGTGACGGGTGAGGAGTCGGCCGGGCAGGTCCGGCTGCGGGCCGAGCGGACCGGCAACGTCAACCCGACGATGTTCCTGGCGGCGGAGAGCGACGTGTCCGCGGTGCTGGGGCACGTGGACGACATCAAGCCCGGGCTGCTGGTCGTGGACTCGGTGCAGACGCTGTCCTCGCCTGATGTCGACAGCGCGCCGGGCGGGGTCACCCAGGTCCGCGCGGTGACGGCGGCGCTGGTGGCGCTGGCCAAGGAGCGGTCGCTGCCGGTGGTGCTGGTGGGGCACGTGACCAAGGACGGCTCCATCGCGGGTCCGCGCGTGCTGGAGCACCTGGTCGACGTGGTGCTGCTGTTCGAGGGGGACCGGCATTCGAGCCTGCGGATGCTGCGCGGGGTGAAGAACCGGTTCGGGCCCGCCGACGAGGTCGGGTGCTTCGAGCTGGTGGACCGCGGGATCGTCGGGGTGCCCGACCCGTCGGGGATGTTCCTGAACCGCCGCGACACCGGTGTCCCGGGTACGGCGGTGACGGTCGCGGTGGAGGGCAAGCGGCCGATGCTGGGCGAGGTGCAGGCGCTGGTGGCCAGCTCGCCGCTGAACACCCCGCGGCGGGCGGTCAGCGGGCTGGACTCGGCGCGGGTGGCGATGGTGCTGGCCGTGCTGGAGCGCCGGGGTGGGGTCCGGCTGGGGGATCGGGACGTGTTCGCGGCGACCGTGGGCGGGATGAAGATCGCCGAGCCCGCCGCGGACCTGGCGATCGCGCTGGCGGTGGCCACGGCGGCCAAGGACGTGGCGCTGCCCCCGGACCTGGTGGTGCTGGGCGAGGTCGGGCTGGCGGGCGAGGTGCGGCGGGTCAGCGGCGTGCGGGTGCGGCTCGCCGAGGCGATGCGGCTGGGTTTCACGAAGGCGCTGATCCCGCCGGACTGCGGGGACGTGCCGGAGGGGATGCAGGTGCGGATCGTGCGCGACCTGGGCTCGGCGATGAACAACCTGCAGGTGCTGCGGTAGTAGCGCGCCCCGTGTGTCGGACTAATGCCCGATAGCGGACGGCTAGAGTTCTGCCGAGTCCGTAGGGGGGATGATGTCGTTCGCGAGCCCGCTGTTCCTGTGGTTCTTCACGCCACTGGTGCTGCTGGCCGTGCTCGCCTGCCCCCGGCACTGGCGCAACGGGATCGTCGCCGCCGCGAGTCTGGTCTTCTACACCGTCGGCGCCGGGCCGAGCACCCTGCTGCTGCTGACGTGCATGGTGGTCAACTTCCTGGCCGGGCCGTACCTGGAGCCCGACGAGTGGGACATCACCCGGCACCGGCGGCGGATGCTGCTCTACGCCGTGGTCGCCTTCGACGTGCTGGTGCTGGTGGTGTGGAAGTACGCGGGATTCGCCACCGAGCAGATCGCCGGTTTCATGCGGCTTTTCGGCGGCGATTTCCCGGTGGTGGAGCTGTTGCTGCCCATCGGGATCTCGTTCTACACGTTCCACCACATTTCCTACGTGGTCGACATCTACCGCGGCGAACGGCCCGCACTGCGCAAACCGGTCGCGTTTGTCACCTATATCGCGATGTTCCCGCAGTTGGTGGCCGGACCGATCGTGCGGTACCGGGAGATCGCCGACCAGCTGCCGCAGTCGCGCACCCACCGGCTGGACGACATCGCGGCCGGGTTCCCGAGGTTCGCGCTGGGACTGTGCAAGAAGGTCATCATCGCCGACTCGCTGAGCCCGGTGGTCGAGCAGTGTTTCGCCACGCCGTCGGGGGAGATGACCTTCGCGATCGCCTGGCTGGGCGCGGTCGCGTACACCCTGCAGCTGTACTTCGACTTCTCCGGCTACTCCGACATGGCCATCGGCCTGGGGCGGATGCTGGGGTTCCGGCTGCCGGAGAACTTCGCCCGCCCGTATTCCTCGGTGACCGTCACGGAGTTCTGGCGGCGATGGCACATGTCCCTGTCCCGGTGGTTCCGGGATTACGTCTACATTCCGCTAGGCGGCAACCGGGCAGGCGCCGGCCGCACGTACCGCAATCTGTTCGTGGTCTTCGTCCTCACCGGTTTGTGGCACGGCGCCAACTGGACGTTCTTGGTGTGGGGCCTTTTCCACGGCGCACTGTTGATTATGGAGCGAGGTTTCGGCTGGGAACAGCCCCCCGATTCCCAGCGAGCCCGAATCGGCCGCCGCGTCCTGACGCTGGTCTTGGTGACAGTGGGCTGGGTCTTCTTCCGAGCGTCCGACATGGGCCAGGCGCTGGTCATGATCGGCCACATGCTCCTGCCCGACTTCTCCGGCCTGACCGCCGAGGTGGACACGGCCTTGGGCAACCAGGCCCTGGTAACGCTGCTGCTGGCACTGGCGGTCGTCTTCCTCCCCGCCTCCCCCGTCACCGGCCCCATGCTGGAGTCCTCCCGCACCCCCACAGCCACCGCCCTCCGCGTCGCCGTGATGGTCCCCGGAATGCTCTGGGCGGCGATCTTGGTAGCCACGGGCACCTTCAGCCCCTTCCTCTACTACCAGTTCTGAGGCCCGCCCTTCCCCAACCTCGACACGCCGTGCGGAAACCGCCCCTGAACTGCACGAACGTTGCTCGACGTTTGCCAACACCTTTCAGCCGCTCCCGACCTCTCACGGCCTGGAGACGGCCTGATCTTGGTCCCGCCAGCCCCGGCCACCACTCCGCGGCTCATACCGCCCCCAACCCCACAGTGCGATCCGCGCCAACGTTTCGAGCACCGCGCTCAACGCATGGCGCGGATCGTGCTGTGGGCTCCCAGGGGTCCAGGGGCAGGGTGCCCCTGGTACCCGCCAACCGGCCACGTCCTGCCGTGCAACCGGACATAGTCACCTCGGCGCTCCAAGCGACAGGAGTGCACCGTCAAGGTGGAGCTGCCTTCCGTCGCTCCGCGCCACCACAGATGCCCCTCGATGCCGCACACCCGTCGCTAGACGATCTCGGCGACCCGGGAAGCCCTCGAACCAGCTCGTAGCCGTGGCTGTGCCGCCTGCGCGGCGCGGTGCGCTTGGACCGGCTCCGCCGGGGCCTGCCGCGCGCCAGCGCGGGCGGGAGCGAAGCGGGAGCCCGCGCCTTGGCGCGATGGATAGGCGCAGCGCTGCCAACGGGACAGGCCAACTCGCACCGCGCCGCGCAGGCGGCGCGGCCTTGATCCCATAGAGCGAAGTTCAGCAATATTCATGCAATGAGAACGAGCAAGAAAACATGCAGTACATATGATGACGGTCCCTTAGGGCTTCGGTTCTCGCAGGGTCGTTCACTCGACCAAGACCCGGCCGTCGTGTGACCGCACCCGGACTTCCGTCCCCATCGCATCCAGTAATCTCACGTGGAACGCCTGCTCCATTAACTCCTCGGCCTCACTTAGCCCCACCCAACGAACCTGCTGAGCTTCGGTAGTTTCGCGCGCTATACCGGAACGGGCAGCACAGCGGAAGACCAAAGCTATGACACCGCGTCGCATATTCTTGTACACGCCAGTCAGGCGCTCGACGTGGACATCCAGCCTCGTCTCTTCGAGCACTTCTCGACGAACTCCCTCTTCGGGAGTTTCGTGCATCTCCAGAACACCTCCGGGCGGCTCCCAATGACCGTTGTCCCGTCGTTGAATCAACAGCACCCTCATTGCATCATCGACGACTACGCCTGCAACACTGACCGAATGCTTCGGTGTCGACATTCCTTGGTCTCTCGCTAAACCTTCGCCACTACTGAGGGGTGCCGCATCGGGTGGCCACCGTGGCGATGGTGCTCCATTCATAGAGGTGTCCGTCGCGACCAAGGCTGATCAGGTCAATCCCCTTGATATCAAGGGTGACGCGAGTCGGTCGAACGGACTCCAACGCTGCGATTACTGGTGCGGACGACTGTTCAATGTTCGGGTAGGCAAGGCTCACATGAGGCATGAACTCTTTATCAGACTCCGGCGTTTTACTCCTGCCCCAGACGTCGGCAATTCCTGCTTGAATCTCTGATCGAACCCCTTGCAATGCACTCTTTGGACGTACGGGGAGAACCACCGATTCTTCATTGACGACAGGTGTGCCGAATGAAACTCGCGCGGCCGGGAGATGCCCCACCCTCGATCGCACCGCTTCTACAATACTTGCGAGATCGTCCGCACTGACCTCGTCCACGAACCCCACGCCTTGAGTTGTGAGATGCAGCCATTGCTTCGGGATAAGATCAAGCCCCGGGACCGCACGTATCACTTCTTGATACGAATGGACAAGCGCATGTAGTTCACTATCCCGTGCGAAGGTCACATGCCAGGTATAGAACCGACGTCCCACTCGCCAGCCGGGACGCCACCACCAGTGATCGCGAATCGTTGTCGCGTGCATGTTCACCCGGTCAATGATCCAGGATCGACTGGTGAGAGGCGACTCAGACTTCGCTGGGGGCGGGGGTGTCTTCGGCGTGTTGTTCGATCTCGTAGTCGTCGATGACGACGACTCGGTCGGCGGGCCAGACGGATTCGCTGATTTCCATGACGTCGCCGTTGGTGTCGCGGGCGCAGTGGACGACGTGGAGGACGGCCGCGCCGGTGGGCAGCTCCAGGTTGGCGGCTTCCTCGGCGCTGGGCATGCGGGCGGTCCACTGGTCGTGTGCGTGGGCGTATCGGCGGCCGGTGAGTTCTTCGACGCAGAGGAAGAGGGCCTTGGGGACGACCGTGGGCTTCTCCAGGTATGTGCCTGCCGCGATGTTCAGCGGTAGGTAGCTGGCTCCAAGCTCCTCGGGGCGGCCGGTTTCCTTGTCGAGGAGGTGGCGGCGGCGGATGACGACCTCGGTGTTCGGTTCGACGCCCATGACCTCGGCGATGTGCGCGGGCACGGGGCCTCGGCCCGCGAACACGATGTCGTGGCGCAGGTGGTGGGTGAGGAGTTTCTGGTGGCCTCGGGCTCCGCCGTAGCGACCACGGGACCGACGCTGCAAGCGTCGCTGCTCCTTGACGAACGTGCCGACGCCGTGGACGGACTCGATCAGACCTTCGGCCCTCAGGACTGCCAGGGCTTGGCGGATCGTCGGTAGCGACACGCGGAAGCGCTCGGTCAGTGCCGTCTCCGCGGGCAGTCGCTCGCCCGGTGCCAGCACACCTTCTCGGACATCGGACCTCAACGCGTCGGCGATCCGGTGGTACTTGGGCGCGCGCTCGTTGGCCACTCTCCGTCCTCCTCTCCTCTTGATCACTGATCCTGCCCTATCCATGTCCCCTCCTCTCGTCGGCGGGGACGCACACCCACGGTAGTCCTCATGAGGACTTGACGACAGCATGAGACCGCCATACTGTGACGAGAGTCCTCATGAGGACTTAAGGACCTACGGCCCGGAGAGGGTCTTGGACGAGAGGCGCAGAAGTGGCGATCAGCAAGGGGCACCGGTTCCCCGTCAACTTTGAGGACGCGTTCCCGAACGGCCTGGTCATGACGGGTGTGGTGATGCCGGACAACGAGTATCAGACGCGGGAGGAGAGGGCGGCGGGTCGGCCGGTGCGGCAGCGGGTGGACGAGTCCACGGCGCTGCGGCAGTGGAAGGCGATCGTGATGGACCTCGGGGAGACCAACGCGAAGCGGGCATCGTTCGAGGTGACGTTTCTGGCGGAGGTTCAGCCGGTGCCCACGACGGTGGAGGCCATCCCCGGAATGCGGCCGGTGGAGCTGGAGGGGCTGACGGCTGAGCCGCGTGTCGCGGGGAACGGGGAGTTCAAGTATCTGTCCTATGTGTACCGGGCTTCCGGGTTCCGGGCGGCTGCTTCGGCGGCACCGTCCTCGCCTTCGTCGTCGCGGCGGGGTGGGGAGAAGGGTGACGGTGGCTCGGAGAAGGTCGCGGCGTAGCCGTGGCGGGAGATGAGCAAGGTCTGACGGCCGAGGCTGGGCCGGAGCTGGAGGGGGCGGTGGCGCGGCGGTTGCTGTGCTTTGAGCTGGTTCGGCTGTTGGCTGCGCGGTCGGTGACTCATGGGCAGGTGGGTGAGTGGCTGGGCACGACTCGTGCCTCGGTCACTCAGGCGATTGCTGGGAAGAACCTGTTGAGCGTTCCTGCTCTGGAGGTGCTGCTCAGGCGCCTCTCGGCGGTGGAGGCGTTGCCTCGGTTGCTGCACCTGCGCAGATTGGCGCACCGGTCCTCATCTCGCCCGACACTGTCCGGGCCTGAGTTGGTGGTCGGGTTGGAGGCGTACGCGTCGCGGGTGGAGTTGTACGACGTGGCACGGTTCGGCGGGCTCATCACCACCGACCGCTGGCACATCCTCGACGGTGGCGACGCGCCCGAGTTGTTGTGGCTGGTGGAGGAACACCTCACCCGACGCCCGCAGCCTGCCGCTGTTCGCGCACTGGTGCGACACGTCTTGAGCTTGCCGAACGTGACCGTTCAGGTGGTCCCCTGCGGCCTGGACCCAGCACTGGCGCTCTCAGGCGGGTTCGAGATCGTCCACGGCCCGGCGGGGGTGGTCGTGTGCGAGGAAACCCGGAATACCCATCACTACCACGACACCGACACGGCGATCACTGACTACCAAGCGGTGTTCGCCGCTCTGCGGTCGGCGGCGTTCGCGCCGGATCGGTCACGGGCCTTGTTGGCCTGACACGTAATCCACATCGCAAGTAAGCAAACAACCATGTTAGGCGGATTAGATGTTCAGCAATGTCTCCCTCGGCTTGTGGGCCGAGATCAGCGA
Source organism: Actinokineospora lacus (assembly GCF_053813445.1). Classification (NCBI taxonomy): domain Bacteria; kingdom Bacillati; phylum Actinomycetota; class Actinomycetes; order Pseudonocardiales; family Pseudonocardiaceae; genus Actinokineospora; species Actinokineospora lacus. The sequence goes on from NZ_JBQERA010000003.1 coordinate 631,879, forward strand.
CACGTGCCCGATGCGGTTCAACACCAACGATGAGTCGGGTGCTGTGTTGATCATGGGTGGTGACCGGGACAGCTTCGAGGTGCACTTCACTTTGCCCGCGCTGCAACGCTTCCTCGACCTGGCGCAGGAAGCGCTGACCCAGGCCAAGGCGGAACGGGTGGAGCAGGGCGCGGAGTAGGCGCACAGCCGACAACCGAATAGCGCTGGTGGGGCAGGGACACGTGGGCATTGAGGGGCGCTCGCGTGTTCCTGCCGCGCCCGAAAAGGCTTGGAAACAAAGGGAAGTTGTAGGTGGGAGCGGCCAGAATGGTTGGTCGCCGTTGGCCGCTCCCGCTTGCCCGAATCGGAAGCGAATCAGACATGGCAAGCGTAAGTCACGACCGGGGGCGCTCCGCAAGGGGCACCACCCGGACAGGAAACCGCTGCGCCGAATGCAAGCGGTTCGCCCGACTCCTGCCGGGTGACACCAAGTGCGCCCAGTGCTCAGGAGCGCTGGGGTTAGAGTTCGGCACGATCACCGCTCCCACCGACGCCACGGTCCGGGGTGGTTGGTGATGGGCGGGGTGAAGGGCAGTCGGTGGGTTGACCCGGCACCACTGGAGGTGGCTCGTCCGCGGCTTCCCTGGTGGACATTGCTGCCCTGGAAGGCAAAGCTGCTGCTGTCTCCCATCGCCGCCCTGTGGGTACTGGCCTGGGCGCTGGGGAAGCTCGTGCGGATGGCCTGGTACTACCCGGTGTCAGTGGTGCTGGGTGTGGTCCTGGCCCTCGGCGGAGTATGGCTGCACCGGCTCGGTGGGTGGTGGCTGCTCGGCGGCCTGGCCCTCGTGCTCGTGCTGGGTGGGCTGGTGTGGTGGCACCGGGACACCCTCGGGTTCCTGGCACGGGTGCGGTGGGTGCGCACGGAGCTGCGACGGGCGCTGGTGTACTCGGCGCAGTGGCGCACGGTCACCCGGCTGGCGGGGCTGTGCGGTGAGGCCAAGGGCCGGGAGTACCGACCCAAGCTCAAGCGCACCCGCTCGGAATGGTGGCGCGACCGGGTACAGGTCCGGATGATCCCCGGCCAAGCTCCGGAGCAATGGGAGCTACGGGCTTCGGGGTTGGCGCACTCGTTCCGGGCTCGATCCTGCCGCGTCCGCACGGTCAAGCCGGGAACGATCGAACTCGACTTCGTCCACGCCGACCCACTGGCCCGCCCGCTGCCGGTTCCCGAACTGGCGGAGCCGGACGCGTCGATGGACTTGAAGCGAGTCCAGATCGGGCGCACCGAGACCGGCAAGCCGTGGACGCTGAAGCTGCTCGGTGGACAGTTCCTCGCCGTAGGCGTGCAAGGCGCAGGGAAGGCGTCGGTCCTGTGGGCGGTGCTGCGGGCACTCGCTCCCGCCCTGCGCTCGGGCCTGGTCCAGGTCTACGGGATCGACCCCAAGGGCGGTATGGAGCTGGGACAGGCTCCGGAGCTGTTCCACGGCGGCCCCGTCTACAGCAACGGCGCGGCGGCGGTCGAGCTGCTCGAATCACTCGCCGAGGAGACACGGGCTCGGGCGGCGCGGTTCCGGGGCATCCTGCGGGGTTGGACACCGGCCAGTGGGGAGCCGTTCCTGCTCCTGGTGCTCGATGAACTCGCCGACATCATCGCCTACCAGCCTGACCGCAAGCTCAAGGAACGCGCGGCGGCGGCACTGCAGACGATCACCTCTCAGGGGCGCGCGCCGGGGGTCGCCGTGCTGGGGCTGGTCCAGGACCCGCGTAAGGAGATCGTGCCCTTCCGCAACCTGTTCACGACCCGCATCGCGCTGCGGCTGGATGAGGCGACGCAGGTCGACATGGTCCTGGGTGACGGTGTGCGGGCTCGGGGCGGCAACGCACACGAGATCCCGGAGAGCACGCCCGGCGTGGCCTGGGTAAAGGAGGACGGCAAACGCGATCCGGTGCGGGCGCGGGCTTTCCATGTGACTGATACGAACATCATCGAGCTTGTCCACTACGTCACTGGTGGTTCGGCGACCGTCTATGCCTTCCCGGACACCGCTACGGCCGATGGTGGTGAGGCTGCATGAGCGCGCCTGTCAAGGTTCGTCCTCCGTTGGCTGCTGATGTGGTGACGGCGACCGCTGAGCAGTGGGGTGTCTGTGTCCGTCCTTTCACGATGGAGGTTGGGGACACCTCTACCGGTGAGCTGCGGTATGTGGGTGTGCCGTGTGGGTCGACGGTGGAGAGCGTGTGTGGGCCGTGTGCGCGGAAGGCTCGGGCGCTGCGGATGACCCAGTGCCGTGAGGGGTGGCACCTGGCAGCGGAACCGGTCGATGTGCGTCGTGAGCCCTCCGAGAAGTAGCGGGCGTTCTTGGAGCTGCGGGCTGATCTCGTGGCGGCCTATCGGCGCGCTGACGCGGCCGGGGAGGTTGAGGCGGACGAACTCCGTGAGGACATCCGTGCGGTGGATGCGGAGCTGCACGCCTCGGGGGTCACGGGCAGGTTGCCCAACCCGGATGGGCCGGGGCCGAAGGTGGCTCCCAAGCGGTCGACCAGGCGGCGGCAGAACGGGCCGAACCTGCCTCGGCGGCGGGTGGAGAAGCGCACGGTGGGCCGCGAGTACGCCGGGGGTTATCGGCCGTCGATGTTCGTCACGCTCACCTGTGACACCTACGGCCCGGTCCTCGGTGACGGCACGCCCCGGGACTTCGCCACCTATGACTACCGGCGGGCGGCTCGGGACGCGGTGCACTTCGCCTCGCTGGTGGACCGGTGGTGGCAGAACCTTCGCCGCGTCGTCGGGTGGGACGTGCAGTACTTCGCCACGGTGGAGCCGCAGAAGCGTGCCGCGCCGCACCTGCACACCGCGATCCGCGGTTCGATCTCGCATGAGGTGATTCGGCAGGTCACCGCGGCTACCTACCTTCAGGTGTGGTGGCCTGTCCATGACCAGCTCGTCTACGGCGGCGAGCACCTGCCGGTGTGGGATGGGGAGCGGTTCGTAGACCCGGACACCCGGCGCCCCCTGACCGCGTGGGTGGACGCGCTCGACGACGTCGAGGAACCGGCGCACGTGGCCACCTTCGGGGCGCAGGTGCACTCCAAGGGCATCCTCGGCGGGACGGAGGAGGCCGGGCGGCACATCGGGTACCTGACCAAGTACCTCACGAAATCCACCGGGGAGGTCGTCACCGCGACCACCGACCGGCAGCGGGAGCATCACGAGCGGTTGCACGCGGAACTGGCGGTCACGCCGTGTTCGCCTCGGTGCGCGGTGTGGCTGCTCTACGGGGTGCAGCCGCTGGGGGTGACCTCGAAGACCACGCCGGGGAGCTGCAAGGGCCGCGCGCATCGGCGCTCGACGTTGGGCCTGCCTGGGCGGCGGGTGTTGGTGTCGCGGAAGTGGTCGGGCAAGACCGTCGCCGAGCACCAGGCGGACCGGCGGGAGTTCGTGCTGTCGATGCTCGAAGGTGTGGGCATCAGGCCGCCTGAGCGGAATGCGTCGAATTTGGTCTGGCGCAGGCTCGCGCCCGGGGACGGCAATGTTCCGCCTCGGGTGCATCTGCTCATGCACGCGATATCCGAGCGCGTTCGGTGGCGGGCGGAATACGACAGCGCGCTACTCGCGGCCGGGGTGACCGGCTCAAATCTTTCAGCAACTCGCGCAATAGCGGCCTGACCCGGGGGGACGACCGTGAGGGAATTGACGCAAACGCTGTGGACGGTGGATGAGGTCGCGGCCTATCTGCGGGTTCCAGTAACGACCGTCTATCAATGGCGCACGCGGGGCTATGGGCCTGTCGGGCGGCGAGTGGGGCGCCACCTGCGGTACCGGGCCGAGGACGTGGCCCGGTGGGTTGACGGGCTGGCCGAGGGGAGGGCGGCCTGATGGGCCACGTCCAAGATCGCTGGTACCGGGACAAAATTGAGCCGGGGACCGGTCGGCCGGTGCTCAACCAGCGGGGCAAGCCAATTCGGGAGAAAACGGACCTATACGGCAGAGGTGACCGGTACCGGGTCCGGTACGTCGACCATTCGGGGCGAGAGCGGTCGAAGTCCTTTCCCGATCGGCAGAAGACGCAGGCTGAGGCGTTTCTCGGGGAGGTGGAAACCGAACTGCGGCGCGGGACCTACGTGGACCCCGACGCGGGGAAGGTGACGGTGGAGGTCTTCGGGACGCGGTGGTTGAGGTCGCAGACGTTCGAGGAGTCGACGCGGGAGGCAGTGGCGTTGCGGCTGCGGCTGCACGTCTTCCCCCATCTGGGCCGCCGGAACCTGGACTCGCTGCGGCCCTCGGACGTGCGGGAATGGCTGAAGACCCTGCAGGACAAGGGGCTGAGTGACAGCTACCGCCAGGTGATCTTCATTCACCTGCAGACGATCCTGAACGCGGCGGTGGACGACGAACGCATCCGGAAGAACCCGTGCAACGCGGCCTCGGTGCAGAAGCCGCAGATACCGCCACGGCGGGTCGTCCCCTGGTCGGCGGAGCGGGTGCACGCGGTCCGGGCCGCGATGAGCGAGCGGTACCGGGTGACGGTGACGCTGGGGGCCGGGCTCGGGCTGCGACAAGGTGAGGTCTTCGCACTGAGCCCCGATGACTTCGACTGGGACCAGGACGTGGTGCACGTCCGGCGTCAGGTCAAGATCGTCGGCGGGCGTCCGTGCTTCGCGCTGCCCAAGCGGGGCAAGACCCGGGAGGTACCGCTGCCGCGCTCGGTCGCCCTGGCCGTGCGGGCGCACATGGAGGCGTTCCCGCCGGTAGAGGTCACCCTGCCGTGGCAGGCGCCCGGCGGCGAGCTGGTAACGGTCCCGGTGCTGGTGTGGAGCCGGGACCGGACGGTGGCGTGGCGGCCGGTCTACAACCAGTGGACCTGGGCACCGGCGCTCAGGGGAGCAGGGGTCAAGCCACTCCCCCGGGTCGACGGCTTCCACGCGCTGCGCCACTTCTACGCCTCGACGCTGCTGGACGCGGGCGAGACCATCACGGCCTTGGCGTCCTACCTCGGGCACGCCGACCCGGGCTTCACGCTCAAGGTCTACACCCACCTCATGCCGTCCAGTAAGCAGCGCACCCGCCGGGCGGTCGACGCGGTCTTCGGCGGCCTGGAGCCCGTGGCGGCCTGAGGACGGCCTGATCATGGAACGGAACTCGATATCGGCAAGTCAGAGGCGCGTACGTTCCACTACTACCAGTTCTGAGGTCGTTGGTAGGGCGACCCACATGGGTGAGGCTTTTCGGAGTACGGCGTTGGACCGCTTTACCAGATCGGGCATGGTTGGTGAACTGTTGATTGCTCAAGGAGTTCGTCGGGTGGGAGAAACTTGGGTTAATACACCGGTCGAGCGGTCCCGCGTCCGCTGGTGGATGTGCTAAAGGCCCGATACTGAGAGTACAGACGTTCTCCGATATGGATACCTTGTCTTGGCCCAAGGACCGCTTTCGCCATGCTATAAACCACCGACAGACCGCCTAAAGCGTCCAAAAGAGACTTGCTTGGCCACAAGCCAAAAGGGGGCATGTCGAATGGTACGAACGGACCACTGCGAAGCGCTGGGTGAGCTGGTCGGGCTGTTCGGTGAGAGCCGGGTGGGGCACGGCAGGCTGGCGCTGGTCGCGGGCGGTCTCGCTAGTGGGAAGACGCAGCTGCTCAACCAGCTCTACGCGCACGCGCGGGCCGAGGGGGCGCTGGTGCTGACCGCGACCGGGTCGCGGTCGGAGCGGGCGTTGCGGGCGGGGGTGATCGACCAGCTGTTCCACGGGGCCGGGCTGCCGCCCGCCGTCGCCGACCGGATGTCGCGGCTGATCTCGCCGCAGGCCGACGAGGAGAGCGGGTCCGACGCGCGGACGATGCGGCAGGGCTGCGCGATGATGGTGCACGAGGTGTGCGGGGTGGTGCTGGAGCTCTCCCGCGAGCGGCCCGTGGTCATCGGGGTGGACGACGTGCAGTTCGCCGACAGCTCGTCGCTGCAGTTCATCCTGTACTTACGCAGGCGGATGGCGTCCGCTCGAATCCTCATCGCACTGACCGAATGGGACCAGCCGCAGCCGACGCTGCCGCTGTTCCACGCCGAGATCACCCGTCGCCAGTACCACCGGATCGACCTGGCCCCGCTGTCCCCGGACGCCATCGCGGGACTGCTGCGCGAGCGCACGCTCGCCGCAGGCGAACTGGCACCGGTGTGGCACCGGATCAGCGGCGGCAACCCGCTGCTGGTGCGGGCGATGACCGAGGACCTGGCCGCCGGGATCACCGCGGACGACGTGACGGCGGGTCCCGCCTACGGCCGGGCGGTGCTGTCCTGCCTGCACCGCTGGGAGTCCTACCTGCTCGACGTGGCCCGGGCGATCGCGGTCACCGACGGCTGCACGACCGAGCTCGTCGCCCGGCTCGGCGGCACCACCCCCGACGTCGCCGAGCGGGCCATCGAGATCCTCACCGGGGCCGGGCTGCTGGCCGACGGGCGGTTCCGGCACGCCGCCGCGGCCGCCGCCGTGCTCGACGCGATGCCGGTGGCGCAGCGCTCGACGCTGCACGCCGTGGCCGCGGAGCTGCGCTACCAGCGCGGTGACGAGCCCGCCGCGGTCGCCGCGCACCTGCTGGCCGCCGACCGGGTGGTCGCGGGCTGGTCGGTGCCGGTGCTGCTCGACGCCGCCGACCAGGCGATGACCGGCGACGACGCGCCCGGCGCCGTGCGGCTGCTGGAGCTGGCGCTGCGGGCCGCGGACGGGCCGCAGCGGCTGGCCGTGACGAAGGCCCTGGTGCGGGCCCTGTGGTGGACCAACCCGTCGGCGGCGGCGGCGCACATCGGGCCGCTGCGCGCGGCGATGTGGGCGGGCGAGCTGCCCGGCCGCGACGCCGTCACGCTGGTCAGGCACGCCCTGTGGACCGGCGACCAGGCCACCGCGCTGCGCGCCATCGGCATGCTCGACCGGGGTCAGCTCGACCCGAGGGACGCCGCCGAGCTGCTGGTCATCGCGCAGTGGTTCCACGGCATGGGCCCGCTCGCCGCCGCGGCCGAGGCGCTGGCCCCCGAGGGCGACGACCCGTGGGCGGTCACCGTCCGCACGCTGGGCCGGGCCTGGTCCGGGAGGTCCACCGCGGACACCCTGGAGGCCGCGGAGCTGATCCTGGCCAACTGCTGGCCGGGGTACAGCGCGCCGGAGATGGTGGCGATGGCGCTGCTGATCCTCACCCACGGCGGCGCGGCCGAGCAGGCCGCCGACTGGTGCGAGCGCCTTTCCGCCGAGGCCGCCCGGCGCAGCGCGGCCACCTGCCAGGCGATGGTGGAGGCGGTCGCCGCGGAGATCGCGCTGGTGCGCGGCGAGGTCGTGCTGGCCGCGGCGCGCGCGGAGTCGGCGATGCGGCTGCTGCCCGCGCAGGGCTGGGGCGTGTCCGTGGGCTACCCGCTGTCGGTGCTGATGGCGGCCAACACCGCGCTGGGCAGGCACCGGGTGGTCGACGAGCTGATGCGGCTGCGGGTGCCCGCCGCGCTGTTCGACACGCTCTGCGGCCTGCGCTACCTGCACGCGCGCGGGCGCGGGCTGCTGGCCACCGGCAAGGTGCTCTCGGCGATCAGCGACTTCCAGAGCTGCGGGCAGCGGATGCGCGCCTGGGGCGTGGACCTGCCCGCGCTGGTGCCGTGGCGCACTCAGCTCGCCGAGGCCAACCTGCTGCTCGGCAGGCCGGACGTGGCGGCGGCGCACCTGGCCGAGCAGCTGCGCCTGCCCGGCTGCGACCGGCGCACGCGGGGCGAGTCGCTGCGGCTGATGGCGGCGGCGGGCGAGCCCGCGCAGCGCCCGCAGCTGCTGCGCGAGGCGGTGGAGTGCCTGCGCGGCGACCGGGCCGCCGCGGCCCGCGCGCTGTCGGACCTGAGCGCCGCGCTGCGCGCCGTGGGCCGCGACGGCGAGGCCGACCAGCTGGCCAGGGAGTGCGCCGAGGAGACCAGGGCCAGCTACTCGGGGGCGCTGCCCCTGCCGGTGGACTGGCCGGGCGACGCCGCCCCCGTGCTCAGCGACTCCGAGCGCCGGGTGGCCGAGCTGGCCGCCACCGGCCACACCAACCGCGAGATCGGGCGGGCGCTCTACATCACGGTGAGCACCGTCGAGCAACACCTGACCCGCGTGTACCGCAAGCTCGGCGTCAAGAGCCGGGCCGACCTGCCGCACCGGCTCGCCACGGGACACTCCCCCGTCCGCGTGCGCGGCTGACCAACCGATCGACCGAGAAGGGCCGACGTATGACCACCGAGTGCCGCATCTGCGCGGGCGCCGTCGCCGAGTTCCTGGACCTCGGCCGCCAACCGCTCTCGGACGCCTTCCGGCGGCCGGAGGAGACCGCGCCGGAGTTCTTCTACCGGCTGGCCGTCGGCGTCTGCCAGACGTGCACGATGGTCCAGCTCATGGAGGAGGTCCCGCGGGAGGCGATGTTCCACCAGGACTACCCATACGTCAGCCAGGGCTCGTCGGTGATGCGGGCGCACTTCCGGGAGCTGGCCGAGCGGTTCCTGGCCACCGAGCTGGCCGCCGAGGACGCCTTCGTGGTGGAGCTGGGCTGCAACGACGGGACGATGCTGCGGACCATCGCCGACGCGGGCAGGCGCCACCTGGGCGTGGAGCCCTCCGGCTCGGTCGCCGACCTGGCCGCCGCGGCGGGCGTGCGGGTGCGCAAGGACTTCTTCGAGGAGGCCACCGCCCGCGACATCCGCGAGTCCGACGGCCCGGCGGACCTGATCTACGCGGCCAACACCGTCTGCCACATCCCGTACATGGACTCGATCCTGCGCGGGGTGACGGCGCTGCTGTCCGAGCGCGGCGTGTTCGCCTTCGAGGACCCGTACCTGGGCGACATCGTGGCCAAGACGTCGTTCGACCAGATCTACGACGAGCACTTCTTCCTGTTCTCCGCGCGCTCGGTGGACGAGATGGCGCGCAGGCACGGGCTGGAGCTGGTCGACGTGGAGCGCCTGCCGGTGCACGGCGGCGAGGTCCGGTACTGGCTGGCGCGCCCGGGTGCGCGCGAGCGCACCGCGGCCGTGGACGCGCTGCTGGCCGAGGAGGCCGAGCGGGAGCTGTCCTCGCGGGTGACGCTGGACGCCTTCGCCACCCGGGTGCAGAAGATCCGGGCCGACCTGCTGGCGCTGCTGACCGACCTGCGCGAGCGCGGGGAGCGGGTGGTCGGCTACGGCGCGACGGCCAAGAGCGCCACGGTCACCAACCTGTGCGGGATCGGGCCGGAGCTGGTCGAGTTCATCTGCGACACCACCCCCGCCAAGCAGGACCGCCTCGCGCCCGGCTCGGGCATCCCGGTGCGCCCGCCCGCCGCGTTCGCCGACCCGTACCCGGGCCACGCGCTGCTGTTCGCGTGGAACCACGCCGAGGAGATCATGGCCAAGGAGCAGGCGTTCCGCGACGCGGGCGGCAAGTGGATCACCTACGTGCCCGAGGTGCGGGTTGTCTGAGCGGGCGTGGCGGTGAAGGTCGCGGTCCTGGGCGGGTCCGGGTTCGTCGGGACGGCGGTGGCGGGCAGGCTGGCCGCGGCCGGGATGGCGGTGCGCGTCGTCGCCCGCGACCCGGGCAGCCCGCCGTACCCGGCGGTGCGGGCGGACCTGACCCGGCCGGGTCGGGTGGCGGCCGCGGTGGCCGGGGCCGACGTGGTGCTGTCGCTGGTGCTGCACACCGGGAGCGGGTCGTGGCGGGTCGAGCCGGAGCAGGCCGACGCCGCCGCGGCGGTCAACGTCGGGATCGCGCGCGCGGCGGTCTCGACCGGGCTGCCGGTGCTGCTGGCCGGGTCGACCTCGCAGGCGGGCCCGGCCGCGGGCGAGCGGCTCGACGGCGGCGAGGCGGACGAGCCGGAGTCGGCGTACGACAGGCAGAAGCTGGCCGCGGAGCGGATCGTGGTGGCCGCGGGCGGGATCTGCCTGCGGCTGCCGACGGTGTACGGGCCGGGGCCGAAGGACCGGGGCGTGGTGTCGGCGATGGCCCGGCGGGCGCTGGCGGGTGAGCCGCTGACGGTCTGGGGCTCCGGTGCGATGCGCCGCGACCTGGTCCACGTGGACGACGTCGCCGAGGCGTTCCTCGCCGCGGTGCGGCACCGCGAGGCGCTGGCCGGGCGGCACTGGCTGATCGGGACCGGGACGGGGGTGTCGGTGCGCGAGCTGTTCGAGCTGGTGGCCGGGGCCGTCGCGGAGCGGACGGGCGCGGCGCCGGTGCCGGTGCGGTCGGTGCCGCCGCCCGCCCACGCCACCGAGGCCGACCTGCGCGGGCAGGTGGCCGACCCGGCGGCGTTCGCCGCGGTCACCGGGTGGCGCCCGCGCGTCGCGCTGGCCGACGGGGTCGGCGGCGTCGTCGCCTCCCTGTCCACAAAGGACACGAAGGACACGAAGGGTACCCCTAATCTGCCCGCGTAGGGGTTTACCCGCCACCCCGGCCGCACGATGCTGACCTGGTGAAAGCGCGCGAACTCGCCGTCGGCGGCGCCTGGGCGTTCACCCCGGACCCGCACCGCGACGACCGCGGCCTGTTCATCTCCCCGTTCGAGGCCGCGGAGTTCGCCGCCGCGGTCGGCCACGAGCTGTTCCCGGTCGCGCAGATGAGCACCAGCGTCTCGCGCCACGGCGTCGCCCGAGGGGTGCACTACGCGCGCACCCGGCCCGGGTGCGCCAAGTACGTGCACTGCGCCCGGGGCCGGGTGCTCGACTTCGTCATCGACATCCGGGTCGGCTCGCCGACGTTCGGGCGGTGGGACGCCGTGGAGCTGTCGGAGATGCGGGCGGTGTACCTGCCCGCCGGGCTGGGGCACGCCTTCGTCGCGCTGAGCGAGGACGCCACCGTCTGCTACCTGCTCTCCCGCGGCTACGAGCCCGCGGACGAGCTGGCGGTGTCGCTGCTCGACCCGGAGCTGGACCTGCCGATCCCGGCTGGGGCCGTGCTGTCCGAGCGCGACCAGGCCGCGCCGTCGCTGAGCGACGCGCTCGCCGACAACCTCCTGCCGCACTACCAACTCTAGGGAGTCCCGTGTCCGCACCCGCGCGCACCGCAGCCGACCGGCTCGCGGAGTCGATGCTGTCCGCCCGCGGTTCCTCGGATGTGCTGCGGTGGCTGGACGGGCTGGCGCACCGCTGGTGGATGCGGGTGGAGCGGGCCGACCTCGGGGAGCTCGCCGGGTGGGAGGTCGAGGCGGGCACGGGCAACCTGCGCCACCACACGGGGAAGTTCTTCACCGTGGAGTCGGTCTCGGTCGACCTGGCGGGGGCGCCGGTGCCGCGGTGGCAGCAGCCGATCATCAACCAGCCGGAGATCGGCATTCTGGGCATCCTGGTCCGGGAGATCGACGGCGTGCTGCACTGCCTGATGCAGGCCAAGCACGAGCCGGGGAATCCGAACGGGCTGCAGATCTCGCCTACCGTGCAGGCGACACGCAGCAATTACACGCGGGTGCACCAGGGGAAGGAAGTCCCTTACCTGGAGTACTTCCGGGACACCTCGGCGCATCGGGTGATCATTGACATCCGGCAGTCCGAGCAGGGGGCCTGGTTCTACCAGAAGCGCAACCGGAACATGGTGGTCGAGGTTGGGCCTTCGGTGGAGGCCCGTGAGGGGTTCGTGTGGTTGACGCTGGGGCAGATCGCGGAGTTGATGACTGTTCCTGATCTGGTCAACATGGACGCGCGGACGGTGTTGGCTTGTCTGCCGGGGGGTGGGGCGGCGCTCGGGTCGGCTGGGGTTGACGAATTCACGCGGGCGTTGGTGCGGTCCGCTGATCCTGCCTCTCGTGGTGTGCACGAGTTGGGGGATGTGCTGAGTTGGATCACTGAGGTGCGGACGCACACGGATCTGAAGGTTGTTCGGGGGCCGTTGGCGGGGTTGCCTGACTGGTGTTATGACGATGGGCGGATCTCTCATCGCAGTGGGGGGTTCTTTTCCGTGGTGGGGGTTCGGGTTGAGGCTGGGGGGCGGGAGGTCGCTTCGTGGTCTCAGCCCATGTTGGAGCCTGTGGGGGTGGGGGTGATCGCGTTTTTGGTGAAGGAGATCGGGGGGGTGTTGCACGTGTTGACGCATGCTCGGACGGAGCCGGGGTATGCGGATGTGACGGAGTTGGCCCCTACTGTGCAGTGTGTGCCGTCGAATTATGATCGGATGGTGGCGCGGCCTCGGTTCTTGGATGAGGTTCTGGGGTCGGGGCGGGTGCGGTTCGATACTGTGCTGTCGGAGGAGGGGGGGCGGTTCTTGGGGGCCCGGAATCGGTACATGGTGGTGGAGAGTGATGTGGAGGTCGCCGCGGATGATCCGTCGTATCGGTGGTTGACGTTGGCGCAGTATGAGGAGTTGTTGCGGCACAGTTTTTATGTGAACATTCAGGCGCGGAGTTTGGTGTTGTGCTTGCGGAGCTTGATTCCTCGGGGGTGAGGTGGCCTGGGGTCCTCTGGGTTCTTCTGGGTTCCTCGGGGAAGCAGGGTTGTTGAGAGCCGGGTCCTGTTTGGGGCCCGGCTCTTGTGTGCGTGGCGGTGTGGGTGCTGCGGGGTGGCCGGGAGTGTCCGATGGGGTGGATTCGCTTCTGCGGGGCCCCTTAGAAACGCGCCGCTGCGTGGGACAAGCGTGGGAGCGGCGGTGCCGGTCCCACGCGGGGCAAGTTTAGCGGCGCGTTTCTCCCCGCAGAAGCGAATCCACCCCATCGGACAGTTGGCGGCGGAGGGTTGCGTTGGGTGGTGCTTGGCTTCTTTGCTTCTTCAGGTGGTGCGTGGCTTGCGCTTGTTAGAGGAGGGTGCGCAGGGTTTCGATTACGTGGTCTTGTACGTCTGCGGGGAGGGAGGGGTACATGGGGAGAGAGAAGATCTCGGTGGCTGCTGCCTCGGTGTTGGGGAGGCTGCCTGGTTTCCAGCCCAAGTGGGCGAAGCCGGTCATGGTGTGGACTGGCCAGGGGTAGCTGATGTTCAGCAGGATGTCATGCTTCTTCAGCTCGTCCATGATCTTGTCGCGGTCGGGGTGGCGGACCACGTAGACGTAGTGGACGTGGGTGTTGCCGGGGGCGGTGGTGGGGAGGATCAGCTCCGTGTCGGACAGGGCTTCGGCGTAGCGGGTGGCCACGGCTTGGCGGGCGGCGATGTACTCGTCCAGGCGGGTGAGTTTGCGGCGGAGGATTTCTGCTTGGACCTCATCAAGGCGGCAGTTGTGGCCTGGGGTTTCCACCACGTAGTAGGTCTTCTCCATGCCGTAGTAGCGGTGGCGGCGGAGGTTGGCGTCGATGGTGGGGTCGTTGGTGATGGTGGCGCCGCCGTCGCCGTAAGCGCCCAGGACCTTGGTGGGGTAGAAGGAGAAGGCGGCGGCGTGGCCGGTGGCGCCCGCGATGGTGCCGTGGTGGCGGGCGCCGTGGGCCTGGGCGCAGTCTTCCAGCAGGTGCAGGTTGTGCTTGTCCGCCAAGGCTTTCAGGGGGGCCAGGTCGACGCACTGGCCGTAGAGGTGGACGGGGAGGAGGCACTTGGTGCGGGGGGTGATGGCGGCGGCGACCTGGTCGACGTCCATCAGGTAGGTGTCGGGGTGGACGTCGACGAACACCGGGGTGGCGCCGATGGCATCGATCGCCAGGACCGTGGGGGCCGCGGTGTTGGACACCGTGATCACCTCGTCGCCCCGGCCGACGCCCAGGGCCTGGAGGGCGAGGCGGATGGCGTTGGTCCCGTTGTCGACCCCGACGCAGTGGGTGACACCGTGGTAGGCGGCGAACTCCGACTCGAATCCGGACACGCTCGGGCCGAGCACCAGGCGGCCGGAGGAGAACACTGTCTCCACGGCGTCGAGGATGTCCTTGCGCTCGGCTTCGTATTCGCGCGTGTAGTCCCAGACGAGAGTGGTCATGCGCGCCAGCCTAAAGTGGGGCCCTGGTGCGGGTAACCCCTATCAACGCAGGTCAGACCCCGTGGACTGGTGCTCTGGACGCAGCGGGCGCTACGCCGTTCGCCAGGCGGCCCCCCGGTGTCGGGCTAGGGGTTCGGTAGGGGTGTCCGGGCTTGTCCGGATCGACCTACGGTGGCGGCGATCGCCAGACCACCTAGGGTTCTCCAGGGGAAAACACCTATGCAGCGCCACTTCCTGTTCCTGTGCCACCCGGACCACGGCCACGTCATCCCGAACCTGGCGATGGTGACGGAACTGGTGCGGCGGGGGCACCGGGTCACCTACCTGACCGCGGCGAGCATGGCCGGGATCGTGACCGACGCGGGCGCCACCGCGGTGACCTACGAGTCCCGCTACCGGGACGCCGACTTCCACAAGGTCGCCGAGGACCCGGGCTACCTGATGGACCTGCTGCTCGACGAGAGCGCCGCGATGCTGGCCACCCCGGTGGAGAAGCCGGACGTGGTGGTCTACGACACCTCGATCCTGTTCGCCGGGCGCGTCCTGGCGCGCAAGCTGGGTGTTCCCGCGGTCCAGGTCATCCCGGTCTTCGCCTCCAACGAGCACTTCTCCTACCTCAACGCGATGTACAACCCGGACAGCCCCGCGACCGAGAAGCCCGCGGAGCCGCCCGCCTGGGTGATGAGCACGATGCAGCGCATCGGCGGGCTGCTGGCCGAGCACGGGGTGGCCGCGTCGCCGCCGGAGCTGTGGTTCGAGGTGCCGCCGCTGAGCCTGGTCACCGTGCCGCGGGAGTTCCAGTACGCGGGCGAGACGTTCGACGAGCGGTTCGCCTTCGTCGGGCCGTGCGTCGGCGACCGCGGGTTCCTGGGGTCGTGGTCGCCGCCGTCGAGCGGGCTGCCGGTGGTGCTGGTGTCCCTCGGCGCGGTGTTCAACGAGCACGCCGACTTCTTCCGCACCTGCGTCGAGGCGTTCCGCGGGCAGCCGTGGCACGCGGTGATGACCGTCGCCGACGGGCTGGACCCGGCCGAGCTGGGCGAGCTGCCGCCGAACGTCGAGGTGCACCGGTTCGTGCCGCACGTGGCGGTGCTGGAGCACGCCTCGCTGTGCGTGACGCACGCCGGGATGGGCACGGCGATGGAGGCGCTGCGCGCCGGGGTGCCGATGGTGTGCGTGCCGACCTCGGCACTGGACCGGCCCACCGCCAAGCGCGTCACCGACCTGGGCCTGGGCGCCGCGCTCGACCCGAACTCGCTGAGCGGGGACGACCTGGTCGCCGCGATCACCGCCGTCATGGGCGACCCGGCTACCGCGGCGAACGCCACCGCGATGGCCGCGGCGATCGCCGACGCGGGCGGCGCCGGCCGGGCGGCCGACGAGATCGAGCGCCGGTGACGGCCGCCGCCGGTTCGTTCGCCGCCGGTGCGTTCGCGCTGGGCTCGGCGCAGGCCGGGACCGGCTCCGGCGAGGTCTTGGCCGATGCCGGGTCCGATACCGGGTCAGCGGCCTTCGACGTGCTCGGGCCCGTGCGGGCCGTGCGCGGCGGGGTGGAGCGCCACGTCGGCGGACCGCGCGAGCGCGCGGTGCTGGCCCGGCTGGTGCTCGACGCGAACCGGGTGGTCAGCGTCGACCGGCTGATCAACGCCGTGTGGCAGGGCGAGCCGCCCGCCAGCGCCCGGGGCCAGGTGGCGATCTGCGTGTCCCGGCTGCGCAAGGTGCTCGGCGCCGAGGTGATCACCACGGCCAGCCCCGGCTACCTGATGCGCATCGGCGAGGACGGCTCGGACTGGGCGCGGTTCAACGCGCTCGTCGGGCGGGCGCGGGCGCGGGCCTCGGTCGGCGACCGGCTCGGCGCGGTCGCGCTGCTGCGCGAGGCGCTGGCGCTGTGGCGGGGCGTGCCGATGGAGGACGTGCCCGGCCTGCGCGCCGACGCCGCCCGGCTGCAGGCCGCCCGGCTGGACGCCGCCGAGGCGTGCGCGGAGCTGGAACTGGAACTGGGCCTGCACGACCGGGTCAGCAAGGAGCTGAGCGCGCTCGTCGCCGAGCACCCGCTGCGGGAGCGCGCGCGGGCGCAGCTCATGCTCGCCCACTACCGGGCGGGCAGGCGCGCCGAGGCGCTGCGCGTCTACCAGGACGGGCGGCGGGCGCTCGTCGAGCAGATCGGCCTGGAGCCCGGACCACAGCTGCGCGGCCTGCACGAGCAGGTGCTGCGCGACTCGCTGCCCAGCACCGCGCCGGTGAACGTCGAGGTGCCCTCGCAGCTGCCGCGCCAGCCGCTGCCGTTCGTCGGGCGCGAGCCGGACCTCGCCGCGCTGGACGGGTCGCTGGCCGAGGGCCGGGACGCGCCGGGGGCGGTCGTGCTGTGCGGGCCGCGCGAGGTGGGCAAGTCAGCGCTCGCCCTGCGCTGGGCCCACCAGCGGATGGACTGGTTCCCCGACGGGCAGCTGCACGCCGACCTCGTCGCTGAGGACGGGGCGCCGGTGGCGCCGTCGGTCGTGCTGGACCGGTTCCTGCGGGCGCTGGGGGTGCGGGCGCTGCCGGAGGAGATGGGGGAGAAAGTGGCGCTGTACCGGAGTGCGGTCGCCCGTCGGCGGATGCTGGTGGTGCTCGACGGGGCGGTGGACGACGCGCAGGTGGCGCCGCTGCTGCCGGGTGGGCCGCACACGCGGGTGATCGTCACCAGCCGGGACCCGCTGGAGGAGTTCGCCGCTCGGTTCGGGGCGCACCAGCACGATGTCGGGCCGCTGGCCGTTGAGGAGAGCCGGTCGCTGCTGTCGATGCTGCTCGGGCCGGACTGGCTGGCGGCGCAGCCGCAGGAGGCGGCGCGGATTGCCCGGCAGGCGCAGGGGTTTCCGTTGCCGGTTCGGCGGGCGGCTGCTCGGTTGCGGCGGGCGGGCTGTACTCGGGTGCGGGTGGATCTGGTCCCGGCTTAGGCGCGCTGCGCCTGGCTTGGGCTCGGGGTGCTTGGCGTTGGCGGCCGGCGGTTGGGACCGCCCGGGGGTGACGCGAGTTGCTTTGGGCGTCCGACGGGGTGAATTTGTTTTCGCGGGGCCCCTAAGGAATGCGGTGCGGTCGTGGAAGAGCGTGGAGCGGCAGAGCCGTCCACGACCAGCAAGTTTGGCACCGCATTCCTCCCCACGAAAACAAATCCACCCCGTCGGACACTCGGCGCGCGTGTTGCGTGCCGTTGTGGTCCGGCTGCTTGGGCTGACGTGGTCGAGCTACTTGAACTGTCGCGGTCCGGTTGCTTGAAACTGACGTGGTCCGGTTGCTTGAGCTGTCGCGATTCGGTTGCTTGGGCTGACGTGGTCGGGCAGCTTGAGCTGTCGCGGTCCGGTTGCTCGGGTCGTCGTGGTCGGGCGGCCTGAGCTGTCGCGGTTGGTTAGGTGGAGCGGGCCAGGAGGGTGTTGAGGGTTGCGCGGAGTGTGTCCGGGGATGCGGGGGCGTCTTGGGTGCGCCAGGCCACGTGGCCGTCGGGGCGGATCAGGACGGCGCCGGAGGGGGTTAGGCCGTACTCCTTGGCCCAGGTGGGGGCGCAGAGGCCGCTGGTGGCGTCGGCGGAGATTTCCTCGGCGGGGATGGCGTTTGCCGTTGCCGCGTGGGCCCAGCCGCTTCCGGTTGGGGTCAGCAGGGTGAAGCCGGGACCTAGTAGGTCCAGTGTGGACAGTTCGGTGCCGTTGTGGGTCAGCCAGACGTGGGGGGCGCGGTGGCCGGGGCGGGCGGTGGGGATGTACGTGCGGTACGGGTCTTCCGGGGTGGGGGCGGGGGTGCCGTCGTCCAGCACGGCGGGTGAGGCGTAGTGGAAGCCGAGGACCAGGCCCTCGGAGCTGCGGCGGCCCGCCTGCTGCTCGATGGACTCCTTGAGGGTCAGCTCGCCCTCCATCATGCGGAAGGTGATGAACGCGTTGGTCAGGCTCTCCTCGACGGTGCGCGCGCCGACCGGGTGGCGTTCGGCCTCGTAGGTGTCGAGGAGTGCCTCGCCCGCCTCGCCGCGCAGGACGGCGGCGAGCTTCCACACCAGGTTGTGCGCGTCCTGGATGCCGCAGTTCATGCCGAAGCCGCCCTGCGGGGTGGACACGTGCGCGGCGTCGCCCGCCAGGAACACCCGGCCGGAGCGGAAGGTGCGCGCGGTCACCGCCTGCTGCAGCCACGGCATGACCCCGACCAGGGAGACCTCCAGGTCCGGCACGCCGACGGCGGCGCGCACGACCTCGACGCAGAACTCCGGGGTGAAGTCCTCGGCGCTGCCGCCCTCGGCCGGGTCGTAGCCGGTCTGGATCATCCAGCGGCGCTTGTTGTCCACGGCCTCGACCGCGCACGGGATGGCGCTGCGGATGAAGTACAGCGCGCACATGCGGCCATCGAGCAGCGGCACCAGGTCCGCGTCGAACATCACGCTGATCATGTGGCCGATCGGCGGCGGGCCGTCGACCGGGATGCCGAGGGACTCGCGCACGCCGCTGCGCGCGCCGTCGGCCGCGACGCAGTAGCGCGCCCGGACCCGCTCCCCTGTGGACAGTTCGGCGGTGACGCCGCCGTCGTCCTGCGACAGCGCGGTCATCCGGACGCCGAAGCGGATGTCGGTGCCCGGCTGTGCCTCGGCGTGCGCCTTGAGGATCACCTCGAACCTGTCCTGCGCGCAGATGTAGGCGTAGGTGGGGCTGTGCGGGGCGTCCTCGGCGATCGCGGCGGCCTGGCGGCGGAAGTCGTCGCCGACGAGCGAGGTGCCCACGCCGACGGCCAGGCTGTCCTCGCGGGGGAGCCCGGCCAGCTCGACCGCCTCCTGCAGCCCCCACGCGCGCACCAGCTCCATCGTGCGGGTGGTCACCAGCCGGGCCTTCGGGAAGATCGACGTGCCCGGGTGCTTCTCCACCAGCAGGCAGGTCAGCCCGTGGCGGGCGCACTCCACGGCGGTGGCCAGGCCCACCGGGCCCCCACCCACGATCAGCACGTCCACGTCGCCCATGCGGGCAAGCCTCAGCCATCGGCGCCCGCGCGGTCAATCCCGTGGATATCGAACTGATAGGGGATGAAAAACGCAGGTCAGTAGCGTTGCCGTGCACGCTCGCGAGTGGTCTAGCAGCAGGGGAGACGTCCATGTTCAGCGAAGGCGCGGTAGCCCTGGTAACCGGCGGGTCGCGCGGCATCGGACGTGCGGTGTCGATCGATCTGGCGGCGCACGGGGTGCACGTCGTGATCAACTATTCGCGGTCGGAGGCGCAGGCCAAGGAGCTCGTCGCGCAGATCGAGGCCGACGGCGGCAGCGCGAGCATCGCCCAGGCGGACGTGACCGACGAGGCCGCCGTGCGCGAGATGTTCCGCGCGCTGCGCTCCGAGCACGGCAGGCTCGACGTCCTGGTCACCAGCGCGGGCGTGACCCGCGACCGGCACCTGATCGCCATGAGCACCGAGATGTTCACCGAGACCATGGACACCAACGTGCTCGGCACGTTCCTGGTCTGCCGCGAGGCGATGCGCATCATGCAGCACCAGCGCCGCGGCTCCATCGTCTCGATCAGCTCCTCCAGCGGCATCGACGGCGGCTTCCCCGGCCAGACCAACTACGTCGCCTCCAAGGGCGCCATCATCGCCTTCGCCAAGGCGCTGTCCAACGAGGCCGCCCCGCACGGCATCCGGGTCAACGTCGTGGCGCCGGGCTTCGTGCGCACCGACATGATCAAGGGCATCCCGGAGAAGATCCGCGCGGGCTACGAGTCGCGCATCCGCATCGGCCGCATGGGCGAGCCGCAGGAGATCGCCAACGCGGTCACCTTCCTGGCCTCGGACAAGGCCTCCTACATCTCCGCCGCAGTCGTCGTCGCCAACGGCGGCGGGCTGAGCTGACCGTCCACAAAGAACACCGAGGGGAGCACCGTGACCATCGACGAGCTTCGTGCCGCCGCGTCCGCGCGCCGGGAGACCTGCGCGCAGATCAAGAAGATGATCGTCTCGCGCCTGGACCTGCCGATCGAGCCGGAGTGGATCACCGACGACCAGCCGCTGTTCGGCCGGGGCCTGGAACTCGACAGCCTCGACGTGCTGGAGCTCTACGTCGCCATCGAGGCCGAGTTCGGCGTGGCGCTCTACGACAGCGACATGTCCGTCTTCGGCTCGGTCTCGCGCCTGGCCACGCACGTCAACCCGGCGCTGGAACTCGAGAAGACCCCGGCATGACGGCGACCCTGCCCGGCGCCACCCGCACCAACCTCTCCCACGACGAGGTGCGGGAGATCCTGCCGCACCGCTGGCCGATGCTGCTGCTCGACCGCGTGGAGAAGGTCGAGCCCGGCGTCAGCGGCACCGCGGTGAAGAACGTCGCGGGCACCGAGCTGTGGTTCCAGGGCCACTTCCCCGGCGAGGCCGTGCTGCCGGGCATCGTCGTCATCGAGACGATGGCGCAGCTGGCGGGCGTGGTCTTCGCGCTCGCGGGCGCGGGGAAGATCAGCTACCTGGCGGGCGTGCGGTCGATGCGCTTCCGCCGCCCCATCGTGCCGGGCGACCAGCTCGTGCTCACCGCCGAGCGGACCGCGGGCGGCCGCGGCTTCGGCGAGTACAAGGTCACCGCCCGCGTCGACGGGCAGGTCGCCGCCGAAGGCTCCATCAGCATCGCAGACCCCGCACACGGAAAGGCCTGACATGGAATCCCCGATCGCCCAGCCCGACGGGACCGTTCTCGGCGACATCCTCGAGGCGACGGTGGCCCTGCGCTACACCACGCTGGCCGAGGAGTACGCCGCGATCCGCGACCGCGCCGCCCTGCTGGACCTCTCCGGCGTGCGGATCATCGAGATCTCCGGAGGCGACGCCGTCGACTTCGCCCAGCGCGTGCTCGCCCGCGACGTGGAGTACCTCACCGCTGAGCGGTGCATGACCAGCCTGGTGCTCGACGCGGACGGCACGGTCGTCGACCAGGTCGTGGTGTGGGGCCGGGAGACCGGGATGCTGCTGGAGAGCTCGGTCGGCGGCGGCACGCGGCTGCTGGAGCACCTGCGCGCCCAGGTCGGCGCCGGTGACATGCCGAGCGACGTGGAGATCACCGACCGCTCCGAGGAGCACGTCCTGTTCGGCCTGGAGGGCCCGTACTCCTGGGGCGTCGTCGGCCGCCTGATCGACGGCGAGCTGGCCGCGCTGCCGTTCGAGTCCGTGGCGGACACCGAGTGGGACGGCGTGCCGGTCATCTTCGCGCGCACCGGCTTCACCGGCGAGTACGGCTACAAGGTGCTCGTGCCCCGCGCCGAGGCGCAGCGCCTCTGGGCGGCCGCGGCGGCCGAGGCCACCCCGGCGGGCAACGAGGCGCTGGAGCTGTCGATGCTGGAGGTCCGCCAGCCGCTGGTGCACCGCGAGGCGGGCGCCGCCGACATCCTGGAGATGGGCGCGAACTGGCTGGTGGACATCACCAAGGACGACTTCGTCGGCCGCGACGCGGTGGTCGCCGCCTTCGAGGCGCCCGCGGGCCTGCGCACCATCGGGTTCACCACCTCCGCCGACATCCCCGCCGCGGGCACCGAGGTGACCGTGGACGGCGAGCGGATCGGCGAGGTCGTGCACGCCGTGCACAGCGTCGGCCTGGACGCCGCGCTCGGCCTCATCCGGGTGCCCGCCGAGCTGGCCGCGGCCGGGCTGCAGGTCACCGTCGGCGGCGCCGAGGCGATCACGCTGACCAGCCCGTACGTCACGCCGAAGTCGTGGAGCACGCCGATCATCTGATCGCCGCGCTGCGATCAGCACGTCAGGGAGGAACTCAGTCATGGCGCTGCGCCCAGTGGTCATCACGGGTGTCGGGGTGATCTGCGCGGCGGGCCGCGACCCGGAGGAGTTCTGGGCGCGGCTCACCGCGGGCGAGAGCGGGATCACCGCGGTCGCCGACCAGCGGTTCACCGCGTTCGAGGCCCGCCACGCGGGGCAGGTGCCCGCGGCGTGGATCAGCGAGCAGCTGCCGCGCGAGGACGGCATGCTCGACCGCACCGCGCGGCTGGCGCTGGTCGCGGCCCGCCAGGCGCTGCGCCAGGCCGGTCTGGCCGACGCCGGGTCGGTGCCCGGCGAGCGGTTCGGCCTGGTGCTGGGCAAGTGCCAGGCCACCCCGGACGAGACGGGCGGCTACCAGCCCATCTACGGCACCGGGGACATCATGGCCGAGCGGCTGGGCATGCGCGGGCCGCGCATCCTGGTCTCCACGGCGTGCGCCGCGGGCGGCAACGCCGTCGGCCTGGCCAAGGACAAGATCCTCACCGGCGAGGCCGACGTGGTGCTCGCGGGCGGAGTGGACCCGCTGCTGTTCGGCACCTACGCGGGCTTCGCCGGGCTCCAGGCGCTGAGCACCGGCCCGTGCGCGCCCTACAGCCGCTCCGACGGCCTGAACCTGGGCGAGGGCGCGGCCTTCCTGGTGGTCGAGCCGCTGGACCGGGCGCTGGCCCGCGGCGCGGTCCCGCTGGCCGTGGTGGCGGGCTACGGCCTCTCCGCCGACGCCTACCACGCCACCGCGCCGGACCCGACCGGCCGCGGCGGCGTCAGCGCGATGCGCAGGGCGCTGGCCGACGCCGGGCTGGGCACCGACGACGTGGACTACGTCAACGGGCACGGCACGGGCACGCCCGCCAACGACGCCATGGAGAAGAAGGTGATGCGCTCGGTCTTCGGCGAGCGCGCGGCGTCGGTGCCCACCAGCAGCATCAAGAGCTTCATCGGGCACACCCTGGGCGCGGCGGGCGCGGTGGAGGCGGTGGCCAGCGTGCTGGCGCTGCGCACCTCGACCGCCCCGCCGACCATCGGGTTCACCGAGGAGGCGATCGAGGCCGCCACGCTGGACTTCGTGCCCAACACCGCCCGGCGGATGCCGATGTCGGTGGTGGTGTCGAACAACTACGCCTTCGGCGGCAACAACGCCGCGCTGGTGCTGCGCTCCCCCGGCCACGGCGAGGGCGGCTCCGACGGGCTGCCCGAGCGCGACGTGGTGGTCACCGGGCTGGGCCCGGTCACCGGGCTGGGCACCGGCATCGCCGAGGTGACCGCCGCGCTGGCCGCGGGCCAGAGCAGCGCCGCCACCCCGTCGCTGGAGGGGCGCACGTTCGCGCCGCGCACGCTGTGGCGGCACATGAACGCC
This sequence comes from Actinokineospora lacus, assembly GCF_053813445.1. Taxonomy (NCBI): domain Bacteria; kingdom Bacillati; phylum Actinomycetota; class Actinomycetes; order Pseudonocardiales; family Pseudonocardiaceae; genus Actinokineospora; species Actinokineospora lacus. The sequence goes on from NZ_JBQERA010000003.1 coordinate 654,801, forward strand.
CTGTCCCGCATGGCCATCGCCGCGTCGCGGCTGGCCTGGGAGGACGCCGGGCTGAAGCTGTCCCGCGCGGCCTGCGACAACGTCGGGGTGATCTTCGCGACCGCGGCGGGCTCGGTGGAGAGCACCGGCGGCTTCGACGAGAGCGTGCTGGCCGACCCGAACAAGCCCGCGGTGCTCAGCTTCTCCAACGTGGTGCTCAACGCCACCGGCGGCGCGGTCTGCCAGACCCTCGGGCTGCGCGGGCCGACGACGACCATCTGCAACGGCGGCGCGTCGGCCTCCATCGCGCTGGACTGCGCGGTCGAGACGATCCGCGCGGGCAAGGCCGACGTGGTCCTGGTGGTCGCCGCCGACGACGCCAGCTCCGAGGGCGACCTGGCCGACGTCACCCCCTACGACCGCTCCTCCGCCACCGCCCCGCTCGCCTCCGCCGCGGTGGCGCTGGTGGTCGAGTCGGCCGAGCACGCCGCGGCCCGGGGCGCGACCCCGTACGCGCGGGTCGTGGCCAGCGCCCACGCGGGCTCCGGCGGCGACGGCGAGCGCGGCCTGGTCGAGCGCGGCCTGTCCGCGCTGCCCGCCGACGTCGACCTGGTCATCGGCTCGGCCACCGGCCGCGCCGACGACGCCGACGAGGCCGCCGCGGTGCTGGCCGCGCTGCCCGGCAGCAGGCTGACCGCGTCCACCGGCCTGACCGGCGACTGCGGCTCGGCCACCGGCGCGCTCAACCTGGCGCTGGCGGCGCTGGCGATCCGCGACGGGGTCGTGGCGGCCATCCCCGGCCTGGAGAACCCGGTGGCGGGCGCCACCGAGTCCTACGTGGCCAAGCCGGTGCTGCCCGGGCCCGTCCGCCGCGCGCTGGTGCTCAGCGCCGCGCCGGGTTCGGTGCGCGGCGGGACCGTCCTGGGGGCGGTGTGACGACAGTGCCGTCGGCAGCCGCGCCATCGGACGTCACCCCTTTCGACGTCCTGGAGACCGACCGCCTGCTGACCACGACCCGGTCGGTGCGCAAGCGGCTCGACCTCGAACGCCCGGTGCCCCGCTCGGTCGTCGAGGAGGCCCTTGAGGTGGCCGTGCAGGCGCCGACGGCCAACAACCAGCAGAACTGGCGCTGGGTCGTGGTCACCGACCCGGAGCTGAAGGGCCGGATCGCGCACATGGTCGCGCAGGCGTGGCGCTTCCACGAGCGGGAGGTGTGGGCCCGCTCCGGCCGCAGGCGCAACGACGAGCAGGCCCGGCGCAACCACGAGTCCGCGCAGGCGCTGGTGGAGATCCTCGGCAAGGTGCCGGTGCTGGTGATCCCGTGCGTGCTGGGCAGACCGCCGGACATCGGCGACATCGACCGGCAGTGGTCGGCATCGCACCAGGCGGAGCTCCTCGTCGGCACCTGGAAGGAGGGCTCCCTGATGGGCGCCATGCGGGCCAGCAACTTCTACGGCTCGATCTTCCCGGCCATCTGGTCGTTCCAGCTCGCCCTCCGCAGCCGGGGCCTGGGCAGCACGATCACCGGCATGCACCTGCCGTTCGAGCGGCAGGTGGGCGACCTGCTCGGCATCCCGGCCGGGGTCAGCCAGATCTGCCTCGTCCCCGTCGCCTACACGATCGGCACCGACTTCCGTCCGGCCAACCGGCACGCGGCGAAGGAACGCACCTATTGGGAGAGGTGGCAGGCATGAGGACCGACAACGCCGACGTCGTGATCGTCGGTGGCGGCATCTCCGGCGCCTCCGCCGCGGCCTATCTCGCCACGCACGGGCTGTCGGTGGTGATGCTGGAGAAGCAGGACACCTACACCGACATCGTGCGCGGCGAGTGGATCGCGCCGTGGGGCATGCGCGAGGCGCAGATCCTCGGCGTCGAGGACGCCTTCGGCCTCGGCGGCGCGTGGGAGATCCGCGAGTGGACGCAGTGGGACGAGACGACCGACGACCCGTACACCGCCGAGACGGTGGACATGACCCGGTTCGTGCCGGGCGTGGGCGGGCCGCTGTCGTTCCCGCACCACACCGTCTGCGAGCTGATGGCCGAGCAGGCCGTGGACAACGGCGCGACGGTCATCATGGGCGTGCAGAAGGTCCAGGTGACCAAGGGCGAGAAGCCCTCCGTGCGCTTCGCCACCGCCGAGGGCGACCGGGAGATCCACGCCCGCATGGTCATCGGCGCGACCGGCCGCGGCTGCACCATCGGCCGCCAGATCGGCATCAGCATGGAGACCGCCGTGCACCACTGGGGCGGCGGCGTGCGCGTCGAGGGCCTGCACGACTGGCCGATGGACGTGCAGGCGATGGGCACCGAGGGCGAGAAGATGTTCATGGTCTTCCCGCAGGGCGACGGGATGGCCCGGCTCTACATCAACTTCCCCACCGCCAACAAGCACCGCTACCGCGGCCCGGAGGGCACCGCCCGGTTCATCGCCGACTTCGAGCTGGACTGCCTGCCCGACCGGGGCAAGTCCGTCTACGCCGCGGCGTCGCCGATCGGCCCGCTGAAGGTGTGGCCGTCGGTGTCGATGTTCCCCGAGCAGCCGATCGTCACCGACGGCGTGGTGCTGGTGGGCGACGAGGCGGGCAACGCCGACACGGTGCTCGGCACCGGCCTGTCGTGCAGCCTGCGCGACACCCGCACGGTGTGCGAGATCCTGGTCGGCTCCGAGGACTGGTCGCCGTCGGCGTTCGAGCCGTACCTGGTCGAGCGCAAGTTCCGCATGGAGCGGCTGCACTTCGGCGCGGGCATCATCGCCAAGCTGCACTGCGAGTTCGGCCCGGAGGCCGCCGCGCGCAGGCGCCGGGTGCGCGAGCTGATGGCCGACAACTTCGCCGCGCAGGTGACCGGGCTGCTCAACATGGTCCCGCCGGAGGAAGTCCCGGACTTCGGCTTCAGCGAGTTCTTCGCCGAGAGGCTGTTCAGGGAGAGGGTATGAGCGAGCTTTCGAGCGCGTCGCAGCGGGACAGCCTGCTGACCGACACCGCGCACGTGAACGGGGTCGACATCGCGTATGTCGACAAAGGACAGGGCGACCCGGTGGTGCTGCTGCACGGGTTCCCGGACTCGCACTACCTGTGGCGCCACCAGATCGACCCCCTGGTCGAGGCGGGCTTCCGGGTCATCGCCCCGGACCTGCGCGGCTTCGGCGGCTCCAGCAAGCCGCAGGAGGCCGAGGCGTACGACATGCGCACGATCGTCAACGACGTCGTGGCGCTGACCATCCACCTGGGCATCCCGCGCGCGCACATCGTCGGCCACGACTGGGGCGCGGCGATCGCCTGGATGTACGCCTTCCTCATGCCGCGCCGGGTCGACCACCTCGCGGTGTTCTCCGTCGGGCACCCCGGGGTGTTCGCCACGCCGTCGATCGAGCAGCGCCGGGCCAGCTGGTACATGCTGTTCTACCAGTTCCCCGGGGTCTCCGAGCAGCTGCTGCGCCGCAACGGCTGGCGGCTGTTCAAGGAGATCATGGGCACCGAGGGCGACTACCAGCGCTACCCGCGCGAGCTGGCCAAGCCGGGCGCGCTGACCGCGGCGCTGAACTGGTACCGGGCCAACCGCTCCCCGGAGTCGGAGCTGCGCGTGGAGCGGAACTTCCCGCCCGTGCTCGCCCCGACGATGGGCGTGTGGTCCACCGGCGACCAGGCGCTGCTCGAGGAGGGCATGACCGGGTCGGTCAAGTTCGTCAAGGGCCCGTGGCGCTACGAGCGCGTCGAGGACGCCAGCCACTGGATTCCCCTCGACCAGCCCGAGCTGGTGAACAAGCTGCTGCTGGACTTCCTCGGCAGCGAGAAGGCCGCCAGCGCGCCGTCGCGCCGCAGGCGTCTCTAGGCAGGAAGGGATCGCCGTGATCGCGTTCGTGTTCCCCGGGCAGGGCACCGTGCGGGTCGGGATGGGCGGCTGGCTGCGCCGCGACCCGGTGGGCGCCGAGGTCATCGCGCGCGCCGACGCGCTGCTGCCCGAGCCGGTCTCCGAGCTGTGCGCCCGGGGTCCGCTGGAGCGGCTGGTCGCCACCGACGCCGCCCAGCCCGCGGTGACGGCGTGCAACCTCGCCGCGCTGGCGGTCCTCGCCGCCCGCGGCATCGTCGCGGACGTCGTCGCCGGGCACAGCGTCGGCGAGCTGAGCGCGCTGTGCGCGGCGGGCGCGCTCGACGTCGACGCGACCCTGCGCCTGGTGGCGACCCGCTCGCGGCTGATGGCCTCGGTGCCGGACGTCGGCGGGATGAGCGCCGTCATGGGTCCCGAGCCCGCCCAGGTGGCCGCGTGGGCGGTCGCGGCGTCCACCCCGGACGAGCCGCTCGTCGTCGGCTTGGAGAACGCGCCGGACCACACCGTGGTCTCCGGCGCGCTCCCGGCCATCGAGCGCCTCGTCGCGCTGGCCGAGGGGGCGCGCAAGGTCGTGCCCCTCAAGGTCGGCAACGCCTTCCACTCCCCGCTGATGGCCCCGGCCGTCGACGCCTGGGCGGAGGCGGTGCGCGCGACGCCGATGGCCGAGCCGCAGGTGCCCGTCATCCCGAACACCACCGCGGAGCCCACCACGGACGTGGCGGTCCTGCGCGAGGCGCTGATCGACCAGATGACCGCGCGCGTCCGCTGGACCGAGACCATGCGCGCGCTGTCCGCCCGACTGGAGTCCGATGTGGACCAGTGCGTCGAGGTCGGGGACAGCAAGGTCCTCTCCGGGCTGCTGCGCGCGGTCGGGGTGCGCTGCGTGAGCATGTCCGACCCGGCCGCCGCGCGCAGGCTGGAGCCGGTCGCATGAGCCGCTGGGGCAGCGCGGCGGTGGCCTTCCGCGGGCTGTCCGACCCCGCGGAGCTGGTCGCGCCGATGGCCTTGGAGGCCGTGTACACGCGCGCCGAACGGGTGCGCTCCGGCGAGGGCAGGACGCTGCAGCACTGGGCGGGCAGGCTCGCCGCCAAGCACGCCGTGCTGCGGCTGCTCGGCGTCGCGGCGACCCCGGAGTCCCTCGCGGGGGTCGAGGTGCTGCCCCGGCCGTCGGCCATGTGCGCCCGCGGCGCGGCCTGCCTGCACGGGCACCCGCCCGAGGTGCACCTGCGCGCGCCGCTGCGCGCCGACGACGTCCGGACCCGCATCCGGATCTCGGTCAGCCACACGGCCGACCTGGCCGTCGCGGTGGCGCTCACCGCGGCCACCCTCCCGGAGGACGAGCGATGAGCACCGATCCCGTCGAGCGCCACCTCGCCGCGTGGCGCGACGGCGACCCCGACGCCGCCGCGGCGGCCGTCGCGTCCTTCACCGACCCGGACACCGACAAGCCGCTGAGCGGCCACGCCCTCGCCGCGCACGCGCGGGAGTGGCTGGCCCGCTTCCCCGGCACGTTCGAGTTCACCGTGGACGGCCCGGTGGTCTCCTGGACCCTGACCGCGGCGCACCGCGACTCCTACCTCGGCATGCCGGGCACCGGGGCCGAGCTGGTGGTCACCGGCGTCGACGTGCTGACCGAGCGCGAGGACGGCCTGCACGTGCGCCGCGGCTTCGACCGGCTCGCCGTCGCCGAGGCGCTGGGCTACACGGCCAAGTTCGTCCCGCGCGAGGACGGCGACCGCGAGTTCGGCGTCAGCACCCGCACCCCCGGCAGGCCGGGCACCCCCGGCGCGATCACCCTGACCTGGCTGGACGTGCGCGACGACGACGAGGGCGCCGACGTGGACCTGCTCAGCGTCGAGGTGGTCAAGGCCCTGCGCGCCTCCCGCGGCTTCCTCGGCGCGGGCACCTTCGACATCGGCAACCGCAAGTACACGCTCACCGCGTTCGACAAGCCGGATTCGGTGCGCGCGGTGCACGCCCGCGCCCACCAGCGCGCCATGCGCCGCTTCTTCAAGGGCGGGCTGTGCACCGGCGCGTACACCAGCGTGTGGACGCTGGCCAGGGAGAGCCACTTCGCCCGCTGCGGCGGCTGCGACACGATGACCGCGGCGGGCAAGACCTGCGACTGCGGCTGGACCCCCGACCCCGAGACCCTGTTCTAGAGACCCCGTTCTAGGAGAACCCCGATGACGGTCTTCACCGCAGAGCACGCGCCAGGGACCGAGGGCAGGCCCCTCGTGGCGTTCATGTCCGCGCTGTTCGCGGGCGGCTGGATCTGGAACCGCCCGTACGACGCCCTGGTCGAGCGCGGCTGGCCCGTGCTGCGCACGAACGAGCCGATCTGCGCCCTGGACAGCAAGGTCGCGGGCTCCATCGAGCGCCTCGGCGACGCGCTGCTGGAGTCCTGCGACGCCGTCGGCGCGGAGAAGCTGGTGGTGTGCGCCAACTCCCTGGGCGGGCTGGTCGCCATCGACCTCGCGGGCCGCCACCCGGACCGGGTCGCCGCCATCGTGGTCTCCGGCGCGCCCGGCCTCACCCCGGACCCGGACGTGGGCCTCAACATCGACCGGCGCGCCGACGTGCGCCCGTCCGGGCCGCAGTTCCAGGCGCGCATGCTGGCCGCCCTCTTCCACGGCGAGCCGCTGTTCACCCAGGAGCAGATCGACTCCGTCGGCACGGTCCTGCAGCAGGGCCCGGCGATGGTGGCGATGGCGCGCAGCATCCGCGCCACCCGGACGTACAAAGTGGACCCCGCCATGGACAAGGTGACCTGCCCGTCGCTCTACGTCTGGGGCCGCCACGACCGGATGACGCCGATCGACCCGTGGCTGGAGACCGTGCCCCGGCACTCGGGCACCGAGTTCATCACCATCGAGGACTGCGGGCACATCCCGATGATCGAGGCCGCCGAGGAGTACAACGAGCACCTGCTGCGGTTCCTGGACCGGGTGTGATCGCGCCTCCCGTGCTGGTCGGGGTCGACGTCGTCGAGGTCGACCGGATCAGCCGGGCCGTCGCCTACAGCGGCCCGGCCTACGCCCGGCACGTGACCGCGCCAGGCGAGCACCCGCTGCACGAGGACCCCGACCTGGCGACGGCGGCCAGCGTCGCCATCAAGGAGTCGCTGGTCAAGGCGCTCGGCGGCAGGCCGCCGGGGTTCACCTGGCACGACTTCACCGCCCGCGGTGACGTGGCCTGGGGAGGTGGCCCGGGGGGAGGCGGCCCGGACAGCACCGACTGGGCCCGCGCCCTGCTCGACGACGCCGTGCCCGAACTGGCCGCCTCGACCGACGTCGTGCTCACCGAGTACTGCGCCTACGGTGTCGGCGGGGCCAGCCTGGCCGCCGCCCGCACCCGCTTCCCGCCCGACCCAGGCGTCATCGCCGGTGCCGCCCGCTGGGGCTGGCAGGGCAACCTGATCGTCGCACTTGCCATACTGACAACGTTTCCGGAAGGAGCGCTCTGATGTCGCTGACCGAGACCCCCGCCGAGGTCACCGTCGCTCCCGGGGAATCCATCCAGGCGGCGCTTGACGGTGGGGCGCGGTTCATCCGGCTGTCGGCGGGCGTTTACCCCGGTGGCGTGGTCCTGCCGTCCGGCACGCGGTTACTCGGCGCGGGCCCCGGCGCGAGCGTCATCGTCCCCGGCCCGGTGCAGGACAGCGACGTGCCGCCGCTGCACGACGCGCCCGCCGCCGTCGACCACGCGATCGTCGTCCACAACGTCTCCGACGTGGCCGTCGAGGGCGTGACCCTGCGCGGCTTCTCCGGCGCGGGCGTCTACGCCCACACCGTCACCGGCCTCGCCGTGACCGATGTGGAGTCCGACGGCAACAAGGTCTGGGGCATCTACCTGCGCCAGTCGAGCGGCCTGTCGGTGACCCGGTGCACCGCGCGGGGCAGCCAGTACGGCGGGATCGCGCTGGCCTTCTGCGCCGACGCCGACGCCGACATCGCCGACTGCGAGAGCACCGCGAACGCCTTCGGCGTCTTCGTCGACAACTCCAGCCGGGCCCGCATCCGCCGGGTCCACAGCCACGGCAACGCCGCGGGCGTCCTCATGCTGCACCAGACCTACCCCGGCGAGCCCGAGGGCGGCGTCACCGACTGCCTGGTCGCCGACTGCGACCTCAGCGGCAACACGCTGGCCGCGGGCGGGGAGGACCCGGAGGCGCTCGGCGCCGCGGGCCCGCCGATGTCCGGCGTCGGGCTGGCGATGATCGGCGTGCAGCGGGCGGCGGTGGTGGGCAACCGCATCACCGGCAACCACCCCGGCGGCCCGTCGGTGATGGGCGCGGCGTTCGTCGTCGGCTCCTCCGCGGACTGGGGCGGCTCGGCGTCGGCGGACAACACCGTCGAGTGGAACACGATCTCCGGCAACAGCCCGGCGGACATCCAGGCCGACCCCGACGGGCTGCGCATGGTGAACAACGTGATCGGCCAACCCGAGGAAGCCACATGAGAGACCTCCTGCCAACCCCGGTGCCGAGTGGCCGTCAACCGCACCCAAGGGGAACGGAACGCCACCCGGCCACGGACACCCGCCGAACCGGCGTGTCCCAGCTCAACGCGACCACCACGGTTGAATTCGGGGGAGCGGGATGAGCCCGGCCTTGGTGTGCGAGGACCTGGTCAAGCGCTACGGCGACCGGACGGTCGTCGACCACGTCGGCTTCCACATCGACGAGGGCGAGGCGTACGGGCTGCTCGGCCCTAACGGCGCGGGCAAGACGACGACCATCTCCATGATCGTCGGCCTGCTCGCCCCGGACTCGGGCAGCGTGACCGTCGGGGGGGTCGCCATGGCCGACGACCCCAAGGAGGCCAAGCGCCTGATCGGGTACGTCCCCCAGGAGATCGCCCTCTACCCGGAGCTGACCGCGCGCGAGAACCTGCGCTACTTCGGCCGCCTCTACGGCATCCCGCGCCGCGAGCTGGCCACTCGCATGGGCGAGGTGCTGGAGATGGTCGGCCTCAGCGACCGCGCCGACGACCGGATCGAGACCTACTCCGGCGGCATGAAGCGGCGCACCAACATCGCCGTCGCGCTGCTGCACAAGCCGAAGCTGCTCATCCTCGACGAACCAACCGTCGGCGTCGACCCGCAGAGCAGGGTGGCCATCCTCGACGGCGTCGAGGCGCTGATCAACGAGGGCATGAGCCTGCTCTACACCTCCCACTACATGGAGGAGGTCGAGCGCATCGCCACCCGGGTCGGCATCATCGACCGCGGCAAGATCATGGCCGACGGCAGCAAGCGCGAGCTGGTCGCCGAGCTCGGCGGCAGCGACCGCATCGAGCTGGTGCTCGACGGCGACGTGGAGTCCACGGCGGAGAAGCTGCGCCTGGTCGACGGCGTCACCGAGGCGGTGGTCACCGGCCAGCAGTCGGTGCGCCTGCTCGCCAAGGGCGGGCGGCACCTGCTGCCCGCGATCATCGACGCCGCCGCGGGCACCGCCGCGGTTACCGGCGTCGAGGTCGTCGAGCCCGACCTGGAAGCGGCCTTCCTGCACCTGACCGGCAGCACCCTGCGCGACTGACGGGAGGAGACCACGTGCGACCCCTGCTCGTCATCGGCGGACGCGAACTGGCCGCCCGGCTGCGCGACGGCACCGGCGTGCTCATCGCGCTCATCGCGCCGATCGTGCTGGCGACCATGTTCGGCTTCGCCCTCGGCGGCGACGAGGACCCGCCGCTCAAGGCGACCATCGGCATCGTCGACCACGACGGCGGCGAGTTCCCGGCCAGCGTGCAGCGCGAGGCGCTGAACACCGAGGAGCTGCGCGGCCTGCTCACCTTCGCCCAGTTCCCCGACGAGGCCGCGGCGCGCGCCGCCCTCGACGCGGAGACCGCGGGCGCGGCGATCGTCTTCCCGGCCGGGTTCAGCGAGAGCGTCGGCGCGGGCAGGGGCGGCGAGGTGACCGTCATGGAGTCCAACGACGCCCCGCTGGCGGGCGTGATCGCCCGCAGCATGGTCGACCGGATCTCCGCGCTCGTGGAGGCCCGGACGCTGGCCGTGCGCGCCTCGCTGCGGGCCGGGGTGGCGCCGGAGGACGTCAAGATCTTCGTGGAGGAGAACGGCGCGGCCGGACCGAGCCTGTCGCTGGCCAGCGACCCGGTCAGCGGCGGCGCCGTCGACCTGGCCGTCTACTACGGCTCCGGCATGGCCGTGATGTTCGCCTTCTTCGTCGTCGGCAGCTCGGCGCGCAGCCTGCTCACCGAGCGCCAGCTCGGCACCCTCGGCCGGATGCGGGCCGCGCCGATCCCGCTGTGGACCGTGATCGCGGGCAAGGGCGGGGTCGGCTTCCTGCTGGCGGTGATCAGCATGTGCGCGACCTGGCTGTCCTCCGAGCTGATCTTCGGGGCCAGCTGGGGGCCGCCGCTGGGCGTGCTCGCGCTGATCCTGGCGCACGTGTTCGCCGCGACCATGATCGTGATGCTGGTGGCCAGCGGCGCCAAGACCGACGCGCAGGCCGACGGCTACACCCTCGGCGTGGCGTTCGTGTTCGCCTTCCTCGGCGGGAGCCTGGTCCCCGTCTACAACCTGCCCGAATTCCTGCAGACGGTGTCGCTGGCCACCCCCAACGGCTGGATCTCGGCGGGGCTGACCGAGCTGGCGGGCGGCAGCGGGATGGGCGCCATCGCCCTGCCGGTCGCCGTCGTCGCGGGCATCGGCGTCGTCGCGGGCGCCCTGGCGTTCCTGCGCTTGCGGAAGGGACTGTTCGCATGAGGCCCCGCCCGATCAGCGCGCTGGTCATCGCCAACCTCAAGCGCCAGACCCGGGACCGGGTCGGCCTGTTCTTCATGATCGTCATGCCGTTCGTGACGATCATGTTCGTCGGCCTGGCGATGGGCGGCGGCAGCGACCGCATCCCGGTGGCCGTCATCGCCCAGGACTCCGACCCGACCGCCGCCGCCGTGCTGCGCGTGCTGGAGGCCAGCCCGTCGCTGGAGGTGCGCCGCGCCGACTCCGCCGAGGAGGTGCGCGCCGACGTGCGCCGGGGCCGCGTCGCCGCGGGCCTGGTGATGCGGCCCGGCGACACCGAGTTCGACCTGGTGCTCACCCAGACCAGCGGCAGCGGCATGGCCGCGCGCAGCGAGATCGACGTGGCCATCGGCAAGGTCTCGGCCGTGCAGGAGGCCACCAGGGCCGCGGAGAAGGCGGGCGCGAGCCCCCGGCTGGCCGAGCAGTACGTCCAGGAGGCGCGGGCCGAGGGCGGCGCGGTCGCGGTGCGCAACACCGGCGGCGACGACGGGGCGCCCACCGGCTTCGCCTACACCGCTCCGGCCAACCTGCTGCTGTTCGTCTTCATCAACTCGATGGCCGTGGCCGCCGCGCTGGTGGAGAGCCGCCGCATCGGCATGGTCCGGCGCACGCTGGCCGGGCCGGTCAGCAAGGCCACCGTGCTGTTCGGCGAGGCCCTCAGCAGGCTGCTGGTGGCCGCCGCCCAGGCGCTGCTGATCATCGTCGTCAGCGCGCTGATGTTCGGCGTCCGCTGGGGCGACCCGCTCGCCGTCACCGTCATCGTCACCCTGTTCTGCCTGGTCGCGACCGGCGCGGCGATGCTGGTGGGGGCGCTGGTGAACAACCCGCAGCAGGCCCCGGCCATCGGCCCGCCGCTGGGCATCGTGCTCGGCATGCTGGGCGGGTGCCTGTGGCCGCGCGAGGTCGCGGGCGAGTTCCTGGCCACGGTGGGCTACGTGTTCCCGCACTCGTGGGCGATGGACGGGCTGCTCGCGCTGACCCGGCCGGGCGCGGGCATCGCCGCGGTCTGGCAGGAGTCGCTGGTGCTCGCGGGCATGGCCGCGCTCAGCCTCGGCGTCGCGGTGGTCGTCTTCCAGCGGCGGGCGCTGCGGGCCGCCTGACGCGCAGTAACCTACTGTCGAGTCAGGACAGGAGGGCCCGTGGAGCGCGTACTCGCCGACATCGCCGAGCACTGGCCGCTCTACGCCATCATGCCGGTCGTGGCCGCGGTCATCGGCTACGTCACCAAGCGGGTGGCCATCGAGATGATGTTCCGCCCGCTGCGGTTCGTCGGCATCGCCGAGCCGTACCTGGGCTGGCAGGGCGTCGTGCCGCGCAACTCAGCGCGGATGATCCGGGTCTCCACCGACCTGATCACCTCGCGGCTGGTCGACGCCCGCCAGCTCGCCGGGCGCATCGACCCCGACGCGCTGGCCCGCGACATCCAGGGCCCGCTGCTGCTGATCATCGACGAGGTCACCCGCGACGTCATCGCCGAGCACCACCCCGGCCTGTGGGAGACGCTGCCGGTCTTCGCCCAGGACCTCATCGTCAAGCAGGCCCAGGCGGGCGCGCCCGCGATGGTCCGCCAGATCGTCGCCGACCTGCGCACCGACATCGACGACCTGCTGGACGTCCAGCAGGTGGCCATCGACGCCCTGGAGCGCGACAAGGAGCTGCTGGTCCGGCTGGTGCGCGACATCTCCCGCCCGGAGATGGCGTTCATCGCCCGCTGCGGAATCTACTTCGGCTTCGCCCTGGGCGTCGTGCAGACGGTCGTCTGGGCGCTGACCAAGGAGCCGCTGGTGCTGCCGATCTTCGGCGGGCTCATCGGCTGGTTCACCGACTGGCTGGCCATCAAGCTGGTGTTCTTCCCGCGCGAGCGCAGGCGGGTGCTCGGCCTGTTCTCCTTCCAGGGCGTCTTCCAGCGCAGGCGCGAGGAGGTGGCCAGGCAGTACGGGGAGATCATCGCCACCGAGGTGATGACGGTGCCGAACATCATCGACGGCATCTTCCGCGGCCCGCGCTCAGACCGGGTCATGGCCATGATCCGGCGCACGATCACCAAGGTCGTCGACGAGCAGGCCAGCCTGGCCAAGCCGTTCGTCGCGGTGGCCGTCGGCACCCGCCGCTTCCAGCAGATGAAGCACGCCGCCGCCGACAAGGCGATGGTCTACCTGGACGAGACCGCCCGCCTCGCCGCGCCCTACGCCGCGGAGCAGATCAACCTCGGCCGGGTCATCGCCTCCAAGATGGACCGCCTCAGCCGCGTCGAGTACGAGGGACTGCTCCGCCCGGCGTTCCGCCAGGACGAGTGGAAGCTGATCGCCGTCGGCGCCGTCATCGGCGCCCTCGTCGGCGAGTTGCAGGTGCTGGTGTTCCTGTCCTCGGGCCTGTTCTAGGCCGTCGGAGAGCTGGCCGAGAAGACCGCCCATACGGTACAGCCGTCGATTGCCCGCAGGCATCGAACGCCCGGCTAGGCTTCTCCGGTGCGGTTGATTTATGTGGATGAGAGCTACTGCAAGACCTGCTACTACGTTGTGGCTTTGTTGGTTCCCGAAGCCAGCGTGCGCTCGCTGAGCACAGCTCTGGACAAGGTCGTCGATGATGCGTCCTGGGGGTACAAGGGCCTCGCCTCCGAGGCAGAACTACACGGATACGACCTCTTTCACGCGGAGCGTGATTGGGAGCCGCTCAAAACGATGGTTCGTGCCCGCATCGGCGTCTACGGCAAAGCCTTGCAGGCCATCGCCGACCAAATCACCCGGATCGTCGACACCATATATTTCGCCCCCTCCACCGCCAGTAGGCTGGTCCAGGCCGTCGACCTCATCGCGTTCCTGCACCACCGCATCCAGACCGAGACGAACACCGATTCGCGAGTGGTGAAGGCGAACACGGCGCTGTGGGATCGAATCGCGCCCAGAGTCGCCCATTCGCACTGCTGGTGGCCTTGAACGCACAAGAGCCCCGCTCGCTGGCGGGGCTCAGGGCTCGCAGGAGTTTCCTCCTATCCACAGCATACCATGGTACAAGGTTGGTGACTTGCAGAACGCCTGCATAGTCGCGAGGTGACCGTCCACCGTCGTAGCGGTTGGTGTTGCGAAGCAGCACCGGGGTGCTGCTTCGCAACACCTCGACGCAGTGTTGCCGTTGTCGGATTCGCCTTGATGACGAAGCACTAGGCGCGGGTCAGGCCGCGGGCGCGGCCGACGATCCAGCAGGCAACGTAGATCACGAAGGAGATGGCGGTGACGAACGCGCTGATCGGCGCGCCGGGGGCCAGCGACAGCACGATGCCGCCCACCGCGGAGACCAGCGCGAACACCACCGAGAGCACGGTGGCCCGCAGCGGGCTCGCCGTCACCCGGCAGGCCGCCGCGGCCGGGGTGACCATCAGCGCCAGCACCAGCAGCGCGCCGACCGTGCGCACGCCCAGCGCCGTCGCCACGCCCACCAGCACCGCGAACACCAGCGACAGCGCCACCACCGGCACCCCGCGCGCCCGCGCGACCTCCGGGTCGACCGAGGCGAACAGCAGCGGCCGGTAGATCACCGCCAGCACCGCGAACACCGCGACCGAGCACCCGAGCAGCAGCGCCACGCTGGCGAAGTCCTGCCCGACGATCTGCCCGGTCAGCAGCCCGAACTTGTTCGACGCGCGCCCCTTGTAGAGGAACAGCATCAGCACGCCGACGCCCAGGCCGAACGCCAGCACGACCCCGATCACCGAGTCGTACTCCGAGGAGCGCCGCGACAGCAGCCCCAGCACCAGCGCCGCCACGATGGCCCCCGCCAGCGCGCCGTTGCCGACGTCCCAGCCCAGCAGCAGCGCCGCCGCTCCCCCGGTCAGCGCCAGCTCGCTGGTGCCGTGCACGGAGAAGGCCATGTTGCGGCTGACGATCAGCGGCCCGAGCACCCCGGCCAGCAGCCCGAGCACGACGGCCACCAGCAGCGCCATCCGCACGAAGTCCAGCCCGAGCAGGTCCAGGGTCAGCCCGAGGTCGAAGAAGCCGTCCACTTACCCCACCCCGTGGTCATGATGGTGCGGGTTGTCCTCGCACAGGTCGCTGTGCGCGCCGACGACGTGGATCTGCCCGCGCACCCTGATCACCTCGACCTCGGTGCGGTACAGCGCCGAGAGCGTCGCGGTGGTCATCACCTCGTCGGGCCGCCCGACCCGGAAGCGACCGTCCACCAGGTACAGCACGCGGTCGACCAGCGGCAGGACCGGGTTGATCTCGTGGGTCACGAACAGCACCGCCGTGCCCGCCTCGCGCCTGCGGGCATCTATCAGCGTGCTCACCGCGCGCTGGTTGGCCAGGTCGAGCGACAGCAGGGGCTCGTCGCACAGCAGGACGCGCGGATCGCCGACCATCGCCTGCGCGACCCGCAGCCGCTGCTGCTCGCCGCCGGAGAGCAGCCCGACCGGGCGGTCGGCGAACGCCCCGCCGTCGACCGAGGCGATGGCCTCGGCGACCCGGCGGGCCCGCTCGCGGCGCCCGGAGACGCCCAGGCCCCAGCGGTGCCCGTCCAGGCCGAGCCCGACCAGGTCACGCCCGCGCAGCGCAAGCGACGGGTCCAGGGCGCGCTGCTGCGGGATGTAGCCGACGCCGCGGTTGCCCCTGCCGGGCACCGCGCCCGCGACCCGGACCGTGCCCGCGGAGAGCTTCTGCAGGCCCAGCAGCACCCGCAGCAGGCTGGTCTTGCCCGAGCCGTTGGGGCCCAGCACGGCGACGAACTCCCCCGGCGCGACGGCGAGGTCCAGGCCCTCCCAGAGCGCCCGGTCGCCGTAGGCGAGCCGGGCCCCGGACAGGCTGACCGCGTCGACGGCGGCGGGCGCGGCGACGTGCCGGGTAATCACGGCTTCACGGCCGCGGCAAGGTCGTCGACCTGCTTGGTCATCCACTCAAGGTAGCTGGTCACGCCCTCGGGCAGCGTCTCGGTCATCCCCACGACGGGCACCCCGGCGCCCTCGGCCGCGGCCTTGACCGCCTCGGTGACCGGGGTCGAGGTCTGCTCGTTGTAGACCAGCGCGGCGATCTGGCCGCCGGTGACCAGGGCCTCGGTCTCGGCGCGGGCGGCGGCGGGCGGGTCGGTCTCCTCCTCGACGGCCTCGGCGAAGGCGGCGGGGGTGACGTCGGTGAGCCCGGCGGCCTCCAGCAGGTGCTCGGCGACCGGCTCGGTGGCCACGACCTTCGCGCCCGGCTTGGCCGCGCCGATCGCGGCGGCCTTCCCGGCCAGCGCGTCGAGTTCCGTGCCGAAGCCCTCGGCGTTGGCGGTGAAGGCAGCGGCGTTCGCCGGGTCGATGGCGGCGAGGTCGGCGGCGACCTTCTCGGCGACGGCGTGCACGGTCTCCAGGTCGTACCAGACGTGCTCGTTCTCGGCGTGCTCGTGGCCGTGGCCGTCTTCGGCGGGCTCCTCCCCAGAGCGGGTCTCGCTGGGGGGCTCACTGTGGGATTCCTCTGGGTGGGATTCCTCGGCGGCGTGCGCGCCCGCCAGGTCGACGGCGACGACGCGGCGGAGGTCGGGGCCCGCGCTGTCGGCCAGGCCGGTGAAGAAGTCGTCGTAGCCGCCGCCGTTGGACACCGCCAGGCGCGCGCCCTCGAAGACGACCGCGTCGGCGGGCTTGGCCTCGTAGCCGTGCGGGTCGGCGGCGGGGTCCTCCAGGATCGCGCGCACGGTGACCTTGTCGCCGCCCACGGCCCGTACCACCGACGCCCACACGTTCGTGGACGTGACCACGACGGTGGTGCCCGCGGCGGCGGGACCCTGCGGCTCGGCGGGTGATTCGCCACACGCGGCGACGCCGAACAGGACAGTGGCGGCGAGCCCCGCGACCACGGGCGCTGGCCGGAAACGGCGACTGGTCATCTGGCGCTCCTGCTGGGCGATGGCCGCCACGTGGGCGACAATGGAAACCGTTGTCGGATTCAGAATACGACACCCCGCCAGGGACGATTCACCCGACCGGACGACAACCGTGTCCGAAGCGAGCCGGGCTCGGACTTCTGCAATTGGTTCTGAACCGTTACGGTCAGATCATGGCGCGGTCTATACATGTCCGGCGTCCGGCGACACTGGCGTCGCTGGCCGCGGAGCTCGGGGTCTCCAGAACCACCGTCTCCAACGCGTACAACCGACCTGACCAGCTCTCGCCGGAGCTGCGCAGGCGGGTGCTCGAGACCGCGCGCAGGCTGGGCTACCCAGGACCGGACCCGGTGGCCCGCTCGCTGCGCACCCGCAAGGCGGGCGCGGTCGGGCTGCTGCTCACCGAGAACCTGTCCTACGCCTTCCGCGACCCCGCCGCCCTCGGCTTCCTCGAAGGGCTGGCGCTGGCCTGCGAGGGCGCGGGCCAGGGCCTGCACCTGGTGCCGGTGAACCCCGAGCGCGAGGACGTCGCCGCCGTGCACCGCGCGGGCGTGGACGGCTTCGTCGTGTACTCCGTGCCCGACGACGACCCGCACCTGGCCGCCGTGCTCTCCCGCCCGGTCCCGACCGTGGTGGCCGACCAGCCCAACGTCGAGGGCGTCGACCAGGTCGGCATCGACGACCACGCCGCGATCACCGCGCTGGCCAGGCAGCTCATCACGCTGGGTCACCGGCGCATCGGCGTGCTGTGCATGCGCCTGGCGCGCGACCGCAACGACGGGTTCGCCGACCAGGAGCGCCAGCGGAACGCCCACTTCCACGTCCAGCGCGCCCGCCTCAGCGGCCTGGCCGAGTCCTTCAGCGCCGTCGGCGTGGACTGGTCGGCCATCCGCGTCGTGGAGCGCTTCGACCACAGCACGGCCAGCGGGGCCTCGGCCGCCGCGCAGCTGCTCGACGCCGACCCGCAGGTCACCGCGCTGATCTGCACGTCGGACATACTCGCTCTCGGCGCGCTGACCGAGGCCCGCCGCCGCGGCCTGCGGGTGCCGCAGGACCTCACCGTGACCGGGTTCGACGGAATAGCCGAAGCCGACCGGGTCGGGCTGACGACCGTGCGCCAGCCGGTGCTGGAGAAGGGCCGCGCGGCGGGCAAGCTGCTGCTGGGCGCGCCCGACCCGACCCGCCCGCGGGAGATCATCCTGGACACCGAGCTGGTCACCGGCACCACCTCCGCCCCGCCGCGCACCAGCGAGGAGCGCTGGTTCGGCCCCTAGGCGGTCAGCCTCAGCGGCACCGGGGCGCCGGTCAGCTTCCCCAGCCTGGGCACGACCGCGTAGTCGCCGGGGGCGACGGGCGCGCGGCGCACCGGGCAGCCCGCGGCGGACGTGCGGCCGGTCCACCGCACCTCGAACACCGCGCGCCGCTTGGGCGCCAGCACGCGCGGCGACCCCTCGCGGGTGCCGAAGTAGCAGTCGTTGCTCGACCACACCCGGGTCCCGCCGTCGCGGCTGGTGACCTCCAGCCCGCGCAGCGCTCGGCCCACGTCCCGGGTGCACGGCACGGGTCCGGTGTTGACCACGACCAGCCGCAGCAGCGGTCGCTGCCCGGTCCGGTAGGCGGGTTCGCCGGTCTCGGCGGAGACCCGGACCGAGGAGTCCGGGCACGGCGCGCTCGGGTCCGGCGGGACCTGCTCGGGTGTCCTGCTGGGGCTGGGCCGCGCCGACCGACTGGCCGACTGGGTGGCCGATTGGGCGGCCGTCGCGCTGGCGGGCGCGTTCCGCCGGGAGGCGGGCGCCGTGGAGGCCGGGAGCGGGACGGACGCGGCGACGCCCCTGACCGGCTCCTCACCGCCGATGAGCCCGTCGACGAGCCAGATCAGCCCCACCAGCGCGAGCATCGAGCCCGCGAGCGCGCCTGCCCTGCGGCGGAAGTACACGCCCCGGGACACCGGGCCAGGTTGGTCGGACATGGCAGCGACGGTAGTCGCGGAAACACGGACGGTGGCGCCGCCGGGTGTCGCTCGTCTGGGCGATATTCGTCTGGGCGATACCTCGTCAGCGGCGTATGCCACAGTGAATTCGGCCCTATTCCGCTTGGCTGCGGAGTGGGACAGCGGTTCCAATAAGTGACCATGACTCGACGACCGCCGGAGGCAGGCCCATGACCGCCATCGACGATCTGCTCCAACGCCACCTCGACGGCCCCGACCACGGCGCGCCCGGGATGCTCACGCCCGTCCCCCGGCTGCACCTGGCCGTGGTGACCTGCATGGACGCCCGCATCAAGGTGTTCGACGTGTTCGGCCTGACCCACGGCGAGGTGCACATCATGCGCAACGCGGGCGGGGTGGTGACCGACGACATCGTGCGCTCGCTGTCCATCAGCCAGCGCCAGCTGGGCACCCGCGAGGTCATCGTCATGCAGCACACCTCATGCGGCCTGGCCACGATCACCGACGACGAGTTCAAGGACTCCCTCGAACGGGACACCGGGCTGCGCCCGCCGTGGGCGGTGGAGGCGTTCCGCGAGGTCAAGGACAGCGTGCGCCAGTCGGTCGAGCGGGTGCGGCGCAGCCCCTTCATCCCGTACACCGAGAACGTGCGCGGGTTCGTCTACGACGTGCAGACCGCGGCGCTGACCGAGGTGCACTGAGCCGGGGCGAATACAGTGCCCCGCGATGGACACACGCGTGGTGGTCGAGTGGTTCGACGGTGTCGCGCGGGACCTGCCGTGGCGGGCCCCGGACCGCACCGGGTGGGGCGTGCTGGTCAGCGAGGTGATGCTGCAGCAGACGCCGGTGGCGCGGGTCGAGCCGGTGTGGCTGGAGTGGATGGCGCGCTGGCCGGTGCCCTCGGCGCTGGCCGCGGCCGGGCGCGGCGACGTCGTGCGCGCGTGGGGGAAGCTGGGCTACCCGCGCCGCGCGCTGCGGCTGCACGAGGCGGCGACGGAGATCGAGAGGTCCCACGGCGACGTGGTGCCCGACGACGTGGACACGCTGCTCGCGCTGCCCGGGATCGGCGCGTACACCGCGCGCGCGGTGGCGGCCTTCGCCTACGGCAAGCGCTGCCCCGTGGTGGATACCAACGTCCGGCGGGTCGTGGCGCGGGCGGTGCACGGCGCGGGTGAGGCCGGGCCGCCCTCGACGGTGCGGGACATGGCCGACGTGGAGAAGCTGCTGCCCGAGGAGCCCGCCGAGGCCGCGCGGGTGTCCGCGGCGCTGATGGAGCTGGGCGCGGTCGTGTGCAAGGCGCGGGCCCCTCGGTGCGCGGACTGCCCGGTGTTCGACTCCTGCGCCTGGCAGCGGGCGGGCAGGCCCGCCTACCAGGGCCCGGTGAAGGCGGCGCAGAAGTTCAGCGGAACCGACCGGCACGTGCGCGGGCTGCTGCTGGACGTGCTGCGCGACTCGCCCGACCCGGCGTCCAGGGCGCGGCTGGACGTGGTGTGGGCCGACGCGGGTCAGCGGGACCGGTGCCTGGACTCGCTGCTGGTCGACGGGCTGGTCGAGCAGACCGCGGGCGGGCTGTTCGCGCTTCCCGGGGAGGGCTGAGGTGGCGCAGGCGGTCAGCGTCCTGTTCGACGACAAGGCCGACGCCGCCGTGCGCGCGCTGTGGGCCAGGCTGGACGCCGCCGGGCTGCCGAGCAGGCGGACCTTCCCGCCGCACCTGACCTTCGCGGTGGCCTCGGACATCCCGCGGAAGACCCGGGAGGCACTGCGGGCCGAGCTGCGGGCGCTGCACATCCCGTCGCTGTGGTTCGGGTCGCTGTCGACCTTCGCCCACAGCGAGAACGTGCTGATGCTCGCGGCGGTCACCGACCCGGAGCTGCTGGCGGTGCACTCGGCGGTGCACGACGTGCTGGCGGGGAAGGTGCGCAACCCCAGCTCGTACTACCTGCCGGGCTCGTGGGTGCCGCACTGCACGCTGGTCCAGCAGGTCACCGGGGATGAGCTGGTCGCCGCGTTCGGCGCGGTGTTCCCGGTGGCCGGGCTACGCGCGCGGGTCTCCGGCGTGGTGGTCATGGACACGGCCACCGGGGAGATCGATCCGCTGACCTGACAGGAACGCCTCGACCGCGCCTCGGTAGACCTCGGGCTGGGAGGCGTGGACCAGGTGTCCGGCACCGGCTACCAGCAGGTGCGTGCCCTGGGCGCGGGCGGCGATGGCGGCCTGCTGGCCGGGTGGCATGGCGCTGTGCTCGGCCTCGATGGCCAGCAGGGGGCAGCGCACGGCGTCGACCCAGTCCCAGTAGTCGCGGGCGCCCCACTCGGCGGCGATGGCGAACAGGTCGTCCACGTCGGACAGCAGGTGGTAGCCGTCGGCGCGCTCCTCGACGCACTCGGCGAAGTAGGGGCCGACGACGGGGCCGAAGAAGTCGCGCAGGTGGGCCAGGGAGGCGAAGGGGACGGGCCAGGCGTCGAACAGGCCCCGCCAGGCGTCCACAGTGCGCCCGCGCAGGTCCACGGCCATGTCCTCGACGACGAGGCCGGTCACCAGGTCGGGGCGGGTGGCGGCGACGCCGAGCCCGTGCAGGCCGCCCATCGAGTGTCCGATCACGACACCGGGGCCGTGCTCGTCGAGCAGGGCGGTGGCGTCGGCGACGAAGTCCGGGGTGCGCCAGCGCGGCCCGCGGTGGGGGCTGCGGCCGTGGGCGCGGGCGTCGAGCGCGATGACGTGGCCGTACGGGAGCAGCCAGCGGGCCACCGGCCACCACGTGGTGGCGCGGCCCATGAGCCCGTGCAGGAGCAGGATCGGGGGGCCGTCCCCGCCGAAGTCGACCACGTCGCGCCGTGCCACGGGGTTCGAGTCTGCCCGAGTCAACCCGGGCAACACAGTCGGGGCGTCATGATGGGACGGTGCGTCCAGTCCCCATCCGTGTGATCTTCGCTGTGGCAGCCGTCGGCGCCTTCACGGCGTGCACCTCGCCTGCTTCCGTGGAGAACGCCGCGCCGCCCTCGGTGGTGGCGGGCGTGGGCGCCGACGGCATCGGCGACCCGTACTACCCCGACGACGGCAACGGCGGCTACGACGTCGTCGCCTACGAGGTGGGCATCACCTACGACCCGGAGTCCCGCAGGCTCGACGGTGACACCGTGGTCAAGGCGACGGCGTCGGAGGACCTGACCCGGTTCAACCTCGACCTCACCGGCTTCGAGGTCTCCGCCGTCGAGGTCGACGGCGTCGCGGCGTCGTTCGAGCGGGAGGGCGAGCAGGAACTGGTGGTCACCCCGGCGGCCCCGGTCTCCGGTGACTTCAGCGCGCGGGTGCGGTACTCCGGCAAGCCGGGGTCCGAGGACGAGGGGCCGCTGGGCGCCGGTGGCTGGCAGGGCACCCAGTCGGGCGGCGCTTTCGCCGCGGGTGAGCCGCACAGCGCCAGCAGCTGGTTCCCGGTCAACGACCACCCGCGCGACAAGGCCACCTTCGCGTTGTCCGCGCGCGTGCCCGACCCGTGGAGCGTGGTCTCCAACGGCGTCGAGGAGCCCCCGGTGAAGGCCGACGGCTGGACGACGTACCGCTGGGTGGAGCCCAACCGCGTCGCGACGTACCTGACCACCATCGGCATCGACAGGTGGACCATCGAGCGGTCGGCGCTGGCCGACGGCACGCCCGTGGTCAATGCCTACGCCCCCGGCGCGGAGGGCAAGCGGTCGGTGCAGGCGCGGATGCCGGAGGTGCTGGAGTTCCTGACCTCGAAGTTCGGGGAGTACCCGCAGAGCGCCGCGGGCGGGATCTACCTCAACGAGAACATCGGGTTCTCCCTGGAGACGCAGGGCAGGCCGATCTACGCGCGGTGGGCCGAGCTGGACGTGGTGGTGCACGAGCTGGCCCACCAGTGGTGGGGCAACAGCGTGTCGGTGGACACCTGGGCCGACATCTGCCTGAACGAGTGCTTCGCCTCCTACGCCATGTGGATGTGGGACGAGTCGCAGGGCGTCGACATCGACGCGCTGTACCGCACGACGGTCGCCCGCGCGTACGAGCGGGAGCGGTTCTGGAACCGCAAGCTCTACGACATGGGCGCGGGCAACGAGTTCACCGCCGTCTACGACAAGGGGCAGGTGGCCGTGCACGCCCTTCGCAGGCACATCGGCGACGAGGACTTCGACGAGGTCCTGCGCACGTGGCTGACGGCCAACGCCGACGGCAACGCCTCGTGGCCGCAGTTCGAGGACCTCGTCGCCGCGGTGGCGGGCGAGGACGTCCGCCCGTTCCTCGTCGCGTGGTTCCGCGACGCCGCCCGCCCGTCGGACGAGCACCTCTACCCCGGGCCGCTGGCGCGTTAGTCTGGGGTTATGGCAATCGTGAAGATCAACGCTATCGAGGTCCCCGAGGGCGCAGGCCCCGAGCTGGAGAAGCGCTTCGCCGCCCGCCTGGGCGCTGTCGACGGCCAGCCCGGCTTCCTCGGCTTCGAGCTCCTGCGGCCGGTGGCCGGGGAGAACCGCTACTTCGTGTACACCCGCTGGGAGACCGAGGAGCACTTCCAGGCGTGGATGGGCGGCTCGGCCAAGGAGGCGCACTCCGGCGAGCGCGCGAAGCCGGTGGGCACGGGCTCGGCGCTGCTGGAATTCGAGGTCGTCCAGAGCGCGGGGCCGCGTGAGTCTTGACGACGCCGCCGCGCTGATCGCCTCGGCGGACGCCGTCCTGGTGTGCGCCGGGGCGGGGATGGGGGTGGACTCCGGGCTGCCGGACTTCCGGGGTGACACCGGTTTCTGGGCGGCGTACCCCCCGTACGCCCGCCTGGGCCTGCGGTTCGTGGAACTGGCCGACCCGGTGCACTTCTCGGCCGACCCGGAGCTGGCGTGGGGGTTCTACGGCCACCGGCTGGCCCTGTACCGCTCGGCCGTGCCACACGCGGGGTTCGAGGTGCTGCGGTCCCTCGGCGCCCGGGTGTTCACGTCCAATGTGGACGGCCAGTTCCAGAAGGCGGGCTTCGCCGACGTGGCCGAGGTACACGGCTCGATCCACCACTTGCAGTGCCTGGGCCCCTGCTCCGGCCAAGTGTGGCCCGCCGACGACCTGGACATCGAGGTCGACCCGGAAACCATGCGGGCGGTCGGGAAGCTCCCCTCCTGCCCGGACTGCGGAAACCTGGCCCGCCCCAACATCCTCATGTTCGGCGACTACACCTGGGTCCCCCACCGAAGCCAGGAAGCCCTGGACGCCTTGAACACCTGGCGCCGAACAGCCGGACGCGTCGCGGTGCTGGAGATCGGCGCCGGGACAGCGGTCCCCACCGTCCGCCGAATGGCAGAACTGGCCACCGCGGCCTCAGGGGCCCTGATCCGCGTCAACCCCAGGGAGAGCACCGTCCGCCACGGCCGCGGCATCAGCCTCCCCATGGGCGCCGCGGAAGCCCTGACAGCCTTGAAAGACCGCCTACCCTGACCCACACCTGACCAGCCGCTGGACCGCGCGGGGGTCAGGAGACGAAGTCCAGGGTGGGCAGGCTCTCCAGGCCGGCGGCCAGTTCACCGTTGGTGAGGACGGCCAGCACCTTGAACCCCGGCCTGAGTCCTCGACGGACGTAGACGAGGACGTAGTTCCACGCCGCGTCACCCGCGTCCGGGGGGTCCACCCCCTGGGCGATGGCGGCATCGAGTTCTTCTCTGCGCCGCGGGAGGATGCAGCGCCGCCACAAGAAGGCGCCCAATTGCCCGCCATCGCCGTCGGAAGGCTCGTCCAGGGCCTCCCGGGCGACCCGAACGAGTTCCCGAACGGCCCGCTCGCTGGAGACCTTGACGTTCAGGTCCTCAACGGCGCGGGGGCCCCATTCGAGTTGGTACACACAGCCACCATCTATGGCGCGGCCTCCGGTTGTTTCGCGATCTCCCGGGTTTCACCCAAACAGCTCAGTGGCCCGCACCGTTCAGGGTTGGTGGTTTTTCCACTGTTCCAGGACGTCGTCGGTCGAGTACGTGATGACGTCCTGGTCCGTCGCCCGCTTCTCCAACTCGGAGTGGAGTTCACCGTGCGAGAGGACGAGCTGTTCGACGGAGGAGTCCCGCAACGGCGTGATCAGCGCGACGAACCGACCGTGTTTGGTGACCACGGCGGGAATGTGGGAATCGTTGATCTCGTCGAGCACACGAGCGGTGTTCTGGTTCAGCTCGCGCATCGTGTACGTCTTGAACTCCGCCAGTCTCGTCTTCGGTGACATGGCCACTCCTCCTCCAGGCCAGGTGACCCCAGTTTCACTCCCGGACATGATCTCAAACACCACCGACACCCAGGAGGCGTCGAGCCACCGTCACGGAAAGAGTCCGCGACGCTCGTGACGGGCGCCAACGGGGTCGGTCCCGCGCAGGCGTCACCCCTGTGGTCGAGGGCCCCGGCTCGGACGACAAAGGTGTGGTCACCAACACGACCCGCCGACAATGCAAGCGCGCGCAGCGCACAGTCCTGACCGAGCAGGGTCCCGCCAGCCGAGGGGGAGAGCCGCCCCGGCTGCCCGCGTCCCGGGACGCGGCCACCAGGGCTGCCCTCACTCCTCGGTGCGCTTTCAGCGTCTCCGTCACGGCGGGTATTCGGTCCACGTGCTTCCTCGCCGGCATGGGAGGAGGCACGTCATCACCTTCGCTCCTGGGTCTCATGGCGCCTCCTCCTGCTCGAACCAGTTGTACTATATTTGTACTACAACGGCGGGGCTTGTCAAGCGAGTCGGGGGAACTGGATGAACAGCGCAGGTCAGGAGGGTTCCCACGAACCCGTGGACCGGAATCAGGAGCTGGAGTCGATCCGGTCCGCCGCTCGATGGCTGGTGGCCGCGGCGGCCGCGATGGCGGCGGTGATCATGGCCGGACTCCAGGTCTCCGCTGTCACCAAGATCGACGGACCGGCTTCTCGGATGGTGGTGGCCGTTGCCGCGGCGGTGCTGGGGGCGATGGCCGCGGGCTGGATCTTGGTGCGCGCGGCACGGGTGCTGGTTTCACCGGCGTGGACGCTCGGAAAACTGACCGGCTTGGAACGCACCCGACCGGACCATTGGCGCGAACACCCGATCAACCGTGAACTCCAAGGCAGCAAGAGCCTGCTCACCACTGGGCGGGAACTCGTCCTCGGCGAGATCTACCGGGCGCAACGCGAGTTGTTCGTCGCCACCACCACGCTCCAGGAGACCGGCAGTGTCACCGTGTCCACGAGCTTGTCGCCGAGCACGAGTGCCCGTTCCCCCATCGTTTATGACGCGAACAGCGACACCGACGAGCGGCGACTGCGGCAGCGATTGGATACCGTCACGGAAATCGCGGGCCGCATCGCCGAGACCGCCAATCTGGCCGAGACCCGTCAGCGCTACCACACCCTCGTCCGCGACCTCCGTATCGCGGGCGTCCTCCTGATCGCGTGTTTACTCACGTTCGTCCTGGCATCGGCGCCCGCCAACGGCGCCCCGGTCACCACGCCCCTCAAGGTCGAACTCCGCTTCGTGCCGGACCAGGACGCACTGGCAGAGGCTGATCTCCCCCGCGGTTGCGCGGGACTCAGCGTCGAGGCCATCGCGCTCGGCGGAACCCTCGAAGAACCTGTGGTCACCAGTGTGCAGAAGCCCGCGTGCGCGTTGTCCCAGAAACGCGTCCCCACCGGCATTGCCACCATCCTCCCGAGCATCGTGTCGAAACCGTGAACGCCACCAACCGGTGGTATTTCGGCGCTGGCCACTCAAGGCGGCACAGCTCTGGTCGGTCCACCGGCGCGGACTCGTTCGCGGTTGCCTGTGGATAACCTCGACGGGTGTGGACAACACGGCGGTGCGAGGTTCCCGGCGGCCGCTAGGCACTGCTCTGGTGAGCCGGAGCAGGTCGGCAGGCATGGGCTGTGTTCTCGCATATCTGCTGGTCAGGCCGCTGTCCGGGCTGGTGTTCACCCCTTCCGCAGGGGGAAGGGTTCATGGTGGTGACTGTGGATAACTCGGACGGGCTGTGGACAGAGCGCGGAGTCGGGACTGGGGCGGGGTGATCTGGGAGGCTGGGCGGCGTGGAGGTGCTGCTGCTGGGGCCCGTGCGCGCTGTTGGGCGAGACGGGGTGGAGGTGGCGCTCGGCGGCAGCAGGCTCAAGGCGGTGCTCGCTCGGCTCGCGCTGGACGCGGGTCGCGTTGTGCCGGTGGGGACGTTGATCGACGAGTTGTGGGGCGCGGCGCCGCCTGGGGATGCGGTCAACGCCCTGCATTCGCTGGTGTCGCGGCTGCGGAAGGCGCTGCGGGACGGGGGTGTGGTCGAGTCGCACGCGGTGGGGTACCGGCTGGTGGCCGATGTGGACATCGCGCGGTTCGAGCAGGGGGTGGCTGACGGGCGGGCGGCGGTGCGGGCGGGGCGGTACGGGGAGGCGGCTGCCGTGCTGCGGGCCGCGCTGGGGTTGTGGCGGGGGACGCCGCTGGGTGGGGTGGGGGACGTCGGGTTCGCGACGGCGGCGGTCGTGCGGCTCGGCGAACTGCGCACGGCCGCCGTCGAGGACCGGATCGAGGCGGACCTCCACCTCGGCGGCCAGGTAATCGGCGAGCTGCGGAGCGCGGTGGCCGAGCAGCCGCTGCGGGAGCGGCCCGCCGGGCTGTTGATGCGCGCGCTGGCGGTCGCCGGACGGCAGGCCGAGGCCCTGTCCGCGTACGACCGCATCCGCCGCGACCTGGCCGAGCAACTGGGGGTCGAGCCGTCGGCGGAACTCCGTGAGCTGCACCTCGCGGTACTGCGCGGCGAGCTGACCCCCAGGCGCGGAACCCGGCTGCCTGCCCCGCTGACCAGCTTCGTCGGCCGGACGAGCGAACTCGCCGAGTTGCGGGGCCTGCTCGCCCGCAGGCGCCTGGTGACGCTGGTCGGTCCAGGAGGGGCAGGGAAAACCCGGCTGGCAACAGTGCTCGCCACCGAACCCGGCGACACCGAGGGCGCCGGACTGTCCCCCGGACACGCCGAAGGGGCACGGGCCGCCGACACCGTGCCGCGCGTCGAACGGACCGGTGGTGAACGGGCGGCGGTCGTGTGGTTTGTCGAGTTGGCCGGGGTGCGGGCCGCCGAGGATGTGACGGCCGCGGTGCTCACTGCGCTGGGTGGGCGGGACGCGCCGTTGTTCGAGGCGGTGCAGGTGCGGACGCCGGTCGACCGGATCGTGGAGGTGTTGTCGGCGCAGCCGGGGCTGTTGGTGCTCGACAACTGCGAGCACCTCATCGAGGCGGCCGCGCACCTGGCCGACCGGCTGCTCGCGCGCTGTCCCGGGCTGCGGGTGCTCGCCACCAGCCGGGAGCCGCTGGCCATCACCGGGGAGGCGGTCTTCAGCGTGGGGCCGCTGCCCGCCGACGACGCGCTGCGGCTGTTCGTCGAGCGGGCGGCCTCGGCCAGTCCGGGGGTCAGGGTGGACCTGGGCACCGCGGCCGAGGTGTGCGGGCGGCTGGACGGGCTGCCGCTGGCGGTGGAGTTGGCGGCGGCGCGGCTGCGGTCGATGACGTTGCGGCAGGTCGCCGAGCGGCTGGACGACCGGTTCCGGCTGCTCACCGGCGGCGACCGCACGGCGCTGCCGCGGCACAGGACCCTGCGCGCGGTGGTGGAGTGGAGCTGGGACCTGCTGGAGAAGCCCGAGCGGCTGCTGGCGGCGCGGCTGTCGGTGTTCCCGGCGGGCGCGGTGGCCGAGTCGGTGACCGCCGTGGCCGCCGACCTCCCCGCCGACGACGTGGTCTACGTGCTGGCGTCGCTGGTGGAGAAGTCGCTGGTGACCGCCACCGAGGGGCGCGACGGGCAGGTCCGGTACCGGATGCTGGAGACCGTGCGGGCGTACGCGGGCGAACGGCTGGGCGAGGACGCGGGCCGGGTCCGGCTCGCCTTCGCCCGGCACGTGCTGGACCTGCTCACCGAGGCCGAGCCGCGACTGCGCGGGCCCGACCAGGTGCCGTGGCTGGCGCGGCTGAGCGCCGAGCAGCCCAACCTGCTGGCCGCGATACGCGGGGCGGCCGCGGCGGGTGCGGCCGAGCTGGCCTGCCTGATCGCGGCGCGGGCGACCTGGTACTGGGTGCTCAGCGGCACGCACCAGGAGAACAGCCCGCTCGCCGCGGAGGTGCTGAAGCTCCCCGGGAGCGGGCCGCCGCACGCGGTGGCGACCCTGCGGGCGTACTCGGCGTTCGGCGAGTTCGGCGGGATGCCCTCACCGGAGGTCGTGCGCGCGCTGGTGGCCGAGCTGGCCGAGACCGACGCCATGGCGCACCACCCCGTCATGGCGATGCTGGAGCCGATGCTGGCCGCCTACAGCGGCGACTCCGCCCTGGCCGACCAGCGCCTCACCCGCGCCGAGACCCACTGCGACCCGTGGGCCCGCGCCGTCGCCCAGCTCGGCCGCGCCTACCTGGCCGACAACGACGGGAACCACAGCGCCGCCGCCCACCACGGCGCGCGCGCCCTCGCCGACTTCCGCGCCATCGGCGACCGGTGGGGCCAGGCCATGGCCGTCATGCACGTGGCGGAGCGCCACTCCCTGCAAGGCGACCACCCCGCCGCGCTCGCCACCCACGAGGAGGCCGTGCGCCTGGTCGCCGAGCTGGGCGCGCAGGACGAACTGGCGGGCACCCTGGCCCGCCTCGGCGTCGAACGCGCCCGCGGGGGCGACCTCACGGGCGCCGAGCGCGACCTGACCGAGGCCCTGCGCCTGGCCACCGACCGCGGCGGCAGGGAACTGGCCGCCCTGGCCCACTTCTGGCTCAGCACCGTCGCCCGCCGCCGCGGCGACCCCGACACCGCCGCCGCCCACCTGGCCACCGGCCGTTCCCTGCTGGCGGAGGTCCCCCGCGTCTCTCCACAGTGGACGGCAATCCACCTGTGCGCCGAAGCCGACCTGGCCACCGACCGCGGCGACCAGGCCGCCGCCCTCACCCACCTGCGCCAAGCACTCATGGCGATGGCGGAAGTCCCCGACATGCCAGTGACCGCGGCCATAGCCGACTCCACCGCCTACGCCATGGCCGCCACCGGCGACCACCGGGCCGCCGCCCGCATGGCGGGCGTCGGCACAGCCATCCGCGGCACCCCAGACCTGGGCAGCCCCGACCTGGCAGACCTACTCTCCAAGGTGGACAAGGCAATCGGCCAGGAGGCGAGGACCGCCGCCCAAGAAGCAGGCGCAGCCCTCCCCAGAACCGCCGCCCTGGCCGAACTGACCACAGCGGTACAAGAGATCTGACACCGGTAAGCACACTTGGCCGAAGTTCACGCTGGGGCTCAGGAGATTCGGCGGCGGTAGGCGCGCAGGGCCAGGGGGAAGAATATGGCGACGATCACCGCGGCCCAGAGGAAGGCCCAGCCCGCGGAGGCCACCCACTCGCCGCCGAGGAGCAGGCCGCGGGCGGCGGCGGCCAGGTGGGTGACGGGGTTGACCTCCACCCAGGCGCGGAGCCAGCCGGGCATGGTGTCGGCGGGGACGAAGATGTCGCTGCCGAAGGTCAGGGGCATGATGAAGGCGACCAGGGTGCCCGGCACCGCCTGCGGTGACTTCACCAGCATGCCCACCCACACCGAGACCCAGCACAGGCAGAGTCCGAACAGGACCATCATGGCGAAGGCGATCAGGAACCGCAGCGGGTCGGTCTGAACGCGGAAGCCGAGGATGACGGCGAACACCAGCAGGACGGTCAAGGTCACCACGAACCGCACGATGTCGCCGAGGACGGCGCCCACCAGGGGGGCGGCGCGGGCGATGGGCATGCTGCGGAAGCGGTCGAAGACGCCCGTGGTGATGTCGGTGTTCAGGGCCGTTCCGGTGCCGAGGCTGGCGAAGGCGATGTTCTGGACCATCAGGCCCGGCAGCAGGAACTGCAGGTACTCACCCGGGCTGCCGGAGATCGCGCCGCCGAAGAGGTAGACGAACACGACCAGGAAGATGATCGGCTGCAGGGTGACGTCCAGCAGCGAGGCGGGGTTCTTGCGGGTCTTGGTGATGCTGCGGCCCGCCAGCGCCAGGCCGTGCCGCAGCCCGTCAAGCGGTCCGACGTGGACGATCGCGCTCATGCGACGCTCGCTTCCGCGACATGGCCGGTCAGGGACAGGAAGACCTCGTCGAGGCTGGGCAGGCGCAGGGCCAGCTCGTCGGCGGTGATGCCCGCCTCATCCAGCCTTCTGACCAATGTGGACAGCAGGACCGAGTCGGCCACGGGGACGGTGAGGACGCCGGTGTCGGGGTTGACGTGCGGTTCCGCGCCGGTGAGGGCCGCCAGGATGCCCGCCACGGCGGGGACGTCGGCGGCCAGGCTCGGGCGCACCTGCATCGACTGCGAGCCGGTCCTGCGCTTGAGCTCGTGCGGGGTGCCGCTGGCGATGACGCGGCCGTGGTCGATCACCGTGACGAGGTCGGCGAGCTGGTCGGCCTCGTCGAGGTACTGGGTGGTCAGCAGCACCGTCACCCCGTCGCCGACCAGGCCGCGGACGATGCCCCACACCTCGTTGCGGCTGTGCGGGTCCAGGCCGGTGGTGGGCTCGTCCAGGTAGAGCACCTGCGGCCCGCCGACCAGGCTCGCGGCCAGGTCGACGCGGCGGCGCATACCGCCGGAGTAGGTCTTCACCGACCGGCCCGCGGCGTCGGTCAGCTCGAAGCGGGCCAGCAGGTCGGCCGCGGTGGCCCGGGCATCGGCCCTGGGCTTGCCGAGCAGCCTGCCGATCAGCACCAGGTTCTCCGTGGCGGACAGGTCCTCGTCCACCGAGGCGTACTGCCCGGTCAGCCCGATCAGCCCGCGCACCGCCGTGGCCTGCGTGCGCACGTCGTACCCGCCGACCCTGGCACTCCCGGCGTCGGCCTTGAGCAGCGTGGCCAGCACCCGCACGGCGGTGGTCTTGCCCGCCCCGTTGGGCCCGAGCACCCCCAGCACCTTCCCAGCGGGCACCGCCAGGTCGACCCCGTCGAGGGCCACAGTGTCGCCGAAGCGCTTCACCAGGCCCTCGGCCTCGATCGCGTACATGTGTCCTCCCTTCACTCGACCGCCACACTTCCCACCGGCGCTGTCAGCGCCCGCACACGGCGCTGTCAGGCATCCTGGTCGCATGCGAACGGCCGAACTCGACACCCCCGCGCCGCCCGCGCAGCGCCGCCGCCCACGACGCTGGGTGACGATCCTGCTGGCGCTGCCGGTGCTGTTCCTCATCGGGGTGGGCGTGCTGCGCCTGGTCGGGGTCGACGGCAACCGGTTCACCGTGGCCCTGCTGGCCCTGACCCCCTACCTCACGGCCTTCGGCGCGCTGATGACCCTCATCACGCTGGCCGCCCGCCGCCGCCTGCTGATGGTCGCCGCGCTCATCACCACCGTCGCCCTCGGCACCGTCCTGGTCCCCCGCAGCCTCGGCGACGCCAACCAGCCGGGCAGCGGCCAGCGGGTGCGCGTCATGACGGCCAACCTGCTGCACGGCCGCGCCGACCCCGCCGCCCTGCTCGCCCTGGCCCGCGACTCCCGGGTGGACGTCCTGGCAGTGCAGGAGCTGACCCCCGACGCCGTGGCCGCCCTGGACGCCGAGGGCCTGCGCGCCCTGTTCCCGTACCGCGTCCTGCGCGATGAGCCCGGCGGCTCCGGCAGCGGCGTCCTGGCCAGGGTCCCGCTGCGCCAGATCGTCCTGGTCGAGCAGTCCACCCTCGAACAGGTGGCCGTGGTGGCCGACTTCTCCGGGCCCACCGACGTCGAGGTCCTCTCGGTGCACGTCTTCCCGGCCGTGGTCAGCGCGGGCGCCCGCCAGACCTGGGAACGCGAGCTGGCCGAGCTGCCCGCCCCCGACCCGGCGGGCCGCCCCCGCGTCCTCGCGGGCGACTTCAACGCCACCCTCGACCACAGCGCCCTGTCCAGGCTCATGGACCGCGGCTACCGCGACGCCGCCGAACTCACCGGCGAAGGGCTCCGCCCCACCTGGTCGCAACCCCCGTTCGGCCCCCCGGTGACCATCGACCACGTCCTGGTGGACCGCCGGGTCCAGGCCGCCACCCTCGCCGTCTACGACCTCCCGGGGAGCGACCACAACGCGGTCGTCGCCGAGCTGGTCCTGCCCAGCTGACGCACAAAAAACCGCTCCCGGGCCAATTCGGCCCGGGAGCGGTCTGCTTCTGGTCTTCTGCGCTCAGTCAGCCGACTCGGCCGACTCCTCGCCGCCGCCGGAAGCCGACAGCTCGACGAGCGGCGAGTCCGGCACCCGGTCGCGCTTCTCGCCGCGGAAGGTGAAGCGCGCCTTGTCCGACGGGGTCTCCTCGCCGTCCCAGCCCTCCACGTCGGTGACGATGATCTGGCCGGGCACGATCTCCCCGAACAGGATCTTCTCCGAGAGCTGGTCCTCGATCTCGCGCTGGATCGTGCGGCGCAGCGGCCGCGCGCCCAGCACCGGGTCGAACCCGCGCTTGGCCAGCAGCATCTTCGCCCTGTCGGTCAGCTCGAGGGCCATGTCCTTGCTCTTGAGCTGCGTCTCGACGCGGCCGATCATCAGGTCGACCATCTTGATGATCTGCGGCTCGGTGAGCTGGTGGAAGACGATGATGTCGTCGATGCGGTTGAGGAACTCCGGGCGGAAGTGCTTCTTCAGCTCGTCGTTGACCTTGTTCTTCATCCGCTCGTAGTTCGAGCCCTGGTCGTTGCCCGAGGTGAACCCGAGGCCCACGGCCTTGGAGATGTCCTGGGTGCCCAGGTTGGAGGTGAAGATGATCACCGTGTTCTTGAAGTCCACCGTGCGGCCCTGGCCGTCGGTGAGGCGACCGTCCTCCAGCACCTGCAGGAGGGTGTTGTAGACCTCCTGGTGCGCCTTCTCGATCTCGTCGAAGAGCACCACCGAGAACGGCTTGCGGCGCACCTTCTCGGTGAGCTGGCCGCCCTCCTCGTAGCCGACGTACCCGGGAGGGGCGCCGAACAGCCGGGAGGCGGTGTAGCGGTCGTGGAACTCGCCCATGTCGATCTGGATGAGCGCGTCGTCCTCGCCGAAGAGGAAGTTCGCCAGCGCCTTGGACAGCTCGGTCTTACCGACACCGGACGGACCGGCGAAGATGAACGAGCCGGACGGGCGCTTGGGGTCCTTCAGACCCGCGCGGGTGCGGCGGATCGCCTGGGAGACGGCCTTGACGGCGTCCTCCTGGCCGATGATCCGCTTGTGGACCTCGTCCTCCATGCGGAGCAGGCGGGAGGTCTCCTCCTCGGTGAGCTTGAACACCGGGATGCCGGTCCAGTTGGCCAGCACCTCCGCGATCTGCTCGTCGTCGACCTCGGCGACGACGTCGAGGTCGCCGTCCTTCCACTGCTTCTCCCGCTCGGCCTTCTGGCCCAGCAGCGTCTTCTCGGTGTCGCGCAGCTTGGCGGCCCGCTCGAAGTCCTGCGCGTCGATCGCGGACTCCTTCTCCCGGCGCACGTCGGCGATCTTCTCGTCGAACTCGCGCAGGTCCGGCGGCGCGGTCATCCGGCGGATGCGCATGCGCGCGCCCGCCTCGTCGATGAGGTCGATCGCCTTGTCCGGCAGGAAGCGGTCGTTGATGTAGCGGTCGGCCAGGGTCGCGGCGGCCACCAAGGCGGCGTCGGTGATCGTGACGCGGTGGTGCGCCTCGTACCGGTCGCGCAGGCCCTTGAGGATCTCGATGGTGTGCTCGAGCGACGGCTCGCCCACCTGGATCGGCTGGAAGCGGCGCTCGAGGGCCGGGTCCTTCTCGACGTACTTGCGGTACTCGTCGAGGGTGGTCGCGCCGATCGTCTGCAGCTCGCCGCGGGCCAGCATCGGCTTGAGGATGGAGGCCGCGTCGATGGCGCCCTCGGCCGCGCCCGCGCCGACGAGGGTGTGGATCTCGTCGATGAACAGGATGATGTCGCCGCGGGTCTTGATCTCCTTGAGCACCTTCTTCAGGCGCTCCTCGAAGTCACCGCGGTAGCGGGAGCCTGCGACCAGCGAGCCCAGGTCCAGGGTGTAGAGCTGCTTGTCCTTCAGCGTCTCGGGCACCTCGCCCTTGACGACCATCTGGGCCAGCCCCTCGACCACGGCGGTCTTGCCCACGCCGGGCTCGCCGATGAGGACCGGGTTGTTCTTGGTGCGCCGCGACAGCACCTGCATGACCCGCTCGATTTCCTTGCTCCGGCCGATGACCGGGTCCAGCTTGCCCTCGCGGGCGCTGGCGGTCAGGTTGCGGCCGAACTGGTCGAGCACCAGCGAGGAGGACGGCGTGCCCTCGCCGCGGCCACCGGTCTCGGTGGCCTCCTTGCCGGTCTGGTAGCCCGAGAGCAGCTGCAGCACCTGCTGGCGGACGCGGTTGAGGTCGGCGCCGAGCTTGACCAGGACCTGGGCGGCCACGCCCTCGCCCTCGCGGATCAGGCCCAGGAGGATGTGCTCGGTGCCGATGTAGTTGTGGCCGAGCTGCAGCGCCTCGCGCAGTGACAGCTCCAGCACCTTCTTGGCCCTCGGGGTGAACGGGATGTGCCCGCTGGGCGCGTGCTGCCCCTGGCCGATGATCTCCTCGACCTGCTGGCGCACGCCCTCGAGGGCGATCCCCAACGACTCCAGGGCCTTGGCGGCGACACCCTCACCCTCGTGGATCAAGCCCAGGAGGATGTGCTCGGTGCCGATGTAGTTGTGGTTTAGCATCCTGGCCTCTTCCTGGGCCAGGACGACCACCCGCCTCGCGCGGTCGGTGAACCTTTCGAACATTCTCACTCCCTGACTGCTGCGCCGGCGGCCCTTCTCCACCTCTTGGTAGTGGATTCAGCACCGTGGGACCACTGTAGTAGGCCGGGCTGCCATGCTCATGGCCGCAAGCGGCTCAACATGCCAACGTCGCCCAGACGGAGGCCCCGTCACCCATCACAACGTGCGATGACCGGGTCGAATTCCGTGATCATGGGGTTGTCCGCTGAGCGCGAACACGTCCTCGCGTTTCCGCGCTTCGAGCCTGACAGGCGGATGTCAACGCCGTTCGGTAAGGTTAGGCATGCCTTATCAACTGACCGCGTCCTTCTGGAGCAGCAGTTGAGCCTCGACTCCAGCATCCGCGCCGCTCCGCGCCCCAGCCACCGGACGTTGTCGGAATCACTCTCCGTCGTGAACTCGCGCCAGTCGCGGATGGCGCTCACCCACGGCCTGCCGTCCGCGGCGGGCTGGGTGACCTGCGCGGGCTTCCTGGCCACGCCGGAGGCCGTCCCCCGCTGGCGGGCCGCGCTGTCCCGATGGCTGCGCGACCAGTACGCCGACTCCCCCGACCAGACCACCGCGGGCTACGTCATGGCGTGGTACCTCTCCGTGCCCGCGTACGTGGCGGGGCTGCTGTTCCACCACGAGCGCCGCGTCCCGTCCCTGCGCCCGGCCGACCTCGCCTTCCGCACCGGCTACCCGCGCCCGCACCCGGCGGCCGTCGCGGTGCTCTCCCGCGGCTTCGCCTGCCTGCCCGACGACCCGGCGGCGAGCGCTCCCGAGGCACTCGTCGTACCCGACGAGTCCGCCCTGGCCGCCGTGCTGCGCGGGCGCTACACCGCGCACGCGGCACGGTTCATCGACGTCTTCGCCCCGCAGGTGCGCTTCGGCAGGCGCACGCTGTGGGCGGCGGCCACCGACGCCCTGGACAGCGCGCTGTGGCAGGCGGGCCGCTATGGCGGGGACGAGGCCGCCGGGGTCCTGGACGCGGCCCTGGTGCTCGCTGACGGGCCGTCCCCGCTCACCTCGGGCTCGACGCTGCGACCGGTGGACGGGGAGTGGACGCGGCGCCGGGAGAGCTGCTGCTTCCACTACCTGCTGGAACACGGCAAGGGCCCGTGCGGGACGTGCCCGAGGGTCACCCCCCGCTAGATCAGGAAGGCGGGCCGTAGGGAGGCTGCGGTCCCTGGGCGTAGGGCTGCGGAGGCCCCGGCGGCGGGCCGTAGCCGCTGTACGGGCTCGGGCTCGACTGGATGGGCCGCTTGGCAGGACCGCTCGCGGCACCGCGCGGTGCCATCCCGTTCATGGCGACCGCGCCGATCATCACCCCGATGCCCGCCAGCCCGATCGCCCCGGCCGAGATGGCCTGGGTCTGGTGCACGGAGACGATGGCGCACGCGGGGGCCGGGACCTCGTCGTCGCTCCGCTGCGCCTCGCGCATGTACTGCACCTCGCGCATGTAGCAGTGCGCGTCGGCGTCGTCGTGGACCGCGCCCGCCAGCGACACGGCGGTGACGCAGGCCACCAGTCCCGCGAGGATGAGCAGACCCTGGAAGACGCGGACCGCGATCGTCATGGTCCACAAAGTATCGGACCCGACTACCGGGCGTTCGCGTTCCTACCGGAGTCCCTCACTGGGAGCGAGCGGGTCGAACTCCTCGTTCTCCTGCAACGCCGTCCTGATCGCCTCGCGGTTCTCCTCGACCATCCGCTCGACGTGGCCGCGCAACAGGTCCGCGTGCGGGGAGGCGCCGCTGAAGATGGCCTGCCAGGAGTCCTGGCCGCGCTCGACCCGGCGGGCCAGCTCGCGCATGTCGCCGCCGAGCTCACCGCGGCGGGCGGCGTCCTGAAGGGCCTGCAGTTCCTCGCGGGTGGGCTGGTTCTTGCGCTGGAACCGGTAGAGGTCGTCCTGCGCGCGGCTGATCACCTGGTCCAGATCGGCCATGGCCGCCCGCAGGCGGCCCTCCATGTCCGGAAAGGTCATCGGCCCGCACCGGCCGGGGCGGCGGAGGGCGCGGGCGGCAGCGACTCGGCCGTGAAGGTGGCGACGCACAGCTTCACCATGTCGATCACCAGCTTGATCACGTCCCAGAACACGGTGATCACCTTGCGGGCGCTGTTGACCATCTTCACCCCGTCCCACACGCTGTCGATCAGCTTCCACTGGCCGTAGAACGGGATCGCGGCGTTGGTCAGCGCCGCCGACAGCAGGTCGATGACGGTCTTGATGATGTCCACCACGACCTGGGCCATCTTCACGGCCTGGTCGACCATGTCCTTCATGAACTCCGACAGCGAGCGCATCTTCGCGGCCTGGTCGGTCAGGGCGGTGCCCCACTCGGTCATCTGCGCGCCCGCCGCCGAGGCCGCCGCGCTCTGCCAGGTGCGGGCGATCGCCGCCGACCCCGCCTTGAGGTTGGCGTCGACGCCCTCGACGCACTCCGCGAGGCAGTTCCAGGCGGCCACCTGCATGGACGCCTTGCTGACGTCCCCGGCGATCCACTTGGTCACGTACTCGCGGGGATCGATGCCCGCGATCGAGTTGATCAGGTCGCAGACGGTGTCCCAGATGGCCCCGAAGGACACCTCGGGCAGGGTGATGTCCCCGGCGTTGAGGACCGCGAGCTTGGAGCGGGGCATGGTCTGGTCGGTGAAGGCCGCGGCCTCGCCGTCGTCGGAGCTGGTCAGCGCGCCGGAGCCGCCGAGCTCGGTGAAGCTCTGCGCGCCCTGCCGGTCGGCCGTGGCGTAGGCCTCCGCGCTGGCCAGCAGCGCGGCCTGCTCCTTGCCCAGGCCGGTGCCGTCCGCCTCCAGGATCGCGTGCATCTTGGGCAGCAGGCCCGCGTACTCGCTGGTGAACAGCTCCAGAATCCGGCCGAAGTCCGCGTCGGCGATGTTGCCCGTCGCGTACTCGTGGGCCGCGCCCAGGTCCGTCGCGCCGCGACCCACCTGGGACGCCCAGCCCCGCAGGTCGCTCAGTTCGACCACCACATCAGCCATCGCCGCCACCGTTTCCGCTAGTTGTGGATCTTCCAGAAGAAGACCATTAAGGCGACCTGGACGAGCACGACGGCGCCGAGCACGGCCCACTGCCTGCCGACGGACCAGCGCCGCAGGTGGGTCAGCACGGCCAGCCCGATGCCGAGGACACCGGAGGCGATCGCCGCGACGGCCCAGGGCAGGTCCCCGGAGGTCGCGCCGAGCACCGCGACGATGATCGAGAACACCACCGCGCCGTACACCATGGAGTCGCGCAGCAGGCCCTCGATGATGACGGCCGCGCCCCGGGGCAGGAAGCCCGCCCACGCCCGGCGGCGCTCGCCCGGCGTCTCGGCGCGGTCGACCCGCTCGGCCCACCGATCGGCGTCGCGAAAGACCGGGCTGTCCTCGTCACGGTCCGAATTCGGTCCTGACACGGGCGTCTCACCCTCACCTCGTTGCCCCATGCCGGGGCGGGGTCACCAGCGGATCAGACGGGGGTAATGGCGGGACGGTTCCCGCCGATCGCGGCGAGTGCCCCGCGAAATGCGTAAGGGGCCGTCGCCGACGGCGACGACCCCTATGCACGTGGGTGGTCGAAGTACTACGCCTGCTCGTTGTAGGCGTCCAAGACCTCCGACGGGATTCGACCGCGGTCGGAGACCTTCATGCCCTGCTTGCGGGCCCACTCGCGAATTGCCTGGTTCTGCTCGCGGTCGGCCGTGGCGGTGCGGGGGGCGCGGCCCGAGGCCGCCTTGCCCACCGGGCGCTTGCGGCCACCGGAACGGCGGGCGCTCTCCACGAAGTCCGACAGCGCCGAACGGAGTCGATCGGCATTCTTGCTGGACAGATCGATCTGGTAGGTCGCCCCGTCGAGTGCGAACTCCAGGGTCTCCTCAGCCTCCGAACCATCGAGGTCGTCGACGAGCGAAACCGTGACCTTCTGCGCCATAGCGCCTCCCTCAGACTGAATGTGCCGGCTCAGCGAGCGTCTCGGCCACTGTTACAAATACTCCCTGGGGGCAGGCTAGCGCAAATCAACCGGAATGCGCGAGAGGTGTCTCATTCCGGGCGGACGAGGGGGAACAGGATGGTCTCCCGGATGCCGAGACCGGTCAGCGCCATCAGGAGCCGGTCAATGCCCATTCCGACACCGCCGCTCGGTGGCATTCCGTACTCCAGCGCGCGCAGAAAGTCCTCATCCAGACGCATGGCCTCGTCGTCTCCGCTTGCCGCCTGCCTGCCCTGTTCGGCCAGCCTGCGCCGTTCCTCGACCGGGTCGACCAACTCCGAGTAGCCGGTGGCCAACTCGAAACCGCGGACGTAGAGGTCCCACTTTTCCGCGATACCCGGCTGGGACCGGTGTTCACGCGTCAGCGGTGAGGTCTCGACGGGGAAATCCCGAACAAAAGTCGGCGCGTGGAGGTGATCGCCGACCAAGTGCTCCCAGAGCCCTTCGACGAGCTTGCCGTGGCCGAGCTTCGGGTCGTGCTCCATGCCGACGGCGGCGGCGTGCTTGCGCAGTTCCTCCACCGTGGTCCGGGGCGTGACCTCGGTCTCCAGCGCCGTCGAGAGCGACCCGTACATGGTCAGCGTGGTCCAGGTCCCCGACAGGTCGTACTCGGTGCCGTCGTCCAGCGTGACGGTCTCGGAGCCGTAGACCGCGCGGGCGGCCTCCTGGATGACCTCGCGCACCATCACCGCGTTGGTGTCGTAGGTGGCGTACGCCTCGTAGAACTCCAGCATGGCGAACTCGGGCGAATGAGAGGAATCACTGCCCTCGTTGCGGAAGTTGCGGTTGATCTCGAAGACCTTGTCGATCCCGCCCACGACACACCGCTTGAGAAACAGCTCGGGGGCGATCCGCAGGTAGAGATCCATGCCCATCGCGTTGGAGTGGGTCACGAACGGGCGCGCGCTGGCGCCGCCGTGCAGGGTCTGCAGCATCGGGGTCTCCACCTCAAGGAAACCCCGGGTGTGGAAAGACTCGCGCAGCGACCGCACAACCGCCGAACGGACCCGAACCGTGTCGCGGGCCTGGGGCCGCTGGATGAGGTCGACATAACGCTGGCGAATACGCGTTTCCTCGCCGAGGGCCTTGTGGGCGACGGGCAGCGGCCGCAGCGCCTTCGCCGCCATTCCCCACTCGTCGGCCATGACCGACAGCTCGCCGCGGCGGGAGGTGATCACCTCGCCGGTGACGAATACGTGATCACCAAGATCGACACTGGCCTTCCACTCGGAAAGCGACTCCGCGCCGACGTTGTTCAGGCTCACCATCGCCTGGAGTTCGGTTCCGCCGCCTTCGCGCAGTGTCGCAAAGCACAGCTTCCCGGTGTTGCGCAGGAACATGACCCGGCCGACGACGGAGACCTTCGTTCCGGTGGCGGTGTCGACGGGCAGATCCGAATAGGCGGCCCGCACATCGGCGAGGGAGTGGGTGCGCGGAACTTCCACCGGGTAGGGCGAGACCCCGGCGGCCAGCATTCGCTCGCGCTTGTCCCGCCGAATCCGCATCTGCTCGGGCAGGTCGTCGACGGGCGGGGCGGTCTCCTCGTTCACGGCGTCAGGGTACGGGGGCATCCGCGCGAGGTCACAACGGGTATTGGCCTACGGTTGTTCGGTGGACGATCCGCAGTTGCACGAGACCAGAGCGGGCTCATTCGGAGCCAATGCGACGACCTACGCCGAGCACCGGCCCGACTACCCCGCCGAGGCGATCGAGTGGGTCGTCGGCGACCGCACCCGCGTGCTCGACCTCGGCGCGGGCACCGGCAAGCTCACCGCGGGCCTGCTCGCCCTCGGACTGGACGTCACGGCCGTGGAGCCGGACCCGCAGATGCGCGCCGAACTGGCCAGGCTGCTGCCCGACGTGCCCACCATGGACGGCCGCGCGGAGAAGATCCCCCTGCGCGACGCCTCCGTCGACGTCGTCATCGCGGGCCAGGCCTTCCACTGGTTCGACAACCCCGACGCGCTCGGCGAGATCACCCGCGTGCTGCGCCCGGGCGGGGTGTTCGGGGCACTGTGGAACGCCGACGACGACAGCGTGCCGTGGGTGAAGACGCTGCTGGCGATGTGCGCGACCAGCGTCGACGACCCGACCCGGCGCGGGGAGCGGCACGTCCCTGAGCACGACCTGCTGGGCGACGCCGAGGAGAAGTCCTTCCGGAACCAGCAGGTGCGCACGGTGGACGCGATGGTCGAGACGCTGAGGACGTACTCGCACATCGCCGTCGCGCCGGAGGCCGAGCGCGCGGAGATCCTGGAGCGCGCCCGGGAGTACCTGACCGGGCTGCCGGACTCCCGCGGGGTGTTCGTCCGCCCGCTGATCACCGAGGCGGTGCGGGCGGTGCGCGTTTAGCGCTGGTCGCGGTTCTAGCGCTGGTTGCGCTCGTAGACCAGGCGCAGGCCGAGGAGGGTCAGGTCGGGGCGGTGGTGGTCGATGCCGTCGGCCTCGTCGACGACCAGCGGGGCGAGGCCGCCGGTGGCGATCACCGTCACCGGGCCGGTGTGGCCGGTGCGGGCCAGTTCGCGCTTGATGCGGGTGATCAGGCCGTCGACCTGGCCCGCGAAGCCGTACATGATCCCCGACTGCAGGCACTCCACGGTGTTCTTCCCGATCACCGACCGCGGGCGCACCATGTCCACCTTGCGCAGCGCGGCGGCGTGGGTGGCCAGGGCGTCGACGGAGATCTCGATGCCGGGCATGAAGACCCCGCCGAGGAACTCGCCCTTGGCCGAGATGACGTCGATGTTGGTCGAGGTGCCGAAGTCGACCACCGCGCAGGCGGTGCGGTACACGTGGTGGGCGGCCAGGGTGTTGATCACCCGGTCGGCGCCGACCTCCTTGGGGTTGTCGACCAGCAGCGGCACGCCCGTGCGCACGCCCGGCTCGACCATGACGCGCGGCACGCGCCCGTAGTACTTGGCGAGCATGGCGCGCAGCTCCCGCAGCACGGTCGGGACCGTGGACAGGGCGGCGACGCCGGTCACCGCGTCCGCGTGCGGGCCGAGCAGGCCGCGCAGGCTCAGGTCCAGCTCGTCGGCGGTGATCCGGGCGTCGGTGCGGGTGCGCCAGTCGCGGACCAGCTCCTGGCCATCGAACAGGCCCAGCGCGATGTTGGTGTTGCCGACGTCGATGGCGAGTAGCACTTAGCTCTCGACAGCCAGGAGGGCGTCGAGCCGGGCCGCGTCGGCGGTCTCGGCCCCGCTGAGCAGGTCGGAGTCCGCCGGGACGTGCGCGGCGTCCGCGCCGAGGTGCACGACGCGGTTGTCGGCGTCGACGAAGACCACGTGCGGCGCGTAGGCGGCGGCCTCCGCGGAGTCCATCAGGCCGTAGGCGATGAGGATGACCAGGTCGCCGGGGTGCACCAGGTGTGCGGCGGCGCCGTTGATGCCGATGACGCCGCTGCCGCGCTCGCCCTCGATGACGTAGGTCTCCAGGCGGGCGCCGTTGGTGACGTCGACGATGGCGACCTGCTCGCCGGGCAGCAGGTCGGCGGCCTCCATCAGGACGGGGTCGACGGTCACCGAGCCGACGTAGTGCAGGTCGGCCTGGGTCACGGTGGCGCGGTGGATCTTGGACTTGAGCATCGTGCGGAACATGGCTCTCCCTAGCCGAGCAGGACCGGGACGTTGTCGATGAGGCGGGTGCCGCCCAGGCGGGCCGCCACCAGCAGGCGGGCGTCGCCGGAGGCCGGGGCGGGGCCGAGGTCGGTGGCGCGCAGGGCCAGGTAGTCCACGTCCAGCTCGGGGGTCTGGGCGAGGACGTCACCGGCGACCCGCAGGACCTCCTCCGGGCCGTGCGCGCTGACGTGGGCGCCCGCGGCCAGGGCGGCCGACAGGGTCACCGCGGCGGCGCGCTGGGCGTCGTCGAGGTAGGCGTTGCGGGAGGACAGGGCGAGGCCGTCCGGCTCGCGCACGGTGGGCACGCCGATGACGGCCACCTCCATGTCGAGGTCCTTGACCATGCGCTTGATCAGGGTCAGCTGCTGGTAGTCCTTCTCGCCGAACAGCGCGTAGTCCGGTCGGACGATGTTGAACAGCTTGGCGACCACCGTCAGCACACCGGCGAAGTGGCCTGGGCGCACCACGCCTTCCAGCTCGTCACCGAGCGGTCCTGGGTGGACAGTGGTCTGCGCGTCCCGCGGGTACATGTCCCCCCGCGCGGGGGTGAACACCAGCTCGGCGCGCTCGGCCGCGCAGGCTTCGAGGTCGGTCTCCAGTGGACGCGGGTAGCGGTCGAAGTCCTCGTTCTCCCCGAACTGCAAGGGGTTGACGAAGATCGACACGGCGAGGACCGTGTTCGGGATGCGCCGGGCGTGGCGCATCAGCTCCCGGTGACCGTCGTGCAGGGCGCCCATCGTGGGCACGAACGCGATGCGGCGGCCGGTGGCGCGCAGGGCGCGGGTGACCCTGGCCAGCTCGGTAGGTCCACTGTGGACGTGCAGGCGGCCCGCGGTGAAACTCGGGGCGGTCATGGGGTTTCTCCGGTGTCGATGGCGGCGGTGACGTCCTCGGCCAGGTCCGCGCGCAGCAGCCCGGCCGCGGTGGCGCGCTCGGCGGTGCGCCTGGCCATCGCCCGGTAGGCGGGCAGCATCGGCGGGGCGTGCTCGGCCAGCACGGCCACGTGCTTGCGGATGGTCCCGGCGTCGCCGCGGGAGACCGGGCCGGTGAGGGCGCGGTCGCCGTGGCGCAGGGCGTTGTCCAGGGCCGCGGACAGCAGCGGGCCGAGCAGGCGCTCAGGGGCGCCCGCCGCCTTGAGCAGGTCGACGGCCTCGGCGACCAGGGTGACCAGGTGGTTCGCGCCGTGGGCGAGGGCGGTGTGGTAGAGCGGGCGGGCCTGTTCGGGGATGCGGACGGGCTCGCCGCCCATCTCCACGACCAGCGCCTCGGCGACGTTCCAGGCGGCCTCGTCGTGGTCGTCGGCGGTGACGCCGAAGCAGCAGGCGGCCACCCGGTCGAGGTCCTCGGCGCGGCCGGTGAAGGTCATCGCCGGGTGCAGGGCCAGCCCGAGGGCGCCGTTGGCCGTGGCGGGGGCCAGCACGTCGACCCCGTAGGCGCCGGAGGTGTGGGCGACGATCTGCCCGGCGCGCAGGGCGCCCGCGGCGGCCAGGCCGCGGACCATGCCGGGCAGGGCGTCGTCGGGCAGGGCGAGCAGGACCAGGTCCGCGGCGGCGGCGACCTCGTCGGGCGGCCTGATGGGGACCTCGGGCAGCAGGGCCTCGGCGCGGAGCAGGGAGGCGCGGGAGACCCCGGACGCGGCCGTGACGGTGTGCCCCGCCCGGGCCAGCGCGGCCCCCAGCACGGCACCCACCCGGCCCGCCGAGACGACTCCGACCGCCAACCGGGCAGGCCGGGTCACAGCGTGACCCCGTTCGGGCGCATTTCTCTCCCCTTCGCACGTTCCAGTCCCGCGGCTCCGCGGGTACCAGACGACGGCGCGAGCGTAACCAAGGGTGAACTGCGCCGTGGCGTCCGGGTGACCAGGTTCACCGGGGCGGGTCGGCGCTCGCCCGCACGGCGGCCTTGCGCGTGGAGCGCAGCACGGCGATGAGGTTGGCCTCGTCGGTCACGTCGTGCCTGCCGACGGTGCCCTGGGCCATGCCGTGGCGGAGAAAGGCCAGCTCGCTGACCGCGGCGTGGTACTCGGCCATCCGGGCGGCGGCGGCGCGGCCGGAGCGCGCGCGGACCCGTTTGCGCCACTTGCGCCTGCCGTCGAGCCGGGCCAGGGCGTCGACCTCGGTGTCCAGGATCAGGTTCTGCTCGACCATGGCGGGCAGCGCGGCGGCGATGACCCGCTGCTCGCGGCGGCGGTGCCAGACCATGAACCACACGGCGGCGGCGAACATCGGGACCATGACGAGGAAGTAGACGGTCAGGAAGGCGGTGCCCCCGCCCAGCGTCGCCGCCCCGTTCCACGCGGCGTGCAGGACGACGGCGGCGAGGTAGCCCCCGAGCGGGGCCAGGACCCGGGCCCGCCTCGACCGGCCCGCCAGGCC
Organism: Actinokineospora lacus; assembly: GCF_053813445.1. NCBI lineage: Bacteria > Bacillati > Actinomycetota > Actinomycetes > Pseudonocardiales > Pseudonocardiaceae > Actinokineospora > Actinokineospora lacus. Next base: position 699,789 of record NZ_JBQERA010000003.1, read on the forward strand.
GATCCCGATGCCGATCATGGCGGTGAACAGCGGGTGGGTGAAGGGGGAGAGCACGCCGCGCAGGACGAACGCGGCCACCACCCCGGGCGAGCTGCCGTCGCCGATGCCGTACTCGGCGAAGGCGCGGCCGAAGTAGTAGATGTTCTCGGTGAAGGCGAACCCGGCGGCGACCAGTCCCGCGTAGACGATCCCGTCGATGACGCCGTCGAACTCCCGCCGCAGGAACAGGAAGATGCCGTAGACGAAGGCGCCCTTGACGAACTCCTCGAAGAGGGGCGCCGAGACCAGGGCGCTGATCTTGTCGCCGTTGCCCTTGCCGAGGAGCAGGTCACCGACGACCTCGGCGGTGTTGTTGATGAGCAGCGCGGTGATGGCGGCGACGCAGGCGCCCCAGCCGAAGGCCAGCCAGAGCAGCCGGGCGGGCTCGGGCTCCCAGCGGTCGATCCACAGGAAGGCCGCGACGACCGGCCCCACCGGCACCAGCGCGGCGAGAATCCCGACCAACTCGGCCTCGAGCCCCACCCGCGCGGTGCTGACGGCGAGCAGGACAAGCCCGCAGACGGCGAGCACGAGCAGCCCCACCACCGGCAGCAACACCGTCTTGCGCCGCGGCTGGTGCCTGCGCAACTGATCATCGGACACGAGAAGTGATATTAGGGGCCGGTCAGGCGGCGGACGGACGCGCGGAGGGGGATGAGGACGGAACAGACAGGAAGGTTTCCCATCGATTGCCGTGCTGAGAGGGCTTTGACCGGAGGGCAGGCGAATGGCAAGTCAGGTTTCCTATCCAACCCGATCGCCCTTCTCCTGTGGACGGTGCGGCAGGTCCGAGCCACCGCGCTCGCCGCGCGAACTCCAAAGGCCGACATGTCCCCGACCACAGCTTCCACCCGATCGAGTGAAGCGCGGTGACAGCCGGACCACTGGAAGCACGACGCACGGCCCGGTCGACCGGAAAACGCCCAACCGCTGGCTGATTTGCCTAAAGCCCGGCTCATGGCTGACCAACCGGAACGCCCAGCTCGCCGCGTGGGTTCAGCCCGAGTTGGCGCGAAACGCATCTCAGGCGTGATCAGTGGAAGCGCCTCGCCTCCAATCGGATCACTGGAGACCGCAGCTCACAACCTAGGAGGCAGGAGCGTTCAGCCGGCAATCGGATCGCTGGAGGCGTGAGTGGTGATGAGGGATGGGAAGTGCGGGCTGGTCAGTCCGCGTCACGCCTGCGCCTGCGGCGGGGTTGGGAGCCGCCGTGGGCGGCGAGGAGGTCGGAGACCGAGGTGCCGGAGGCGTGGGTGCCCTGGGATTCGGGGTCGGGTTCGGGCTTGTGCCTGCGGTTGTCGGCGACGGGGTTGTGGACGCCGGAGTCCGTCGCGGCTCGTCGGCCTGCGCTCGCGGCGGCCGCCGGTGACCCTGGCCTGGCGCTCGCGGGCGGGAAGATGCCGGACTCAGCGGCGCGCCTGCCTCGGGTGGCGTCGGCGGGCGGCTCTGGTCGGCGGGGGTCGGCGGGCGGGAACACCCCGGACTCGGCGGCGCGCTTGCCACGGGTCTCGGCGGAGGGCTCTGGCCTGCGGGCGGCCGCAGCAGGAGGCTCGGGCCTGCGAGCGGCCGCGGCTGGTGGGAACACACCGGATTCAGCGGCGCGCTTTCCGCGAGGTTCGGCGGGCGGTTCCGGCCTGCGGGCGGCAGGCGGGAAGACGCCGGACTCGGCGGCACGCTTGCCACGAGCGTCGACAGGGGGTTCTGACCTGCGGGCGGCTGCGGCTGGTGGGAACACACCGGACTCGGCGGCTCGCCTGCCTTGGGGGTCGGCAGGGGACTCTGGCCTGCGAGCGGCAGGCGGGAAGACGCCGGATTCAGCGGCGCGCTTGCCACGAACCTCGGCGGGAGGGAAGACACCGGACTCGGCGGCGCGCTTGCCACGGGCCTCGGCAGGGGACTCCGGCCTGCGGGCGGCCTCGGCAGGGGGGAACACGCCGGACTCTGCGGCTCGTTTGCCGCGGGGGGGCTCTGGTGTGGGTTCCGGTGCTCGACGGGCGGCGTCGGCTGGGGGGAACACGGCGGAGTCGACGGCTCGCCTGCCTCGGGCGGCCTCAGGTGGCGTGGGGAAGTCGGCGGAGCGCGGGTCGGCCTCGGCGGGGCGGCGGCTGACCACGCGGGGTGGGGCGGCGCGGTCGGGTGGGGTGACCGGGCGGACGCCGTGTTGGGTCGGTTCCTCCACCGGGCGGACGCCTTGGCGGGTGGACTCGGCGTCGACGGGTGAGCGGCGGACGGTGTCGGCAGGCCGGGTGGGGGCAGGCTGCGGACGCAGGCCGGTCGAGGTGTTGAGGGGCTCGGCATCGCGGCGGGGGGGCACGCCGCCGGGGGGCTCGGCCTCGCGACGGGGGCGGTTGGGCTGATTCGGGTGGCCGGACTCGGCTTCCCGGCGGTGCGGGCGGGCTCGGCCGGACTCGGCGTCGGTACGCGAGGGCTGGCCCGCGTCGGCGGCGCGGGCGGGCTCCGGGCGTGCGGGCTGGCTGCCACGGCTCGGCTCGGCGGCTCGGCCCGGGGTGCGTGCCTGGCCACCACGGGCGGGCTCGCCTTCCCGGTGCGGGTGGGCAGCGGAGTCGGCGAACTGACGTGGGTCACCATCGCGGTACCCGGCGGAGTCAGCGAACCTGCCCGAGTCACCATCGCGACGGGACTGCGCACCAGAGCCTGCGAACTCACGTGGATCACCCTCACGATGCCCAGCGGACTCGGCCGACCTGTCCGACTCGCCGTTACGACGGGACTGGGCGCCGGAGTCGGCGAACTGACGTGGGTCGCCCTCACGGTGCCCGGCGGCGGCGAATCTGTCCGACTCGCCGTTACGTCGAGACTGGCTACCAGAGTCGGCGAACTGGCGTGGGTCACCATCGTGGTGGGGGTCGGTGGGGCGGGGGGTGCGGGTGGGGTCGGCGGGGCGACGGTGGGGTTGGGGCGCCTGGTCGGCCGGGCGGGTGGGGGTGGGGCGCGTCTGGGGGCGGGCGGGGCGGCGGGGGTGTTCGCCGGATTCCCAGGAGGGGGTCCAGGTCGGGTCGATGGGGCGGCTGCTGGGCGGGTCTTCCAGCCAGGGCTCCTTGCCGCCGCGGACGCGTTCGATGAGGTCGGTCTGGGGTTCGGCGGTGCTGGCGGTGATGCGGCGGATCGACTCGGGGCGGGGCTCGATGCCGCGGTCCTCCGAGCGGCGCATGCGGGTGGCTTCGGCGTGGAGGGCGATGCGCTCGACGAGGACTTCGCCGCCGAGGAGCAGTTCGAGGTGTTCGCGCATGGACTTGAGCTCGGCGCGCAGTTCGGCGAGGTCGTCGCGGGCGCTGTCCTCGGCCTTGGCGCGCATCTCGGCTTCCGTGGCCAACTCGAACTCGCGGCGGGCGGCGACCTCGCGCTCCAGCTCCAGCTCGTAGACCCGCTGGCGCTCGGCGGCGTCCTCGGCGCGCTCGGCGGAGAGCTTGCGGTAGCGCACGGCGAGGAACGCCCCGGCCAGCGCTGCCCACAGGGCGGCCACCACCCCCAGCCGCATCCACCGGATCGAGTCGCTGAGCACGAGGACGGCGGTCGCGGCGGCGGCGAGGCCGAGAGCGGCCAAGAAGAGCAGCCGCGCTCCAGTCGCGCGCGCCATTCGGTCACTCCGGCCCGTCATGGCGACCACCGTACCTGGCCGTTACCTCCACGAGACCAAAAGGATGTCACGCTGTGCGCCGAACGGCCCTTCCGCGCAGGTCAACAGAACGCGCCGACGGCAGAACATGATCAACACCACAGATCAGGCCCGGCCACACGCCACAGCGCGGCCGATCAACCCCTGAAGGCACCAAACACGGGCTCCAGCGCGACAACCAGACTGTGGCGGCCGCCCAAGACGGCAGAGCCCACGCCAACCGCGCCCATCAGGCTCACCCGCTCGGGTTCCGGCGTGACAACCAGACTTCAGCGCGCCCCACCCAACACGACAAGAGCCCACACCAACCGCGCCATCAGACTCACCGACTCGGGTTCGACGCGACAACCAGACTTCAGGGGCCTGGCCGACTCAGTGGGGGCGGGCGTGGTCGTCGGGTTCTTCCGGGGTGCGGCAGCAGGATTCCAGCCACAGGGCGGCGGCGATCAGGATTGCCGCGCTCACGGCGCCGATCGTTGCGCTGGGGATGTCCGAGCGGGCCGCGGCGATGCGGTCGCTCTCTGGGACCACGTACGCGAGTACTGCCAGCCAGGCGCCGAGCATGATCGCGCCGAGTAGTGAGGAGGCTTTGGCCAAGGCCAAGGCCCTGGCCGCGGTGATGGCGTGCAGGGGCTTGCCTTGGGAGGTCCGCCTGATCCGGCCCCGCAGCGTGTGGCCGAAGACGGCCTCCACAATGGCCAGTACCAGCAGGGTGACGCCCGCGAAGGTGGGCAGTGGGGGCAGCCGGCCGTACAGCAGGCGGATGAACAGGTACAGCGCCACCGCCGTGACCAGGCCCGCGGGGACGAGATCGCTTGCCTTGGTGAACCTCACCGCATACCCCGCATCGGCGTCGGGCGGACAACAGTCGGACACGCCACGGTGCTCACCCCGCGACCCGGAGGTCGATGTCGGGTCGCCGGTGGACGGTGGTGGTGTCCAATCCGGCCAGCAGGGCGCGGGCGGGGCCGTGGCCGGGGACCTCGGCGTTCGGGTCGATGTCCAGCCAGGGGATGAGGACGGTGGCCCGGTCCGGGGTGCCGGGGTGCGGCAGCAGCAGGTCGGGGTGGTCGCTGCGGACACCGTCCACGGTCACCACGTCGACGTCCAGCGTGCGCGGGCCCCAGCGGACCTCGCGCACCCTCCCGGCCGCCGCCTCCAGGTCCTGACCGCGGCGCAGCCAGCCCCACTCGTCGCACGTGGGGTCCGAGACGATCAGGACGGCGTTGAGGAAGTCGGGCTGGTCCTCGACGCCCCACGGCGCCGTCTCGTAGACCGGGGAGACCGCCCGCAGCACGTCGGCGAAGGAGGCGACCGCGGCGCGCAGGTGGGCTTGCCGGTCGCCCAGGTTCGAGCCGAGGGACAGCACCGCGCGGGTCACCCGCGGGCCGCCCGGGACTTGCGGGAGCGGCGGACCGTCACCGCGACGTCGGCGAAGGCCAGGGGGATGGGGGCGCCGGGCTTGTGGACGGTGACCTCGGCGGCGTGCACGCGGTCGTCGGCCATCTCCGCCTCGGCGATCTCGGCGGCGACGGTTTCGATGAGGTCGCGGGGAGGCCCCGCGATGACGGCGGCGGCGCGCTCGGCCAGCTCGCCATAGTGGACGGTGTCGGCGATGGCGTCGGTCTCGGCGGCGCGGGCGAGGTCGATCCACAGGGTGATGTCGACGACGAAGTCCTGGCCGTCGCGGCGCTCGTGCTCGAAGACGCCGTGGTGGCCGCGCACGCGCAGGCCGGTCAGGGTGATGCGGTCGGTCATCGTGGGACTCCCCCCATCGCGGCGGCCACGGTGACCGCGTCCAGCGAGCGGGCGACGTCGTGCACCCGCACGCCCCACGCCCCCGCCATCGCCACCAGGGCCGACACCGCGGCGGTGGCGTCCTCGCGGCCGTCGGAGTGCCGGGGCACCCCGTCGGCGGCCAGCAGCGCGCCCAGAAAACGTTTGCGCGAGGCCCCGATCAACACGGGAAACCCCAGGTCAAGCAGGGCGCCCAAGGAACGCAGCAGGGCCCAGTTGTGCGCGGCGTCCTTGGCGAACCCCAGGCCGGGGTCCAGCACGATCGCCGACTCCGCGACACCGGCGGACAGCGCCGCGTCGACCCGGGCGCGCAGCTCGTCGCGCACTTCGGCCACGACGTCGGCGTAGGTCGCCAGGGCCTGCATGTCGCGGCTGTGCCCGCGCCAGTGCATCAGCACCCACGGCGCGCCCGACCCGGCGAGCACACCGGCCATGTCGGGGTCGGCCAGCCCGCCGGAGACGTCGTTGACGATCGTCGCCCCCGCCCGCAGCGCGGCCTCGGCCACCCAGGCCCGCGTGGTGTCGACGCTGACCACGACCCCCGCCGCCGCCAGCTCGCTGATCACCGGGACCACCCGGGCGATCTCGGTCTCGGCCTCGACCCGGTCGGCGCCGGGCCGGGTGGACTCCCCGCCGACGTCGATCACGTCCGCGCCCGCGCGCCACATGGCCACGCCGTGCTCGATGGCGTCGGCGACCCGCAGGTAGCGCCCGCCGTCGGAGAAGGAGTCCGGGGTGACGTTGAGGACGCCCACCACCGCGCAGCGGCCGGGTGCGGGCAGCGTCACCGGGACCGCCCGTTGATCAGCTCGATGGCCTCCGCGCGCGAGGACGGCGAGGTCTTGAGGATGCCGCGCAGCGCCGAGGTCGTGGTGCGGGCGCCGGGCTTGCGGATGCCGCGCATCGCCATGCACAGGTGCTCGGCCTCGATCACCACGATCACCCCGCGCGGGGTGAGCTTGCGCATCATCGCGTCGGCCACCTGCGAGGTCAGCCGCTCCTGCACCTGCGGGCGGCGGGCGTAGAGGTCGACCAGGCGGGCCAGTTTGGACAGTCCGGTGACCTGCCCCTGCTCGTTCGGGATGTACCCGACGTGCGCGACCCCGTGGAAGGGCACCAGGTGGTGCTCGCAGGTGGAGTACATGGGGATGTCGGTGACCAGGACCAGCTCGTCGTGGCTCTCGTTGAACGTCTTGTCCAGCACCCGCTCGGGCTCGGTGTACAGCCCGGCGAACAGCTCGGCGTAGGCGCGGGCCACCCGCGCGGGCGTGTCCCGCAGGCCCTCGCGGTCGGGGTCCTCCCCGCAGGCGAGCAGCAGCTCCCGAATGGCCTTCTCGGCCCGGGGAGGGTCGAAGGACGCGAGCGGGACGGTGTCACCCGTCCCGCCGCGCGTCACTGCGAAATCAGTCATCGCCAGTCTCCGAGATCGTCGCGGCAGGCTGCCGCCACCATCTCATTCGGACCCGCGTGCGCGCCCGTCAGAGTTGTCCTGGTCACGGGGTTCCGGCCTGCCCCACTCCGGCTGCGGCCACGGCTGGCCGGACGGGGTGGTGGCGGGCTTCCAGCCGGGCGGCGCGCCGTAGTGCGGCGGGCCCGCGCCCGGACCGTCGGACTGCGGCCTGCCGTAGGGCTGCGGGTACTGCGGCGGGCTCGGCTGGCCGTACGGCGGCGGGTGCGGCTGCCCGTACTGCGGGGGCGCGCCGTTGCCGTTGCCGCCGCCGGGCGGCAGCTCCGGGTTCGGCCGCGGCGGACCGCCGGGCAGGTCGCCCGCGCCCGGCACGGCCCCGACCGGGGTCGGATCGAGGGCGGGCACCTCGTCCGGCCACGGCTCGCCGCGCTCGTGGGCCAGCTCGCGCGGGGTCTTGATCGGCGGCTTGTCCGAGGGCACGCGGTCGCCGAAGTCGTTGAACGCGGTGATCCGGGGGCGCTTCTCCACGTTGGAGAAGATCCGCTCCAGGTCCTTGCGCGTCAGCGTCTCCCTGGCCAGCAGCTCGACCACCAGCTCGTCGAGCACGTCGCGGTAGGTGTTGAGCACGTCCCACGCCTCGGTGTGCGCGGCCTCGATCAGGCTGCGCACCTCCTCGTCGATCTCGTGCGCGACCTCGAGGGAGTAGTCCGGCGCGTGGCCCATCGACCGGCCCAGGAACGGGTCGCCCTGGTCCTGGCCGTAGCGCACCGCGCCGAGCCGGGCGCTCATGCCGTACTCGGTGACCATCGCCTTGGCGATCTTGGTGGCCTGGTCGATGTCGCTGGAGGCGCCCGTCGTGGGCTCGTGGAACACCAGCTCCTCGGCCGCGCGCCCGCCCAGGGCGAACACCAGCCGCGCGATCATCTCCGAGCGGGTCATGAGCTGCTTGTCGTCCTCGGGGACGACGAGCGCGTGACCGCCCGTGCGCCCGCGGGGCAGGATCGTCAGCTTGTAGACCGGTTCCAGGTCCGGCATCGCCCACGCGGCCAGGGCGTGCCCGCCCTCGTGGTAGGCGGTGATCTTCTTCTCCTTCTCGGAGATGATCCGGCTCTTGCGGGCCGGACCGCCGATCACCCGGTCCACCGACTCCTCGAGGGCGGCCCCGTCGATCGCCGTGCCGTTCTTGCGCGCGGTGAGCAGCGCGGCCTCGTTGATCACGTTGGCCAGGTCGGCGCCGGACATGCCGACGGTGCGCTTGGCCAGGCTGAGCATGTCGACGTCGGAGGCGAAGGGCTTGCCCTTGGAGTGGACCTCCAGGATCTTGCGCCGCCCGGTCAGGTCCGGCGCGGACACCGGGATCTGCCGGTCGAAGCGGCCCGGGCGCAGCAGCGCCGGGTCCAGGATGTCGGGGCGGTTCGTCGCGGCGATGAGGATGATGCCGCCGCGCGCGTCGAAGCCGTCCATCTCGACGAGCAGCTGGTTGAGCGTCTGCTCGCGCTCGTCGTGCCCGCCGCCGAGGCCCGCGCCGCGCTGGCGGCCGACCGCGTCGATCTCGTCGACGAAGATGATGCACGGCGCGTTCTGCTTGGCCTGCTCGAACAGGTCGCGCACCCGGGAGGCGCCGACGCCGACGAACATCTCCACGAAGTCCGAACCGGAGATCGAGTAGAACGGCACCCCGGCCTCACCGGCGACCGCGCGGGCCAGCAGCGTCTTGCCGGTGCCCGGCGGGCCGTAGAGCAGCACGCCCTTGGGGATCTTGGCGCCGAGGGCCTGGTAGCGGCCGGGGTTCTGGAGGAAGTCCTTGATCTCGTAGAGCTCCTCCACCGCCTCGTCGGCGCCCGCGACGTCGGAGAAGGTGGTCTTCGGCATGTCCTTGGAGAGTTGCTTCGCCTTGGACTTGCCGAAGTTGAGCACCCGGTTCCCGCCGCCCTGGACGTTGTTCATCATCCACATGAGCAGCAGCAGGAGCAGGGCGAACGGGATCAGGAAGATCAGGATCTGGGTGAGGAAGCTGTCCTGGGTGACCGTCGTGCGCAGCTCGATGCCCGACTTGTCGATGATCGAGGTGTAGAGCTGCGCGGTCGCGCCCGCCGGGTACTGGGCGAGGATCTGGGTGACCTGTTGGCCGTCGTGCTCGATGGGCGTGTTCAGGGTCAGCTTGAGCTGCTGTTCCTTGTCCCCCAGCTCAACGGCCTTGACGTTGTTGGCCTCGATCTGCGCGACGGCTTTCGACGTGGGCACGGACGTGTACCCACGGGTGTCGTCGAACAGCATGCTGAAGGCGAAGTAGATCAGCAACACCGCCAAAATCCACAGCAGCGGGTTGCGCAGCAGTCGCTTACGGTCCATTCACTTACGGCCGGCGTGCGGCCTCGACCCTCCCTGACGTGCACGTGAGGGCAATGACGACCATTACCCGGCCGGGCGTTGGCCCCGGTCATCCCAGAGTACCGCCCGCGTCGGCCCCCTCACCGCACGAAGTGGCCGGGAAGGGGTGCCACGTGGTCAACGGTTGGCGGGCGGATCAGGTTCCCGCCGCCGTCGACGGGTGTTCAGCGCGGCTCGGCCACCTCGGCGAGGAGCAGGCCGAGCCGGTGGCGCAGGGTCTGCACGTCGGCGGGCGCGACGGTGATCCAGTCCCGGCCGTCGCGGCCGCGGCTGGTGGAGGCCAGGTAGCGCCCGTTGGGCTTGTCGAACCACGACAGCACCGGGCCGCGCCTGCGCGTCCCGGAGCGGTCGCGCGAGCTGACCCCGAACTGCCCGCCGCGCAGGTTCGGCTGCGCCACCAGCCGGGCCAGACCGGCGCGCGGGTCGGAGTCCGGCACCCCGCGGGCGCTGCCCGGGGTGATCGCGGCGAACTCCTCGGCGGGCAGCGAGACCGACGCCTCCGCGCCGCGCTGGGCGGCGGGCAGCAGCCCGACCACCTCGGCGACCAGGCCGTCGGCCCGGACGCGGCGCAGGTGCAGGTCGTCGGCGGACTGCGTGGCGACCACCCCGATGCCGCCCGCCACCGCGGCGTACACGCAGATCGCGGCGCCGGGCACCGCGGGCAGGAACAGCGCGTCGATCGCCACCTCCGGCCGGGCGAGCACGCCCAGCCAGTCCTCGACGTGCGGCTCGACGCGGCCGTAGCGGTCGATCAGGCCGCGGGAGGCCAGCTCCGCGTGCATCCGCGCGCGGAGCCGGGAGCGCTCGTCCACGGTGTCGCCGTGCGAGCGCACGCGCAGCGGGTAAGGCAGCTCGCCCGCGTCCATGGCCTCCCAGAGGAAGTCGAGGGCGAGCTGGTCCAGCGTCTCGGCCGAGGGCATGGCGTCACCCCCCGATGACGGGCGGGGCGGTGGCCTGGTCGGTGCCGAAGGCGGCCTCGGGGTCGGGCTCGACCAGGTAGGAGGCGCGCTCGTGCTCGCTGTCCTCCCCGCCCTGCCCGCCGCGGCCACCCGCGCCGCCCATCCCGCCCGCGCCGCCACGGCCGCCGGTCCCGGCACCCGCGCCGGGGCCGCCGGGACGACCAGCGGGACCGCCCTGGCCCGCGCCTGGGCCCGCGCCCGCGCCCATACCCGCGCCTGGCCTGGCCGCGCCGGAGTTGCCCGCACCACCAGCACCAGCACCACCAGCACCGCCTGCGCCCAGGCCGCCGCGCGGTCCGCCCAGGCCGGTGCCCGCGCGTCCGCTGCCGGGCGTGCCAGTGGGAGTGCCAGTGGGAGTGCCGGTGGGCAGCCCGCCGGGGCCGCGGCTGAACTGGCCGACCGGGGTGGGGTTGCCGGTGGTGGGCTGCGGCGCCGACGGCGGGGTGGTGCCGAGGCCGGGGCCGGTCGGCGTGGTCACCGGGGACGTCGACGGCGGGGTGTGGCCGGAGATCGTGGTGCCGGTGTCGACACCGACGGTGCCGACGGGCGGGGTGGTGGTCGACGGCGTGTTGGTGCCGTGGCCGGGGACGTGGCCCGGCTGACCGGTCCAGCCCGTGGCGCCGGTCGGGGGGAAGTCCCTGCCGCCGCCGGGGCCGTCGCCGTAGTTGACGCGGGCGCTGTCCTGGAAGCCGGTGTCACCGCCGCCCTCGTCGATGCGCGGGGGCGGCGGGACGAAGGTGGGCGTGCGGGCGTCGATGTCCCGCATCGTGGTGGTGTAGTCGTTGAGGTACTTGACCTGTTCGGCCTTGACCTCCTTGGCCTGCTGCTCCTTGGCGGCCATGTCGGCCATGCCCGCCACCGGGTTCGGGTTCGCCAGCGCCTTGGTCAGCTCGGCGCCGGGGTCGAACTCCATCGGCTGGGGCAGGTTGCGCACGGTCGCCGCCGCGGTGGCCTGCTGGGCCATGGCGGTGCCCATGTACTGCGCGGCGATGCCCGCCTGGCCGGTGGCCTGGGCCAGCGGGGTCAGCGCGCCGCGGGCGGCCTGGGCGGCCTCGCCCTTCCACGCCTGATCGAGCTGGGCGACGGCGTCGAGGAGGCGGTTGGCGGCGTCGGCGAGGCGGTTGCCGCCCTCGGTGAAGCCGCGGCCGAGGCCGTCGGCGCTGGTGGGCACGTTCAGCTCGGTGGCCGCGGCGTACAGCTCGGTGCTGGTGCGGCTCTCCCAGTTCTGCGGGACCACGACGCGGTCGGCGCCGATGTCGACGTTCGGCGCGAGCTGCTGCTGCTGGCGCTGCGCGATGCTCTGCTGCAACTCGGTCCGCGTCGAGCGGTCTTCCTCCGGCATGTTCCGCATGACGCGGGAGATGTCGCCCGCGCGGTCGCCCGCGTACTCGTGCGTGTCGTAGCGCTGATCGCCGTTCGGCATCGTGGCGGCCCCCTAGCCCTTCACCTTGGGAATAACGATTTCGGCGAGCTGCTTCGCCACATCACACGGTTGGCGGCCCTTGCCTTCTCCAGCCGAGAGCACTCCCGCGCCCATGGCGAGACCGGACACGCCCTCGTTCAACCGCACGACGACCTTGCAGAACTGCTCTTCAGCGACGGGCACCAGGAACGCGGGCAGTCCGTCCACTGTGATCCCGGTGGCGCCCGCTTCCGGCGTGTAGGTGCCGCTGTCGCTGAACTCCAGCGTCAGGCCCATCTCGCCCCGCCACTGGCACTGCGGGTTGCCGGTCGCGGTGCTGTTGCCCTCCCGGGGACTCCTCGACCCGAACCGCGCGGCCTCCGCCTCGGTGAGCAGGGCGCAGAGCGCTTCCCTGTCGAGGGAGACGGTGCGCGGTCCGGCCGAAGTGGTCGTCGACGCGGCGGTGGTGGGCGCCGGTCCGATGTCCGCCTGGCCGGTCGCGCTCGGCGCGGGAACACCCGGCTCCGCCGAGCACGCGACCGACGGCGCGATCACCGACAGCGCGATCACGGTGAGCCCGATGCCGCGCGCGAGCGTGGAGACCACGGCGGTCAGCTCCCGATTGTGGTCGCGTTGCCGTAGTCGGTGTCGCGGTAGTTGGCGATCGCCTGCTTCAGCGCCCGCTCCGCGGTCTCGGTCTGCTCGGACAGCTGGCGGACCAGGTGCATGAACGAGTCGCCGGAGCCGTCGAAGCGGTCCATCGACTTCGTCGCCATCGCCTGGCCGACCGGGTTCGCCCCGAGCTTGACGTCCTCGGCCTGGTTGGCCGCGGCCTGCCGCAGCAGCGCCAGCTCGTCGCGGACGGCGCCGATCTCGGTGAGCGCGGCCTGGGCGGCGTCCGGGTCGATCGAGACCATCCCGCTGGCCGCCGCGCCCGAGAACGCGCCGACCGCGCCGCCGATCCCGCCTGCGTCGTACACGTCAGTCTCCCCTGGTCCCCGCGTTCGACTGCTCCACCCGTAGCAGTGCCCTGAGGCTAACGCACCCGGGTGCACCGGGTCAGGAGATCACGACAAGTGGCGCTTGTCAGGAGGTGTAGACGCGGGGGTCCAGCGTGCCGATGTAGGGCAGGTCGCGGTAGCGCTCGGCGAAGTCCAGGCCGTAGCCGACGACGAACTCGTTGGGGATGTCGAAGCCGATGTACTTGACCGGCACCTCGACCTTGATCGCGTCGGGCTTGCGCAGCAGGGAGACGACCTCCATGGTGCGCGGGTTGCGGGAGGCCAGGTTCTTCAGCAGCCAGGACAGCGTCAGGCCGGAGTCGATGATGTCCTCGACGATCAGCACGTCGCGCCCGGCGATGTCGCGGTCGAGGTCCTTGAGGATGCGCACGACGCCCGATGACGACGTGGACGAGCCGTAGGAGCTGACCGCCATGAACTCCAGCTGCACGGGCACCGGGAGGGCGCGCGCGAGGTCGGTCATGAACATGACCGCGCCCTTGAGGACGCCGACCAGCACCAGGTCGGCGTTGGTCTCGGCGTAGTCGGCGGCGACCTGCTTGGCCAGCTCGGTGATCTTCTCGTCGATCTGTTCCTGACTGATCAGCACGGAGGCGATGTCACCGTCGTACACAGTGGTCCCTTCCAGGTCACGGCCGGACGCAGGTCAGCCTGCCATGCGCGCGGCGCGCCACCAAGCCGCCGGGCAGGGCGACCCCGCGCTGGCCGCGCCAGTCGGCGATCAGGGCGTCGGCCGCGCGCAGGTGGGCGTCGGTCAGTTCGGGCACCCCTGCCTGGAGCAGCCACCCGCGCAGGGCCCGGCGGCGCAGCGCGGGCGGGGCGGGGGTGAGTTCGGCCACGTCGAGGCCCGCGTCGAGGTCGCCGCCCTCGCGGGCCCGGGCCAGCAGGTCCTCGGCGAGGGCGTCGAGGGCGGCGAGGTCGTCGCGGAGCTGGGCGGCGGTGCGGGCCAGGGCGCCCGCGACACCGCCTTGCAGGACGTCTTCCAGCAGCGGCAGAACTTCGTGGCGCAGGCGCACGCGGGTGAAGCGCGGGTCGGCGTTGTGCGGGTCCTGCCAGGGGGTGAGGCCCAAAGCGGCGCAGGCGGCGGCTGTGGTGGCGCGCGGGAGGTCGAGCAGAGGGCGGGCCCAGGGTGGGTCGAGTGGGCGCATACCCGCGATGGAGCGCGGGCCGGAACCGCGGCCGAGACCGAGCAGCACGGTCTCGGCCTGGTCGTCGCGGGTGTGGCCCAAAAGGACGAGCGATCCCCGGGCGGCCGCGCGCAAGGCGTCGTAGCGGGCGCGTCGGGCAGCCGCCTCGGTGCCACCGGGGCCTGCCACCGTCACGGTGAGCACGCGGGCGGGCATGCCGAGAGCGTCGACCTGCCTGGCCACACCCGCGGCGACCTCGGCCGACCCGGGCTGCAGCCCGTGGTCGACGATCAGCGCCTCGACGCGGCCGGGGCGCACGTGCGCGGTGGCCGCGGCCAGGGCGAGGGAGTCCGCGCCGCCGGAGACCGCCACGGCGACGCGGCCGTCCCCGGGCTTGGCGAGGGCGAGCAGGCCGCGCACGGCCCTGCGGACGTCGGCGAGCGCGGGGTCGGGCCTGCTCACGCGACTCGGCGCAGCCAGGCGTCCGGGTCGGCCAGCTCGGCGCGCAGCGGCAGCGTTTCCGGGGAGTCCCAGATCCGGTTGAAGGCGGCCATGCCGACGGCGTCCACGGCGTGCTTGGTGAACTTCGCGCCCACGGCGTACTGCTTCATCTTGGCGTCCACCCCGAGCAGGGAGCGCAGCACGCGGTCGAGCAGCCCGCCGCCACGCCTGCGCGCGGTGAACCGCTGGCGGATGGTGGCCACGCTGGGCACCACGGTCGGGCCCACGGCGTCCATCACGTGGTCGGCGTGGCCCTCCAGCAGCGTCGACAGCGCGATGAGCCGGTCGAAGGCGGCGCGCTGCGGCGGCGACTGCAGCAGCTCGACGATGGCCAGCGGGCCGGTGGAGGCGGTCGGGTCGGGCCGGGCGCGGGCCGCGCGCAGCACCTCGGGCAGGCGGGAGAGCACGCCGGAGGCGTCGTCCTCCAGGCCCGCGATGAACCCGGCGACCTGGCCGCGGAAGTACCCGGCCAGCCAGGGCACGGCGGTGAACTGCAGGCGGTGGGTGCACTCGTGCAGCGCGACCCACAGGTGGAAGTCCTCCGGCGGCACGTCCAGTGCCTGCTGCGCGGCGACGATGTTGGGCGCGACCATCAGCAGCCGCCCGTCGCCGGTGTCGCCGCCGTAGGGGTCGTACTGCCCGAGCACGCGGCTGCCGAGGTACGCCAGCACCATCCCGGCCTGGACACCGGCGCTGGAGGCCAGCACGCCGCTGCCGATTTTGCCGGGGCCTGCGGGCAGCGCGCCCTCGGTGAGGGCGGCGATGCTGTGCGCGGCGGCGGAGATCCAGCCCTCGCGGTCGACGACGTCGCCCTCGCGCAGCGGCAGGCCGTGGCCGAGGCCGGTCAGCCCGCGCACGTGCTCCTCGGCGGTGGCGGTGATCCGGCGCAGGGAGGCGACGGTGCGCTCGGCATCGGCCATGGACACCACCGGCCCCGGGCGGACCAGCCGCCGCGCGGTCGACGTGGCCAGGTCCCAGTCGACGGCGGTGGGTCCGGTTACGGGGTTCACGGGGAAAACGCTACCTGGTCACCGGCACCCGCACTTGCGCAAAGCGGCGGCGACGGTGTCCAGCGCGGGTCGGGCGTCGCCGGGATTGGAGCCGTTGGACATCAGCGCGAACACCAGCAGCCGCCCGTCGGTGTCGAGGACGACGCCCGCCAGCGAGCTGACCGCGGACAGCGTGCCGGTCTTGGCCCGCACCCAGCCCTTGCCCGCGGCGGCGGGCGGCTCCAGGTAGCGGGTGGCGAGGGTGCCGCTGCCGCCGGCGACCGGCAGGCCGCCCAGCAGCGGGCGCAGCTTGGCGGTGCGGGGGTCGGACCCGTCGCCCGCGGCGACCTTGAGGACCTCGGCCAGCAGCGCGGCGGTGACCTTGTTCTCGGTCGACAGGCCGCTGCCGTCGCGCAGGGTCAGGCCGTCGACGGCGAACCCGTTGTCGCGCAGGACCCCGATGACCGAGTCGGTGGCGCCCGCGAAGGTGGGCGGCGCGCCCTTGGCGATGGCCACCTCGCGGATCAGGGTCTCGGCGAGGACGTTGTCCGAGCGCTGCAGGACCGTGTCGACCAGCTCGACGACCGGCGCCGACTTCACCTCGCCGAGGACCTTGGCGTTCGGCGCGGCGGTGGTGGACGCCGAGCCGGGCACCGTGGCGCCGATCCGCTTGGCGAACGCCTCCGCCAGCGCGCGGCCGGGGTTGCCCGAGCGCCTGGACACCGCCGTGGTCGGGTCCTGGCGCGCGCCGTCGAGCATGGCGGGGACGATCGGGGTGATGTGGCCCGCCGGGACGTCGGCGGGGTCCCAGCCGCGGGCGAGGTCGTCGCCGGTGTAGCGGCCGAGGTCGACCAGGACGGTGTTGACGGGGCCCTTGGCCTTGACCTGGGCGACGAGGTCGTCGAGGTGGGCGGCGCCGGGGTAGACGGAGTCCTTGCCCCGCGGCAGGGAGGACAGCGACGGGTCGCCGCCGCCGATGATGACCACGGTCCCGGGCTTGTCGCCCGCGACGACGCGGGTGCTGAGCTGCTCGGTGTGCGGGAGGAGCAGCAGCGCGGCGGCGGAGCTGAGGATCTTGGTGGTCGACGCGGGCACCAGCGGGGTGTCCGCGCCACGGCTGAACAGGGTCTGCCCGTTGAGCGGGTCGATGACCACGCCGGTCAGCGTGCCCAGCGCCGGGCTGGCCGCGGGCCCGGCGAGCGCGGCGGCGACGCCGTCGGCCGAGGGCGCGGGGGCGGAGGCGCCGGGCGCGGTCAGCACGGGGCTGAACACGACGGCCTCGGGCGGCGGGGCGATGGCCACCTCGGGCGCCGACCGCAGCCCCAGCCGCTCGGCGACCCCGGGGACGACGAACACGACGCCCGCCGCCAGCGCCACGACGACGGCGGCGGCGATCGCGATGACCAGCCCTGTCCGCCTGCGACGAGGCTTGCCGTCCTCTGTGGAGGAATCCGCCTCGGACGTCCTGGGCGGATCGGCGGGCTGCTCGGTCCCCACCGGGCGGACCACCCGGGTCTCCTCGGCCTGCCGCTCGGGCGGCACCGGGCGGACGACCCGCGTCGCCTCGCCCTGCTGGGTGGGCCTGCCCTGCTGACCAGGTTGTTCACGCGGGCCAGGGGGGCCGTGGGGTGCGCGGGGACCGCCTGGCCTGCCGTCAGGGCGGGGGTGACCGGGCGGCCCCTGCCGGGGGGCTGGTCGCTGCGGGAACGGCGCCTGCGGGCGGGCGTCGGGCGGGCGGGGCGTCTGCCGGGTGCGGTCGTCCGGCGCCTGCGGGCGGCCATCGGCTGAGTGCGGCGCCTGCCGGCCGCGGTCACCGGGCGACGGCGGGCGGGCGTCGGCCGTGTGCGGCACCTGCCGGGTCCGGTCGTCCGGCGACTGTGGACGGCCATCGGGCGGGCGGGGGGTCTCCTGAGTGCGGTCACCGGGCCGCTGCTCAGGGCCGTCGGCCGATCGGAGCGGCTGCTGAGCCCGGTCACCGGGTGACGGGCGGTTGTCAGCGGGCGATTGCCGGCCGCGGTCGCCGGGCGCGTGTGGGCGGGTGTCGGCCTGGGGGGCGCTCGGGTCGGCGACCGGGCGCATGACCCGGGTCGGGTCGGGTTGCGGGGTGGGCAGCTCCTCGGTCGGGCCGGGGTCGGTGGCGGGCCACCGCGGTTCACTCGGCGGGGTGGGTTCCGCGGGCGCGTCCGGGACGTGGGTCTCGTCACGTAACGGGGGATCGGGCGGGGTCGGGGCGGTGCCCGCGGTGTCGTCGGGCCGCCATTCCGCCTGCTCGGCGCCCGGCCAGGCGATCTCCGGCGGGGAGGCGTGTTCCCCCTGCTCAGGAGCGTTTTCCTGGGCTCTGCCCTGGTCCCCCGACCCGCCGTCGCGCACGTGCTTCCTCCCGAAAAACCCCCGGATTCGGCCACCCAACGCACGTTCGGGCCACCGGCATACCGTGGTCCACACTAGGGCCTCAACGAGGACAGCCGAGACGAGCGAGGAACGGCGTGGAGTTCGACGTCACCATCGAGATCCCCAAGGGGAGCCGAAACAAGTACGAAGTGGACCACGTCACCGGGCGGCTGCGGCTGGACCGGACGCTGTTCACCGCCACCCAGTACCCGGCCGACTACGGGTTCGTGGAGAACACCCTCGGCGAGGACGGCGACCCGCTCGACGCGCTGGTGCTCGTCATGGAGCCCACCTTCCCCGGCTGCCTGATCAAGGCCAGGGCCATCGGCATGTTCCGCATGACCGACGAGAAGGGCGGCGACGACAAGGTGCTCTGCGTGCCCGCGCACGACCCGCGCACCGAGCACCTGCGCGACATCCACCACCTCGCCGAGTTCCACCGCCTGGAGATCCAGCACTTCTTCGAGGTCTACAAGGACCTGGAGCCGGGCAAGAGCGTCGAGGGCGCCAGCTGGGTCGGCCGCGTCGAGGCCGAGGCCGAGATCGTCCGGTCCTACGCCCGCCTCAAGGACCAGGCCCCCGAAGAGCACTAACGCAAGCGCCAGCTCAGGACGCCGTCCGCGCCTACCGCAGGGAGGTAGGTGTCGGTTCGGCGGCCTTCAAGCAGGTCGGCGGTCATGTCCAGCAGTTCGGCGAGCGTCGCCGCGCGCGGGCCGCCCGCGGTGCCGGGCGCGTGCTCCGCGACGCGGCCCGCCGGGTCGAGGTAGAGGTACCAGCCGCCCCGGTCGCGGGCGAAGGGGACGCCCGCGCCGTCCCAGCCCGCGTCGTGCGCGCACAGCTTGCGCGCGTCGGCGGCGATCTCGCCGGTGGACATCGGGGCGTAGAACGGCGGGAAGGTGAACCCGCCCGCGCGCACGCCGTCGTGCCTGCGCAGGCTGGCCACCAGGTCCGGCGGGAAGGCGACGCCCGCGGCGCGCTGGGCGCGCACGATGGCGGCGTCGGAGGCGGGCGGGTTCCAGGTCACCTCGGCGGGCACGGTGTCGGCCAGCCAGCGCTCGACCCGCTCCCACGCCTGGTCCACCCGGGTGGCGACCTCGGCGGGCACCGCCACCACCCGGTCGGGACCACCGCCGACGGCGCAGTCCCGGACGCGCGGGGTGGGGGTGGTGGCCGCGGTGGAGGACGGCGCGCCGGAGGCGAGCACCGCAGGCGCCCTGTCCGGCGCGGGCAACCCCACGCCGAGCACGTAGGCCGTGGCGATCACGAGACCGCCGATCAGGAAAATGGCGAGCACGACGCGCACGGCACCCCCCAAATGTCGGTGCCCACTATCCCAGATGGCCGCACGCTCGGTGCACAGCTGTTGCCCAAGTGATACCGGTCAGGTGATCTGGCTCGGCTCCCGTTCGGCGGTGGCCTGGCGCTGTCGAACGGCGTCGGCGGCGCGCTGGATGCCGGACTTGTCCCCCAGCGGCACCTCCTTGAGGAACCAGACCGCGACGAAGGCCACGACCATCACCACGCCGCCGACCAGGAACACCGTGCTCAGCGCGTCGGCGAACCCGGTCAGGATCGGGCGGGCGAGCACGGGATCGATCTCGGTGAGGAACGCGGTGTTGTTCAGGTCGATCGCGCCGCCCTGCCCGGCGAAGCCCGGGTCGCGCTGGAGCGCGGCGAGGAACGCCGGGTCGGTGCGCGCGGCCGACATGGCCGCCTCGATGCGCCCGCCGACCACGGTGAACAGGATCGACAGGAACGTCGCGGTGCCCATGGTGCCGCCGATGGAGCGGAAGAACGTCGCCGAGGAGGTGGCCACGCCCATGTCGCCCGGCGGGACGTCGTTCTGGATGGCCAGGATCAGCGTCTGCATGCACAGGCCGAGCCCGACGCCGATCATGACCATGACGCCCATGGTCGTCAGCAGCGGGGTGTCGACGCCGATGGTGCTGAACAGCAGCAGCGACGCCGTGGTCAGGGCGAGCCCGACGATCGGGTAGACCCGGTAGCGCCCGGTCCGGGAGATGGCCTGCCCGCTGCCCAGGGCCGCGACGATGATGCCGAAGGTCAGCGGCAGCGTCATCAGGCCGGACTCGGTGGGCGTGGCGCCCTTGACGATCTGCAGGTACAGCGGCAGCGACATCAGGGCGCCGAACATGCCCATGCCCAGCACGAAGTTGATCAGGTTGACCAGGCTGAACACCGGCCTGCGGAACAGCCGCAGCGGCAGCAGCGCCGCGTCGCCCATCCGCCGCTCGATCGCGACGAACGCGACCAGGCCGAGCACGCCCAGGGCGTAGGAGGTGAACGCCGCCGAGGAGGTCCAGCCCCACTCGCGGCCCTGCTCGGCCACGATCAGCAGCGGCACCAGGCCGACGGTCAGGGCGACCGCGCCCCAGTAGTCCACCCGCTGCGGGACGCGCTTGTGCGGCACGTTGAGGTTGCGGGCCACGACGAACAGGCCCACCAGCGCGATCGGCAGGTTGATCAGGAAGACCCAGCGCCAGCCGTCGATGCCCGCGAAGGTGTCCAGCCCGGCGAAGAACCCGCCGACCACCGGACCGGCCACACTGGACAGTCCCCAGACGGCCATGAAGTAGCCCTGGTACTTGCCGCGCTCACGCGGGGTGGTGAGGTCGGCGATGATCGCCATCGCCAGCGACATCAGGCCACCGGCGCCGAGGCCCTGCACCGCGCGGTAGGCGGCGAGCTCGTACATCGAGTCGGCGATTCCACAGAGGACGGAGCCGATGAGGAACACCGTGATGGCGGCGAGGTAGAGCGGCTTGCGGCCGAGGATGTCGGAGAGCTTGCCGTAGAGCGGGGTGGAGATGGTGGCGGTGATCAGGTACGCGGTGGTGGCCCACGCCTGGATCGTCTGGCCGTGCAGCTGGTCGGCGATGGTCTTCATGGCCGAGGACATGATGGTCTGGTCCAGCGCGGCCAGCAGCATGCCGAGCATCAGGCCGGAGAGGATGACCAGGATCTGTCGGTGACTCAGCTTCTGCTCGGTCTCGGTGTCTGTCATAACGGATTTCCCCCATCAGAACGCGGCGGAGCGCATTCGGCGATCAAGGTCGGCAGGTACTTCTCGTGGTCGCCGATGAACCGCTCGAACAACCCGATGAAGGTGTCGAGGTCCTCGGCGTCCCAGTGGCGGACCATGCGGGCCAGCGAGAGCGCGAAGCGGGCGCGCTGGCACTCCAGGACGGCCAGCCCCTCCTCGGTGGGCGCCAGCAGGCTGGCGCGGCCGTCGTCGGGGTCGGCCTGCCGGGCGACGAGGCCCTCCCTGACCAGGGCCGCCACCTGGCGGGAGACGGTCGAGGGGTCGGAGTGCACCGCCTCGGCGACCGCGCTGGAGCGGCTGGGCCCGATGGCGACCAGCGTCTTGAGCAGGATGATCGTGGAGCGGTCGACGCCGGAGCGGCTGAGCCGCGCGCCCACGGTCGTCTGCTGCTTGCCGAACGCGAACAGCACCGACGCCAGGCGCCTGCCGCTGACGATCTCGCGCTCGGTCAGCTCGGATTCCACGGCAATCTCCTTGCGTGCAGCATCCAAGTAGTTGGTCAATGCAAGGATGCGCGTCGAGCACGATCGAAGACAACCGAATTTCGCTGTGAACCGGGGCACCTACCGCGGGCTGCTGGGCCGCGGCAGGGCCAGGGCGGCGTCGAGGTCGGCGTGGGCCTGCGGGTGCTCGACCCACCAGTGCGCGTAGGTGGGATTGCGGTCCACGATGGATCGGTAGGCGTGCGCCACGCAGGCGAAGACCTCGTGCTTGCGGCCCGCCAGCAGCCCGTCCAGGCGGGTCACCAGCACCACGGGCAGCCGCAGCGGAACGCCGCGCAGGGGGCGGATGACGAAGCCGGGGCCGCTCAGGGACGCGGGCTGGGCCAGGCAGACCGCGCCCGCGGCGGTCAGCGCCATCGCCGTGCGGGCCTCGGTGACGTGGTGGGTGATGCGCGGGGTGAAGCCCATGGACTCGCAGACCTCCCGGAACCGCAGGCGCATGGCGTCCTGGTCAGCGGGCGGGACGACCCAGTCCATGTCGGCGAGGTCGACGAGGTCCACCTCGTCCTCGCAGGCCAGCGGGTGGTCAGAGGACAGCGCCACGAACTGGGGCTCCTCGACGATCGTGCGGATCTCCACCTCCGGCAGCGAGCGCTGCTCCAAGCCCTCGAACCGCTCGAAGATGGCGATGTCGGCCTGCTTGGCCACGACGAGGTCCAGCAGCGCGGGCCCTGAGGAGTCGATCTCCGTGCGCAGCTCCGAGCAGCGGAACCAGCCGCGCAACTCCGTGATCAGGGCGCTGGTGAACAGCATCGGGCTCGACGCCAGCACCAGCGGGGACTCCCCCGGGACGGGCGCGTCGGTGCGGGCCGAGGCCATCAGCGCGGACATGTCCTGGAGCACGACCTTCGCCGAGCGCACGACGCTGCGCCCGAGTTCGGTGGCCTCGCTGCCGTTGGGCGAGCGGCGGAACAGCTCGCCACCGAGGATGCGCTCGATCGAGCGCAGCTGCGCGGTCAGCGCGGGCTGGGTCACGCCCAGCCTGCTCGCCGCCTTGGAGACGCTGCCCTCCTCGGCGATCGCGCAGATCGCCCGCAAATGCCGCAGCTCAAGCTCTGCCATAAGGGGCATTGATACCCCGCTCGGATGGGATCGGGGTAATGCCAACACGTCATAGCGCGAGGACCGGAGCCGACCGGTCACCGCGGGTCACGACCGGTGGGGCCTCACACCTGCTCGACGCCCGCGGCGTGCCTGCGGGCGAGTTCCTGGTAGATCGCGGCGTTGTGGTCGACCCACATCCTCGGCGCGCCCTCCAGCGGCACCTGCCGCTTCGCGGGCACCCCCATCGCCACCACCTCGGGCGGGACCTCGGCGCCCGGCCCGACCATGGCGCCCGCGGCGATGAGGGCCCGCTCCCCGATGACGGCGCCGTCCTGCACGGTGGCGCCGTTGCCGACCAGCGCGCCCGCGCCGATCGTGCAGTCGTGGATGACGCACAGGTGCCCGATCGTCGCGCCGGGGCCGATCCTGACCCCCTGCTGGACGTGGATCACCGAGTTGTCCTGGACGTTGGCGCCCTCGCCGATGACGACGGGGCCGAAGTCGGCGCGCACGACCACGCCGTACCAGACCGAGGCGTTGGCCTCGACGGTCACGTCGCCGATCAGGGTGGCCGTCGGCGCGATCCAGGCGCTCGGGTGCACGACGGGCTGCTTGCCTTCAAAGGAGTACAGCGGCATTACCCCACAGTAATGTGGCGACATGAAACTGGACGCAGGCGGCTATGCCGCGACCGTGTCCGAGGCGGCCGACGCGGTCGCCGAGGCGGAGTCGGCCGGGTACGCCGGGGCGTGGGTCGCCGAGACCAAGCTGGACCCGTTCCTCGCCCTGGCCGTCGCCGCGACGAAGACCAGCCGGATCGACCTGGTGACCGGGATCGCGGTGGCGTTCGCGCGCAGTCCGATGACGGTGGCCGTGCAGGCCAACGACCTGCACCTGCTCTCCGGCGGCCGGTTCGTGCTCGGGCTGGGCTCGCAGGTGAAGCCGCACATCACCAAGAGGTTCGGGATGCCGTGGTCGCGGCCCGCGGCGCGGATGCGGGAGTTCGTGCTCGCGGTGCGGGCGATCTGGCGGGCCTTCGAGACCGGCGAGAAGCCCGCCTTCCGCGGGGAGTTCCACACCCACACCCTCATGACCCCGTTCTTCGACCCCGGCCCCAACCCGCACGGCAACCCGCGGATCTGGCTGGCCGCCGTGGGGCCGCTGATGTCCGAGGTCGCGGGCGAGGTCGCCGACGGGCTGCTCTGCCACAGCTTCAGCACCGAGCGCTACCTGCGCGAGGTGACCATCCCCGCAGTCGAGCGCGGCCGGGCCAAGGCGGGCAAGACCCTGGCGGGCTTCGAGATCAGCGGACCGTCCTTTGTGGCCAGCGGGAGCGATGTCGATGCCGCGGTCGCCGAGACCCGCGGCCAGATCGCCTTCTACGGCTCCACCCCGTCCTACCGCCCGGTCCTGGAGCTGCACGGCTGGGGCGACCTGCAGGACGACCTCAACGCGCTGGCCAAGCGCGGCCGGTGGGCGGAGATGCCCGCCCTCATCGACGACGAGGTGCTGCACACCTTCGCCGTCGTCGGCACGCCCGCCGAGGCCGCCGCCGAGATCACCCGCCGCTACGGCGACGTCGTGGACCGCGTGACCCTCACGGCCCCCGACCCGGCGGTGCTGGCCGCGCTCAGCTGAACCGGATCAGCGCCGCGCCCGCAAGCACGAAGAACACGAGCACGACCAGCGCGGTCGACCCGCCGCCGATGGAGCTGGTGACGAGCTGGTCGACGGTCCCGGTGAGCACGATCCCGCACTCGGCGGTGATCAGGTGCCTGCCCGGCTCGACCTTGGCGAACTCGATCCGCGCGGTGAAGACCCCCGCGCCGTCGGCGAAGGAGGTGCCGACGGTCTCGCCGCCGGAGGTGAGGCGCACGGGCGTGTCCGGGGTGCAGCCGGTGCCCTTGGCCGAGAGCGGCTCACCGGGCTGGACGCTCTCCCGGTCCAGGGTCAGGTCGCCTGGCGCGGCACCGGTCGTCGTCGCCGGAGTGTCCGTTGTGGTCGGTGGCGTCGTGGTCGGCGGGGTCGTGGTGGTCGTGGTGGTCGTGGTCGTCGTCAGCGGCGGGGTGGTGGTCGTCGTGGTCGGCCGGGTGGTCCTCACCGGGGGGCGGCGCGTCGTGGTCGGGGGACGGGTGGTGACGACCGGCGGCCGGGTCGTCGTCGTCCTGACCGGGGGGCGGGTCGTGGTGGTGGGCGGTCGCGTGGTCGTGGTGGGCGGTGTGGTCACCACGACCCTGACCGTCTGTTGGTAATTGCCGCAGTAGCCGGTGATCGAGTACGCCGTCGGCTTGGCGTTGGCGGGCACAGCGACCGACCGCGACCCCGACAGCGGCGGGACCGTCGCCCCGGGGATGCCGCCGAGGGCGGACTCGAAGGTGATCACCCGGCAGTAGCGCTCCGAGGCGACCGCCCACGAGAGCGCGAACTTGCCCCCCGCCTGCACGGTGCTCGGCGAGACCGACAGGCTGAGAACACTCTGGGCGGAGGCGGGCATCACACCGCCCACTGCCAGCATTACGGTGACAGCGGCAACCGCGATGCTCACGATGCGTCCTAAAGCGCGCACAAGCCACATCCCTTGTCCGAAGGAACGCTCCAGCGGGCCCCGACCCGCTGTAGCATTCCGCCTCGTTCGGACCCGTACCAACCGGGGGTCACCCATGGGACGTCTCACCGTCGTCGCGGTTGCGCTTGTGGGGATCTCCCTGCTGGGAGCCCCCGCCGCGACCGCGCAGAGCGATCCGCTCACCGTCACCGTCACCCTGGACGGCCAGGACGTCACCGGCCGCACCGTGGTGTTCGACCCGAGCAGGCCCGCCGAGCTGTCGGTCACGGCCGTCAACCCGGGCAGGCAGGCCCGCGAGGTCCGGCTCGTGCGCGTCTCGGGGGTCGCGCTCGCGCTGACCTTCTTCGCCTACGACACCACCATCCCCTTCGAGGTCCCCGCGGGCGGGCAGACCACCCGCACCTTCCCCCTGGACGTGCGCGACCTGCGGGATCAGGCGATCGGCCTGCTCCCCACGTCGATCGAGCTCCTCGACGACGACCGCGAGGTGCTGGGCGGGGTGGACACCGTGGCCGACGTCCGCGGCTCCCTGTGGTCGGTCTACGGCGTCTTCGGCATCGCCATGTTCCTGCTGACGGTCCTGACCTGGGCGAGCGCCCTGCTGGCGCTGGCCAGGCACCGGCTGTCGGGCAACCGGTTCCGGCGGGCGCTGCGGTTCCTGCCCGCGGGCGTGGGCACCGGGCTGGTCGCGGTGGTGACGCTGTCGGTGCTGCGGCTCGTGCCGCCGGAGCCCGCGGTGGAGGTCCCGATCGTGCTGGGCGCGGCGCTGGTCGCCATGATCCTGGGCTTCCTCACCCCGCACCCGGCGCCGCTGATGGCCCCCGACGACGACAAGACCCACAGCATGACGACCCAGCCGATGAGGACCGGATGACCGCGGACGTCGGCGCGGCCCTGCCGCAGTACGCGGTCGGCGCCAAGATCGGCTCCGGCGGCATGGGGGTGGTGTTCGAGGGGGTGCACCGCTCGCTCGGCCGGGCCGTGGCGATCAAGCAGCTGGTGCCCGGCGAGGCCGACGTCGACACCCGGTTCGACCGCGAGGCCAGGGTGCTGGCCAGCCTCGACCACCCGCACATCGTCCCGGTGTACGACTACGTCCAGACCGGGCGCGACAACCTGCTGGTGATGGAGAAGCTCGACGGCGGCACCGTCTACAGCCGCTTCCACGGCGTGGGCCTGACCGGCGAGCAGTCGTGCGCGATCGCGCTGGCGATGCTGGCCGGGCTGCACGCCGCGCACCAGGCCGGGGTGCTGCACCTCGACGTGAAGCCGAAGAACCTGCTGTTCACCTCGGCCGGGGTGATGAAGGTGGCCGACTTCGGCATCGCGCAGGTGGTCAGCGAGGGCGCCACCCTGGTCACCCACGGCGGCGAGGTCCTCGGCACCCCCGCCTACATCGCCCCCGAGCAGGCGATGGGCAACGCGCTCACCCCGGCCGCCGACATCTACGGCGCGGGCACCGTTCTCTATGAACTCCTCTCCGGCGACCTGCCCTACGACCGCACGCGCGGCGCGGTCAGCATGATGCGGCAGCGGATCTTCAACGACCCCCGCCCGCTGCCGGTCGTGCCCGCGCCACTGTCCACTGTGGTCATGCGCAGCCTGGCGAGGGACCCGGGTGAGCGCTACCGCGACGCCGAGGCGTTCGCGGTGGACCTGGCGGGCGCGGCGACCGCGGTGTTCGGGCCGGGCTGGCTGGACCGCGCGGGCGTGCCGGTGCACCTGGCCCCGCGCGTGCTGACCGCCATCACCGCGCACGCCCGCCCGGACGCCCCGACGGTGGCGACCCCGCCGGTGCGCGGCGCCGTTCACGAGGCGACCCGCACCTTCGACCCGAACATCCTGCGCGACAAGGGTTTGCGCCCGGCTCGCGAGCTGATGCGGTCCGCTCCCTCCCCGCTGTGGCCCGGCCTGGTGGCCGCCGTCGCGCTGGTCGTCGTGGCGGTGCTGCCGTTCCTGGCGGGGGCGACCGTCGAGCACCCGACGGGCGGGGGCGTGAGCGTCAACGGGCAGCCGATCACCGCGCCGGTGACGCTGGACCTGAGCGAGCCGCTGCGGATCACCGGTGGCGCGACGGCGTTCACCCTCAACGCCGCGGGCATCCCGCTGGGCAGCGTGAGCGTGCCCGAGGGCGAGAAGGTCACCGCCGAGCCGCAGCCGCTGCTGCGCTGGGTGGTCGGCGGGGCGGCCACCGGGGAGATCACCGCCGACGGCCGCGTCCACGCGTTCACCGTGCGGACCCCGCAGCACCCGATGGCCAGCGTCATGGGCGCGGGCAGCCTGCTGCTGGCGCTGTTCGCGCTGGCGTACGTGGAGTCCTTGGCGCGCACGCTGCGGCGGGGATATCGTCGTCCGGCCGCGCCGTTCGCCGCGCTGCCGCTGGGCGCGCTCTTCGGCGCGGCGGTGTGGCTGCTGGTCTCGGCGCTGACCGCCCGCGAGCCCGCCTTGGCCTACGGGCTCGGGTCGGCGGGGGCGGGGGCGGTCGCGGCCTCCGCGCTGGTGCTGGCGACCGCGTGGTCGGCCCGCCGCCGATAACGGATTCGCTAGTCCGTTCGAGTGATAATTGAATGCTCAAGTAACACTGGGTCGCCGCCCGGTCGACCTCCATCACGAGTACACCCGTGCGCGAGGGGACCAGATGACGACAGCGCGCCAGAGCCACCGCAGGCTGAGCACAGCGATGGCCGTCGTCGGCGCCTGCGGCATCGTCTGGCTGGTGAGCGAGCTGTCCGGCCCGCCCGCCCCCTCGGCACTACTCCCGGCGGC
The DNA here is from genome assembly GCF_053813445.1 of Actinokineospora lacus. NCBI lineage: Bacteria > Bacillati > Actinomycetota > Actinomycetes > Pseudonocardiales > Pseudonocardiaceae > Actinokineospora > Actinokineospora lacus. Next base: position 727,395 of record NZ_JBQERA010000003.1, read on the forward strand.
GAGGCCCGCCACCACGATCGCGTCCCCGACACCCACCACACCGCCCGCGCAGGCGAAAGCCACGGTGTCCCGGGTAGTCGACGCCCGAACCGTCCTGACCTCGGCGGGCGAACGCGTCGTGGTGGCGGGCCTCGCCCCACCGGGCCGCTGCTGGTCAGCGGCGGCCACCGACTTCACCACCGTCACCCTGCTGGGCGCCGAGGTCTCCATCGTCGACCCCGCCCCGCTCCTGACCGCCGCCATCGGCGACTTCCCGACCCAGGGCACCCCCGCCGTCACCGCCACCCTGCTCCTGCCCGACGGCACCGACTTCGCCGCCGTGGCCCTGCATCAGGGCCACGCCAAACCCACCCGCGAAGCCTCCCCCACCCACCACGCCGCCGCGACGGCCGCGGGCGCGGGCGCCCAGGGCCTGTGGGGCCAGCCCTGCCTGGGCGAAGACGTCCTCCCGGTGCCGGTGCCGCCCCCGGTCGCCCTGCCCACGACGGCGACCAAACCCGCCCCCACCACCGCCAAGAAGCCCGCGGGCTACTACCGCAACTGCACCGCCGCCCGCGCCGCCGGAGTGGCCCCCATCCCCCTCGGCTCCCCCGGCTACCGCCCCGCCCTGGACCGCGACCACAACGGCCTGGCCTGCGAGAGCTGAAAGCGCCCCACGGCAAGGCAAAGCCGGTCGCTCGGCCACGACCTCGCAGCTCCCCGCTTTTCAGGCGCCCCGCGTCACGAGCCATGGCGCGCAAGAGGCCCGTCCCCGGAAGGGGACGGGCCTCTGACCTGCGAGCCGCCTAAGGGAATCGAACCCTTGACCTGCTCATTACGAGAGTCCATTTCCCGGACTGCACGGCTGCTGACCTGCGTCTTTAGCTGTCCACCTAGGATCAAAAACGGCTCCATGAGGCACCGTTGGGCAGCGTCTCGCTCCACATATGGCTCCACGACCAGCGGTAAAAGATCATGGTCTCGGCGGGCGTGTCGCGTCCGTCGGGCGTGTCGTCATCCGCCAGCCGATGCCACCTCACGTCGACCGCGAATTTTCACATACACAAAGAAGAATTACCAGAGAAAACCTTCATGAAGCCAGAAGCGCTGTAATTCGCCTCTGCTGCCTGACCGAACCGATTGTTGCGGCCGAACTCGCCGCAGCGTCAATATGACGTCGCGCCTCATCGCGCTCCCCCATCATGAGATGCGCAGTTCCGAGATCCACACGCAGGCTCGTCGCGGCACGCGTGAACGAGGGGTCGAGGCAATCGAGAGCCGAGTTCAAAAGGTCGATTGCTTCGGGGGCACCAAGACGAGCAAGAGCGTGACCGCGCCACCGTGCCAAGTGGGTCGGGTCAAGTGCCACATATGGCCCGTCAGTAGAATTCTCACCTGCCGCCAACCGTGCCGACGCTTTATCGAACGCTCCCATACTGGCCGAAATGTCACCAGTGGCCGCGTAGGCTTCTCCCACGGCTGCGTAAAGCCACGACGCGAGTAGCGACGAGACGGCCGTTGCTTGAGCGACCAGCGGCTCAAGCAGCTTGACCGCGCCTTCATTGTTGTCAACGTCAAGCAGCACAAACGCTTGTTCAGCTACAGTGTGTACGAGATACGAAGGATCGTCACACTCGCTCGCCGCAGCCTTACCGCGCTCGTAGTAATTCCACGCTTCGGCCCGCTTACCGAGGTCTAGCGCCTGCCATCCGGCCAGCGTGCATAGTTCAGACTGCAATGCCCCTAGCGCGGACCTGGTCCCAGGCGACAGACAGAACTGTCGCAGCCGTTCCACCTGAGAAACCTTGGCCGCAACTTCTTCATGGGCCACAATTGCGCCAAGTTGTCGATCAAGGCGACGTGTCGAATCCAGCTGTGTCCGCAACAAAATGATCACCGACGAGTCAATGCGGCTGGAAGCACTCAGCATCCGCCGCAACTCATCCGACGTGTCATCGTTCGTTTGAAGCTTGGGCCGACCGAGCAAGTCGGCGATACTCATGCCGAAGATCTTTTCAAGCAGTCGAGCGGTGGCTGGCCGAACCGATCCGAGTGGTGTTCCATCCGGCCTTCTTCCGGCTGCCAGTCGTTGCAGTTGGCGAAACGACAGAGTGCCGTCCTCGCCGTTTTCACGGGCGAATCGTTCGGCGAAGTCCACGAACTCTTGGAAGGTCATCCGGCGCTCCCGGATCTGGCGGACCAGTTCCGTCCTGATCGGCGCAGAGCCCGGCACCCCCATGACTCCACCTCCTCCGCTCGTCTCATCGGTCACCGGATGTCGTCCCTACGGCGTGCTCGTGTCGTTCCGTCAGCCCATGCGCTGACGGAACGCTGACATTGAGTCTTTCACGGACCGTCAAGCACACGGACGGACGACGTCCAAGGAGCGGGTAGATGAACACGCCGATCGCGGGATTGATCTTGCTAGGTCTGTTCACGGCCGCCGCCGTCGTCATGTCCGTTCGGGACGTCTGAGCGAACGATCGGGAGGACGTGATGACGACACAGACGCGGCGCGACTTCACCCGTTGGATCACATGCGTTGACGGCGTGCCAGTGGACCACGCGGTCACGGATGAGGACATGACTGCCGGATTGCACGGGAGGAACGAGTTCCGCGCGGTCTGCGGTACGCGGTTCCTTCCCGCGCCGATGATCGAGGTATCGCAACGGCCGTGCGAACGGTGTTTGTTGTACCTGCGAGCCCAACGGACCATGCGCGGAGTCCAAGAGCGGATGGCGCGGCAGACGCCGCGTCGCCGGATCTTCCGTTGCGGAGTTCGGCGGCGAAACCGATGACAGAGAACGAGATGCAAGCGAGTGTGCCGATCGTTCTCGTTCGACTCAGGCACGACATTCCCGGCATTCGGCAGAGTCAGCGTGCTGTGCACGTTGTTCCTGCCGACGCGATCAACGAACCAGACAACCCTTGGAAGACGTGGTGCGGCACAAGCGTCGCACCGAGCAACGCTGAGGTGTTGGACGGCATTACCGGTATGCCGTGTGAGCGTTGCATGGCGCAGGCTCCGACACCGGAAATGGTGCGGTTGCGGGAATTGATGCTGGGAGAAGGGGTGATGCTCCCGCCGCGTTGATACCTCCGGGTTGCCTCCGCCCCGGAGAGGTTCCGCAGCGGTTGAGACCCGTCCACCGGCCGTGTCCGCCCCACACGCTGGCTGGATGGGTTCCCTGGTGACGAGTGGTTCCCGACTCGTCACCAGGAATGCGGTCCGTTCTGGACCGTTGGGCGGGTGAGGCTGGTTCAAGCCACCTCACCCGCCCGCTTCATTTAGATCCGTTCCGACCGTGAGGGTGTGCGATGCGCGTAGCAGGGTTGGAGTCACAGGTCGCGCGGCGGTTGCTGCGGTTTGAATTGGAGTTGTGGTGTTCGCGGTCAGGGGTGACACATGCCGAGCTGGGAGCACGGTTGGGGATAAGCCGGGCATCGGTGACTCAATTTCTGACGGGAAAGAACTTGCTGAGCCGCGCTGCTCTGGAAGTGATGTTGAGCTACCTGGGCGCGGAGCATCGTTTGCCGGTGCTGACGGAGATTCTCACTATCGCGCGATCTGGGCGAAATCCGGGTGCGGCAGTCTGCGGGTATGTCGGCGGTGCGGGCTGGTGGGTTCTGGATGGCGCTTTGGCCGTAGGGCTGGAAGCGGTGTCAGACACGATCGAGGTGTACGACACGAGCGTGATCACGCCGTTGCTGAGGACTGGGGACTACACGCGTTGCTTGGCCGAAGCGTTCGGCGGCCAGCTCGCCCGTGTGGACGACGAGAGGTGGTCACGTCGGCGAGAGACGATCTCGGCGGACGCTTCGGCTCAGTTGTGCTGGGTGGTGCAGGAACAGGTGTTGTACCGCGAGGTGGGGGACGCCCGCGTCATGGCTGATCAGTGCGCGCACTTGGTGGAGATGAGTAAGCGGCCGAATGTGTCGGTGCGGGTGGTTCCGGCGTCGGTGGGGGTGCACTCGGGGTTGACCGGTGCGTTCCAGGTGTACCGGTCGCCGGAGTGGTTTGTGGTGTGTCAGGAGACACGGACCGCCGCGCATTACTACACCGATCCGGCGACGGTGGCGGACTGCCTGGGTGTCCTGGCTGATCTCCGGCTGGCAGCGCTCAACACTGACCAGTCGCGGGGGCGGTTGATTGCGCTCGGGGAGGGTTGGCGGGCGGCGAGCTGATGTGACGGGTTCAGTCGACTCTGTCCCTGGCGCGTACGTGTCGAGATCGGCGAGGTGTGACGGGTTGCGACTGAACTCGTCACACCCGTCACAAAGACTGTTTTCCCTGCTCAGACACGCCGCGAACCCGTCACAGGACGTGTGACGGGTTCGGCGGGCGTGTGACGGGTTGGCGCGGCTACCCGTCACGTCGGTTCGCCCGGATCGGCGTGCCGCTCGGCGGCGCTGCGGATGGCGGCCGTGAGGTAGCCGCGTACCTGCCGTTGGCCTTCTGGTGTGGCGATCCTGCCCCGGACGGTGCCGCACCCCAGTTCGCTCATCTGGCGTCCGAACATCGTCGGTTCCATCCCGAGTGCGTCGGTGAGTTCGGCACTCGGTACGAAGTCCCGTCCGTCGCCGTGATCGTCCAAGTAGTCCACGACGGACGCGAGCGGTTCGGGCAGCTCGACCGGTTCGACCACGGCGGACGGCCCGGCCTCGGCGAGCACGTCAACGACCGTTCCCGGTCCGATCAGTGCGGGGGTGTCCTGTCCGGCCGCATGTCCGGTGAGCGTGCCCTCTGTCTCCCGCAACGTGCGGGCACGCTCGCAGAGGGTGCGCCAATCCTCGTTGGGCATGTAGTCGGTGCGCACGGTCACGGCGAGCACGTCGGCCCCGGCGTCGGTGTCCCCGTCCGGCCGCAGGATGCCGACACCCTTGTGTGTCGGGAGTAGGCGGCTGGCGTCATAGCCGCGCGTGTTCATCTGTTCGCCTAGCACGATGTTGCTGTCACGCCAGTCCATGACCCGCAGCGCGAGCCGAGAGCCGAGCACGGCGCGCAAGCCGGAGGGGATGGTCTTGGAGTCCGGGCGTTGGGTGGCGAGGATAAGCACGATCCCGGCTGCTGGCCCTTTCTTCGCCAACCACGTCAACAGCTCCCCCACGTACTCGCCTGCGGTGAGCTTCTTTCCCTGTACCTGCAACGGTGTCCGGTCTTCCAACGGCACCTGGACCTCGTCAACGACGATCGCCGTGACCGGCATGTCCAGGCCCGGATCACGAGACATGGCCGGGGTGATCTTGGATTCTGGACACACCGTGTCGTCCAGGTCCCGCATCCGCCGGTACCGGCCCTGAACCTCGCCGATCAGCTCGGAGAGCCACCCGACCAAGGTCAAGATGTGCTCGGGCTCGTCACCGGAGAGGAACCGGTGTGCCACCCGCGCGGCGGCGTCCCAGTCCTTTCCCGCCTTGAAATCGGCCACGTAGACACGGGTGTGCGGGTCCAAGATCAAGCCCGCGGCTGCCAGCCGAGTAGCGAATGTCTTGCCCTGCCTAGGAATCGCGCCAACCAGCAGCGACGTCCACACCAACGGCAGATCGATTCGGCGCTGCCGCGCGTCACGGCCGAACGGCACCGGCCGCCAGGCATCCCACCGGGCAGCGCCGAGCAACGGCGTGCGCTGCGGCGGTGCCGAGTATGGGTCGTTGTCCGCCACCCACAGCGCCACCCGCCCGGCGTGCCCGCCGTTGCCCCGGACCCGCTCGGCGATCAGCTGGACCTCATCCACCGCGAGCGCGGAGGCGAGCGCGTCCCGGTTCTTGATCACGTCTGCCGCCTTGCGGGTCGCGGGCAGGTCGACCGTGACGGCCCACCCGTCGCCTTGACGCTGGGCGCGGTGCACCAAACGCAGCGTCTCGTCTTTGCCGATCAACCGGGCATCCCGGAACGCGTCCACCAGAATCTGTGGGTCCATCGTCCACGTCAGACTTCGCGGCCCGGAGAGCACGGCCTTGCGGCCTGGTGCCCCGTCACGCTGCCTTCCGAGCACCGCCAGCGCCACGGAGACAGTAGTGCCACTTATCCACCACACCTGGTCTCCATAGACCAGGTAGGCGACCAGAACGCCAGCGGCGAGCGCGGCCAGCACAGCACCGGTGACCTTCCACCGGAACAGGGTGAGTGTGCGTATCTCGGTGAACTTGTCCGCCAGCTTGTCCTGATCGGTCGCGGCTTGCCGATAGTCCGCGACCTTGACCCATGCTCGCCACCACCGGGCAGCGGACACGATGCCCCGGACCACGGCGCGCAGAAACCGCCACGGCCGCAGCATCAGCCACACCAGCGCGTCCCGCGCTCGCTGGCGGGCGTAGGCGCGATCCTTGGCCCACAGCGGCACGCGCGGGGAGTATCGCCACCACCGTGCCAGCCGCTCGCCGAGCCGTTCACGACGTGCCGCCGACTGGTCGGTGTCGTCAACCAGCTCGCCATCGAGCACCGGCCCGACCACGGCGCTCTGCGGACCGTTCACGGCCTCGTGGTCGCGGGGGCTCACTGAGTCACCTCCTGACCGGTTTCGGCCGCGAGCGTGGCGGCCAGTCGGGAGGACAGCCCGCGTGAGCATCCGGTCGCCTGCCGCACCCATGCCGGAGTCACCTCGACGCCTGGTGTCCAAGCGGCACGGGCATCGCTGAGGTAGTCGGCGAACAGCCGCCGACCGGCCTTCGGCCTGGGCGTCGGCCGACGTCGAACCAGCGCGTCCGGCCGGGGTCGGTCAACAGGCTCTACTCCCGTCACCGGGGCGGCGAGGATGGGGTTCACGGCAGCCTGGTCACGGGCTTCTGTGAACGCTGCGGTGACGGCCGCGGTGAGCTTGTCCCGCAGGTCAGTGACGGCTTCCGCAGCCGTGAACACCACCAGCGGCGGCACCGAGTGCAGGACCACACCCGACACCGATCCGGCCGCCCACGACTCCCACGTGTTCATCACATAGGTAGCCGTGAACGTGAACCACTTCGCCCGTCGCACCCACACCCCGGTGTGCACCCGGTACCGAGCGGTGACCTGCTCTGCCCGCAGGATCGCCAAGAGGACTAGCGAGACCATCGGATCGACCAGCCACGCCACACACCACGGCAGCGACCACACCGGGGCACCGTTGGCGGCGAACTGTTGGACGTTGACCATCGTGAACGCCAGCCCGAGTACGACCCCGGCCCAACACAGCCGGTCGACTTGGTGGCGGACCTGTTCCACGCGCAGTGCCACTACGTCCGGGTGCGTGCGGTATGCCCGGACCCGAGCCGCGTCGGCCGCCTCACGCGCAAGCCGGTCAGTCACCGTTTCTTGATCACGAGCGGCGCCGGGCGGGCGGGGCAGCCGCACGCCGGCGGCTGCCCCTTCCCCGGTCGCCCACCCACCAGGGCGGGTGCTCATCAGCGACCACCACCCCGACGACGCTCCCGACCGGTGCCGGCGTCGGCGACGATGGTCAACGCGCGCACCACGGTGTGCGCGGTGAACAACGCAGGCAGCCCGAGCACCACCGCGAGCAACGTCGTGTCCTGGGCAGCGTGGGTGATCACCACCCACTGAATCCCGGTGATCACCCCGGCCACGACCAGAACACGCCCGATCAGGGAGACCGCGCGAGCACCGGCCCGCGCCCTGTCAGCGGCAGCCCGCGCCTTGCGGACACCAGCCCGCCAGACCAACAGCACACCCAACAGGACACCGAACCCGGCGAACAGCACCGTGGGCGTGACGGTGAACATCTCGGCGTTCACTTCCGCTCACCTCCCGTCCGGTCGTCCTGCTCGGACTCGGCGCGGCGAGCGAGCCACAGCGGGTAGACCGCGCGCCGGTCGTCTTCACCAAGCGCGCCCCACACGCCGAGCCCGTCCGCACCGGCCGTGCGGAACTCCAGTTCAAGGCAGGCATCCCGCACCGGGCAGCCCGCGCACACTCGCGCGGCCAACTCTCGATCGGTCACGGCCTGCCCGCTGAACTCCGGCCAACCGGGCTCACCTGGTGCCAGCGACATGCAAGCCCCGTCGCGGGTCACGACCGTCCACAACACGTCCTCGGGGACGTCGGCCAGCCGGTCAAGGCCAGCCACCACCGACTCAAGCCAGCCATCCGGATTCACGTGGTCGTTCACCACGCACCCCCGGACAGGCGGGCAGCCTCACGGGCGGCACGACGCTCCAGCGTCATCTGCGACGGGTCGACCACACCACCGCACTCAGCGGCTTCGGCGATCAACTTGTCCAGCACAGCGGAGGGGATGAGGTACCGAGACCGAACACGCACGGCCGGAAACCCACCCTCGCGGATCGCCCGGTAGAGAGTCGACTGATCGATGCCGAGAATTCGGGCGACTTCTCGAACTGAGTAGAACGCCGGGCTTCCGGCGTCTGACATGGCGGTACCCATTGCTGAATCACCTCGAAGCTAAGAAGCGACTATTTCATCGCTTGTGGACGCCAACTTCAGCGCATGTCGTTGCGACAAATGGCTCATTCGCGTGGCGGGGCTGCGCCCTCAGCCACCAAAACCGCTGATCGCGCTAATCTCGGCGACGAGGCGGAGCGCGGAGGAATACGTGGCAGAGGATTGGTCTGCGGTCGCGGCGGCGATTAAGAGCCGTTCGCGGGAGCTTGGGTTGCGGCAGTACGAACTGTCGGAACGCTCGCAGGTGTCGCAGGCCATCATCCGTGAGCTTGAGAACCACACCGTGGAACGCAGGCGCAGTACTCGAACGCTCGAAGCGCTCTCGATCGCGCTTGAGTGGCACCCGGGCCACTTGGCCGCGCTGCTGCACGGCAGGACGCCGCTGAAGCCCGGGGAGCGTGGCGACCCCACGGACGAGATCCTCGCCCACCTGGACGCCATCAGGGACCGCTTGGAGAGCCTCAGCGAACGTCTGGACGCCGTGAGCGCTGACGTAGCTCAGGCCATCGGCCGCACCGGCCGACAGGACGGCCGGTAGGCACGCCGTGCGGACTGCCGAGCAACCACCCGGCTCAGTCCGCTTGTCGTTCCGGTTCGCGTTCATGCTTCCAAGCATCGGCATTTCGGATGCCGGAAACAGGTGGCGCGAGTTAACCCGCGGCCCATTAACCAGAGATAACTACGCAGCTCAACGCGGTTATCCAGGGGGTGCCGCCTGATGCCACCGACACAGCTTCAGGCCGTGCGGAAGCACCTTGGCTACTCGGCTGATGCGGTCATGAGCATGATGATCAAACGCGCCGAGATGCTCGGCGAGCAGATCATGACCCGTACAAGTCTCAAGACAAAGCTGTCGCGGTGGGAGAACGGCCATGAGCCGGTAACCGGAGATATCTACCGTCGGCTGTTCCGGGATATCTACGGGCGGACTAACGAGGAACTTGGGTTCCCGTCCGAAGCTCAGGACGAGGAAGCGGTGGAGCTACGCGCACGGCTGGCCGCCGCTCGGATCATCGATCCCGCGACTGTGGACATCTTCCGGCGGCAAGTCGACCAGACGCGGCACATGGACCGCCGCTTCGGCGGGATCACCTTGCTTGACCAGCTCAGGAGTCAGATCGACCAGGTAGAGACGTTCCTCCGGTACAGCACAGAGCAGAGGCACCGGGAGGAACTAGCGAGCGTCATGGTCGAAGCGTCCACACTGGCCGGTTGGGAGTCGCTGGACCGGAACGCGATCACTCAGGCATGGAACCACTACCAACGCGCCAAAGCGGCAGCGCGGGAAGCGGGCTCGTTGCCGTTGCTGGCACACGCCACGGCCGAGCAAGCGTTCGTGCTGATCGATCTCGGTGAGACCGCGCTGGCCCTGGATCAACTCGCACAGGCCCGCAGCCTCGCCGATGACACGGCTACGCCACTTCTCCGCGCGTGGCTGGCCGCCGCACACGGCGAGGGCTACGCCGCCAACGGTCGGCGAGACGAAGCAATGCAGGCATTCGACGACGCGGACGCCCTACTCCCGGAAGACCCGACCGACCCGTCTCTCCCGTACGTCTTTCTCGGCGGTAGCCATCTCGCACGGTGGCGCGGGAACGCCCTTGCCACGGTCGGCGACCCGGAAGCCATCAGCCACCTGACAGGCGCGCTCCCGGTCCTGCCACGAGAGTTCATCCGTGCCCGCGTCGGGATGCTGGTAGACCTAGCGTTCGCGCACTCCGCCGCAGGTGAGCGAGACGCAGCGCACTCGTACACACAGCAGGCGCGAAAACTCGGCCAACAGATTCGCAGCGATCGACATATTCGTCGGCTCGGACGGCTCATCCTGCCGAACAGTTCCTCACATAGCGCGTGAGCTTATGTAGTAGAGCAGTGAAACAAGCGTACCCGCACCCAATAGTTGACGGTTCTTCGCAAGTTCGTTGACCTGCGCCAGTGGAACCCACTCCACTCGCCCAACTTCCTCGGTGTCGGTTGGCTCACCGATTCGTTGAGCGTCGCGCCACAAGTAGACGTCCACTGCTGCCGTAACCTGACCGGGCAGCGGCTCAAAGCTAATCAAGTGCTCCGATTCGCCTACAGGTTCCCAACCACTTTCCTCGGCCGCTTCCCTGGCAGCCGTTACCGCCGAATCTTCGCCGTCGTCAACCATGCCGCCCAGGAGCTCATATCCCCATTGCTCGGTGGCAAACCGGTACCGCCACAGCATCAGCGCTTCGTCGCGCTCGTTGACGATCAAGGCGATAGCTATGCGGGCCAGCCGGACAACGTGATATTCCCATCGATCGCCGTTGGGAGCTTGCACGTCCACTAAGGCGACTTTCACCCACCGGTTGTCATAGGCAAGGCGCTCGCCGAAGGTCTGCCAAGAACCAGGTTCGCTCATCACCCGATGAGCCTACGATATGTCCGCTACGGCGGGTAGGCCCTAGGCGAGAGCACACCTCACACTTCCTCCTACAAGGTGTACGCAGGCAAGCCACTCAACAGGCCGCAGGACTCGCAACCCAAGTTCAGCCACGACCTGGGGCGCGCGCGCGTATCTCCACATCTAGACTTCATACATGACAGGCGGAACTCTGGCTGGCCTACTCCTCGGCGCAGGGCTAACTTTTGTTGCTCAAGCAGTACTTCAGTTGCTGATCATTCCTCGCGTAGAAACGCGAAAGCGACGCGACGACCGCTGGGAAAAAAACGTGCTTGAACTTGGTGAACTACTCACAAAGGAGGTTCCAGAGGCCGCCCGAGAGGCCGAGTTGAAGCAATACCTTCTGCACTACTTCAACACAACCGCCAGAACCGTGGAGGGCGTCAATCTAGAGCGACTTGAACAATCGATTCCAGCCAAGCAGCAGGAAGCCGAGACGGCCACCCGAAGATATGAGGAGCTGGTGGGAGTACAAGCACGTTGGTTGGCAGAGCGCATAGCAGCGGCAGCACCGGAAGCGCGCGCAATTATGCGATTCCAGATCGCCTGGGAAGTGTACAGGCAAAAGAGCCTTCTTTGCACCTTTTACCGGATGAGGGAAGTCGAATACACTGACGAGCGCTTTGAAGAAGATTGGAAGAAGCAAAAAAAGTACCTCGCTGCACTAACAGCGATCGTCCGCGAACTCGCTCTGATGCGTCATCCCCCGCGAGCATCGACCGCGTATCTTGTTCGCAATTTTAGCCGGAGTAAATTTTCCTCCGCTAAACGCCACATACCAATACTAAGGAGGTTCAAGATAAGGAGGGGCGTGCGCCGACAGCCGGACTCCGGGACGGATTAAACCGTCACTTCAGACCCGCTCCGGACCAGCTAACGGCCTGGCCATGTGGCTATCATCGCCATTTTAGACGACTATCTAGCCCGACTACTTCCGCAAGCTCTGATCCTGTGCCCTCCGAGTTCTGCGGGTCCAGCACCACCGCGCGCATCCCCCTTTTCCCACCGATCAGGCCGACCTCCTTCAATGCTTTCACGGCGCGCTGGGCGGTACCAAATGAAACGTTGTACCTCTCGGCCAAGTGATCGACCGTCGGAATGAGAGTGCCCGGTGTCAAGATGCCCGCATCTATCGCGCCGCGTAGATCCCTCGCGATCTTCTGATACGGATGCGTAGGGTTCTCGACCCCGGCCCTTTCGCCAGGCGTGAATCCTCCTGTCACGTTCAGCCCGGGCGGTTGAGGCAATCCAGCGGCGACGGTCGCAGACGCGCGCTTATCGGCTTCCGGCCGCCAGCCACTGTAGAACCGCAGTGTTGTCGTTCCGCCGCCACTGTGACCCAGTCGGCCGCCAACGGTTGTGACGTCCACACCCGCCGAGATTAGTTCAGTTGCGGAGTAGTGGCGCAACTGGTGAATGTGCATTTCCCATCCGATTCGGGAACACATCCGGCGATAGCGTTGGCTAACAGAATCAGGCTTGAGCCATTCCGAGGAGTCTGCCTTATGCGAGAAGATGCGGGAATCGACGGGCAACTTGTCCACACCGGCCTTCTTCGCGCGATGCGTCCGGTAGGCGCGCAGTAGTTCGAGCGTCACCGGGTCCAGCGCTAGACGTCGGTCTTGGTGGGTCTTTGTGACCTTCTCCCATGTCCTGCCCCCACGCTGCGCAATGCTCTTGGAAATGTGGAGCGTTTCCGCGTCAAACTCGACGCATTCCCACGTGAGCGCGCACAGTTCGCCGCGCCGAGCACCGGTCACCATCGCAAGCCATATGAGCATGCCCCAATCAATGTCGACCCACGATTCCGAAACGATCGTGGCCGCCTGTTCGGTCGTTGGCGGTTTGGGCGCGGGTTTGGCAGCCTTCTGCACGTCCGCTTGCTTGAACGGATTTACGCCAATCCAGTTCCAACGAACCGCGTCCGCCCCCGCACCACTGAGAACAGATTGAACCTTTCGGATGCTGGCAACCGAGAGACCCGCGCACTTGTGAGCCCCGCAGCGATCATCACATTCGTGCGGCTTTTTCGTGCGGTGACTGATGTACTTCTTTCCGCGACAGTGCTCTCTACAAGTGCGGAGCTGCTTATAGAAAGAATCCAGCATCTCGCCGTCGACAGACGCTATCGACTTGCTCCCGATCAGCGGGTCAATGTGTATGCGGATGAGCGATTCATAGTTCTCCCGCGTGGTCTCCGCCAAGTCTGCTAGTTCGAGGTACCGGACTAGGAGCTGCTTCACCGTCGCCCGGGTACGCGGGTTGCGTTTCTGATCAACCTTGGAGAGGAACTCCGTGAGCTTCTTCTCGGCTAGCTTCTGCGCCTTCGGCCCGGGCGGTATGACTTCCGTCATGTAGTACCGCTTGCCTGTGACCGGGTCCACACCCGCGTACACGCGAACCCTCAGAGACCCGCTCGGCAGGGTCTCAACCTCGCCACGCCTGCGCCGCTCGGCGGCCTTCTGTCGCCCCATGAGCACGACGATAACCCCGGATGGCTCCACCGGTAGCTCCATGACGGAGCTTCCAGCAGAGCCCTCCGGGGCTCTCACCTGCGAGCCGCCTAAGGGAATCGAACCCTTGACCTGCTCATTACGAGTGAGCCGCTCTGGCCGACTGAGCTAAGGCGGCAGGTGGGGACAAGTGTAGCGGGGTCGCCCGGTCGGGGAGTGGGGTGGGGTGATGGGAGGGCGGGCGTCACCCCGGGGTGAAAGCGTCGTTTACTTCATGCGCAAGCGTGTCGGTGACGCGCGGAGTGAGGAGGGGCCTGGAGATGGTTCGTCGACTGCCCGCTGTGCTGGCGATGCCGGTGTCGGTGGCCGTGCTCGCGCTGTGCGCTGGGCCCGCGGCCGCTCAGGTGCCGACCACGCCGGTGCCGCCTGCCGCCAACCCGAGCGCGCCGCCGCCGAGTGCGCCGCGGGGGCCGCAGCCGCTGGGGCACGCGGTCGGCGACGCGGGAACCGGGCTGGCGGTGATCCGGCTGCTGCCCAACTCCACGCCGACGGAGTCGATCATCCCGGGGGCCGAGGACAAGCTGCCCAAGCAGGCCGCGGCCGAGGTCGGGTTCGGGCTGGCGAGCGCGCAGGCGAACTCCGAGGCGTACCTGTCTTATGAGAAGGCGGTCGCGCAGTCCGCGCCCGGCGGGATCGCGGTGCAGGGCAGCAGCCCGCAGTCGCCGGGCTCCCTGGCCCAGACCGCGCCGCCGAACAACGCCCAGCCGCGCAGTGGTGGGGTCAACCCGCCGTCCTCGCCGCTGGACACGCTGATCAAGGCGGGTGTGCTCAACGGCCGCGTGCACGCGAAGTGGAGCGACACGCTGGGCCCCTGCGTGGACACCATCGCCGACGCCTCCACCGAGCTGGCCAGCCTCTCGGCGCTCAACGCGATCCCCACCCTGCCGAGCGTCCCGGACCTGAGCGGGGTGTTCGACGCGCCCAACCTCGACAATGCGGGCGACCAGGCGCTGATCGAGGGGCTGAAGAAGCTCGGGGGCCCACTGAGCACGCTCGGGGGCGTGCTCGGCGGGCCGGGAGCGGCGACCGGCTCCCTGCTCAGCCTGCCCAACACGGCCTCGGCGCGGTCGGTGGTCACGCTGGTCGACATCCCCGGCTCGAAGAACAAGGCCGTCCAGTCGACCTCCACCATGCAGGTGGCGGCGGTGAAGCTGCTGGCGAAGACGCCGTTCGAGATCTCCGTCAACGTCGTCAGCCAGCCGACGCTGCAGGTCACCTCGACCGGCGACAAGGCCACGTCGAAGGTCGCCTACACCGCTCCGGTGCTCGAGGTGACGCAGGGCGGCAAGAGCCTGGGCAGGCTCGACGGCGCGAACCCCCGGCTGGACATCCCCATCGGCATCCCGCTGCCCGGCGTGGGCCCCCTGCCCGGCCTCAAGGACCTGCCCATCATCGGCGGTGTCCTCGGCGACGGCAGCCCGCTCACCGACGCCCTCGGCGACGGCCTGAAGAAGCTCGACCTCGGCGTCCTGCGCCTGTCGGTGGCCGGGCTCAGCCAGAAGGGCGAGGCGGCGACCACGCCGTTCAAGGGCTACCAGATCGGGGCGTCCGCGCGGATGCTGGACCTGCAGGTCCTGCCGACCGACGCGCTCGGGCTGCCGAACCTGCCATCGGCGCTGGCCCAGATCTCCCTCGGCGAGCAGGTCGCCCGCGCCTACGCGCCCACGGGCGGGGTCGTGTGCGGCACCGCCACCCAGCAGCCGCAGAACCCGCCGGCGCCCGCGCCGCAGGGCAAGGCGCCGCCGCCGCTGGCCTACACCAACGCCGCGTACCACGCGGTGCCGATCTTCTGGACCGGCACGGCGATGCTGCTGCTCGGCGTCGTCCTGGTCGCGGCCCTGCCCGCGCGCAGGCAGCGGAACTCACGGGCAACGTAGCCCGAGAGGAAGCCCAGGCCCCGCCCGACCCATCCCCGGGCGGGGCCTGGGCTCTATCCCCGGCACAGGCTCTACCCCGGTACAG
Source organism: Actinokineospora lacus (assembly GCF_053813445.1). Lineage (NCBI taxonomy): Bacteria > Bacillati > Actinomycetota > Actinomycetes > Pseudonocardiales > Pseudonocardiaceae > Actinokineospora > Actinokineospora lacus. The sequence continues at coordinate 742,676 of NZ_JBQERA010000003.1, forward strand.
GGCTCTACCCGGGTATAGGGCTCTACCCGGGTATAGGGCGCTATCCCCGGTACAGGGCGGAGACCATCGCTTCCACCGCGATGCGCGGCTTGACGTTCGCGCCCAGCGCGTCGCGGCAGGACAGGACGGCTTCCAGCCTGCGCAGGACCGACTCGGGGGGCCAGGAGTTCGCCGCCTGGGTGGCCGCCTCGGCGTGGTCGGGGTGGTTGAGGGTCGCGGTCGAGCGGGACGAGACCACCAGGACGTCCCGGTAGAAGCCCGCCAGGTCGACCAGGGCCAGGTCGAGGGAGTCGCGCTGGGTGCGGGTCGCGCGGGACTTCTGGCGGCGCTCCAGGTCCTTCAGGGCCCCCGCGCTGCCCCGGGTGGCCGACGCGGTGCCCTTCCCGGTGCCGCCGTGGCCCATGGCCGTGCGCAGCGCGTCGCGTTCGACGTCGTCGCGGGAGGAGACGACCTCGGCGGCGTCGGCCTCGGCGGACTTCACCAGGTCGTCGGCGCACTCGAACACGTGGGCCAGGGTCGGCAGGTGCAGCGGGATGCGCAGGACGCGGGCCCGGCGGTCGCGGGCCGCCTCGTCCATGGCCAGCCGACGCGCCCGGCCGATGTGGCCGCCGCACACCGACGCCGCCCACTCGGCCGTCTCGGCGGCGATCCCGTCCCGGACCCGCAGGACCTCGGCGATCGCCTCGGCGGCGGGCGTGCGCAGCGGCACCGCGCGGCACCGCGACCGGATGGTCACCGACACGTCCTCCGGGTGGTCCGACGGCGCGCACAGCAGGAACACCGTGCGCGCGGGCGGCTCCTCGACCGCCTTCAGCAGCGCGTTGGCCGCGCCCTCGGTCAGCCGGTCGGCGTCGGTGATGATCACGACCTGCCAGCGGCCGCCGGTGGGCCGCCGGGCCGCGGTCTGCACCAGGGTCCGCATCTCCAGGACGGAGATCGACAGCCCTTCCGGCTCCACCACCCGGACGTCCGCGTGCGTGCCCGACATGCTCGTGCGGCACCCGGGGCACTCCCCGCAGCCGGGCACCGCCAGCCCTGTCGTGCACTGCAAGCCCGCGGCGAACGCCCGCGCCGCCACCGACCGGCCCGACCCCGGGGGGCCGGTGAACAGCCAGGCGTGGGTCATCCCGGCGGCCGAGCCGGTGCCGTCGACCAGCTGGGCGGCGGCGACCGCGGCCGCGCTCAGCTCCTCGACCGCGGCGGGCTGGCCGACCAGTTGCGACCAGACCGGCGCCATCAGCCCGTCTCCACCGGATTCAGGCCGGACACCGGCGCCAGGTCGGCGAGCCTGCGGTCGGCGAGGGCGGAGCGGACGGCCGTCTGGACCCGTTCGGCGACCTCGTCCGCGGTGCCGTCGCCGTCGACCACGATGTAGCGGTCGGGATCGGCGGCGGCCATGTCTGTGAGCACGCTCTGCACGTGCCAATGATGCTCGGTGCTCGGCGAGCGCGGCAGGGTGCCCGGGTCGCGGTCGAGCAGGACGGTCAGATCGGGGCGCAGGCGGGAGGTCGCCCAGTCGGCCAGGCCCTCCAGCTCGGCGGCGTCGAGGCCCGCCGTGGTCGACAGGTAGGCCAGCGGGCTGTCGACGAAGCGCTCCATGACGACCAGGGCGCCGCGGTCGAGGGCGGGCCGGATCTCGCGTTCCACCAGGTCGGCGCGGACGGCCGCGGCGACGAGGGCGTGGGCGCGGGCGCTGGTGAGCTGCGCGCCGCTCAGGACGGCGCGCAGCCTGCCGTCGTTGAGGGCGGGGTCGGTGGCCAGCAGCACTTCCCGGCGGGCGGGCTTGCCCAGCCAGTCGGCCAGCAGGCCTGCCTGGGTGCTGGTGTCGAGCCCGGCCGAGCCCTCCACGGCGATGAGCAGGCCGGTGGAGCGGCGCGTCTTGCGGCGGATGGTGGCCAGCAGGTCGGTGAGGATCTTCTCCGAGCGGCGGTCGTCCATCTGCCGGTAGGCGACCACGCCGACCAGGGCGGCGATCAGGCCGGCGCCGAGCAGCACCGGGCGGGTGCCGTCAATGACCATCTCGCGGCCGAACAGGGTCACCGTGCGGGGGCTGACCAGGCCGACGAGCACCGGGGTCGCGGCCATCGCCCCGGCCAGGATGATCTTCATCAGGGACTGGTAGATCGCGTTGATCCGGCCCCGGATGGCGTCCTCGACCTGGGTGCCGATGATGGTCACGCCGGTGAGGAACGCCGCGCCCGCGCCCGCGCCGAGCATGGCCACCGCGATCAGGGCCACGGACAGGTGCGGGGCCATCGCGATGGCGCTCAGCACCAGCCCGGCGAAGACGATGGCCACGCCGAACAGGCGGTTGTGCGGCAGCGTGCGGGCCAGCTTGGGCGAACCGGCCATGCCGGTGGCCAGGCCGATGAACAGGGCCACGAACAGCCAGCCGAACGCCGACTCGCCACCGCGGAGGCTGTTGGCGTACAGCTGCGCGGAGCCGACCAGCGCGCCCGCGGCGGCGAACGCGCCGATCATGCCGATCAGCAGGCCGCGCACCAGCGGCGTGGTCCGCACGAAGTGGGCGGCGTCCTTGACCATCGCGCCGAAGCCCGGCTTCTCCGCGGTCTCGGGTTTGCTGGTGTCGACCACCCGCCTGGACAGCTCCGGGATGCGGGTGGCCACGATGATCGCGCTGCTCAGGTAGAGCGCGCCGTTGACCAGCAGGATGATCTTGGCGATGCCGAAGCCGGAGGGGTCGACGTCGAAGGTGGAGCTGGCGCCGGTGATCAGCGCGTACAGCCCGGCGCCGCTGATCACCGAGATGCCGTAGGTCATCACCATGCCCAGCTGGTTCGCCGTCTCCACCTGGTCGGGGCGGCGCAGCAGGTTGGGCACCGCGGCGTCCTTCGACGGAATCCACAGCAGCGCGCAGCAGCCGATCAGGAAGTTGCCGAGGAACAGCCACAGCGTCGAGCCCACGACCGCGATGGAGACGAACAGCGCGCAGCGCAGGATGTCGGCGACGACCATGACCTTGCGCCGGTCGAACCGGTCGGCGAAGATCCCGCCCAGCGGCGCGAACAGCAGGCCGGGCAGCAGCTGGGTGAGCACGACGCCCGCGAAGGCGAAGCTCTGCGCGCGGTAGTCGTCGAGGAACGTGGTGGCCAGCCCGGTCAGCGCCAGCAGGGAGAGCCAGTCCCCCATGCTGCACAGGTAGGTGACACCCCACAGCCTGCGGAACGGGCGGATGGAGAGCACGCTGCGGACGCGGTGGGCCATGGACGCCTCGGACCCGGCCTGCCCCGCCTGCCCGTTAGAGCCTGCGCTGATCGCCCTCCACCCCATTCCACACCGGCTGCACCTAGCGTAACCATGGCCCTGCGCCATTCAGGTGACGCCACCGTGGTCGGACCAGGTTAGTCAACCTCGTGCAACCTGAGGGTGACTTCAGGTGAACACGTTGTCGGGAACACCCATGTCCGATTGTGCTGGATTCGGTGGGCGGGCACCCGACGAATCACGCTTTGGAGTTGGCCGCGGACTTCTTCGCCGCGGGCTTCTTCGCCGCGGTCTTGGTCGTCTTCGCCGGGGCCCGCCGGACCGGGGTCCGCTTCTTGGGCGCCGGGTCCTTCGCCCGCTTCTCGGCCAGCAGCTCCGAGGCGCGGTCGATCGAGATGGTCTCGACGCTGTCGGACTTGCGCAGCGAGGCGTTGGTCTCCCCGTCGGTCACATAAGGGCCGAAGCGGCCCTCCTTGATCACCATCGGCTTGCCGGAGACCGGGTCGGCGCCCAGCTCGCGCAGCGGCGGCGCGGCGGCGGCGCGACGGCCCCGCTGCTTGGGCTCGGCGTAGATCTTGAGCGCGGCATCGAGGTCGATGTCGAAGATCTGGTCCTCACTGGCCAGCGAGCGGGAGTCGGTGCCCTTCTTCAGGTACGGCCCATAACGGCCGTTCTGGGCGGTGATCTCCTCGCCGCTGGCCGGGTCGGTGCCGACGACGCGGGGCAGCGAGAGCACCTTCAGCGCGTCCTGCAGGGTCACCGTGTCCAGCGACATCGACTGGAACAGCGACCCGGTGCGCGGCTTGGGCTTGGCCGCCTTGCGGGGCTTCTTGCCGTCGGCGGGCGGCTCCTCCTCGGGCAGCACCTCGGTGACGTAGGGACCGAAGCGGCCGTCCTTGGCGACGATCTCGTGCCCGGTGACCGGGTCGGTGCCCAGCGAGCGGCCCTCCATCGGGACCGAGAACAGCTCCTCGGCGATCTCCCTGGTCAGCTCGTCGGGCGGCAGGGCCTCGGGCAGGTTGGCGCGCTGCGGCTCGCCGTCGACCTCGCGCTCCAGGTACGGCCCGTAGCGGCCGACCCGGACCACGACCGGGCGCCCGGCGCTGTCGTCGAAGACCTGGATGGAGTTGACCTCCTTGGGGTCGATCTCCTCGACCCCGGAGCCCACCAGTTTCTTCAGCCCGCCGGAGCGGCCGACCGAGCCCGCGGGCCCGATGTCGCCGCCGAAGTAGAACCCGGCCAGCCAGGTCGTGCGCTCCTGGTCGCCCACGGCGATGCGGTCGAGCTCGTCTTCCATCGCGGCGGTGAAGTCGTAGTCGACCAGCCGCTCGAAGTGCTGCTCCAGCAGCCCGACCACGGAGAACGCGATCCAGGACGGGACCAGCGCCGAGCCCTTCTTCCACACGTAGCCGCGGTCCTGGATCGTCTTGATGATCGAGGTGTAGGTCGAGGGGCGGCCGATGCCGAGGTCTTCGAGCTGCTTGATCAGGCTGGGCTCGGAGTAGCGGGCGGGCGGGCTGGTGGCGTGGCCGTCGGCGGCCAGCTCGGCCGCGGTGACCGGGTGGCCCTTGGTCAGCCGCGGCAGGCGCCGCTCGGCGTCGTCGGCCTCGCCGCCGGTCTCGGAGTCCACGGCCTCGACGTAGGCGCGCAGGAAGCCCGCGAAGGTGATCGTGCGGCCCGATGAGGAGAACGTGCACTCCTCGCCGGAGGCCGCGCTGCCGGTGATCCGCACGGTCATCGTGGTGCCGCGCACGTCGGCCATCTGGGAGGCGATGGTGCGCTGCCAGATCAGCTCGTAGATGCGGAACTCGTCGGCCTCCAGCTCCGAGGCGACCTGGCCGGGGGTGCGGAACACCTCACCGGCCGGGCGGATGGCCTCGTGCGCCTCCTGGGCGTTCTTGACCTTGCGCGTGTACTGGCGCGGCTGGGGCGAGACGTACTCGGCGCCGTAGAGCTCGGTGGCCTGGGCGCGGGAAGCCTGGATCGCCGTCTCCGACAGCGTGGTGGAGTCGGTGCGCATGTAGGTGATGTAGCCGTTCTCGTACAACCGCTGCGCGGCGCGCATCGTGCGGTCGGCCGAGAAGCGCAGCTTGCGGCCCGCCTCCTGCTGGAGCGTGGAGGTCATGAACGGCGCGTACGGCTTGCGCGTGTACGGCTTCTCCTCGACGCTGGTGACCGTCAGCGCGGCGCCCTGGAGCCCCTCGGCGAGCCGCCGGGCCTCGGGCTCCTCCAGCAGCAGCACCTCGGACCCGGCCTTGAGCTTGCCATCGGGCCCGAAGTCGCGGCCGGTGGCCAGGCGGGCGCCGTCGACGGAGAGCAGCCGGGAGCCGAAGGTGCTGGGCTCGGCCTCGGGTCCGGCGTCGAGGGTGGCCGAGATGTCCCAGTACGAGGCCGAGACGAACGCCATGCGCTCGCGCTCGCGCTGCACCACGATCCGGGTCGCCACCGACTGCACGCGGCCCGCCGACAGCCGCGGCATGACCTTCTTCCACAGCACCGGGCTGACCTCGTAGCCGTAGAGGCGGTCGAGGATGCGGCGGGTCTCCTGGGCGTCGACGAGGTCGCGGTCCAGCTCGCGGGTGCTCTCGGCGGCGGCGCGGATGGCCGACTCGGTGATCTCGTGGAAGACCATCCTGCGCACCGGCACCTTGGGCTTGAGCGCCTCCAGCAGGTGCCAGGCGATGGCCTCGCCCTCGCGGTCGCCGTCTGTTGCCAGGTAGAGCTCGTCGACGTCCTTGAGCAGGCCCTTGAGCTCGTTGACCGTCGACTTCTTGTCCGGGGTGACGATGTAGATGGGCTCGAAGCCGTTGTCGACGTTGACGCCGAGGTTGGACCACGTCTGGCCCTTGTACTTGTCCGGGACCTCGGCGGCCTTGCGGGGAAGGTCGCGGATGTGGCCGCGGGAGGACTCCACGACGAAGTTGCGCCCCAGGTAGGAGGCGATCTTCTTCGCCTTGGCTGGGGACTCGACGATCACGAGCCTGCGCGGCTGCGCCCCCCCGGTGCCACCCGCGCTTCTCTTGGAATTCGTCGTTCCGGCCACGCCTGTCCCGCTCTCTGTAGACCCCGTCCCGGTCCGCCAGTGTGCACGCACGGTACCCAGCACTGGGAATCGGCCGACCGAGTATGGACCTTTACCACCTGTAGCACGCTCAGGACACCACACGCATCCGGACAGCGGCGGGCCAGTGATCGGGACGGCTCGGTCCGGCGGGCGGCCCGACCAGCTCCAGCAACCGCGCCAACCTGCGCCTTCCGGTGATCCGAACACCCGGCCCGTCACCGTCGTGCGCGGTGGCGGGCAGTCCGCACCGCGCCAGAGCTGCCAGCAGCGGCCCCTGAGTATGGGGGGCGGCCGGGTCGATGGCGAGCCGGTATCCCCCTTCGACCCACCCGCCCGCCGCCATCACCCACATGCGCAACACGGCGCCGTACGGGGTGAACCCGGCGGGGACGTCCTTGGCCGCGCCCCAGGCGACGGCCAGCGGCACCAGGTCGGCGCGGAACGCGGTGCGCAGCTGCGTGGTGCCCAGGTACTCGCAGACCTGCGGCCGGACCTGCACCCCGCGCTCGGCGAACGCCGTGACCAGCGCGTTCGCCCGCCACGGCGCGTCGACCGGGATCGTCAGCCGGGCAGTGCCCCTGGCGAACTGGCGGACCCGGCCAGGCCCGCAGAGCAGCCCCGCCAGGTCGCCGACCCGGGGGGTCGACGCCTGGGCGGAGTAGAAGGACAGCTGCTCCACGACGGCCAGATTAGAACAGGGGTTCGACACCGCGAAAGCCCCGCGTGCCACGGACCGCAGTCGAGCGGTCACGTGGCGAGAATCACGAAGTCGCGGTGGCCGTCGTCGAGGTGGCCATCGTCGGCGTGGTCGCCGAGGCGCTCCCGTCGGAGCCCGCGAGCGTCTTGCACGACTCGGCCTCCCGGAAGGCCGCGTCGAGTTCGGCGTTGCCGCGCAGACCCGCCGTCGGGTCCTCCAGCTCGCTGAGCTTCTGCAGGTCCTCGCCGACCTTGACGAACGCGGCCTGGAAGGCGGCGGGGTCGGAGACGTCGGCGGCGGCGAGGCGGGTCTTGGCGCTCTCCACCGCGCCCTTGGCCTCCTCCAGCGTGCTGATCGTCCGGTCGGCGGCGACCTGGCCCTCGGCCACCGGCGGCGCACCCGCGTCGCGCACGCCGCCGATCATCCGGTCCAGCGCCCCCGCCAGCGTGTCGAGGTAGGTCACCAGGCCGTCCCTGGCCTTCTCCGGGTTGGACGGGTCGATGTTCGGTCCGCCGCTGAGCTTGGCCACCTCCGGCGCGACCGAGGCGCAGACCTTCTCGGCCCAGGCTTTCGCGTCGCCGTTGGCGCTGGTCTCGGAGGTGGACTGGGGGAGCGTGGTCGCGGGCGCGGAAGTGGTCGGAGCGCCGGTATCGGTGGCGCATCCCGTCATGAGCAAGGCGAGAGCGACTGCGGCGGTAAGACGGCGGACCATCGACGGGCCTCCTAGAGCTGATCGGCGTTGGCCAGCGTGGCACGCGGGCCGGGTGCTTGCAGGGCGGGAAAGAGCAGGGCCGGCCCCGCGTCAGCGGAGCCGGCCCTGTGACGTGCCGTTACGCGTTGGAGACGCTCTCGGCGGGCGACTCGGCGATCGCCGTGCCGCGACGCTTGGAGATCACGACCGCCGCCACGATCAGCGCCAGCGCGACCAGCGCGATGCTCACGCGTAGGCCGGTGGAGGCGTCGACGCCCACCGAGAAGGTGACGATGGCGGGCGCGATCAGCACCGACACCAGGTTCATCACCTTGATCAGCGGGTTGATGGCCGGGCCCGCGGTGTCCTTGAACGGGTCGCCGATGGTGTCGCCGATGATCGTCGCCTCGTGCGCCGGGGAGCCCTTGCCGCCGTGGTGGCCGTCCTCGACCAGCTTCTTGGCGTTGTCCCACGCCCCACCGGAGTTGGCCAGGAAGACCGCCATCAGCGTGCCCGCGGCGATCGCGCCGCCGAGGTACCCGGCCAGCGGGGCCACGCCGAGGCCGAAGCCGACGGTGATCGGGGCCAGCACGGCCAGCAGGCCGGGGGTGGCCAGCTCGCGCAGCGAGTCCCGGGTGCAGATGTCGACGACCTTGCCGTACTCCGGACGGGTGGTGCCCTCCATGATCCCGGGGATGTCCCGGAACTGGCGGCGCACCTCGAAGACGATCGCGCCCGCCGCCCTGGTGACCGCGTTGACCGCCAGGCCGGAGAACATGAACACCACCGCGGCGCCGATGATCACGCCGACGAGGACGTCCGGGGTGAACACCGCGAAGTCCTCGAAGTCCAGGGGGACCTGGGCCTTGGCGAGGGCGGTGCGGATCGCGTCGAGGTAGGACCCGAACAGCGCCGTCGCGGCGAGCACCGCGGTGGCGATGGCGATGCCCTTGGTGATGGCCTTGGTGGTGTTGCCGACCGCGTCGAGCTCGGTGAGGATTCGCGCGCCCTCGCCGTGCACGTCGCCGGACATCTCGGCGATGCCCTGGGCGTTGTCCGAGACCGGGCCGAAGGTGTCCATCGCGACGATGACGCCGACGGTGGTCAGCAGGCCGGTGCCCGCCAGGGCGATGGCGAACAGCGCCACGACCACGGAACCGGAGAGCAGGAACGCGCCGTAGACCGCCCCGGCGATGACCAGCGCGGTGTACACCGCGGACTCGAAGCCGACGGAGATGCCCGCGAGCACGACGGTGGCCGGACCGGTCAGCGCGGTCTGGCCGACCTCCTTGACCGGCTTGTAGTCGGTGCCGGTGAAGTAGCCGGTGAGCCAGAGGATGATGCCCGCCAGCACGATGCCGATGATCACCGCGACCGCGGCGACGAGCGCCGGGCTGCCCACGATGCTCGGGTCGCCCGGGTTGGTCAGCTCGGAGAACGAGGTCGGCAGGTAGATGAACGCCGCCGCGGTGCACAGCACCGCCGAGACGACCGCGGAGATGTAGAAGGAGCGGTTGATCGCGGTCAGGCCGCTCTCCCCCGCCTTCGCCTTGGTGATGTAGACGCCCAGGATCGCGGTGAGCACGCCGAGCGCCGGGACGATCAGCGGGAACAGCAGGCCCTGCACGCCGAACGCCGTGCTGCCGAGGATGAGCGCGGCGACGAGCATGACCGCGTAGGACTCGAACAGGTCCGCGGCCATGCCTGCGCAGTCGCCCACGTTGTCGCCGACGTTGTCGGCGATCGTGGCGGCGTTGCGCGGGTCGTCCTCGGGGATGTTCTGCTCGACCTTGCCGACGAGGTCGGCGCCGACGTCAGCGGCCTTGGTGAAGATGCCGCCGCCCACGCGCATGAACATCGCGATCAGGGCCGCGCCGAAACCGAAGCCCTCCAACACCTTCGGCGCCATGCCGGTGTAGACCAGCACGACGACCGCGGCGCCGAACAGGCCCAGGCCGACGGTGGCCATGCCGACCGCGCCGCCGGTGCGGAAGGCGATCCGCATGGCCTTCTCCCGGCCCGCCTCCTCGTTGGCCGCCGCGGCGACACGCAGGTTCGCCTGCGTGGACAGCCACATGCCCAGGTAGCCGATGCCGAAGGAGAACACCGCCCCGACCACGAAGAACAGCGATCGCCCGACCTTCTCCGCCGTACTGTCCGCGGGAAGCAGGAAAAGCAGCAGGAAGACGATGCTTCCGAAAATCAGCAGCGTGTTGCGCTGCCGCTTGAGATACGCCGCCGCGCCCTCTTGGACCGCCTTGGCGATGTCCTGCATCTTGGCGGTTCCCTGGCCGGCGGCCAGGACCTCCTTGAGCAGCACATATCCGACGGCAAGAGCGGCGAGGGCGATCACGGCGATGACTACGACCACACCGCGATCCGTGCCGGTGAGGGTCAAGCCTTCTGCCGCGAGGAACTGCCCTTGCATCCGTCCTCCTGTTGATCTGCCTGTTTCGGGCGTCGACATCCGCTCCGGCCGACTCCGACACCGACGTGTGCACCACCACAAACGGTGGGATGCGCGCGGAGTCTATTGGTAAAGCGAAGGCCGCCCGCCAGCCGTCCCGCACCGTGCACGTACTGTAACGGTTCATCTAGCTTATTGTGACCAATCTCTCTTGATCATCTTCGTCACGCGAACAGCGGAACCCGGGGCTGTCGACCCGGTGTGCGAAGCTCGGGGGATGGGTGCGCACCGCGGTGATCTGCTGCTCACACGCGTCCTGGCCGGACTGCCCGCCGACGAGGACCCGATCACCCACGTCGCCGAGCTGCCCGAGCGCGCCGAGCTGACCGTGCCGTGGCCGGAGTGGACGCCCGCCGAGCTGCGCGCGGCGTTCGGCGAGTGCGGGGTGGCCGCGCCGTGGGCGCACCAGGCCGAGGCCGCCGAGCACGCCCACGCCGGGCGCAGCGTCGTCCTGGCGACCGGGACGGCCTCGGGCAAGTCGCTGGCCTACCAGCTGCCGGTGATCACCGCGCTGCTCGGCGACCCGAAGGCCACCGCGCTGTACCTCTCGCCCACCAAGGCATTGGGCGCCGACCAGCTGCGCTCCGTCGGGTCGCTGGGACTGGCGGACCTGCGCGCGGCGTCCTACGACGGGGACACCCCGATGGCCGAGCGTGACTGGGTCCGCGCGCACGGGCGGTGGGTGTTCACCAACCCGGACATGCTCCACCGCGGCGTCCTGCCCGCGCACAGCCGGTGGGCGCAGTTCTTCCGCAACCTGCGGTACGTGGTGATCGACGAGTGCCACACCTACCGCGGGCTGTTCGGCTCGCACGTGGCGCTGCTGATGCGGCGGCTGCGGCGGATCGCGGCGAAGTACCGCTCGGCGCCGGTGTTCGTGCTGGCCTCGGCCACGGTGTCCGACCCGGCCGCCTCGGCGACCCGGCTGTCCGGTGTGGACTGCGTCGCGGTGACCGAGGACCACTCCCCGCGCGGGTCGCGCACGGTGGCGCTGTGGGAGCCGCCGCTGACCGAGCTGACCGGCGAGAACGGCGCCCCGGTGCGCCGCTCGGCGGGCGCTGAGGCGTCACGAATCCTGGCCGACCTGGTGATCGAGGGGGCGCGGACGCTGGCGTTCGTCCGGTCGCGGCGCGGGGCCGAGCTCGCCGCCCTGGGGGCGAAGCGAATCCTGTCCGAAGTGGATTCCTCGCTGGCCGAGCGGGTGGCGGCCTACCGGGCGGGGTACCTGCCCGAGGAGCGGCGGGCGCTGGAGGCGGCGCTGGCCTCGGGGTCGCTGCTGGGCGTGGCCACGACCAACGCGCTGGAGCTGGGCGTGGACATCGCCGGGCTGGACGCGGTGGTGGTCGCCGGGTACCCGGGCACGCTGGCCTCGTTCTGGCAGCAGGCCGGGCGGGCGGGCCGCGGCGGCGATGGCGCGCTGGTGGTCTTCGTCGCGCGGGACGACCCGCTGGACACCTACCTGGTGCACCACCCGCGGGCGGTGCTGGAGCGGCCGGTCGAGGCGACGGTGACCGACCCGGGCAACCCGTACGTGCTGGCCCCGCAGCTGGCGTGCGCCGCGGCCGAGCTGCCGCTGACCCCGGCGTGCCTGCCGGACTTCGGCCCCGAGGCGGCCGGGGTGCTGGAGGAGCTGGTGGCCGACGGGGTGCTGCGGCGCCGTCCGTCCGGCTGGTACTGGACCGCGCACGAGCGCCCGCACGGCGACGTCGACATCCGCGGCTCGGGCGGGGAGCAGATCGCCCTGGTGGAGGCCGACTCCGGCCGGATGCTGGGGACGGTCGGGGCGGGCAGCGCGTGCGCGAGCGTGCACCCCGGGGCGGTGTACCTGCACCAGGGCGTGTCGTACGTGGTGGACGAGCTGGACCTCGACGCCTGCCTGGCGATGGTGCACGAGGAGTCCCCGGAGTGGACGACGTCGCCGCGCGAGGACGTCGACATCACCGTGCTCAAGGTCCTCTCGCGGCGGGACTTCGGCACCGTCACGGTCTGCTTCGGAGAGGTCGCGGTCACCTCCCAGGTCGTGGGCTACCTGCGGCGGCTGCCGTCCGGGGAGGTCCTGGACCGGGTGCCGCTCGACCTGCCCGCGCAGACCCTGCGCACCCGCGCGGTCTGGTACACCGTCGCGTCGCTGCCGCTGGACCCCGCGGCGGTCCCCGGGGCCCTGCACGCCGCCGAGCACGCCGCGATCGGCCTGCTGCCGCTGTTCGCCACCTGCGACCGCTGGGACATCGGCGGGGTGTCCACGGCGCTGCACCCGGACACCGGCCACCCCACGGTGTTCGTGCACGACGGCGCGCCGGGCGGGGCGGGCTTCGCCGAGCGCGGCCACGCGGCGCTGGCGGCGTGGCTGGGCGCGACGTGCGAGGCGATCAGCCTGTGCGAGTGCCCGACGGGGTGCCCGTCGTGCGTGCAGTCGCCCAAGTGCGGCAACGGGAACGAGCCCCTGGACAAGGCGGGCGCGGTCACGGTCCTGCGGACGGTGCTGGCGGCGCTGGGCGAGGCTCGATGAGGTCCCAGCAGTTGCCGCACAGGTCGCGGAACACGACGACGGTGCCGTAGGGCTCGTGGCGGGGTTCCTCGTCGAACACGACGCCGTGGGCGCGCATCCGCTGGTAGTCGCGCTGGAAGTCGTCGGTGGTCAGGAACCACCCGACCCGTCCGCCGGTCTGCTCGCCCACCCTGGCCGCCTGCTCCGGCGTCGAGGCCCGGGCCAGCAGGATGCCGGTCTCCCCGCGCGGCGCGACGACCACCCACCGCTTGCCGTCGCGGGGGGTGTCCTCGCGCAGCGTGAAGCCGAGGGCGTTGACGAAGAAGTCGATCGCCTCGTCGTAGTCGCGGACGACGAGTGTCACCAGTGCGAGCATGGGCACATGGTGCCGGACGTGGCAGCGCGCCGGGGCGCGTCGGAGGTTCGGTCCGACGCGCTCACCGGCGCGCTGAGTGCCGCCGAGCACTGGCGGGCGCCTGCTACCTGAGTCCACTGTGGCCAGATCGGACGGATCGGCGGGGAGTCACCCCGCGCTGCGCCGCGCCGGAAGGCGACGGTCATCAGCGCGGGCGGTCATCCCGGGGCGGGTTCACCGACCACGGCCGGGCGGGGCCGCGTGTGTCCGGTGGCCACGAGCGGTCTGGGAGGCGCGGCCGCCTGCATGTGACGCTCGGCAGGCGACCTGTCCGGCGCACACCGCCGAGGGCGGGAGTGTGGCAGTGGCGCGCGGGACAGGTTGGTTCTGCGGCTGGGCGGGGGATTATGGAGGAGGTCTCCCCGCCCAGCCGCAGTGGTCACTGTTGAGTTGTCTGCCTCGAGCCCGCTCAGTCAGCGGCGACGAGCGAGCCGATCAGGTTGTGCACGGGCGCGCCCAGCGCCTCCAGCAGCGCGTCCTCGACGACCCGGGCGTGCGGGAGCACCCAGTTGCACACCTCGGGCTTGACCCGCCAGTGCACGACGCCGTGGCGCACCGGGCTCGGCGGCAGCGAGATCCAGTCACCGTCGGCGTGCAGCGTGACGCCGTGCTCGCCGAGCAGGCCGCGGTGCAGGTCGCCGCCGGAGCGGGTGAGGAACAGCCACCGGCTCTCCGGCGTGGCCACGATGGGCACCGGCAGGCCGAAGGTCCGCAGCACCCGGGCGGCGCGCCTGCCGAGGTCGCCGTCGACCCCGATGGCGTCGACACCGGTGCCGGTGGCCAGCAGCAGGCTGTAGGGCTTGCCCGCCCACCAGGTGGCGACCTGGGTGGCATCGGTGCCGACCCGCTGGCGCCACTCCGGGTGCACCGGCACGGGTCCGTCGGCCTCGACGCCGTCGCGACCCGCCCAGCCATCGGCGGTGGGGTAGGTGCCCGGCAGGACCGACCAACCCTTGAGCGCGAGCCCGATCGCCTCAGCACGCAGTTCGGGCCGGAACGCCCGGCGCCAGGTATCGGACCTTTCGCTGTCCAACATCTTTGGTGGAGCCTCCTCGCGGTGCGGACCCCAGGTCTCGGCGTCCTGTGACCTACTCAACGGCATCACGGGGCACCCAGGGAACTTGCAGTCGACAACTGGTCGTTATCGCGAGGTGAAGTGTTCACACCTGTCCGGGCAACTGAAGGCGAAAAGACCGGTCACCGTATTCGACCTGCTCACACGTCCGAGTAACCCCGCCCTCCGTCCTCAGTGACCTCCCGCGCTCGATGTGACGTTCATGACCAGCCCAAACAGCGCTCTACTTTGTGTGTGACCCCTCTCACCAACTGGAGAACCACCCCGAACCGCCTGCCGTTCGCCGCGCCCGACCAACCGCTCGGCCCGTTAAAGCGCCGCGCCGACCGGCAGGCCGGGGTTGCGACTTCGCCCCCACCGAAATCCCACCGTCCACCGGCCCCGCCCGAGCAGAGACCTCAGCCCAGCCAAAAGCAGGCACCCGCCGGGCAACGCGCACGGTGACCTCCAGCCCGGACACCTCACACACCCGCAGCTCGGCACCCATCCGACTGACCACCTCCTCCGCCCGCGCACACGCGACCCCCACCCCGGACCAGGCGTGCGCGGCCCCCGCCAGCGCCGCCAGATCCGCCGCCCCCGCGGCCCGATGCCGCCCCACCACCGCCGCACCGACCCCCACCACCGCCGCGAGCAGCGCGGCCAAGGCGGCGACCGCGACCGCCGCCCACACCGTCGCGACCCCCTCGTCCCCACTCCCATCGGAAGCTGCGCTGCTGGCAGGGCTTGCGCTGTCGGCGAGGCTTGCGCTGCTGGCAGGGCTTGCGCTGTCGGCGAGGCTTGGGTTGCCGGGAGGCGCCGGGCTGCCATTGGGCTCCGGGTCGTCATGGGGTTTGGCCATCGCCCTCTCCTTGTTGTGCGCCGGGTTCCAGGGCGGCGTGGGCGTCGGCGCGGAGGCGGAGGCCTGGCAGCACGCGGGCCGCGGGGGCCTCGACGTGGACAACGACGGTGTCGTCTGTGTAGGTGATGCGGACCTCGGCACCGGCTGGGGCCAGGTGTTCGGCCGCCGACCGCGCGCGCTCGGGGTCGCCGCGGGCGGCTTGGCGGGCGGCTTCCCGGGCGGCGTCGACGCAGCGGATCTGGTCGATGGCCGCCGAGCCGCCCGCCAGGACCAGCACGAGGACGAAGGCGAGGGTGGCGACCGCGAGCGCGGCCTCGACGGTGACCGCGCCACGGTCTGACCGCCCGTTCACTTGTCGTGGGTGAGGGCGTCGGTGATGAGCGAGGTCAGGCCGCTGCTGACCGTGTCACTGGTGACGATCAGGTAGAGCACCGCGGCGAAGGCCGCCGCCGCGACCGTGCCGATGGCGTACTCGGCGGTCGTCATCCCGGCGTCTCGGCGCAGCAGGCGTCGGAGGAGGAGGTAGGTGCGCATGGTTCGTCCTTTCAGAGCAGGTTGGTCGCCAGACCGACCACCACCGGGGCGACGCCCAGGCAGAGGAAGGCAGGCAGGAAACACAGGCCGAGCGGCCCGGTGATCAGCACGGCCGCCCGCTGCGCCCGCGCCTCGGCCGCGTCGACGGCCTGGTCGCGGACGCGGACGGCCAGCCCGCGGGAGAGTTCGGCCAGCGCGGTGCCGGAGCGGGCGCTGCGGCGGGCGCCCCGGGCGAGCGCGGCGGTGTCCGCGCACGCCAGGGCGGGCGCCCACGCGGCACCGGCATCAGCGCCGAGCGCGAGCAGGTCCGCGGTGTCCCGCAGCGCGGTGGTGATGTGCGGCGGGAAGTGGTCGGCCGCCGCGCGGACCGCGGTGGGCACCGGCATCCCCGCGGCGAGGCAGGCGGCCAGCAGGTCGAACCCGGCCGCGGTCGCCAGGCCACCGCCCGTCGGCGCCCGCTCCCGCCGCGGCCCGCGCACCGCGAGCCAGGCGATCGGCCCGGCGGCGAGCCCGGCCACGGGATGCATCACCACGGCGGCCAGTGCGCCGACAGCCATGCCGGTCACCACCGCCCGCGACACCGGGAGCGGCGAGCGCCGAGCGCCCCCGAACACCCGTCTCAGCCGGGCCGCAGCGGGGCGATGCGGCGCCCAGAGCAGGACGGCCGCGGCCAAGGCCACCAACGTGACAGTCATGGGTTCCTTTCCGGTCAGCGGAACAGTTGTGGGCGGGTGATGTGCTCGGACCACAGCAGTCCGGCGCCGATCAGCGCCGAGCCGAGCAGCAGGAGCAGTTGCCCGACCCCCGACCCGGCGAGCACGACCAGCGGCGCGGCGCCGCTGCCCTGGCCTAGCAGGACGGCCACCGCCGGGAGGCAGGCCAGCACGGTGGTGCTGGCGCGCGGGCCCGCCATCCGGGCCTCGACTTGGCGGGCAAAGCGCACCCGCTGCTCCAAGTCGACGCGGACGGCGTCGAGGACATCGGCCAGCGGCAGACCATGCTGGGTGGCCAACTGCCACGCCCGGCCAATGCGCGCACCCGCGGCATCGAACTCCGTGCTGGACAAGGGGTATTCCGCTTGCCCACCCAGGCGCGTCGCGGCAGCCGCCGAGCGCAGTGCGGCCGCGACGGCAGGCGGCGCGTCCTCAGCGGCCGACTCGGCCGCGACCACCGGCGACGCCCCGGCCCGCAACTCCGCCACCAATGCCCGCAGTGCCTCAGCGAGCCCGTCAACCGCGGTGAGCGCGGCGCGACCAGCCCGCCTGCCGACAATCGTGCGGCGGACGAGGAAGGCGAGCAGCAACCCCGCCGCAGCACCCGCCGGACCCAACAGCGGCCACGCGATGAGGGCGGCGGTCACCGGCACGGAGACCGCCGTGGCGGGCAGCCGCAGACGCCTCGGCGCCGCTCGGGCAGGCGGATACAGGTCACGAAGGCGTCGGCGGGCCAGGCCCGAGGGCCAGACACCGATCGCGGCGGCGAGCAGGAGCGGGGTGGCGGCGATCGACATGGCGATCCTCCGAGTTGTCGTCGCGAAGTTGAGCGAAGATCATCCTTGGTCCTCTGTGGTCTCTGGCGCAGTAGCGCGGCCAGGTGGAGATGGGGCTTCCACTGATCAACACCAAGGTGGGCGGCCCCGGCATCGGCCGACCGAGCCCAGCGTCAGACACCGATCGCGGCAGCGAGCAGAAACAGGTCGACGGCCGACATGGCGGTCCTCGACGTTGTCATTGCGAGGTTGAGCGAAGATCACCAGTCCTCCGCGGCGCCGCAAGTTGAATGAAGATCATCATTGGTCCTGTGCGGTTGTGGGGCGTAGGAGCGCGGCTAGGCGGGGGTAGGCGGGGGTGGGGTGTCCGTTGATCCAGACCGGGGTGGCGGTGACGGTGTCTTGGCGGTCGAGGAGGGCTATCTGGGTCAGGTGGCGGCGTGGGCCTGTGCGGGTCATGTGGAGTACCAAGTGGACGGCGGCGGCCAGTTGGCTGTGGAGGGCGTGGCGGGTCAGGCCCGCCAGGGCGCCCAGGGCTTCCAGGCGGGCGGGGACCTCGGTGGGGGTGTTGGCGTGGACGGTGCCCGCGCCGCCGTCGTGGCCGGTGTTGAGGGCGGTGAGGAGTTCGGCCACCTCGGGGCCGCGGACCTCGCCCAGGACGATTCGGTCGGGGCGCATCCGCAGGCTCTGGCGGACCAGGTCGCGCAGGGTCACCTCGCCCGCGCCCTCGACGTTGGGTGGTCGGGAGACCAGGCGGACGAACTGCGGGTGCCGGGGTTCCAGCTCGCCCGCGTCCTCGATGCAGATGATCCTTTCGGTGGGTGGGACAGCGGACAGCAGTGCGGACAGAAGGGTGGTTTTTCCCGAGCCGGTACTCCCGGAGACCAGGAATGCCAGGCGGGCGCGGATGATCGCGGTGAGCAGGTCGGCGGTGGTGGAGTCGAACGTGCCCAGGCGGACGAGTTCGGCCAGGGAATGCGCGGCGGGCCGCAGGACCCGCAGGGACAGGAAAGTGCACCCGGCGGCGATCGGGGGGAGCACGGCGTGCAGGCGCACCCGGGCTCCGGTGAGGGCCTCGGGCAGCCAGCCGTCGACGAACGGCTGAGCGTCGTCGAGCCTGCGACCCGCCGCCAAGGCGAGGCGTTGGGCGAGCCTGCGGACGGCGGCGGCGTCGGGAAAGCGAACGTCGGTCCGCCGCAGGCCCGCGGCGCTGTCCGTCCATACTTCGTCCGGTGCCGTCACGAGCACGTCGGTGACGCCCGGTTGGGACAGCAAGGGATCGAGCTGACCCGCCCCGACGAACTCCCGCCGCAGTTCAGCCAGGGCGGCGAGCATGTCGTCCTGCCCCACCACCCCACCGGAACACTCCCGCACCGCCGCGGCGACCATCGCCGCGGTCACCACCGCGCTGTCGCGCCGCGCCAGCCGTGACCGCACCCGGTCGGCCAGGTCAGGGTTCACGGCCGGTCACCGCCACCGGGGTCGACGGCCGCGTGCGAGTGACAAAGGTGCGCGAACGGACGTCGACAACACCCCCACGCCCACGACCGCACTGTCCAGCCAAAGCCCGCGCCGGGGATGGTCGGCCGAACCGGTGATCGCCGTCGCACGAACGGATCGCGGTGAGCAGTCGCGCCTGGTCGCGGCATCACGGTTCACCTCCCGGGACGGCGTCGAGGACTGTCCGGGCGGCGCGGGCCAGCGAGGCGCGGGGGCGGAACTCGCCGCGGTCCACCGATCTGGGGAGGTCGCGGTCGGAGCTGTAGGTGGCCAGCAGGGGAACCGATAGGGTGTCGGCTATCTCTTGTGGAGTGAGGCGGGACGGGGACGGGCCGCGGATGACCAGGCCGGTGCGGACGCCGCGGGCGCGGAGGTCGGTGGTGACCCGGTGGGCGGCGGCGCAGGAGCGGACATCGGCGGGGACGATGACCGCGGCGAGGTCGGCTTGGCCCAGGGCGGCGGTGACGGTCTCGCCGGGGTGGCGGGGCAGGTCGCACACCACCGTCTCCCCCGTCCGGCGGCCCGCCGCCACGACGGCTGACACGGCCTCCGCCGTGGGCCCTTCGCCCGCGCGGGCGCCGGAGAGGATCGTGAGGCGGGCGGTGCCCTTGGTGCGGCTCGGAAGCGCGGAGTGCAGGCTGGAGACGGGCACCCTGCCGGACTTCAGCCGCACGTCAGGCCAGCGCAGGCCGGTCGTGTGCTCGGCGCCGAGCACCAGGTCGAGGCCGCCGGACAACGGGTCGCAGTCGACCAGCAGGGTCGGCCTGCCCGCGTCCAGCGAGGCCAGCGCGAGGGCGGCGGCGAAGACCGACGCGCCTGCCCCGCCGGTGCCGCCGACCACGGCCACGACCGGACCCGCCCGTCCCGCAGGCGATTCGGCGGCGTCGGCGAGTGCGCCGACGAGCCAGGATTCACCCGCGGGCAGGGAGACGACGCGGGACGCGCCCAGGTCGACGGCGGCCGACCACGCCGCGGAAGTCGGCTCTCCCGCGCACACGACCACCACCGACTCACGCCTGGGCAGTCCCCGACAGGCAGCCGGATCGTCGACGATGACCAGCGGCGGACCAGTCCAGCGCGAGCGCAGTTCCACCGGATCGGCGACCCGGTCGAGCGGGCAGGACGCGGCCGCGGCCAAGCGGAGGACCTCGTCGGCGAGGGATTCCTCGCGCAGGTAGGCGATCGGGTGGGTGGCGGGCATGGTGGGCCTCCTCGGCTTTCGCGGTTCTGGCTCCACGATCGACTTGGCCCGGGGTGGCCCGCCAGGGTGTGGGTGGCGGCCTGTGGACAGTTCGGCCGCTTGTGGACAACTCAGCGGAATTGTCGGTGCGATGCGCCAAACTGGACGGGGACGTCCGTGCGCCGAGCGCGGGACGTGAAAAAGAGACGACCCCCGCCAGGGGGGAGGGGCGGGGGTCGTCAGCAGGTTCAGCCCCGGGGGGTCGGACTGAACCCTCCCGGCACGCGGCCGGGGTAGAGGTACTGTATCCCCTTCCCCGGTGCTGTTGGCCAGATACGGGAGAAGACAGCAGGATCTCCCGCCGATCCTCGCCCATACGGCGCGCCCGTCCTGCGCCATCCGGATCATCGCGCGCCCGGTCCCTATGCTGGCGGCCGTGCCCGACCCACAGTCGCCAGTCCGGACAGCGGCGTTCTTCGACCTGGACAAGACGGTCATCGCCCGGTCCAGCGCGCTGGCTTTCAGCAGGCCGTTCTTCCAGGGCGGGCTGATCAACCGGCGCGGTGTGCTCAAGAGCGCCTACGCGCAGTTCGTGTTCGCCATCTCCGGCGCCGACGCCGACCAGGTCGAGCGGATGCGGGCGCACCTGACCTCGCTGTGCACCGGCTGGGACGTCGAGCAGGTGCGGGCGATCGTGGAGGAGACCCTGTACGACATCGTCGACCCGCTCGTCTACGCCGAGGCTGCCGAGTTGGTCGCCGAGCACCGCGAGCAGGGCCACGACGTGGTGGTCGTGTCCGCGTCCGGAGAGGAGATCGTCGCCCCGATCGCCAAGATGATCGGCGCGACGCACAGCGCGGGCACGCACATGGTGGCGGTGGACGGCCGCTACACCGGCGAGATCGACTTCTACTGCTACGGCGAGAACAAGGCCGCCGCGATCCGCGCGCTGGCCGAGGAGCACGGCTACGACCTCGCCGCCTGCCACGCCTACTCCGACTCCAGCACCGACCTGCCGATGCTGGAGGCCGTCGGCCACCCGCGCGTGGTGAACCCGGACCGGGCGCTGCGGAAGGTGGCCGCGGAACGCGGCTGGCCGGTGTTGAACTTCACCAAGCCCATCTCGCTGCGCTCGCGCTTCACCGTCCCGTCCGGAACGGCGGTCGCCGTGACAGCCATCGGAATCGGCGCTGTCGCGACGGCGGGCGCGGCTTGGTACGGCTTCCAGCGAAGGAAGAAGCGCTAGCTGTCCCACGCGGACAACCCGAGTAGCGGTATTCCGCGCGGGCCTGGACACGGCGTGTCGCGGCCGTCTGTACCGGTGCACCCGAAAGTGCCCTTGAAGTGACCTTCGCCACTGGGTAGAAAGGAAGTGCGGACTTCGGATCGGCCAGGGACGGAACGAAGAGAAGTTCCACTCCACCCCGGTTCGGACTCCGTGCGTGAGCACCGAGCACCCACGCGCAGCACGCCGCGGGAGGCACGTCGTCAAGGGACTGCGTACCGGGACGCCGGACGCCGAGTCCAGGTCGGTACGACAACGTTGCACGCTTGGTAACTCGAGTGGCTCACGCTGCGGACTTGGGCGGTTCCACCAATGGTGGGGCCGCCCAATCCCTGTTCCGGCATCCTCCGTCTGCCGCGTTGACCGCACGAGGAGTCGTGAGTAACTTCCAGGGGGAAGTCATTTCTGGTGAACAATTCCCCACCAGGAGGCACGGTGCCCCCCTCCCGATCCGCGCTCGCCGCCGTCGCGGCCATGACAGCCGCGGCTGCCACGGTCGGCGCCGTCGCGATCACCCCACAGGCCAACTCCGCCACCCTCGCCGGGCCCGCGGCCACCACCGAGGTGGGCTGGGTCGACGCGGCGCTGCGCCGGATGACCCTGGAGCAGAAGGTCGGCCAGCTGTTCGTGGCCTCCGTCTGGGGCAAGTCGGCGACTGAGGCGCACCCGACCAACATGGCGCGCTACGGCGTGGCCACCCCGGCCGAGGTGGTGCGCCGCTACCAGCTCGGCGGCGTCATCTACTTCAACAACAGCGGCACCGACAACATCGACAACCCCGCGCAGCTGGCGGCCTTCTCCAACGGCCTGCAACGTGCCGCGCTCGGCGCCGCGCCCCACGTGCCGCTGGTCGTGGCGATCGACCAGGAGGGCGGCAACGTCACCCGGGTCGAGGCGCCCGCCACCGAGTACCCCAGCGCGATGGCGCTGGGCGCGGGCCGCAGCACGGTCGACGCGCAGACCGCCGCCGCCATCAACGGGCGCGAGCTGCGCGCGATGGGCGTCAACCAGAACTTCGCCCCGGTCGCCGACGTCAACTCCAACCCGCTCAACCCGGTCATCGGCGCCCGGTCCTTCAGCGCCGACCCCGGCCTGGCCTCGTCGATGGTGGCCGCCCAGGTGCGCGGCTACCAGGACGGACGCCGCTTCGAGACGGTCTCGTCCTCGGCCAAGCACTTCCCCGGCCACGGTGACGCCGCGACCGACAGCCACACCGGGCTGCCCGCGATCAACCGCAGCGCCGAGCAGTGGCGCGCGGTGGACCTGCCGCCGTTCCAGGCCGCGATCGACGCGGGCATCGACTCGATCATGACCGCGCACATCCAGTTCCCCAGCCTGGACCCCACCGGCGTCCCCGCGACGCTGAGCAGGCCGATCCTGACCGGGCTGCTGCGCGACGAGCTGGGCTACGACGGCGTGATCGTCACCGACGCGCTGGGCATGCAGGGCGTCCGGGAGATGTTCGGCGACGCCGAGATCCCGGTGCTGGCCCTGGAGGCGGGCGTCGACCAGCTGCTGATGCCGGTGGACCTGACGCTCGCCATGGACTCCGTCCTCGCCGCGGTGCGCAGCGGGCGGATCAGCGAGGCGCGCGTCGACGAGAGCGTGCGGCGCGTCCTGACGCAGAAGTGGCAGCGCGGGATCATCGCCCACCCCGTGGTGGACGAGAGCGAGATCGACTCCCGGGTGGGCACCCCGCGGAACGAGGCGGCCGTGCAGGCGCTGACCGACCGCACCGTGACGCTGCTGCGCAATGACGCCGGTGTCCTCCCGCTGAGCGCGCCTTCCCGCGTACTGGTGGCCGGTGTGGGCGACACGGTCAACTCGGCCAAGTCGCCGCAGCAGCTCGCCGCCGCGCTCGGTTCGACAGCCACCGCGCTGCCGACGGGCACCCGGCCGTCCGCGACGGTGATCGCCCAGGCCGAGGCCGCCGCGGCCAACGCCGACGTGGTCGTCCTCCTGACGAACAACCTGTCCGCCTTCACCCAGCAGCGGACCCTGCTGACGCGGCTGATGGCCACCGGGAAACCGGTCGTCGCCGTGGCCACGCAGGTCCCCTACGACGCCGGGTTCGTCGCGGCGCCGACGTGGCTGGCCACCTACTCCTGGCGCGGGGTGTCGATGAACTCACTGGCGAAGGTGCTCATGGGCGAGACCAGCCCACGCGGGAAGCTCCCGGTCGCGGTGCCCGACGGCGCCGACCCGACGCTCATCCGCTACCCCTTCGGACATGGGATCAGCTGGTGAGGCGCCGCCGGTTCCTCGCGGCGTCCGCCCTGGCCGCGCCACTGCTGAGCAGCGCGGCGACCACGGCCCACGCCTCGCCCGCGCAACGCAACCGCCCGGTCGTCCCGGGCGCCGACGTCCTGGCCGAGCAGGGCTGGGACCTGCTGGCCGGGCGCCGGGTGGGCGTGGTGTCCAACCCGACCGGCGTCCTGCGCGACGGCACGCACATCGTCGACGCGATGCCGCGCCCCCTGGCGGTGTTCGGGCCCGAGCACGGTTTCCGCGGCACGGCCCAGGCGGGCGGCTCCGAGGGCGACTACCTGGACCCGCGCACAGGCGTCCCGGTGTACGACGCGTACGGCGCCAGCGCGGCCAAGCTGGCGGCGCAGTACACCAAGGCGGGCGTGGACACGGTCGTCTTCGACATCGCCGACGTGGGCGCGCGCTTCTACACCTACATCTGGACCATGTACACCGCGATGCACGCCGCGGTCATCGCCGACGCGGCGTTCATCGTGCTCGACCGGCCCAACCCGGTCGGCGGCCAGCCGTACGGCCCGAAGCTCGACCCGGCGTACGCCTCCGGCGTCGGGCGCAAGCCGATCGTGCAGCAGCACGGCATGACCGTCGGCGAGCTGGCCCGGTTCTTCGACGCCGAGTACCTGCCCACCGACGCGGGCAAGCGCTTGCGCGAGCTGACGGTGGTCGAGGTGCGCGGTTGGCGCCGCGACCAGGTCTACGAGGACACCGGCCTGTCCTGGGTGCTTCCCAGCCCCAACATGCCGACCCCGACCACGGCCCTGGTCTACCCCGGCACCTGTCTCTTCGAGGGCACCGTGCTGTCCGAGGGACGGGGCACCACGCGTCCCTTCGAGATCATCGGCGCGCCGGGCATCGACTGGCGGTGGGCCGAGGCGCTCAACGGCCTGCCCAACGTCCGCTTCCGCGAGCAGTACTTCACCCCGACCTTCGGCAAGTTCACCCGCGTGGCCTGCGGCGGCGTGCAGGTCTACCCCGAGCGCGGGTTCGACGCGATCGGCACCGCCGTGGCCATGATCCTGGCCGCGCGGCGGCTCTACCCGGAGGTCTTCAAGTGGCGTCCGGACAACTTCATCGACCTGCTCACCGGCTCCGACCGGTTCCGCCGCATGGTCGACGCGGGCGCGGACGCCGAGTCGATCACCGCCGCCTGGGCGGGTGAGCTGGCCGATTTCACCAGGCTCCGAGAACCGCATCTGCTGTACCGGTGAGGAGAGGGTCATGGCTGGGGGACTTCGCAGGGCAGTGGCGCTCGCCGCGGTGGCGGTGTCGGTCGCGGGCAGCGCGGCGACGGCCGAGCCCGCGCGGGACATGAGCCGGTTCGACCGGCCGCACCACGGTTTTGCCAATACGACGCTGAGGGAGGGCACACCGGCGTCCGTGGGCCTGGACCCGGCGCCGATCGAGTCGGCCGCCGCGGCCGTGGCCAACTGGACCCGTCCGGCCACCGGGCGGCCCCTGTTCGCCGGGGCGGTCACCCTCCTGGTCCACGACGGGGCCGTGGTCCACCACTCCGCGGTCGGGCAGGCCGTGCGGTACCAGGACGGCGCGGGGACCGAGCTGCCCGCCGAGCAGCAGGTGCCGATGCGGTTGGACACCGTGTTCGACCTGGCGTCGGTGAGCAAGCTGTTCACCTCGCTCGCGGTGATGTGCCTGGTCGAGGACGGCGCGATCGCCGTCAGCGACCCGGTCGCCGCGCACGTGCCGGAGTTCGCCGCGGGCGGCAAGGCCGCGATCACCATTGAGCAGCTGCTGACCCACACCTCCGGTCTGGAGCCGTGGATTCCGCTGTGGCGCAACTGGCCGGACCCGGAGTCGCGGGAGCTCGCGGCGCTCCAGCGGGCCCCGGTGAACGCGCCGGGCAGCCGCTACGTGTACTCCGACCTGAACCTGATCGCGCTGGGCGTGCTGGTCGAGCGGGTCTCCGGCCTCGGGCTCGACGCGTTCCTCGCCCAGCGGATCACCGGCCCCCTGGGGCTCTCCGACACCGGCTACAACCCCACCGCGGTCGAGCGGACCGCGGCGACCGAGTACCAGGCCAGCCCGCCGCGCGGCATGGTCCACGGCGAGGTGCACGACGAGAACGCCTGGTCGCTCGGCGGGGTGGCCGGGCACGCCGGGGTGTTCTCCACGGCACGCGACCTGGCCGTGCTGGGGCAGACGATCCTCAACGGCGGCGTGTACGGCGGCACGCGGGTGCTGAGCAAGGACAGCGTGCGGGCCATGCTGACCGACTACAACACCGAGTTCCCCGGCAACGCGCACGGCCTGGGCTTCGAGCTGAACCAGCGCTGGTACATGGGCGGGCTCGCGGGCCCGGACACCGCCGGGCACACCGGGTACACCGGCACCTCGCTGGTGATCGACCCGGCGTCGCGGTCGGTGGCCATCCTGCTGACCAACCGCGTGCACCCGAGCCGCGCCTGGGGCTCGATCAACCTGGCCAGGGAGACGGTGGCCACCGGCCTGGCCAGGGCGATGGCGGTGCCGCCCCGATCGAGCGCGACGAGCTGGTTCACCGCGCAGGCCGACGCGAGCACCGCGACGCTGACCACCCCCGAGCTGACCCCACGAGGGCCGGTGCGGGTGGCTTTCGACGCCTTCGTCGACACGGAGGCGACTGATCCGCTCACTGTGGAATACACAGTCGACGGCGTGGAATGGCGGACCGCGGTCCTCAATGCGGAGGGCAGGGGCGCCCCGATCGGCGAGCAGACCGGCTTGGCCGGTTCCGGGCACCGCAGTTGGTGGAGCGTCCACGCGGAGCTGCCCGCGGCGGAGTCGATCACCGTTCGCTGGCGGTCCACTACGGACAGTCGTTACACCGGACGGGGAATTCACGTAGACCGGATCGTCGTAACTGATGGTTACGACACGCTGCTCAACGGTGAGAAAGAACCACACCTGATTCGTCCGTACGGGTGGTCGAGCGAAACTCGTTGACCGTCGAGTGCTAACAATCCGCGTTCGTCCGACGATGCGGTGAACAAGCCCTCGACCGGGGCGACCACCCTTGTGGACACATTTAGGTAGCGTTGCACCTGAGTGTGATGCTTCGCCTTGTTCTCCCCGTACACTGTTAGTAAGTTTCCCACGTGAGTGCGAGTCATATGACGCCAGAACACAGCGAGTCAAGCCCCTTGGTCCGCATTCGCTCGCTCCTGCCCGGTTTGGCCAGGGCGGAGCAGCGGGTGGCCAAGGTCGTCCTCGACAACCCGTCCACTGTGGCGCGGCGCAGCATCACCGAGGTCGCCGAGGCCGCCGGGACCAGCGAGACCACGGTCACCCGGTTCTGCAAGGCGATCGGTGTCGGGGGCTACCCCGAGCTGCGCATCGCCTTGGCGGCCGACACCGCCCGGACCGAGATGCGCGTCGACCGCGACCTCGGCGGTGAGATCGACCCCGCCGACGACCTCAAGACCGTCGTCGGCAAGGTCACCTTCGCCGACGCCCGCGCGGTCGAGGAAACCGCGGCGCAGCTCGACATCGAGGTGCTGGCCCAGGTCGTCGCCGCCATCTCCACGGCGCGGCGGGTCGACGTCTACGGGGTGGGCGCCAGCGCGTTCGTGGCCGCCGACCTGCAGCAGAAGCTGCACCGAATCGGCCGCACCAGCTTTGCCTGGAGCGACACCCACATCATGCTGACCTCGGCCGCGGTGCTGACCGGTGAGGACGTGGCGGTGGCGATCTCGCACACCGGGGCGACCACCGACACCGTCGAGGCGCTGCGGGTGGCCCGCGCGCACGGCGCGACCACGGTGTCGCTGACGAACTACCCGACCTCGCCGATAGCCGAGGTGTCGGACCACGTGCTCACCACCGCGGCGCGCGAGACCACGTTCCGCTCGGGCGCGACGGCCAGCCGCATCGCGCAGCTCACGGTGGTGGACTGCCTGTTCATCGGCATCGCCCAGCACCACATCGACCACTCGATCACCGCGCTCAACGCGACGAGGGACGCGGTCTCCGCGCACCGCTTGGAGACCAGGCACGACGGAAGGCGCAAGCCCCGGGAGACCGGGAAATGATCAGAGGTGCGCGGGGAAGGGGATAGCGAGATGACCGTGCCACGACAATCGGTGCACGTCGACTCACCCACGGAGCGGCGCAACCCGCGCACCACGGAGATCGACAGGATGCCCACGCTGGACATCCTGCAGCTGATCAACACCGAGGACCGCCTGGTCCCCGACGCCGTGCACGCCGCGCTGCCGCAGCTCGGCCGTGCCGTCGACCTCGCGGTGGCGGCGCTGCGCTCGGGCGGGCGGGTGCACTACGTCGGCGCCGGGACCTCGGGCAGGCTCGCCACCCTCGACGCCGCCGAGCTGCGCCCGACCTTCGACGTGCCCGACGGCTGGTTCGCCGTGCACCACGCGGGCGGCGAGCGCGCGCTGGTCACCGCGGTGGAGGACGCCGAGGACGACGACGACGCGGGCGCCGAGGCGATGGCGGAGGTGCGCGCGGGCGACTTCGTGCTGGGGCTGACCGCGTCCGGCCGCACACCCTTCGTCCTGGGCGCGCTGGTCGCCGCGCACGACCAGGGCGCGAGTACGGCATTGGTGTCGAACAACCCGAACACCGCGCTGCCGCCAGGGGTGGACGTGCTGGTGGCGGTCGACACCGGGCCGGAGGCCATCGCCGGGTCCACCCGGATGAAGGCCGGGACCTCGCAGAAACTCGTGCTGACGTCGTTCAGCACGGCGGTGATGGTGCGGATGGGGCGCACGTACACCAACCTGATGGTGAGCCTGCGCGCCACCAACGCCAAGCTGCGCGGCCGGACCCTGCGCATCCTGCGCGAGGCCACCGGCCTGGGGCTGCAGGAGTGCTCGACGGCGTTGAGCGAGGCGCACGGCGACCTGAAGGTCGCCATGGTGCACCTGCTGTCCGGAGTGGACATCCGGAGCGCGGCGCAGGCGCTGGCCAGCAGCCAGGGCCACGTCCGGCAGGCACTCGGCCTGCTCAACGCCCACGCTGTCTAGCCGGCGGCGTCGGCGATGCTGGTCGCCTCCCGCGCGCCGTCGCTGATGCCCTCGCAGACGAACACGACCCACTCGCCGACCGCCTCGCCCGAAGCGAACCCCTCGGCCGCGGCGCGGTACCGCTCGGCGCGGCGGAGGTAGAACACCTCCGGGACGCCGAGGCCCTTCGGGTCCAGCCCGGTGGCGATCATTGTCAAGCGCGCGGCGGACCGGGCGACCACGCCGTTGGCGCTGTCGAAGGGCGCCAGGGCGAGCAGTTCGCCGTGGACGACGGCGGTGAGGACCGGACCGGGCACCGACGTGCCGCCCGCGACCAGGTCGGCGAGGAGTTCGAGCCGGGCGCCCGCGGTGCGCGGCCTGCCGAGGGCGTCGGGGTCGGCGAGGTCGGCCGCGGCCAGCACGTGCAGCCGGGCCAGGGCCTGCAGCGGCGCCCGCTCCCAGGTCGGCAGCAGGGGGCCGAGCGCCTCGGCGACGCGCAGCGCGCCCGCCAGGACCGGGTCGGAGACCTCGCCGTCGGCCGGGATGTCGGTCGCGCCCCCGTCCAGGGCCGCGGAGGCCCGCGCCGCCCGGACCGACGCCTCGGCCGACGTGGTGGGCCAGCCGCGCCGGTTGGCCTGGTGCCGGTGCACCTCGGCGACCGCGTCCCGCGCGGCGGTGACGGCGTCGCGCACGCCGGGGAGATCGAGCAGCGGAGCCAGGGGGTCGGTCATTCGCCGGACCCTACCGGCGGGACAAGTGGCTATTTGAGATCCGTGAGAAGTGGCCGGTGTTCAAGGCCACTTTGCCGGTTACCGTCGTCTTCGTGAGCGACTGGACGACCCTGCCAACCCTCGTCGGCGACCACGTGCGCCTCGCGCCGACGACGCCCGCCGACGCCCCCGGCCTCTACGCCGCGGGCGCCGACCCGGGGATCTGGACGTGGCTGGGCAAGCGCCACCCGACCGCGCCTGCCGAGATGGACGGCCAGGTCGCCGAGGCGCTGGCCGACCCGACGCGGTTCCCGTTCACCCAGTTCGCGCCCTCGGGAGAAGTCGCGGGCACCACGTCGTACTACGAGATCGACGTCAAGAACCGCGGTCTCTACATCGGACACACCTGGATCGGCGCCAAGTGGCAGCGGACGGCGCTGAACACCGAGGCGAAGCTGCTGCTGATGACCCACGCCTTCGAGACCCTGGGCGCGCTCAGGGTCGGCTGGCACACCGACGTCCGCAACGAGCGCTCGCGCCGGGCCATCGAGCGGCTGGGCGCGCGCCAGGAGGGTGTCCTGCGCTCGCACCGCATCCGTCCTGACGGGACGATCCGCGACACTGTCGTGTACTCGGTCGTTGTCGAGGAGTGGCCCGAAGTAAAGGGACGGCTCACCGCACGGCTCTTCTAGGCCGTGCTCACATCTGAAACACGGCCTAGTGCGGGGAGTCCACGCCTGCCGGGGCTGAGGTCAGGCGGATCTGGTTGCGTCCGCCGTTCTTGGCCTCGGCGAGCGCGCGGTCGGCGCGGGCCTGCAGGGTGGCCAGGTCCGTGCCGTCCACAGGGGACAGCGCGATGCCGCCGGAGACGGTGAAGTGGCCGACGCGCTCGGTGCCCGCGCCGCGGGCCGGGGTGAGCTCGACGGTCATCGTCTCGACGGCGCGGCGCACGCGTTCGGCGACGGTCCACGCGTCGGCCCGGCCCGTGTTGGGCAGGACCAGGGAGAACTCCTCGCCGCCCCAGCGGCAGACGAGGTCGTCGTGGCGGACGTTGGCGCGCACGACATCGGCGAACCTCTTGAGGACCTCGTTCGCGCCCAGGTGGCCCAGGCGCTCGTTGACCCGGCGGAAGCCGTCCAGGTCGAGCATCAGGACGGCGGTGGGCCTGCGGCGGGCCTGGTCGGCGACCAGGGCCAAGGCGGCGGCGGGGTTGAAGCCGCGCTGGTTGGCCAGCCCGGTGAGCGGGTCGTGCAGGGCGTCGGCCTCGAACCGGTCGCGCTCGCGGGCCAGCTCGGCGATGCGCTGCGCGCGCCGGGTGACGCCGGTGGCCACGGCGGCGACGGCGACCAGCGGGGCGCCGTGGCCGACGCCCGCCGACCAGGCCGCGATGACACCCAGCGCCAAGACGACCAGGAGGTCCCCACCGTCGTCGCGGCCGGTCACCACGTCGGTCCAGGCGCTGGTGCCGCGCAGGACGCGCCCGGCGCCCGGGACCAGCCGCCAGACGAGCCAGAAGGCGGCCACGGCGGCGGCCATGCCCAGCGCGGCGCCTGCCAGCGCGGCGGGCGGCACCGAGCCCGCCATGATCCACTGCCGGGCCGGGGTGGCCACGGCGATCGCGTGCGCGGCGACTGCGGCGGCGGTCAGGGCGCAGGCGGCCACGATGTGGCGTCCCAGCGCGCCGCGCACGAGCAGCAGGCTGCGCCCCGCGACGACGATGGCGGGCACCAGGGCCAGCGGGGTGGGCAGCACGACCGCGCCGCCGAGGACCCACACCGCGCCGTGGTCGACCCGGTCGAGGCTGAGGTGGGCGACGCGGCGGCGTTCGTGGGGCGGCCGGGTGGCCTCGGCGTGCATGAGGGCGGCGGCGACCAGGACCAGGGCGAGCCACCAGGCCTCGGGGTCGGCGCGGCCGGGGCGCAGGGCCCAACCGATGCCGACGACTCCGCAGCCCGCCGCCCACACCACGCACGCTGACGCCCGGAAGCGGGCGCCGAACACGGATCGGGTGCTCATACTCCCCCTTACGCGACGTTCTGCCACCCGGAGTGACGCAACGCCGCCCGGCTACCCCTCCCCAGGGGAGCCGCGTCACCACGTCCGGGCGAAGGGCGGGCACCGCACGTGTCCTGCCCCTGACCTGAGCCGCACCGGTCACCACGGTACGTCTTCGTGGCGTTACTTTCCGCCGATTCCGGCAAGGCCAACCGAACGGAGCACGCCCGGCGCATTGGTCTATACCTATGCGGGGCCGAACTGTCGAGTCAGCAGCGTTGGGTCTAGATTCGTGCCGATCCGGTGCGGCGAACTTGCCCTGACGAGGAGGTCACCCATGACCGAGCATTCCGGCCCGCGCCCGGCGCTGGACAACCTGTCGACGGAGACACGGGTGTTCCCGCCGCCGGACCAGGTCGCCGCCGAGGCGAACGTGCGCGTCGACGCTTATGGGCGGGCTGTGGGTGATCGGTTGGGGTTCTGGGCGGAGCAAGCACACCGGTTGCAGTGGTCCCGCGAGTGGAACGAGGTCCTGGACTGGTCCGACGCCCCGTTCGCGAAGTGGTTCGTCGGCGGAACACTCAACGTGGCGGTCAACTGCGTCGACCGCCACGTCGAGGCCGGGAACGGGGAGCGGGTCGCCCTGTTCTGGGAGGGCGAGCCGGGTGATGCCCGCACGGTCACCTACGCGCAGTTGCAGACGATGGTGTGCAAGGCCGCCAACGGATTGTCATCGTTGGGGCTGGTGGCCGGGGATCGTGTGGCGATCCAGATGCCGATGCTGGTCGAGGCCGTCGTCGCGA